>UBJO01000154.1 GCA_900465665.1 Hyphomicrobiales bacterium
CTCTCCAGCGCCATGACATGGTTGCTCAGCGCCGGCTGGGCGATGTTCATCTTGATCGCAGCCCGACCGAAATGGAGCTCCTCGGCGACGGCTCGGAAAAGCGACAATTGGCGTAGCTCCACCTTTAACCTCCAAGAGAACAAATCGAAAGCGCTTTTGTAGAGTATACTCCGTGGAGAAATACTCCACAAGAATTTTCCTGTTAAAATGGAAATCCGGGAGATATTCGCGCGAAATTTGAGGCGGGCACGTCAGGCTCAAGGTCTGTCACAGGAGGATCTTGCGCATAAAGCTGAAATCGATCGGACGTATGTCAGCTCACTTGAGCGCGGGGTCTACAGTCCGACAATCGAGGTCGTGGAACGGCTCGCGATTGCATTGGGTATTGATACGGCTGACCTCATTCGGCGTTAGTCCAGCAGGTGTCCGCTCACCGTCCTCCCATAGTCAGCTAGCGAAAATTCGGACGTTCGCGAAGGCGGCGCTTGAACGCTTTTCGAACGGCAGGCGTATTCACCATCGGATCACCACGCCTGGACGCTTCATCTTTAGACTGCTCAGAAAAAGCCCGATTAACACGCCTAAGCCTCCGGATTTTTCTGTCTGCCTGAAATAAATTAGGTTGAACAATTTGGATATCGAGTCACGCGGCAAGCATCGATGCAGCGCCGTCATGAACTGGGCAGCCGCGCTCCTTTAATGGCGGCTCCGTTGATCGGCAAGCCAGCGCGGATCCGAGCGAGCCCCCAGGCAAGGGAGTTTACACGCGACGGGGTAATTAGCGCGATTTATGATGCCACCGGTGATTTACCGATTTACCGAGTGGTTTTGCCATGTCGTTTGGACGAAAGACAGGCGTACTAAGGTACTACGAAGGGTTTTCCTAGAAACAAGATCAAAAAAACATCTCCTATAGCGCGGCGATCAGGATGAGACGCCGCTATGCAATCTCGATCGCCACAGGCCGCCGACGTTTGATGCCCGCCTGATGGCTAAAGCGTGTCGCGCCAAACCAGATTCGGGATTTCCAAATCAGTTGATCCGTG
>UBJO01000150.1 GCA_900465665.1 Hyphomicrobiales bacterium
CTCCCCCCTTGTGGGGGAGATGTCCGGCAGGACAGAGGGGGGTATCCCGGGCACAAGTCAAACCGTGGCCTCCCCCCAAAAAGCAAAAAACGCCGCGCATCCAAGACACGCGGCGTCTCCCAAAAACCATTCCACCCGCGAACTAGCCGTCGGCGTGAATGACCCCCTGCTCACGCTCCAGATAGCGCTGGTCGATATCCGGCAGCGGCTCGCCGTCGATGGCGGATTCGAAGGTGCGCAGGCGCTTGTAGATCGAGAGCAGCTCGACGATCGTCGTCCACGAATTGACGAGATACTGGAACGAACCGCGCACCTGGTCGAAGACGTTGTTGATCTGCGTGAGCAGGCCAAGCGTCAGCTTGCCGGCGACGATCGACGGGACCAGTACGATCAGGCTGAACAGGTTGTCGGCCTGCAGGTAGAAGATGCGGGCGACGTTGAAGTACATGTAGTGGAAATAGAGCCGGAAATAGTTGCGGCGGACATTGGCGAAGAGCTCGGCCACCGTCGGCGGCGTCGCACGGTCGGCGTGGTCCTCGCCGTAGACGAGTTCCTTGCGGTAAGACGCCTCGACGCGCTGGTTGCGGAATTCAAGGCCCGGCAGCTTGATGCCGACGAGGCCGAGGAACACCGTGCCGAACACCGACCAGAAGATCGCCGCCCAGACGAGCGCATGCGGAACGTCGCCGATCAGCGGCAGTTCGGTGATGCTGGCGCCGATCTTGAAGAGAACCGGCAGGAAGGCGATCAGCGTCATGACCGAGCTGACCAGGCTGACGCCGAGGCTTTCGACCGTCGACGAAAAACGCATCGTGTCTTCCTGCACACGCTGCGAGGCGCCTTCGATGTGGCGCAGCTTCGGCCAGTGGGCCATGTAGTATTCGTTCATCGCGGTACGCCAGCGGAAGATCCAGTGGCTGACGAAGAACAGGTTGAGCACGCCGACGGTGATCGCCACGAAGGCGATGCCGGCAAAGCCGAGCATGCCGAGATAGAGCTGCGAGGCGGTAACCGGCGCGGTCTTTGCCAGCGCCTGCTGGATCATGTCGTAGAACGGACCGTACCAGGCATTGATGGCGACGCTGACCTGCACCGAGAAATAGGTATTGAAGATGATCAGCGCCGAGCCGAGCACTGACCACATCTGCCAGCGATGCGGGCTGTAGGTGAACCAGAAGCCGGCGAAGATGGCGACGAAGACGATATAGTAGATGTAGAACCACAGGAACGGCGTCGACCAGAACACGGACACGCCGATCGGCGCTTCCTGCCCGGCAGCCAGTGGCGGCAGGCCGATCGCGGCGCCGAGGCTCGAGCCTCCGAAATACCAAAGGAGGACGCCGATGAGCGCCCAGACGACGGCCGATGTGAAGAAGAGTTTCGGCTTCGGGAAGTAGGATAGAAACACGGGTGGGATTGCTTTCCTGAACGAGTGTCTTCGCAAGCTCTATAAGAGCGATTGCGCCGGAAATTAAGGCAGTTCGCGGAAAGCGGCAATGGCCTGACGCCATTGTTACGCAATTGTAACCGCTTAGGAGAGCTTCTTGATCACAGGCATGACCATGATGGCGCAGACGACGAGCGCCACCGCCGCCACATAGGTGGGCGCGACGAAGCTTCCGCTGCGCTCGGCCAAAGCGCCGGCGACGATCGGACCGACGATCTGGCCGAAACCGAAGGCCGCCGTCATCATCGCGAACGCCCGGCGCGGGCTCGATGGCACAAGCTTGCGGCCGATCTGCAGCCCATAGGCGGTGATGGCAAGGAAGGTCGCGCCGAACAGCGCGCCGCCGATCAGCGGCGCTACCGATGGCGGCAGCATCACGGTTGCGAGGACGCCGAGCGCCTCGACGAGAAGGGCCGCGACATAGATCCAGCCGAGCCCGAGCGGCCTGACGAACGGCTTCCATGCAAACAGCGCGACGGCAGACGTCAGCCCCGCAATGAACCAGCACAGGAATTCGACCACGGCACCTGAGGCGGCCATCCGGGCGATGGTGACCAGGAAGGTGGCGGTGATGACATAGCCGAAGCCGAACAGGCCGTAGGAGAGCGTGACCAAGAGCATCGGCCGGCTCCATGTGATCGGCGGCTCCTTGCCGGTCTGCCCGCTGACGACGGGACCCGCAGGCAGAAGCAGCCAGACGAGCACGAGGCTGATCGCCGAATAGATCGCCCCGCCGATCCAGTCGATCCGCCAGGCATCCGGGCCGCCATGCGCGATGAGCCCGATGACGAAGACCATCACCGACGACAAGGCGATCCCTGCCCCCGGCCCGCCGAAATGCGCCGACTGCACATGGTCGTTGCCGGCAGCAGCCCCATGACTGAGGACGATCGACGAAGTGAAGATCATCGCGAACGCGCTGGCGAGGCCGGCGAGAAAGCGGATGACGGCAAAGAGCATGACGGAATGTGTCATCGCCATCGCGGCGAGCAGGATGGCGTTGGCGAGAAGTGCCGACAGCGCCACCTTCCGCTCCCGCCTCGCCGCCTATGGCTGGGCGGCGGGGCGGGAG
>UBJO01000149.1 GCA_900465665.1 Hyphomicrobiales bacterium
CGATCCCCACGTGCAATGAGGTGATTTCATGGATAATCCGATACTGCAGCAGGTGGTCGAGCGGGCAGTCACCGTGGGGCCGGCGGCGTTGATGCACGGCCGGTGGCTTAGGCGGCCGAGCGATGTCGTGAGAGCGTCATCACTCTCGCAGGACGACAAGCGCGCGACCCTGGCCGCGTGGGCGTCCGATCTAAATGCGGTAGTTTCGCAACCGGCTCTTCGTAAGTTGCCGGGCACGATCGAACCCGTCTCAATCGATGAAGTTCAGGCAGCGCTGAGAAAACTCGATCGGCAAAGCTGAGCCTAGGGGTGACGGGCGGCGGGTCGGACCGTCCATTGGCACTCATGTCCTGCTTCGAGTGGTTCATCTCCGCCACTTGCTGACCTGTGCTGCGTTCGTCAGACATGCCACTTCAGACGCATTTCGGTTCGGGCAGGACCGCCTGAAGTTCGGCAAGCCCCTCAGCTTCGTGACTTTCTTCCATGGTGCACCCTTTGGCTCCGTTGGCCCGGTTCGAAAGCGGTAGGAAGTCACCGATTGTACTCAGAGAAATACAACCAGAAGATAATATCTCGAAAAATTCAAAACTAATCGTTGACCTCTGGCTGTCATTCCATTATGTATAGTTTATCGATCTTTTGCTTGCCGAGCTTTGTTCACCGCGCGATTGGCACCGTGCTCTAAGCGAACTTTTCTTTCAAAAATAGTCGGTTTTCGCCTGCGGAGCAGCTGCTTCGCGGTTCATCAATCTATGCTTTGAAAGGGTTCATCATGACCACCGGCACAGTAAAATGGTTTAATTCCACCAAGGGCTTTGGCTTCATTCAGCCTGACAACGGCGGTGCTGACGCCTTCGTTCATATCTCGGCTGTCGAGCGCGCCGGAATGCGCGAGCTCGTCGAAGGCCAGAAGATCGGCTTCGAACTCGAGCGCGACATGAAGTCGGGCAAGATGTCGGCCTGCAATCTGCAGTCCGCTTAATCGATATCTGCTTCCCTTTGACCACGGATGTACTGGCACTGCCGGAAGCAATTATCAGTTTGAGGCCAGGCAGTTCGCCTGGCCTTTTTCGTTTTGGCGTTTTAGCCAACATCGAGGACATTCAATGACAGTGACATATAGCAAATCCCGCCAGCAGGCCGAGACCGCGTTCGGCAGTCTCCAGACAGAGTTCTTCGCCAAGAACAATGCGACGGAAGAGCTCCAATCTCTGGTCCAGGCACGCGACGCCAAGACGTTCAGGCTGCGCGAAGCGCGTCTAGCCAAGGAGCAAGCCGACCGGATGTCTGCAACATCCGCGCTGCTTGCCAAACGAACCAAGGCCGGCTGATCATCCCAACGACGAATGTCAGGATAAGAATTTGAGACACTCCAGAAACAACGACCTTACCGACCGACGCTCAGCTGCTGCGGACGCCAAGGCAGCTCTCCTTATGGCCTACCGCGCTGCAAAGACGGCGGCTGAGCCGTCACAAGCCGCCAGACAGGCCGAGCGCGTCTCCCTTGTGGAGGCTCGTGAAGCGCGCCGCGCGCAACGGGAACGACTGAAAGTCGAGGAGCGCGCCCGGATCGAGACCCTTGCGGCTCAAGAACGGGCGGCCACAGAGGCAGCAGCCGCGGCCGAGATCGAGGCTCGGCAGTCGGCCCAGAATGCCCGAATAGCACGGGTTGTTCAAGACGAGGCCGCCCGCAAAGCCGAGCGGGACAGGCGTTACGCCGCCCGAAAGGCCCGGCAGGCTTAACGTCCACTCCCGCCTCGTATGGGATGCGGCCGTGGAATAGACCAGGGCGTGATATACAGTCGCGCTCGAACTTACTCATTCCTTAGGAGCCTTTGATGGCACCGGACACCAACGAGCTGCAGGCAATCAATACGGCCTGGCAGATAGCGATTCAGGAAATCCTGCGCATGGTCATCCGCGACATGTACCATGGTGCGGGTGAAGCGGGCTTTAGTTCCCACATTAAGCGAATAGAAGAAGCGGCCGTGGACAGCATCCAGACTGACTTGAGGCTTCGCGGAACTGACGAGTGGACGGAGGTGCTGGTAAAGGAGAGGGCTTGCAATTTCGTGACGACTTTGCTGACCTCGTTCACCTACGACCGTGCCTGATCCGGTCGATTCTCATCTGAGCCGTTGGCTGTCAAAAAAATTGCGCTTCTTGAACTTTCCAACCCTGTGCGGGGTTGATCTGTCGGCCCTCTGCCTAGATCAACCCAGCGAAGCAGCAATGAGCCAAGCGGTCATACATGGAAGAGCATAGCGCAGAACGCCTCGCAGCCATCGTAGAGTCTTCCTTCGACGCGATCATCAGCAAAGACCTCACCGGGACGATCGTCAGCTGGAACAATGCGGCCGAGCGCATGTTCGGTTTTGCGGAAAGCGAGGCAGTCGGAAAGCCGATCTATCTGATCATTCCAGACGACAAACGTGATGAGGAGGCCGATATCCTACGGCGGCTGAAGTTAGGGGAGCGGATCGAACCTCTGCAGACGACCCGCCGCCATCGAGATGGGCGGATAGTCCCTATCTCGATCACCATATCCCCCATCAAAAGCCGCGGCGGCGAGCTAATAGGGGCGTCCAGCATCGCTCGGGATATCTCGGAGACGCGCGAGAGTGACCGCCGGCTTCGCCTTTTGATGCGAGAAATCAATCATCGCGTCAAAAATCAATACGCCATTGTGCTTGCCGTCATCCGGCAGACGGCAACACGCTCCCGCTCAATCGAAGAGTTCGAGAGGCGGGTTCGTGAGCGCATCATGGCGCTATCGCATTCGCATGATCTTCTCTCGCAGGTCGATTGGGCCGGCGTCAGCCTTGCCGATCTGGTGGCTCATCAGCTCAAACCTTTCGAAGCTGTGCAGCCGGTCCAGATTATCGGCCCGCAAATCGTTCTTGACGCAAACGCCGTTCTCAATCTTGGCATGGCCTTTCACGAATTGATCATGAATGCGATGCGCTTCGGCGTTACGGATGTCGGCGGCATATCCATCACGTGGCGAGTGGCCAGTGATGAGGGCGTCGACATGTTCGAGCTTATCTGGTCTGAGCAAGCCGTGCCCTATGCAGATTTACTGGCGCAGGATGAAGGCTACGGTGCTCTTGTCCTCTCAAAGGTGGTGCCATCGGCTCTCTCAGGTCAGGCGACCTGGAGTGTTGACGGCGGACTGGTCGTTTGGAAGTTCGCAGCGCCACTCGCACGTATCCAGATCGGCCTAGGGTCTACACCTCCCCTGGCATAAAAACGATCGCTTTCTGCCCACCTAAGGATGGGCAAGCTGCACCAAAGACGGATTGGCTTCTCCGTGCATGTCGAAGTATTTAAAGCGTGTCGCGCCAAACCAGATTCGGGATTTCCAAATCAGTTGATCCGTGATTCTTTTTGCCCATGGAAGGAGCCACACCATGGGCAAGCCGCATCCGATCGAGTTGCGTGAGCGTGTCGT
>UBJO01000145.1 GCA_900465665.1 Hyphomicrobiales bacterium
AACATGCCGCTCGCCGACCGCGCGACGATCGGCAATATGGGCCCGGAATACGGCGCCACCTGCGGCTTCTTCCCTGTTGATGGCGAGACCATCAACTACCTCACCATGTCCGGCCGGTCGCATGACCGCATCGCGCTGGTCGAAGCCTATTCGAAGGCGCAGGGCATGTGGCGCGAGGGGGATGGCTCCGACCTCGTCTTCACCGACACGCTGGAGCTCGATCTCGGCGACGTCGTGCCCGCCATGGCCGGCCCGAAGCGTCCGGAAGGCCGTATCCCGCTGGAAAACATCGCGTCCGGTTTCGCCGGCTCGATGGATGCCGATTACAAGAAGCCCGGCCAGCTCTCCAACCGCTATGCGGTGGAAGGCACGGATTTCGATCTCGGCCATGGCGACGTGGCGATCGCCGCCATCACGTCGTGCACCAACACGTCGAACCCGAGCGTTTTGATCGCCGCCGGCCTGCTTGCGCGCAACGCCGTTGCCAAGGGGCTGAAGACCAAGCCGTGGGTGAAGACCTCGCTGGCGCCTGGGTCGCAGGTGGTCGGCGAGTATCTGGCGAAATCCGGCCTGCAGGCCGATCTCGACAAGCTCGGCTTCAACCTCGTCGGCTTCGGCTGCACGACCTGCATCGGCAATTCCGGTCCGCTGCCGGCGCCGATCTCGAAGACGATCAACGACAAGGGCCTGATCGTGTCGGGCGTTCTGTCGGGTAACCGCAACTTCGAAGGCCGCATCTCGCCCGACGTGCAGGCGAACTATCTGGCCTCGCCGCCGCTCGTCGTCGCCTATGCGCTCGCCGGTTCGGTTCAGAAGGACCTGACCAAGGAGCCGATCGGCGAGGACCAGAGCGGCAACCCCGTCTACCTCAAGGATATCTGGCCGACGTCGCACGAGGTGCAGGCCTTCATCCAGAAATACGTCACCCGCGAGCTCTACGAGACGAAGTATGCCGACGTCTTCAAGGGTGATGCCAACTGGCAGGCCGTGCAGGTACCCCCGGGCCAGACCTATGCCTGGGACGACAACTCGACCTATGTGCAGAACCCACCCTACTTCGTCGGCATGAGCAAGACCGGTTCCGGCGTATCCGACATCAAGGGCGCGCGGGTCCTTGGTCTCTTCGGCGACAAGATCACCACCGACCACATTTCTCCGGCCGGTTCGATCAAGGCGGCCTCGCCGGCCGGCGCCTATCTCTTGGAGCACAATGTCGGCGTCGCCGATTTCAACCAGTACGGCACGCGGCGCGGCAATCATGAAGTGATGATGCGCGGCACGTTTGCCAACATCCGCATCCGCAATCACATGCTCGGCCCGAACGGCAAGGAAGGTGGTTACACCATCCACTACCCGTCGAAGGAAGAGGAATC
>UBJO01000140.1 GCA_900465665.1 Hyphomicrobiales bacterium
GGTTTCGTCGGCTGGACATGGGAACCAAGCCATTCGGTAGACGTTGCCACTACGCAATCTAAACGTAGGAGAAAACGCCATGATCGCTGCAGAACAGGTTCAGGAACACATGGAAGTCATCGGCGCGGATGGTGCGCATGTTGGTACGGTGGACCACATGGATGGCACGTCTCGCATCAAGCTGACAAAATCGGACTCTGACGATGGTCAACACCACTTTATTCCTCTGGATTGGGTCGACCACGTCGATGAGCACATCCACCTGACCAAGAGTGCTGAAGACGTTCGTAGCCAGTGGTCCTCCGTCAACTAAAGGTTTCAGGAGCCGCTTCAGCGGCTCCTGTTTTATCGCCTCCGCGGCGCCGCCTCATGCGAGAATAATCAGCCATTCTGACAAGAGTCGCAATCACTCGATCTGGACCGGCAAAAAAGATATCTGCAAGACTTTCTCCAAGAACGTCGTGGTCGCTAGTTCGCGCGTGCTTTGTTGAAAACACCCGCTTCCAATCTGCTGGAAAGGCAGTCAGGTACTCCATCTGGCCACCCTGCCTGCGCCACGCTTGGAATTTGAGTTCTACCGATGCTGACCGGACCCCTACCGCCGCGTGAGAACTGTCGGCTGCTCTGCTTGTGTTTCTGGTCTGGGGCGCCTAAAGGTGACGAGATGTCAAAGAGATCAGGTAGCGCCGATTTGCCGCTTCACAGCGGACGAGTTCCCCCTTGGTTGGGGGAGCGCATGACCAAGCTTGGCGTTCTTATCGCGGAAGCAATTATCCACCACTACGGCCGCGATGAGTTTCTCCGCCGACTGTCTCATCCATTCTGGTTCCAGTCGTTTGGATCGGTCATGGGGATGGACTGGCATTCCTCCGGCATCACAACCAGCGTTCTGGGTTCGCTAAAGCGTGGTCTGAAGCCGCGATCGAAAGAGCTCGGGCTGCATGTCTGCGGCGGGCGCGGCTCCCAGTCACGTAAAACGCCGGACGAATTGGTTGATATCGGGAATCGCGTGGGTATTGATGGCGCGAAGCTTGCCAGCGTCAGTCGGCTGGTTGCGAAGGTCGACAGTGCTGCGATCCAGGACGGATTTGACCTTTACTTGCATGGCTTTATCGTTGCGGACGACGGAAAGTGGGTTGTCGTGCAGCAGGGGATGAACGACGCGAACCGCCAGGCGAGACGATATCATTGGCTTTCCGAGGGGCTGAAAAGCTTCATCGATTCTCCCCACAGCGCCATCGAGGGGCGAACGCAGGGCGATATCATCAATCTCGCCGACAAACGCGCTGAGCGTTCTCGCGGCGCACAACTAGACATCCTTGCTTCGCTCGGACCTGATAGAATTGTTCGGGAAGCGTCCTCGCTCGCCCGTAAAATCGAGCAAGTTCCTGCGCCAGATACCGCCCAAATGTGCCTCCCATACCTGGTAATGCCCGCCCATCACGACGTACGCGAGACGGATGTGAACATGAAGCGCTTGCATGGCAGCCTGGCGGCAGCGGCGGATCGCGGTCCCGTCGATTTCCAGGGGTTGCTGATGACCCCAGGCGTGGGAGCGCGAACTGTTCGCGCGCTCGCGATGGTAGCGGAAGTGGTCCACGGCGCTCCCTGTCGGTTTTCTGATCCCGCGCGATTTTCCATTGCTCATGGCGGCAAGGACCGTCATCCGTTTCCCGTGCCGCTGAAGGTCTACGACGAAACCATCAACGTCATGAGATCAGCCGTTGCGAAGGGTCGATTGGGGCGCGAAGAAGAACTTGCCGCCCTGCAGCGCCTCGATATTCAGGCGCGCCAGCTTGAGCGCTATGTCACCGGCCCCGATCTCAAGGAGTTCATCGCTGGCGAATTTCGAGACAGCGCGAGCTTCGGGGGCCGCAGCGTCTTCGGCTGGCAGGAATGACCAGCCACGTCTTTGTTAGTCGTTGTCAAAGTGCCCTTGGTGCTTAACCATGATGCGGCGCCGGTCATGTAGCTCCATAGCTCAGATGGCAGGATCAGATAGGCTCTTGCCACTTCCGCCGGCTGACCGGCGCGGCCGATCATGGTGTGCTCGCCGAACTTGCTGATCTTTTTCTCGCACCATTATGGATAGGATCAGTAGCATCCAGATCGGCCCGCGAGAGACGGAGTTGACCCGAATGCCTTTTCTCACGATGTCGGCTCGGGCCGGTAAGCTCTGCCTCGCAATGGGTAGCTCCGGGCCGTCCCTGATTCCCGATATCGCAGTCTCTCCATCCCTCAGGCGCTTAAATCACAGGGTTTCCAGTGTACCTAGGACCGGGGAAACGATCCGCGGGATTCACGTATCGCTGTCAAAATACACTGAAATCCAGATAGACGGGCAATGTATCTCCGCGGTCAACGCACCGCGTGATACCCACCATAAAGGCCAATACCGATATAAAGCGCGAAAGCGGCCAAAGCGATAGCTAGGCCGACCCAAACCGCGCCTCGGCCGAACCGAACCTTGTCTCGGTTAGTTGCTGGGGTGTCGGTGGAGGGCGCAAGGGATGGTTCGTCGTGCTCGTTCATATGAACCTCCTGGTGTTCGTCACTCCAGTGACGTTTTAAAAAGGGCAAAAGTTCCTTTGTTCGATACCGTACAAAGTCTCACGGCCGACGCCTCTCGTTGTAGTCTGGATGTTGAAAGACATGCCAATCGTGTCCGTGGTTATTCTTATTTTTCGACAACTGCTTCGCATGTCCAAGATACATGCGCTGTTCGCAGAGGTTTGCCGGCCAATTTAGGCCCAATATGCCGGTCCTTTTCGCTACAGGGTGTGTGGAGAACGCAGCCACCGAAGCAAGCTTTTTTGGAAGCAATATGGCGATTATCAGCAAGGTATTCGAAATAGAAGACCCTGCGTCGAGTTCAATGAGATGGTCAACACTGCCAGTGGTGTTGAGTAAGTCTGGCTCATCTTTGACCTTGTGTTGGAGGCTGGGCGATTGTGCGGGGATTGGTGCGCGTTTTTCAGCCAGACCATTAACGCAGCAACGACAATTCACGTCTTGCCTGTCGACAGCGCGCTTGAATAGCTCGTGACCGGAAGATTGGGCGTGGAGGGGAGGCGCGCGTTTTACAAAGTCGTTGGAGTCGCCGTCGGTAGGTCTGTTGTCCACTCAATCACAGTCGTCCTGTCCGCAGCCGCCGCTGTTCTGTTCGAACCACCGTTCATCCCGCCGGTCGTGTGCGCGCCGTTAGCGCCTGAGCCTCCAGAGCCGGTGGCTCATTTCCCCGCAATGGTGGATGTCGCCAAGCGGAGGAGCCAACCTGGAGAAGGCACGGTGCTTCCTGAAAGGAGTGGCAAGTCACTATCAGCGCAGGGTCTCAACAGTCCGCTGTTGGCAGACCCAGCGTTTGCAATGTCCGCCAGCGTACCCAAGAACATGAACAACGGGAGGATGTTATACAGCCGACGAATTTAGGCATGCGAGCCATACTCGCAGCTTCATCCAATATCATTGAAGTCTCATGTCAGCCTTTGATCCGTCAACAACACACAACCGGCTGCTCGCTAGTCTGCCGACGGCAGAATATAACGCTATCGCTGGTAACCTCGAGGCGATCGATCTTCGGCAAGGTTTTGTCGTTGTCGACGCAAATGGGCCAATCGATTATGTCTATTTCCTGTGTAGTGGTATCGGCTCGGTTATCACTGTCTCGGCGGATGGGAATCAAGCGGAGGCCGGGATGTTCGGGCG
>UBJO01000138.1 GCA_900465665.1 Hyphomicrobiales bacterium
GACGAATACATCGGTCTTCATCCGGATGGTTATCGCTATAGTCGATACTGCGACCTTTATCGCGGCTGGGCGTTGAAGCTACCGGTCACGATGCGGCAGGATCATGCAGCCGGCGACAAGCTGTTCGTCGATTATGCCGGCGACACCGTTAGCGTCGTAGTCGACCGATTGTCTGGCATGACACGACAGGCCCACCTGTTCGTTGCGGTCATGGGTGCATCGAGCCTCTCCTACGCCCAAGCGCGCTGGAGCGAAACGCTTCCCGAGTGGATTGAATGCCATGTCCAGGCGCTGGAGTTCTTCGGCGGCGCGCCGGCGTTGCTTGTTCCGGACAATGCCAAGGTGGCGATCATCAAGGCGTGCCACTTCGATCCTCAGGTCAACCGGACGTATAGCGCGATGGCGGCGCATTATGGTAGCGCCGTCCTGCCGACGCGGCCGCGACGCCCTCGTGACAAGGCGAAAGTCGAGGCCGCGGTTCGTATCGTCGAACGCTGGCTGTTGGGCCGCCTTCGCCATCGCACCTTCTACAATCTCGCCGAGGTCAACGCGGCGATCGCCGACTTGCTGCATGATCTCAACGACAGGCGGGTCCTTCGCCGGGTCGGCGTCACGCGCCGCCAATTATTCGAAGAGCTTGACCGGCCTGCTCTAAGGCCATTGCCTGTGGAACGCTATGTCTTTGCGGAATGGCGTATCCGGCGTGCTGGATTGGATTACCACGTCGAGATCGAGCGGCATTATTACTCCGTCCCTTATCGCTTCGCTCGCGAGCAAGTCGAGGCGCGCATCACCGCCAATACGATCGAGATCTTCCACAAAGGCGAACGGATAGCCGCTCATCGCCGCTCCAGTGGTAACGGCAAGCACACGACGACCCCCGATCACATGCCCTCGGCCCACCGCCGTTTTGCCGACTGGACGATCGAACGCATTCAACGCGAGGCCACGTCCATCGGGCCGGAGGTTGCGTTGCTATGCGAAAAGATCCTCTCCGACCGGCCGCACCCGGAGCAGGGCTTTCGAGCCTGCATGGGAATTATCCGTCTGAACAAGGGCTTTGGGCGCGACAGAGTGAATGCCGCTTGCAGCCGTGCGCTGGAGATCGGAGCCCGGACCTACGGTTCGGTGCGCTCCATCCTCGACAATCATCTCGATCGAGCCGCCTCCACCAATGGACCAGCCTCGCATGAGCCTATCCACCACGAAAACATCCGCGGACCTCGCTACTACCACTAAGGAGAAAGAAGAATGCTTGCTCATCCAACACTCGACAAACTCAACGCCATGGGCCTGGCCGGCATGGCAAAGGCCTTTGGGGAGCTCATCTCCAACGGTGAAGCCGAACAGCTCTCGCACGCTGAGTGGCTGGGATTGCTGCTCGAACGGGGATGGAGTTCCCGCTACGATCGCAAGCTTGCTGCCCGGCTCAGGTTCGCCAAGCTGCGCCACCAGGCGACCCCGGAAGATGTCGACTATCGCAGTGCACGCGGTCTCGATCGCGCACTCTTCATGAAGCTTCTCGGGGGCGACTGGATTAATGCTCACGACAATCTGGCAATCTGCGGCCCCTCAGGTGTCGGAAAAAGCTGGCTAGCTTGCGCACTCGGTCACAAGGCGTGCCGTGACGATCGCTCTGTTCTTTATCAGCGTGTCCCAAGGCTGTTTGCCCAGCTCGCGCTTGCTCGCGGCGACGGCAGGTATGCCCGGCTGCAACGGACACTGGGTCATGTCCAGGTCCTGATCTTGGATGATTGGGGTCTCGAACCGCTCAACGAACAGGCGCGGCACGATCTTTTAGAAATACTCGAGGACCGCTATGGCCGCCGGTCAACGATCATTACGAGCCAGCTCCCCGTATCGGCCTGGCATGGCGTCATTGGAGACCCGGCCTGTGCCGATGCCATCCTGGATCGCCTCGTCCACAATGCCCACCGCGTCGAGTTAAGCGGCGACAGTCTGCGCCGAAACCTGCCGCGCAGCGCTTGACACCAAGCCTGAACGAACTGACAACAATAACTGCCTGCAGACCTCCTCGAAGAGGGGGCGAGATCATCCCGGAATCACGGGGCGCAATCATCTCGGAACAAAGGGGCGGCTTCATCGGAATCGGCAGCC
>UBJO01000137.1 GCA_900465665.1 Hyphomicrobiales bacterium
CGTCATACGCCGTTCTTCACGAACTACCGTCCGCAGTTCTACTTCCGCACGACCGACGTGACCGGCATCGTTTCTCTGCCGGAAGGCACGGAAATGGTTATGCCTGGCGACAACGTCACGGTTGCCGTTGAGCTGATCGTTCCGATCGCGATGGAAGAAAAGCTGCGCTTCGCTATCCGCGAAGGCGGTCGTACCGTCGGCGCTGGCATCGTTGCCTCGATCATCGAGTAATCATTGAGATCGGCCGTCTCGCAAGGGACGGCCGCTTCGATGACATTATTATGAAGCAAGTGGCTTTAGCCGCTTGCTTATTACAAAGAAATACGGCACATGGCGCGCAAGCGCTGTTTGCGCGCTGCTTCGTTGTTTCGAAGCGGCAGACTGAAGCTAACATAAAGGTGGCCGAAAGGCCTGAAGACTGGATAGGGATGCCGGTTTCCGACGTCCCTCTCGATCTTTGAAACCGGTGGTCCGCCTTTAGGGAAGAAAACAACCCGTGCCTTGAACAAGGGCGCGTAAGTAACAAACACAAGGATAACGTCGAATGAACGGCCAAAATATCCGCATTCGCCTGAAGGCGTTCGATCACCGCATTCTCGACGCTTCGACGCGCGAGATCGTGTCGACGGCGAAGCGCACCGGCGCAAGCGTCCGGGGCCCCGTTCCGCTTCCGACTCGCATCGAGAAGTTTACGGTAAACCGGTCCCCACACATCGACAAGAAGAGCCGCGAGCAGTTCGAGATGCGCACGCATAAGCGCCTCCTCGACATCGTTGACCCGACACCGCAGACGGTAGACGCGCTGATGAAGCTCGATCTCGCCGCTGGTGTCGATGTTGAGATCAAGCTCTGAGCCTAGCTCGAGCTGAGTTGGAAGGATTGAACCGATGCGTTCAGGTGTGATTGCACAGAAGGTCGGCATGACCCGCGTCTATAACGACGCCGGCGAACATGTTCCGGTAACAGTACTGCGTATGGAAGGCTGCCAGGTCGTAGCCCAGCGCACAGTAGAAAAGAACGGCTACGCCGCAGTTCAGCTTGGTGCTGGCACGGCGAAGGTCAAGAACACGTCCAAGGCGATGCGCGGCAATTTCGCTATTGCCAACGTCGAGCCGAAGGCCAAGCTCGCTGAATTCCGTGTTTCGGAAGACAACCTGCTTGACGTCGGCACCGAGCTCAAGGCTGGCCACTTCGCCACCGGTCAGCTCGTCGATGTCACCGGCACGACGATTGGTAAGGGCTTTGCCGGCGCCATGAAGCGTCACGGCTTCGGCGGTCTGCGCGCCACGCACGGTGTGTCGGTTTCGCACCGCTCGCACGGTTCGACCGGCTCGCGCCAGGACCCGGGCAAGGTTTTCAAGAACAAGAAGATGGCTGGTCACATGGGCCAGACGCGCGTAACGACTCAGAACCTTGAAGTGGTTTCGACCGACGAAGATCGTGGTCTGATCCTGATCAAGGGTGCAGTACCCGGTTCCAAGGGTGCCTGGATCATCGTGCGCGACGCCGTCAAGTCGGCCGCGAAGTAAGGGAGCCAGACCAATGGAATTCAACGTCAAGACCCTCGAGGGAAAAGACGCAGGGAAGGTTTCTCTTTCTGACGCGATTTTCGGTCTCGAGCCCCGCGAAGACATTCTCGCCCGCGTAATCCGCTGGCAGCTTGCCAAGAAGCAGCAGGGCACTCACCAGGCAAAGGGCCGCGCCGACGTATGGCGCACCGGCGCCAAGATGTACAAGCAGAAGGGTACGGGCCGCGCTCGTCACCATTCGGCTCGTGCTCCGCAGTTCCGCGGCGGTGGTAAGGCTCACGGCCCGGTTGCTCGCAGCCACGAACACGACCTTCCGAAGAAGGTTCGCGCTCTCGGCCTGCGTCTGGCTCTGTCGGCTAAGCTGAAGTCCGATGATGTCATCATCATCGACAACCTGGTTGCTGCTGAAGCAAAGACCAAGGCTCTGGCTTCGACCTTCGCAACGCTCGGCCTGACCAACGCTCTCTTCATCGGCGGCGCCGAACTTGATGGCAACTTCAAGCTCGCAGCCAAGAACATCCCGAACATCGATGTTCTGCCGATCCAGGGCATCAACGTTTATGACATCGTGCGCCGTGGCAAGCTCGTGCTTTCCAAGGCTGCCGTTGAAGCTCTAGAGGAGCGTTTCAAGTGACCGATCTTCGCCACTATGATGTGATCGTCTCGCCGTCGATCACCGAAAAGTCCACTCTGGTATCGGAAAACAACCAGGTTGTTTTCAACGTCGCTAAGACGGCGTCGAAGCCGGAAATCAAGGCTGCAGTCGAGGCGCTCTTCGGCGTCAAGGTCACGGCCGTCAACACTCTGCTCCGCAAGGGCAAGACCCGTCGTTTCCGCGGTTTTGTCGGCAAGCAGAAGGACGTGAAGAAGGCAATCGTGACTTTGGCTGAAGGCCAGACGATCGACGTCTCCACCGGTCTCTGAGGAATAAAAACATGGCATTGAAAACATTCAATCCTACGACCCCGAGCCAGCGTCAGCTGGTCATCGTCGACCGCTCTTCGCTCTACAAGGGCAAGCCGGTCAAGGCGCTGACGCAGGGTCTGACCAAGAGCGGCGGTCGTAACAACCTCGGTCGCATCACGGCTCGCTTCATCGGCGGCGGTCACAAGCGTACGTATCGTCTGATCGACTTCAAGCGTCGCAAGTTCGAAGTTGAAGGCACGGTCGAGCGTATCGAATACGACCCGAACCGTACCGCGTTCATCGCGCTCATCTCCTACGCCGACGGCGAACAGGCCTACATCATCGCTCCGCAGCGCCTTGCTGCCGGCGACAAGGTCATCGCCTCTGAAAAGGCTGTGGACGTAAAGCCGGGCAACACCATGCCCCTGCAGTACATCCCGGTTGGCTCCATCATCCACAACGTGGAAATGAAGCCGGGCAAGGGCGGTCAGATCGCTCGCTCCGCTGGTTCCTACGCACAGCTCGTAGGCCGCGATGCGGGTCTGGCGATCCTTCGTCTGAACTCTGGCGAACAGCGCCTCGTGCCGGGCTCCTGCCTTGCTTCGATCGGTGCGGTTTCGAACCCTGACCACGCCAACATCAACGACGGCAAGGCCGGTCGTACCGTATGGCGCGGCAAGCGTCCGCATAACCGCGGTGTTGTCATGAACCCTGTCGACCACCCGCACGGTGGTGGTGAAGGCCGCACTTCCGGTGGTCGTCACCCGGTTACCCCTTGGGGTAAGCCGACCAAGGGCAAGCGCACCCGGTCGAACAAGTCGACCGACAAGATGATCATGCGCTCGCGTCATCAGCGTAAGAAGTAAGAGAGGAAGTCTCCAATGGCTCGTTCAGTATGGAAAGGTCCGTTCGTTGACGGCTATCTTCTCAAGAAGGCTGAGAAGGTTCGTGAAGGCGGACGTGCAGAAGTAATCAAGATCTGGAGCCGTCGCTCCACGATCCTGCCCCAGTTCGTCGGTCTCACCTTCGGCGTCTACAACGGCAGCAAGCATATTCCGGTCAACGTCAATGAAGACATGGTCGGTCACAAATTCGGTGAATTCTCTCCGACCCGGACCTACTACGGTCACGGTGCGGACAAGAAGGCAAAGAGGAAGTAACGATGGGCAAGGCAAAAGCCGAACGCCGGCTGAAGGACAACGAGGCGCAAGCAGTCGCCCGCACGCTCCGCGTCAGCCCACAGAAGCTCAACCTGGTTGCCGCGGCTATCCGCGGCAAGAAGGTCGAGCGCGCACTCGCTGAGCTGGAATTCTCCCGCAAGCGCATCGCAGGCGCCGTCAAGAAGACGCTCGAATCTGCGATCGCAAACGCCGAGAACAACCATGATCTCGACGTTGACTCGCTGGTCGTAGCGGAAGCTTACGTCGGCAAGTCGATCGTCATGAAGCGTTTCCACGCTCGTGGCCGTGGTCGTGCATCGCGCATCGAAAAGCCCTTTGCGCACCTCACGATCGTTGTTCGCGAAGTTGAAGCCGCCACCGAGGAGGCCGCATAATGGGTCAGAAAATCAATCCAATTGGTTTCCGTCTTGGCATCAACCGTACCTGGGATAGCCGCTGGTTCGCGGACAATGCCGAATACGGTCAGCTGCTGCACGAAGACCTGAAGATGCGCAAGTTCGTCATGAGCGAACTGAAGCAGGCTGGTATCTCCAAGGTGGTTATCGAGCGTCCGCACAAGAAGTGCCGCGTCACGATCCACTCGGCTCGTCCGGGCCTGATCATCGGCAAGAAGGGCGCAGACATCGACAAGCTCCGCAAGAAGCTGTCGGACATGACGAACTCCGAAACGCACCTCAACATCGTTGAAGTTCGCAAGCCGGAAGTCGACGCTGTTCTGGTCGCTCAGTCGATCGCTCAGCAGCTCGAGCGTCGTGTTGCTTTCCGTCGCGCCATGAAGCGCGCCGTTCAGTCCGCAATGCGTCTTGGCGCCGAAGGCATCAAGATCACCTGCGCGGGCCGTCTCGGCGGTGCTGAAATCGCTCGTACGGAATGGTACCGCGAAGGTCGCGTGCCGCTGCATACGCTGCGCGCTGACATCGACTACGGCACAGCCGAAGCGGAAACCGCTTTCGGTATCTGCGGCATCAAGGTTTGGATCTTCAAGGGCGAAATCCTTGAGCACGATCCGATGGCCTCCGAGCGCCGCGCACTCGAGGGTGATGCTCAGGGTCCGGCTAGCCGTGACCGCGATCGTCGCCGCGACAACGCTTAATAGCGTTGGTGGCAGATAAGTTCGGAGAATAAGAAAATGTTGCAGCCAAAGCGTACCAAGTACCGCAAGCAATTTAAGGGCCGCATCAAGGGCGTCGCCAAGGGTGGTTCCGACCTCGCCTTCGGTGAATTCGGCCTTAAGGCTCAGGAGCCAAACCGCGTAAATGCACGCGAGATCGAAGCGGCCCGCCGCGCGATCACGCGCTACATGAAGCGTGCTGGCCGTGTATGGATCCGCGTGTTCCCGGATGTTCCGGTAACCGCAAAGCCGACCGAAGTCCGTATGGGTAAGGGTAAGGGCTCTGTTGAATATTGGGCATGCAAGGTCAAGCCAGGCCGCATGATGTTCGAGATCGACGGCGTCAGCGAAGAAATCGCTCGCGAAGCGCTTCGCCTCGGCTCTGCCAAGCTCTCGGTCAAGACGCGCTTCGTACAGCGCATTGCAGAGTAAGGAGCAAGGCACATGAAAGCCGAAGAAGTTCGCGGCCTGACGGCCGATCAGCTCAAGGACAAGCTCGCCGACCTGAAGAAGGAGCAGTTCAACCTGCGCTTCCAGAAGGCCACCGGTCAGCTCGAAAAGTCCTCCCGCGTCAACGAAGTTCGCAAGGACATCGCCCGCGTGAAAACCATTGCCCGCCAGAAGGCGGCAGAAGCAAAGGCCTAAGAATATGCCGAAGCGCATCCTGCAGGGCGTCGTCGTTGGCGACAAGAACGAGAAGACTGTAGTTGTCCGCGTTGAGCGTCGTTTCGCTCATCCGCTGATGCAGAAGACCGTTCGTCGTTCCAAGAAGTACAAGGCCCACGACGAAAACAATCAGTACAAGATTGGCGATACCGTATCCATCGAGGAATGCGCGCCGATCTCCAAGGACAAGTGCTGGACGGTCATTTCCGGCCAGGCAAAGTAAGAATTTCTCGCGAGGCCTTGCGTCTCGCGGAAATTTCTGTATGAAGCAGCGTCAGAACGCTCGTTCGTCGAGCGTTCTTTTGCTTTGAGCGCACGGAAGGTCCCGTTTGGGAAACCACCCTGGCACGATCGATCCCGCGCTAGTCAAGCTAATGCCGTGTTTTCGCCTGCTCTCGTGGCAAGCGGCCGGCTGACAATTTTCATATGCCGGGGTAGGGGGCGACAGCCCAACCATTCCGGTAAACACAAGAAGGCGACCTGATATGATTCAGATGCAAACAAACCTCGACGTGGCGGATAATTCCGGCGCACGTCGTGTCATGTGCATCAAGGTGCTGGGCGGTTCTAAGCGCAAGTATGCCTCGATCGGCGACGTTATCGTCGTTTCGATCAAGGAAGCTATTCCGCGCGGCCGCGTGAAGAAGGGTGACGTGATGAAGGCGGTTGTCGTTCGCACCGCCAAGGAAATCCGTCGCGTAGATGGTTCCATCATCCGCTTCGACACCAATGCAGCAGTCCTCATCGACAACAAGAAAGAGCCGATCGGCACCCGTATCTTCGGACCGGTTCCGCGCGAACTTCGCGCCAAGAACCACATGAAGATCATCTCGCTCGCTCCAGAAGTACTGTAAGGAGCACGAACGATGCAAAAGATTCGTAAGGGCGACACGGTCGTCATGCTCGCAGGCAAGGACAAGGGCCGTACCGGCGAAGTCCTTCAGGTTCTGCCCAAGGAAGATCGCGCCGTAGTCCGTGGCGTCAACGTCGTAAAGCGCCACCAGCGCCAGACGCAGACCCAGGAAGCCGGCATCATCAGCAAGGAAGCCTCGGTTCACTTGTCCAACGTCTCGATCATCGACAAGGACGGCAAGCCGACCCGCGTTGGTTTCAAGGTTGTTGACGGCAAGAAGGTCCGTGTGGCCAAGCGTTCCGGTGAGGTGATCTGATGGCTCAGGCAAAGTACGAGCCGCGGCTCAAGAAGGAATATGTCGAGCGCATCCGTGCGGCGATGCAGGAGAAGTTCTCCTACGCCAACGAGATGATGATTCCGAAGCTCGACAAGATCGTAATCAACATGGGTGTTGGTGAAGCAACGGCTGATTCGAAGAAGCCGACTGTTGCCGCAGCTGACCTGGCCGCTATTGCTGGTCAGAAGCCGGTCATCACCCGTGCACGCAACTCCATCGCTGGCTTCAAGGTCCGCGAAGATATGCCGATCGGCGCAAAGGTTACCCTGCGCGGCGCTCGCATGTACGAGTTCCTGGACCGTCTCGTGAACATCGCGCTTCCGCGCGTTCGCGACTTCCGCGGCCTGAACCCGAAGAGCTTTGACGGCCGTGGCAACTTCGCCATGGGCATCAAGGAGCACATTGTGTTCCCTGAGATCAACTACGATAAGGTTGATCAGATGTGGGGCATGGACATCATCGTTTGCACGACGGCCACCAAGGACGACGAAGCACGGGCTCTGCTCACAGAGTTCAACTTCCCGTTCCGTCAGTAACCGTAACGACGAGCGTAGAAAAGGAACCACACATGGCGAAGACCAGCGCAGTTGAAAAGAACAAGCGCCGCCGTATTACGGTCGCCAACCAGGCCGCTAAGCGCGCCGAGTTGAAGGCGATCATCATGAACCAGGCTCTTCCGATCGAAGACCGGTTCAAGGCCTCGATCAAGCTGGCATCCCTGCCGCGCGATGGATCGAAGACCCGTATTCGCAACCGTTGTGAAGTATCGGGCCGTCCGCGCGCATACTACCGCAAACTGCGCATGTCGCGTATCGCGCTGCGTGAACTCGGCAATCTCGGCAAGGTGCCGGGCATCGTCAAGTCCAGCTGGTAAGGAGCAGGTTAGATGACAATGACTGATCCGTTGGGCGATATGCTCACCCGCATCCGTAACGGCGCTTCCCGCCGCAAGTCGTCGGTCTCGACGCCTGCTTCGAAGCTCCGTGCACGTGTTCTCGATGTTCTCCAGGCTGAAGGCTACATCCGTGGCTACGCTCTTGTCGATTTCGGCAATGGCAAGTCTGAAATCAACATCGAGTTGAAGTACTACGAAGGCGCATCGGTGATCCGTGAGATCGGCCGTGTGTCCAAGCCGGGCCGCCGGGTTTATGTCTCGGTCAAGTCCATTCCGCAGGTCGCGAACGGTCTCGGCATCACCATCCTTTCGACTCCGAAGGGTGTGATGGCTGATCACCAGGCTCGCGAACAGAACGTTGGTGGCGAGGTTCTTTGCTCGGTATTCTAATACCGAGCATCGATCTCCATAGCGAACAGACAGGATATAAAAATGTCTCGTATCGGTAAGAAGCCCGTTCAGATTCCTGCTGGGATTACGGCTACGGTCGAAGGCCAGAAGGTTACTGCAAAGGGCCCGAAGGGCGAGCTGTTCTTCGTCGCAAACGACGAAGTCGGCGTTAAGCTCGAAAACAATGCGGTTGTCGTGACGCCGCTCACGCAGTCGAAGGATGCTCGTTCGAAGTGGGGCATGTCCCGCACGATGATCGAGAACATCTTCACGGGTGTTAAGGACGGCTACGAGCGCAAGCTCGAAATCAACGGCGTTGGTTACCGCGCGTCGCTTCAGGGCAAGAACCTGCAGCTCGCTCTCGGTTTCAGCCACGACGTGGTTTATGAGCCGCCGGTCGGCATCACGATCGCTGTGCCGAAGCCTACTGAAATTGTTGTCACTGGCATCAATAAGCAGCAGGTCGGCCAGGTTGCCGCTGAAATCCGCGAATACCGCGGTCCTGAGCCTTACAAGGGCAAGGGCGTCAAGTATGCCGGCGAACGTATCGTTCGCAAAGAAGGCAAGAAGAAGTAAGGATCACGCGAAATGGCTAGCAGGAAAGAAGCACTTGCACGTCGTGCCAACCGCGTGCGCCGTCATCTCAAGTCGGTGGCCAATGGCCGTCCGCGCCTGTCGGTTCATCGCTCCTCGAAGAACATCTACGTTCAGGTTATCGACGATGTTGCCGGCAAGACCCTCGCGGCTGCCTCGACGCTCGATAAGGACCTGCGCGGTTCTCTGAAGACCGGTGCTGACACCGCGGCAGCCGCCGCCGTTGGCAAGCTCGTCGCCGAGCGCGCCTCCAAGGCTGGTGTCAAGGAAGTCGTATTCGACCGTGGCGCCTTCATCTATCACGGCCGTATCAAGGCCCTGGCAGATGCAGCCCGCGAAGGCGGTCTGACCTTCTAATGAATTTCCGGCCGGAGCCCAGCGCTCCGGCCGGATTTTAACCGGACCGCAAACGCTCCTCGATAGGGGAGGCTGATGCGGTCCTCGTGTTGTCTGCCGTTCCACCCGCAAAAGAAAAAGGAAAAGGACAATGGCACAGGAAAGAAAAGGTTCGCGCGACGATCGCCAGAACCGCGAAGAGCGCGATAGCGAATTCGTCGACAAGCTGGTCGCGATCAACCGCGTCGCCAAGGTCGTCAAGGGCGGCCGTCGTTTCGGTTTCGCAGCCCTCGTCGTCGTCGGTGACCAGAAGGGCCGCGTTGGCTTTGGTCACGGTAAGGCACGTGAAGTGCCGGAAGCAATCCGCAAGGCAACTGAAGCTGCCAAGCGCGAACTGATCTTCGTACCGCTGCGTGACGGCCGTACGCTGCATCACGACGTTCACGGCCGCCACGGCGCCGGCAAGGTTCTGCTTCGTTCGGCCAAGGTCGGTACCGGTATCATCGCCGGTGGTCCGATGCGCGCTGTTTTCGAAACGCTCGGCGTTCACGACGTCGTCGCCAAGTCGACCGGTTCCTCGAACCCATACAACATGGTTCGCGCTACCTTCGACGCTCTGAAGCACCAGGTTCACCCGAAGGACATCGCAGCACAGCGCGGCATCAAGTATGCAACGCTTCAGGCTCGCCGTGCCGCTTCCGGTAACGCTTCTGAAGAATAAGAGGAGCTGATCCATGGCCAAGGCTACAAAGAAGACCGAAGCAAAGACGGTTACCGTCGAGCAGATCGGCAGCCCGATTCGCCGTCCGGATGTCCAGCAGCGCACGCTGATCGGTCTCGGGCTGAACAAGATGCACCGTCGTCGCACGCTGGAAGATACCCCTTCCGTTCGTGGCATGATCCGTGCTGTCCAGCATCTCGTTCGCATCGTCGACGAGAAGTAAGCAGGGAGTATTCGCTATGAAACTCAATGAAATCAAAGACAACGAAGGTTCGACCCATAGCCGCAAGCGCCTCGGCCGCGGTATCGGTTCGGGCTCCGGCAAGACCGGTGGTCGCGGTGTCAAGGGTCAGAAGTCCCGTTCGGGCGTAGCCATCAACGGCTTCGAAGGCGGTCAGATGCCAATCTACCGTCGCCTGCCGAAGCGCGGCTTCAACAACATCTTCAAGGCCGACTTCGTTGTCGTGTCCCTGGAGCGTGTTCAGGCTGCTATCGACGCTGGCAAGCTCGACGCCAAGTCCACGGTTGATGCAGCAGCTCTCAAGGCTGCCGGCGTTATCCGTCGCGTCAAGGACGGCGTTCGCGTTCTCGCCGACGGCGAGCTGAAGGCAAAGGTCAAGTTCGAAGTTGCTGGCGCTTCCAAGCCGGCTGTCGAAAAGATCGAAAAGGCTGGCGGTTCCGTCACGCTTCTTTCTGCCGCAGCTGCAGAATAATTTAATCTATGATAAACCGCCCGGGGTGCTTCACACCGGGCGGTTTTGCTCCCATATGTGAGCCTCACAAAAACCGGTCGGATGCACGTGCGTCAGGACAGGTTAAACGAACAACAGGGTGAGGCATAGGTTGCGCCCGCAATCCGTCCGAAGCCCGCTTTTGAATAATTCAGAAATGCCGATCCGGCGTTCTGCCTTTCGCTTGGTCAGAGCCCGAAACCGGTAGCGCGGAGATACGCATGGCGTCTGCAGCGGAACAGTTGGCTTCCAACCTCAATTTCTCGACCTTCGCCAAAGCCGAGGATCTCAAGAAGCGCCTGTGGTTTACACTGGCAGCTCTCCTCGTCTATCGGTTGGGAACGCACATTCCGCTTCCCGGCCTCAACCCGCAGGCCTATGCACAGGCCTTCCAGGGGCAGGCAGGCGGCATTCTCGGCCTCTTCAACATGTTCTCGGGCGGCGCTGTTCAGCGCATGGCGATCTTCGCGCTCGGCATCATGCCTTACATTTCCGCTTCGATTATCGTGCAGCTGATGACCTCGGTCGTGCCTGCGCTCGAAAACCTGAAGAAGGAAGGCGAGCAGGGCCGCAAGATCATCAACCAGTACACCCGTTACGGCACCGTGCTTCTCGGTACGCTGCAGGCTTATGGCATTGCCATTGGTCTGGAGAGCGGGCAGGGGCTCGTGGTCGATCCGGGCATCTTCTTCCGCGTCTCCACCGTCATCACGCTGCTCGGCGGCACGATGTTCCTGATGTGGCTCGGCGAGCAGATCACCTCGCGCGGTATCGGTAACGGCATCTCGCTCATCATCTTCGCCGGCATCGCTGCTGGTCTGCCTGCGGCTCTTGCCGGTACGCTCGAACTCGGCCGCACAGGCGCGCTGTCGACGAGCCTTATCCTGTTGGTCATCGTCGTTGCGATCGCCGTCATCGCGATCATCGTCTTCGTCGAACGCGCCCAGCGCCGCCTTCTGATCCAGTATCCGAAGCGCCAGGTGGGCAACCGCATGTTCCAGGGCGATACCTCGCACCTGCCGCTGAAGCTCAATACCTCGGGCGTTATCCCGGCGATCTTCTCGTCCTCGCTGCTGCTCCTGCCGGCAACGATCGCGGGCTTCGCCAGCACCACCAACATGCCGACCTGGGTGACCTCGATTGTCGCGGCTCTTGGCCATGGCCAGCCGCTCTACATGCTCCTCTACGGTCTGCTGATCGCCTTCTTCGCGTTCTTCTATACGGCCATCGTCTTCAATCCGAAGGACACGGCCGACAATCTGAAGAAGCATGGCGGCTTCATCCCGGGCATCCGTCCCGGTGAGCGCACCGCCGAGTACATCGATTACGTGCTGACCCGCATCACGGTCATCGGCGCGATCTACCTCGTATTCGTCTGCATTCTTCCGGAAATCCTCGTGTCGCAGACAGGGATCCCATTATCCCTTGGTGGCACTTCGCTTTTGATTGTCGTTAGCGTAACTCTTGACACGGTCGCGCAGATTCAGGGTCACCTGATCGCGCAGCAGTACGAAGGCCTGATCAAGAAATCGAAGTTGCGTGGAGGAAAGAGGGGTCGATGAGACTTATACTTTTGGGGCCGCCGGGCGCGGGTAAGGGGACTCAAGCTCAGCGGATCGTGGAAAAGTACGGCATTCCGCAACTTTCCACGGGTGACATGCTTCGCGCCGCCGTTCAGGCCGGTACCGAAGTCGGCAAGCGCGCCAAGGCCGTCATGGATGCTGGCAAGCTGGTCTCTGACGACATCGTCATCGCAATCGTGTCGGAGCGTATCGACCAGCCCGATTGCGAGAATGGCTTCATCCTCGACGGTTTCCCGCGTACGCTGGTTCAGGCCGATGCGACGGAAGCCATGCTCAAGGGCAAGGGCATCGAACTGTCGAAGGTCGTCGAGATCCAGGTCGACGACGCTATCCTTGCGGACCGCGTTTCGGGCCGCTACACCTGTGCGAACTGTGGTGCCGGCTATCACGACACCAACGTCAAGCCGAAGGTGGAGGGCGTCTGCGACCGCTGTGGTTCGACTCACTTCAAGCGTCGTCCCGATGACAACCGCGAAACCGTGGTGACGCGTCTCGGCGCTTACTACAAAGAAACATCGCCGCTGATCGGCTACTACTATGCCAAGGGCAAGTTGCAGTCGGTGGATGGCATGGCAGACATCGATCACGTCACCGGCGAGATCGAGCGCATACTTTCGAAGCTGTAAGGCTTTGGAAATAAAACTTGGCGGGAGCGGTTGCTTTTCAGCACTGATTCCGTTAAACACCGCGCCAACTCGCGATATCTGATGCGATCGGCGCGGACTTCCGATAGGAATTCCGGGTTCGATCGTTTTGACTTGTTGAGAACCTGAATTGTAATTGCGGCCTTTCAAGGTCGTGTAACGAGACACCACTTGCCGGATGGCAACTGGAACGCAAGGAGAATAGGCGTGGCACGTATCGCTGGCGTCAACATCCCGACCGCAAAGCGCGTTGTAATCGCGCTGACGTACATTCACGGGATCGGTCCGAAATTCGCACAGGAAATCATCGAGAAGGTCGGTATTCCTGCTGATCGTCGCGTGAATCAGCTCACCGACGCTGAAGTCCTGCAGATCCGCGAAACCATCGACCGCGATTACCAGGTCGAAGGTGACCTGCGTCGCGAGACCTCGATGAACATCAAGCGTCTGATGGACCTCGGCTGCTACCGCGGCCTGCGTCATCGTCGTGGCCTTCCGGTCCGCGGTCAGCGCACGCACACCAATGCTCGTACCCGCAAGGGCCCGGCAAAGGCTATCGCTGGTAAGAAGAAGTAATTTCCGGGAAACCGGAGGTGAGGGGGCTGGCGGTCTGCGCCGGCCTCTTTTGAGTTTGGGGCAGGGCCGCAAGGTCTCGTTCCGGTGTAGCCGCTGGTATTACGGCGGTGCAGAGATCCAAGAAAGGGATTAAAATGGCCAAGGAAGCCGTACGCGTTCGCCGTCGCGAACGTAAAAACATTTCGTCGGGCGTCGCTCACGTCAACTCGACCTTCAACAACACGATGATCACGATCACCGACGCACAGGGCAACGCCATTGCCTGGTCGTCTGCTGGCGCCAAGGGCTTCAAGGGCTCGCGCAAGTCGACCCCGTTCGCCGCTCAGATCGCTGCTGAAGACTGCGCCAAGAAGGCTCAGGAACACGGCATGAAGTCGCTGGAAGTTGAAGTTTGCGGTCCGGGTTCGGGTCGTGAATCCGCTCTGCGCGCCCTCCAGGCTGCTGGTTTCATGATCACGTCCATCCGCGACGTGACCCCGATCCCGCACAATGGTTGCCGCCCGCGCAAGAAGCGTCGCGTCTGATCATCGCCATTCACAACATCGGTGAGCGGATCCTCGCTCCCGATGCTTCTCAAGCTCGGTTGTCACGATTGGATGGTGGCAACGAACGGAAGGCAAAAATATGATTCAGAAAAACTGGCAGGAATTGATCAAGCCGAACAAGGTCGAGTTCTCTTCGAGCTCGCGTACCAAGGCGACGCTCGTAGCAGAGCCGCTGGAGCGCGGTTTCGGCCTCACCCTCGGCAACGCGCTTCGCCGCGTTCTGCTGTCCTCGCTGCGCGGTGCCGCAGTGACGGCCGTGCAGATCGATGGCGTGCTGCATGAATTCTCGTCGATCCCTGGCGTTCGTGAAGATGTCACCGACATCGTCCTGAACATCAAGGAAATCGCCATCAAGATGGATGGCGACGACGCAAAGCGCATGGTCGTGCGTAAGCAGGGTCCGGGCGTTGTAACGGCTGGCGACATCCAGACGGTCGGCGATATCGAAATCCTCAACCCCGAGCATGTGATCTGCACGCTCGACGAGGGCGCCGAAATCCGCATGGAATTCACCGTCAACAACGGCAAGGGCTATGTTCCGGCCGATCGCAATCGTGCGGAAGATGCTCCGATCGGTCTCATCCCGGTCGACAGCCTTTATTCGCCGGTCAAGAAGGTGTCCTACAAGGTTGAAAATACCCGCGAAGGACAGGTTCTCGACTACGACAAGCTGAACATGACCATCGAAACCGATGGCTCGATCTCCGGTGAAGATGCCGTCGCTTTCGCGGCTCGCATCCTGCAGGATCAGCTTGGCGTGTTCGTCAACTTCGACGAGCCGCAGAAGGAAACCGAAGAAGAAGCAGTCACCGAACTCGCTTTCAACCCGGCTCTCCTCAAGAAGGTGGACGAACTCGAACTGTCTGTTCGCTCGGCAAACTGCCTGAAGAACGACAACATCGTCTACATCGGCGACCTCATTCAGAAGACCGAAGCAGAAATGCTCCGCACGCCGAATTTTGGTCGCAAGTCGCTGAACGAAATCAAGGAAGTTCTCGCTTCCATGGGCCTGCACCTCGGCATGGAAGTGCCGGCATGGCCGCCTGAGAACATCGAAGATCTCGCCAAGCGTTACGAAGACCAATACTAACCATCAAACGGCGGGCGAGATGCCTGCATGTGAAGGAGAATAGCAATGCGCCACGGTAAAGCCGGCCGCAAGCTGAATAGAACCGCTAGCCACCGCAAGGCAATGTTTGCCAACATGGCGGCTTCGCTCATCACCCATGAGCAGATCGTGACCACCCTGCCGAAGGCAAAGGAAATCCGTCCGATTGTTGAAAAGCTCGTAACCCTCGGCAAGCGCGGCGACCTGCACGCTCGTCGTCAGGCGATCTCGCAGATCCGCGACGCCGCTGTTGTTTCGAAGCTCTTCGACACGATCGCTTCGCGCTACGCAACCCGCAACGGCGGCTACCTGCGTATCATGAAGGCTGGCTTCCGCCAGGGCGACAACGCCGCTCTCGCCGTCATCGAATTCGTTGACCGCGACACCTTCGCCAAGGGCGCAGCCGACAAGGCTCGCGTTGAAGCCGAAGCAGCTGCTGCTGAAGCCGCTTAATATTTTCCGGTTCGCCGGAAGCAAAACAGCCGGGCTGAAAAGCCCGGCTGTTTTCGTTTGAGGTATTGATCTGTCATCGAGTGTGCTTCGGCCGCTTGCCGGTCTTACTGAAGTGCTGAAGCCGCGCCGGTGGTGCGCCGTCTATGATCTCGACATCACCCTGCGCCTCTAGCGCTGCCTTGAAACGCGCAGCATTTCGCTTTCCCCATACTCCAAGAAAACAGGCCCCGGTCAGGTCGTCCTTGAAGACGATCGCGCCACCAAAGGCCGCGCTTAGGCCAGCCTCGCCAACGAGCCCGCCGCCACCGTAGGCGTCTACGACGATGTCAAGCGGCGCTGCGGCAACGACTGTGTCCCCGGCCGGGGCGAAATGCGGGTCACGGTAGATGTATAGTGGCGACGCGGCTTCCATGCGGGCAGTCTGTCAGCCCTCACGGTCTCAAACAAGAGCTCAGCCGGCAGCCTGGGCAGGACGCGTTCTGCCGCCTTGCCCGTTTCGGCTACGCTTCCTGCTCCGCGCAATTGGCCGCCATGACCGATAGAGGATCATCAGGATGATCAGGCCGACATAGACATACTGCTCGAGATCCAGAAGCTTCGTCGACAGCGCGAAATGCACCGCGCCACAGGCGGCGATGATGTAGATCAGCTTGTGCAGCCAGATCCATTTCGAGCCGAGCTTCCGGATCGACAGGTTGTTGGAAGTGACAGCCAGCGGTACGAGCAGCACAAGGCCGGCCATGCCGAACATGATGAAGGGCCGCTTCATCACATCGTCGAGGACGGCGGAAACGTCGAGCGCTTGGTCAAGGACCATGTAGACCGTGAAGTGCATGACCACGTAGTAAAAACAGAGAAGCCCGAGCGCGCGGCGATAGCGCAGATAGTTCCAGCCGAGGAGATCGCGGGCAGGGGAGACGGCGAGCGTCAGCACCAGGAAGCGGATCGCCCACAGCCCGAGGAACAGCTCGAACGTCTTGACCGGATCGGCGCCCAGCTGGTCGGTGGCGCCGAGATAGAAGGTCCAGGCGGCAGGCAGCAGCCCGACGATATAGAGCAGCCAGACGGAGGCCGAGTGCCATCGCTTCGGCAGGCTGAACGAGAGCGTTGCCATCAGAAGTTCGCCTTCAGGTCCATGCCCGCATAGAGGCTCGCCACCTCATCGCCATACCCGTTGAACGGCAGCGTCGGATGGCGGCTGGCGCCGAAGAAGCCGCTCTCTCCGATCCGTCGTTCGGTCGCCTGGCTCCAGCGCGGATGATCGACGGCCGGATTGACGTTGGCATAGAAGCCGTATTCCTGCGAATTGGTGACCTGCCAGGTGTTCTTCGGCTCCTTGTCCGTCAACGTGATCCGCACGATCGACTTGATGCCCTTGAAGCCATATTTCCAGGGAACGACCAGCCGGATCGGCGCGCCGTTCTGGTTGGGCAGCGTCTCGCCATAAAGC
>UBJO01000131.1 GCA_900465665.1 Hyphomicrobiales bacterium
GAGGGGGGTATCACACGGCACAAGCTTTCGACCGTTACGCCCACCACTACCGACACACCAAAACCCCACGCCGCCCGAAAGCCCGTGTCTCCACCATGCAAACTTCACTCGGACGGGGCGCTGGAAATCACCTCGATTGAGTAAGTAAGATATGGCGCTTCCCAGCGCCCCGTTCGGCGGTTTATGCCCGCAACTCCGGTCTCTCTGCCTTCTCGCCCAACTTCGCGACGAGACCATGTGTGCCTCACAGGCACGTCCGGGCTCAACTCGGGCCTATCTCGCGATAGAACCCGCCGTCACCGGAGGGAGACCATTTTCTGCGAACCCCGGATGAGAGAGCTTGCGTCCTCCTCAAACACCCAGCGCCGATCCCGCCTCGCCGGCACGCCTGCCGGTGTATCCGATGACGGGACGGCGTTATTCTAGGCCGAGGTTTTTCAAACGGGGAAAATTGAAGCAGAGAATTCGTGTAAGCTATTGGTTTTAAAAGCTCACGCCACGCACTGACGCAAAAAGCCGCGCGCCTTTCGACGCGCGGCTCTAAAGCCTTGGGAGGCTCAAAAACCTTAGAGCAGGCCGGCTGCGGTCATCAGTTCGACGACCTTCTTGTTGTCGAGCTTGGAGGCTTCGACCTTCGGCGCCTTCAGGTCGGCGATCGGTACCAGCTTGGCGTTGGAATCGCCGGCAACCGAGTATTCGAAGGACGTGCCGTTCTTCAGAACGTCCTGGCCAGCCTTGGAAGTGATCCACTTCAGCAGGGCCTGGGCTTCCTTCGGATGCTTGCTGGACTTCAGCACGCCACCGCCGGAAACGCTGAGGAAGGCGCCTGGATCTTCGTTCTTGAAGTAGTGGAGGCTGACGTTCTTGCTGTTTTCGCCGGTCTTGGCCTGATCGCCGAACCAGTAATAATGGTAGATCACGGCGCCTTCGACTTCGCCGGCATTGACGGCCTTCATGGCAACGCTGTTGCCCTTGTAAGGCGTTGCGTTTTCCTTCATGGCCTTCAGCCAAGCCGTGGTCGCTTCCTCGCCCTTCAGCTGCAGCAGCGCGCCAATGATGGCCTGGAAGTCGGCGCCACCAGGAGATGCGCCCCAACGACCCTTCCAAGCCGGATCGGCGAGATCCATCATCGACTTCGGCAGCTTGTCTTCCGTGAGCTTGGTCTTGTCGTAGGCGAAAACGGTCGAGCGAGCGGCGATGCCCGTCCAGGTGCCGTCGGCCGGGTGGAACTGAGGCGGAACCTGGGCCAGCGTTTCCTTGTCGACCGGTGCGAAGAGGCCGGCGGAGGCGACCAGTGCCATGGCCGGGGAGTTTTCGGTCAGGAACACGTCGGCCGGCGACGCGTCGCCTTCCTGGACGATCTGGTTGGCGAACTGCATGTCGCTGCCCTTGCGGACGGTGACCTTGATGCCGGTTTCCTTGGTGAAGCCTTCGGCCCACTCAGTGCCGAGGCCCTCGTGCTGGGCGTTGTACACGACGATGCCTTCGGCATCCTGCGCGAACGCGCCGTTTACGAAGGCTGTCGCGGCGAGAAGCGCGGCGGCGGAAGCCAGCTTCAGGCTGATGGATTTCTTCATGTCAAACTCCTGATTGGAGCGAAACCAGGCCCGGATCGGCTCAAGTTTTCGGTCGCTATGAATTGGTTAGCAATGCGTCTGAATGCTCCGGCCGGCGCTTCCGGCTAAAACTATTCCGACGCACTCCACTTATCGTGCGCCGTTGGTCCTGACCATGGGGACTAAAGTCCCTATTGGCCGCCGTAGAGGGCCGGGGCCGCTAGGAAAGGCCGCGAAATCCGTAAGAATTGGTGGGACCCGACCGGCAGCATTTCACGAGATCGCAACCGTTCCGGCCGGAAAACATGGGAGAGTAGGCATGAAGAAGATCATCGTTCACACTTGCGTTACCGCCGGATCGCTGCTTCTGGCGATTGGCTCAGCCGGCGCCGCACCTCTGTCGCCGAATGCCGGCATCACCGCACTCAATCCGCCGGTGGCAATACTCGTGCGCCAAGGCGCCGACGATCTCGTCAAGCACAAGCGCCACGGTCGCGGGCTCGATGACGGCCCCGACCACGTCCGCCACAGCTCGTCCGCGTCGTCGGCATCCTCCTCCTCATCCCGTGGACGCGGCTCGGATGATTCCGCAAGCCATGAGCATCATGGGGCCGACGACCACGGTGGAGACCACCACGGCGGTGGCGGTAGCGACGATCACGGCGGACGTGGAGGTGGAGGTGGTGGCGGCGACGATCACGGCGGACGCCGCTGATCGCGATGCCAGTCATGTCCTGGCCCGTTGAGGGCCGGGACTACCGCTCAAGGAGATCGCTCGTGAACACCTGGCCGAAAATCGCCTGTACCGTCATTCTCTGCACGATTTCAGTCGTGGCGGGCCCGGTCTCCGCATGGGCGGACAAGGGAAGTGGTGGCGGTGGTTCGGGCGGGAGCGGGAGCTCGGGCGGTAGTGGCAGCGGCAGCTCGGGCGGCGGCGGATCGGGATCCGGTTCAGGAT
>UBJO01000128.1 GCA_900465665.1 Hyphomicrobiales bacterium
GGGTTGGGAGGGGTCTTAGGCCCGATCGCTTAGCCCCAGCACTTGCCCAGGCCTTCCTTGGTGTCGATCGACTTGACGCCGGAGACCGGCTTGTCGGTAACGAGCGTCACGCCGGTGTCGAAGAAGTTCTTGCCTTCGGTCGGCTTCGGCTTTTCGCCGCTGTCGGCGAACTTCTTGATCGCCTCGATGCCAAGCGCTGCCATCTGCAGCGGGTACTGCTGCGAGGTGGCGCCGATGACGCCATCGGCAACGTTCTTGACGCCTGGGCAACCACCGTCGACGGAGACGATCAGCACGTCCTTCTCGCGGCCGACAGCCTTCAGCGCTTCATAGGCGCCGGCTGCAGCCGGCTCGTTGATGGTGTGGACGACGTTGATGGTCGGATCCTTCTGGAGAAGGTTTTCCATCGCGGTACGGCCGCCTTCTTCGTTGCCGTTGGTGATGTCGTGGCCGACGATGCGCTTGTCATCCTCGTCGCCGATCTTGTTCGGGTCCTTCGGGTCGATGCCGAAGCCCATCATGAAGCCCTGGTCACGGAGCACGTCGACGGACGGCTGCGACGGCGTCAGGTCGAGGAAGGCAACCTTGGCGTCCGCAGCCTTGTCACCCAGCGTTTCCTTGGCCCACTGGCCGATCAGCTTGCCGGCGAGCAGGTTGTCGGTGGCAAAGGTCATGTCGGCGCTGTCGATCGGCTCAAGAGGGGTGTCGAGCGCGATGACGAGCAGGCCGGCGTCGCGGGCCTTCTTGACGTTCGGCACGATGCCCTTGGTGTCGGACGCAGCAATCAGGATACCCTTGGCGCCATCGGCGATGCAGGTCTCGATCGCGGCGACCTGGCTTTCACTGTCACCGTCAATCTTGCCGGCATAGGACTTCAGGTTGACGCCGAGTTCCTTGGCCTTTGCGGTCGCGCCTTCCTTCATCTTGACGAAGAAGGGGTTGGTGTCGGTCTTGGTGATCAGGCAGGCGGAAACGTCCGCGGCCTTTGCAGGCGCCGAGAAGGCGACGCCGAGGGCCAGCGCGGCGAGCGCTGCGGAAAGCACTGATTTCTTCATTTACTCCTCCCAGAGTGTAGCCGGACCGCCCCATGGCTGGCCGGAATTTTAAAGCACGAACACCGCCTTCGAATACCGCCGATGGCTTCCTCCAAGCCGTTTCGTGCTGTTTACGACGCTAATTAAGGGCGAAAGAATTTGGCTTGTCAATAAATAAATCCAATTGAATTATTAATTCCTTGTGGCATGCTCGGCGAAAATAACGCATAGGCCGATCAAGGGAGGAATGGCCAATGTCGTCGATGAGAGGTCCGGTTCACTTGCCGGCCCAGCTGCCTGGCGTCAGTCCGGCAGGCGGCGCGAACCAGGTTCGGGTTCGCGCTTACAATGAAAGATTGGTGCTTTCGCTGGTGCGCCTGCATGGCGCGCAGTCGAAGGCGGATATTGCACGCCGCACGGGCCTTTCGGCGCAAACGGTGTCGGTGATCATGCGTGTTCTGGAAAAAGAAGGGCTGCTTTCGCGCGGCGAGCCGATCCGCGGACGCGTGGGGCAACCATCGGTTCCGATGCGGCTCAATCCCGATGCCGTCTATTCCTTCGGCGTGAAGATGGGACGACGCAGCGCCGATCTGGTGCTGATGGATTTCGTCGGCAAGATCCGCATGCAGCTGCATGTCACCTACGCCTACCCCCTGCCCGACCTGTTTCTCGACTTCATCGTGTCAGGTATTCAGGAGCTGGAAAGCCGGCTGAGCGAGGACGAGCGCAGCCGGATCGCCGGTGTGGGCATCGCGGCACCGTTCGAATTGTGGAACTGGGAAGAGGAAGTAGGCTCGCCCAAAGGCGCGATGGACGTCTGGCGCGACTACGACCTGCACGCCGAGGTGGCGGCGAGCCTCCCCTACCCCGTCTATCTGCAGAACGACGCGACCAGCGCCTGTGGCGCGGAACTCGTCTTCGGCATCGGTCCGCAACATCCCGATTTCGTCTATTTCTTCATCGGCTCCTTCATCGGCGGCGGCATCGTTCTGAACTCGGCGATCTTTTCCGGCCGCACGGGGACCGCAGGCGCGATCGGTCCCCTACCTGTGCGCGGCAAGAACGGCGAGACGTTGCAGTTACTGGAGGTCGCCTCGATCTTCGTGCTCGAGAACATGCTGCGCGAGCGCGGCATCGATCCGGAGCCGCTCTGGTATTCGGCCGACGACTGGATCGACTTCGGCGAGCCGCTCGAACTGTGGATCCAGGATACGGCCAAGGCCCTGGCGCAGGGCATCGTCGCGGCCGCCTCGATCATCGATTTCAGCGCCGCCGTCATCGATGGCGGCTTTCCGGCCTGGGTCCGTGAGCGGATCGTGCAGGCGACGATCTACGAAGCGGACAGGCTCGACCTGCAAGGCGTCGTCATGCCCGATATCATCGAGGGCGCGGTGGGGGCGCATGCGCGCGCCATCGGCGGCGCCAGCCTGCCGATCTTCGCCCGCTATCTCACGGACCAGAACGTGCTCTTCAAGGAGGTGGAGAATGCTGAAGGGACTTAACCCGATCCTGAGCCCCGAACTGCTCTCGACGCTGCGCGCCATGGGCCATGGCGACGAGATCGCCATCGTCGACGGCAACTATCCGGGCCTCGAGGACGCACGGCGGCTGATCCGGCTCGATGGGCATGGCATTATCCCGGTGCTCGATGCCGTCTTGAGCGTATTGCCGATCGACGAGTTCGTGCCGGAGGCGATCTTCCGCGCCACCGTGAAGGGCGAGCGCGACAAGCTCGACCCCGTGCACGAGGAGATGATCGATTGCTGCGCGCATTACGAGCCGCACCGGCAGGTCGCGCCTCTGGTAGGGCCGGATTTCTACAACAGGGTGAAGGCGGCGCATGCGCTGATCCAGACCAGCGAGCCGCGCCTTTACGGCAACATCATCCTGCGCAAGGGCGTGATCCATCCGGGCAAGCCGGGCGACAAGAGCAAGGCCCAGGTCGACCCGTTTCCCTACTGACGGATCAGCCGGCAATCAGATCTCGCCGGCCTGCGGCCCCCAGACGTCCGTCAGCGCGAAGCCGCCGGGGTGTGGATCGAAGGGATCGAGCGCCACCTGCGACAGGCCGAAGGTGAAGCCGCGCCCGGTGATCGTCGGGATGACGGCGGGGCGACCGGCGACGGTGGTCTCGGCCAGAAGCTCGACCTCGAATTCGGAATCGATGATCGAGCGCGACTTGAAGACATCGCCGACCTTCGCCTTGCCGCGCGCATGCAGCGTCGCGAGGTTGGCGGAGTTGCCGGTGCCGCATGGCGAGCGATCGGCCCGACCGGGCCACATGGTGGTGCAGGTGCGCACCGTACCATCGGCTTCGCGATCACGGAACATGACATAGGCAACGCCCGATATTTCCGGGATTTCCGGATGGACCACCTCGATATCGCGGTTGATCTTTTCCTTGATCACCATGCCGGCGCTGACGAGCGCGGCGGCATTGGACTTGGCGATCGTCAGACCGATCTGGCCGACATCGACAAGCGCATAGAAGATGCCGCCGTAGCAAAGATCGAGCTTGATGGTGCCCCACTGCTCGGTCTCCAGCGAGACGTCGAGCTCGTGCACGAAGGACGGCACCATTGTCAGTTTGACCTTCTCGCAGCGGCCATCGCGGCAGGTGGCTGTCGCCTTGACGAGGCCGGCGGCCGTTTCCAGCGTGACCACGGTTTCCGGCTCGTGCATCTCGACGATGCCCGATTCGAGCAGCGCCGTGGTGACGCAGATCGAGTTCGAGCCGGAGCTGGCATGCGCCTGATCGGGCTGCAGGATGATGAAGGCGGCGTCGGCATCCGGGTGCTTGGGCGGCAGCAGCAGGTTGACGGAACCGATCGGCGCGCCGCGCGGCTCAAGGCAGAGGAAGCGGCGAAGCTCCTGGCCCTTGGGATCGGTGTTGAGCCAATGCAGCTGCTCGGCAACGGTGTTGCCCGGGATCTTTGGAACGCCGCCGATCGCGACCTTTCCAATCTCACCTTCGGCGTGGACATCCAGAAGCTGGATCGTGCGCTTCCATCTCATCGGTGTCTCCCATCGTCCTAGCCGGCAGGGCGACCCCGTCGCCGCCGGCACTCTGTTATGTCTCAATAGCGGTTAATACGGAACGGTGTCATGTCGACGGCGGGTTTTGCCCCCGTCACCATATCCGCGATCAGCTGCGCGGTGGTTGCCGAATAGGTGAGGCCGAGATGGCCGTGACCGGTCGCGTACCAGACGCCCTGCATTTTCGACGACGGCGAGATGATCGGGATCGTATCGGGCAGCGCCGGACGGTGGCCCATCCACTCTGTCGCATCCTTGACCTGAAGGCCCGGGACGGCGCGCTGGGCATGGCGAACGAGGACGCGGGCGCGGCGGAAATCGGGCGCGGCATCGAGCCCCGCCAGCTCGACATTGCCGCCGACGCGGATACCGCCAGCCGTCGGCGTGATCATGAAGGCGCGGTGCGGCCAGATCACCGAATAGCGCATGGAGACGCCGGGCTGCATGATCTGCGTGTGATAACCGCGCTCTGTCTCGAGCGGGATCGGCTCGCCGAGCTTTTCCGCCAGGAAGCGCGTGTGGACGCCGGCCGCCAGCACGACGAAATCAGCCGCGATACGCTCACCGCTTTCGAGCAGCACGACGGAGGTGCCGTCGGCATTCTTTTCAACCGTGCGAACCGCGCCGGAGAGGAAGGTGGCGCCGCGTTCGCGGGCGGCGTCCGCCAGCTTGACCACCAGGCGATAGGGATCGCGGATGGTCTTGTTGTCGGGCAGCAGAACCGCCTTGGCGATCGACGGCGAGAGCGAAGGCTCCAGATCGCGGATGGCAGCACCTGCGAGCACGTCGAAATCGAAGCCATAGCGACGCATGAAATCGATATGGCCGCGATCGCCTGTAAATTCCGCCTCGGTCTCGTAGATCGCCAGGCAGCCTTCGTCGGTCATCAGCTCGGGTGCCGCGATCGTGTCCAGCATGGCGCGGAAATCGGCGAGCGCCGGGTTCGACAGGCTCATGCCCGCATCCTCGATCTGCCGCAGCCGCGAGGGCCTGCCGGCGGCGATGAAGCGCAGGAACCATGGCGCCATCTTCAACGCATAGGAGGGGCGCAGCCAGACGGGGCCTTCGGGATCGAGCAGCCAGCGAGGGATCTTGCGCCAGGTATTGGGGCCGGAGCCGGCGGCGAAATCGAGTGCGATGCTGGCCATGTTGCCATAAGAGGTGCCGCGCCCGGGCTCGCCCTTATCGATCAGCGTGACCTGCAACCCGCGACGCTGCAATTCAAGCGCGATCGCCGCACCGATGACACCTGCGCCGACAACCGCGACCGTCTGTTTCTTCTCGTTCATCCCTCACCGCCCATTCGCGCGGCGGAGCACACCACCGGCCGCATTGTGATATATCAGAACAGGGGCGACTTCCATCTGAATTTTCGAGATCTGCCGACCGCAGCGACATCACATTGCGTTGGACATGACGATGCAGCCGCACAAGAAAAAATGCCGATGAAGGGTGCAAAGAAGATGGGGAGGCCCAGAATGGAAAAGAGCCCGGTGCGGGAGGAGGTGCACCGGGCTCTTGATCCTGACTGACAACTGGGAGGAGGAGTGTTGTCAGTCCGATGAAGGAGCGCTGGGAGGAGGAGTGCGCTGCCTTCGAGGGGATAGATAGCCCATCGTTTCGATCAGGAATAGGGAGAATACCGCAACGCAGCAATGCGCCAAGCGCATAACACGACCCCTTAGATCGTCATTCGCAGTCGATTCATGCACATCATTTCATCAAACCTGCCAAGATATGAGCAATTCCAGCCACATGGGGCCGAAGGCGGCGGCCTGTGCCGTCGCCTTCGAGACTGACTCACCACTCGTTGCCGCATGGCATGGAGCCGTCGCCATTGGTGCCGCCGAAGGTGCCCTGGCAATAGGTCTGCCTGTGCATTTGCTGCATTGGAGGCTGGGGCTGCATCGGGCTCTCGGTGATCGAGCCGGTGGTCTGGCGGTCGACTCCGAAGGCGGCATCCGGATACCAGTAGCCGTCGTGGAGGCGGGTGCCGGGCCGCTCGGCGCGCGAGCCATGGTAGCCGTGCCAATAGCCCGGCTGCGTCTGCGCCACCTGGATTACTTGAGCCTGCGGCATGGACTGGTCGGCAGGTGCTGCCTGAACAGGCACCGCGGCCGAGAGCGCCGCGATAACGCCAAGCGACAGGACGGACGGGATGTAACGGGAGATTTTCATGATAAACCCTCCTTCAGGATTCACATGAAGAAAATGCCGTCTCAGCTTGCAAAGTTCCGCGCTTGCACGCGCGCTCCAACAGTCGTGATCACAGGCGATTGCGCGTGATCCCGATTACGCCTACGGCGTGATCCCGGTCACGCTTTAGGCGTGACCTCGCTTCTGCTCACTGCGTGATATCGGGCCGCCCCTACTGGTCGTAGACGGCGCGGTAGCCCTGGCTGGAAATGCAGGTGACATACTGACGGCGTGCGGCCGCCCTCGCCTGTGCTTCCTCGTTGGCGGGGTCGATCGCATAGCGCGACATCTGCGCCCGCGCCTCGTATTGCTTGCGCGCCTCGTTATACATGACGTTGCCGTCGGCGACGCAGATGTTGTGGGCGATGCCGGGCGGATTGAGCGGCGGGTCGAGCGTGTTGACGGGCGTCAGCATCGGGCCGTTGGCATGATCGACGCAACCGGCCAGGGCCGTCACCGACGCCAGAAACACCATTCCACGAACCATATTGCTCAGCATTCAATCTCTCCGGCCCACGGCCACGGCATGTCCTGCCCCAAAGGCATCTTGCCGAGACAATCGTCTGGCAACATTGTGCCAAGCTAGCGCCACGCCCGCATCGCGCAGGCGCCAACATCAAGATGGAGGATCAGACAGTGTCAGCTCTTCAAGACGAACACGCACACGATATCCCCACTCACCCGGAGGAGATGAAATCGATCTTCGACCTTCGCGTCGGAAAGCACATCACGCTGCAGGGCAGCGCCAGGATCACGCCCGCCGGCGTCATCAGCACGGGGATCGCGGTGGCGGCGATGACGTTTGCCGTGGGGTATTTGATTTCGTCGGTTGGTCGGCGGCGGTAGGGCGATCAATCAGGCGCGCTCGGTACGCCCCTCACACATAGATCCACCCTTTGCGCACCGCCTCTATAAGCTCGAGCTCGTAGCTATATTCGGCGGCCACGGCAAAGACCTTGATATCGCTGCTGGTCATGCCGATCCCGTGCCGTCGCGAGACATATTCGAAGGTCTCGATCCAATCGAGGCCCGACAAATGCAGCATGGCGATCTCCAGGGTGAAAGGGGCTTCCCGCTTCTTCTTGCGGCGGGCCATCAAGGTTGGAACCCGTGCCGATCGAGCAACACGCGCTCCTGCTCAAACATGCGGGCGGTGAGTTCCTCGAAATCGATCAGACCGGCGGCCGCAAGCGCATAGCAGGCCGCATCCGACGCACACCGGTCCCGCTCGAATCGATCTCGCAGAGATGCTCCCACATGACGAGAGCGGTTCATCAAAACGTCAGTGGCTAGCTGCGCATAGAAATTTGAGTCCATCGGCCTGACCTCGCAACGAATGCGCGGACACACCTGCCCTGCTTCCGTGAGGAAATGCCGGCCTGTGCGACGCTCTGGTGATCGTATGGATTTCGTACCGGGGAAGTGTCTCACGACTCGCAGAGGATGGGAATCGCGGAGATCGGCTTTAAAAATTTAGACGAGCAGAATTCGGCCTTGCTTGAGGTCGTCTCGCTAAATTTTCGTGAGAAAAGAGAAGTGGCGCACCCGAAGAGATTCGAACTCCTGACCCCCAGATTCGTAGTCTGGTGCTCTATCCAGCTGAGCTACGGGTGCGTCTGCAGCGGTGTGTCCCGCTGGCGTGAGCGGTTCTCTAAAGGGTCATCTGGATGAATGCAATAGGGTTTGTAAAAAAAGTGACGTCTTTCTTCGCGAGCTGCCGGGATCGCGGGATTGCATCACTTTTCCAAGAGGCTGCGGCCGCGATAATCGTCCAGCGACACAGGGCGATCGGGGATTTCGATGCGGAACTGGGTGCCGATCGAGGGTTTTTCCACAAGCGCGATGGTGCCGCCGTGGGCGAGCACCAGTTCGCGGGCGATGGCGAGACCAAGCCCCGTGCCGCCGGAGCGGGCGGAGCCACGGAAGGCGGTGAAGAGGTTCTGGCGGGCTTTCTGCGGCATGCCTGGGCCGGTGTCGTCGACTGTGATGCTGACGACGCTGCCGATGCGGTGGGCCGACACGGTGATGCGCCGCGGGCTTGCGCCTGCGTTGTTTGACGTCAGCGCCTGCAGGGCGTTGCGGCAGAGATTGTGGATGACGCGGAACAGCTGTTCGTTGTCGGCATCCACTTCGAGATCGGCGTTGATCTGCTCGACGAACTCCACATCGCTCTGCGGATCGATCGCCAGCATGTCCCTGACATCCTCGACAAGCGTCATCACCCTGACAAGGCGGCGGCGGGGGGCCGATTCGCTGGCTTGGCCGTAAGAGAGAACTTCGGTGGTGTAGCCGACGGCGCGATCGATGGTTCGCAGCAGCTTCGGGGCGAAGCGCTTCACCATGGGATCGTCGACATCGACTAGGCGGTCGGACATCAGCTGCGCGGAGGCGAGGATGTTGCGCATGTCGTGATTGATCTTGGAGACGGCGAGGCCGAGGGCCGCGAGGTTGCTCTGCTGTTTTAGCGTCTTTTGGAGCTGCAGCTGCATGGCGGTGAGGTGGCGGCCGGCGATGCCCAGTTCGTCGCGCCCGCCATCGCCGACGAAAACATGCTGCGGATTTTCGGGATCGGCGGAAAACTGCTGCATGCTGCCCGTCAGCCTGCGGATCGGCCGGATCAGAATGCGGTTGATCGCGAAGAAGACGAGCGTGGCGGTAAAGAGCGATATCAGGATCGACAGCAGGAAGACGTTGCGGGAATAGAGCAGCATCGCATTGCGCAGATGCTTGTCCTTCATCAGCACCTCGACACCGATATTGGTGTCCTGCACCGGCCCGTAGACGCGGATCATCCGGTCGCCGCCGAAGATCAGCGTGTCAAGCGCATCGCGCATGGCGGTGACGGCAGGCACGCTGGTAAGATCATATTGCTCATCGACGGATGCCGGCATGTCCCAGGTGGCGAGCAGGCGCGAGGTGCCGTCCTTGCGCAGCACGATCGCCTTGGTGCCCGTCGCTTCCAGGGTCTGCCGCTGCAGATCGCGCGGCAGTTCCACCGGCTGCAGGCCATCGATGGCGATGGCGGCGGCGGCGGCCGCGTTCAGCCGCTCGTCCAGCCAGCGAAGGCGCATGGAGGCCACCGAGGGAAAGAAGATCAGCACTTCGGCGAGCATGATGCAGACGACCGTCAGCCACAGGAGCTTGCCGGAGATGCCGCCGAACATCCCCGCGGGCCGGCATGAGGACCGCGCGGCGTCGGTCGCCGTCGTGAGTGCTTCGGGAACAGTTTGGCCTTGATCAGGGGCGGGCATCGCTTCTCGTCCAATCGGCGCCATGCGCCACGGATTCAATCTCTATATTAGACGAAACCGCGTCGCTTTCAAATCTTTGCGAGCGGTGCGACATAATGCCGAAACGCGAACGCCGCCCGAAGGCGGCGCTCTTGTTCAGTTTGCACACCAGGAAATCAGAATTCTTCCCAGCTCTGGTCGACCGCGGCGTTGCCGTTGAAGGCGCGGGCAACGTTCCCCATGGCGCGGCGGGCGGGCGAGGCAACCGGGCGGTGCTCCTCGTAGCGGGCGACGGCCACGGGCGCCGCGTGCTGCGCGTTCGACACCTTGAAGCGCGAGATCAGGCGTACGAGGCTGTCTGCTTCCGACGAGAGCTTGTGGGTGGCCGCCGAGGTTTCCTCGACCATGGCAGCGTTCTGCTGCGTCACCTGGTCCATCTGGTTGACGGCGGTATTGACCTCCTTGAGACCGGTCGACTGCTCCTTGGCGGCCGTGGCGATCGAGTGGATGTGGTCGTTGATGGCGTTGACGCGACGCTCGATCTGCGAGAGCGCCTCGCCGGTCTCCTGCACCAGCTTGACGCCGATCTGGACTTCGCTGCCGGACTTGGTGATCAGGCCCTTGATGTCCTTGGCGGCTGTTGCCGAGCGCTGCGCGAGTTCGCGAACTTCCTGGGCGACGACGGCAAAGCCCTTGCCCGCTTCGCCGGCACGCGCGGCCTCGACACCGGCATTGAGCGCCAGCAGGTTGGTCTGGAAGGCGATTTCGTCGATGACGTTGATGATCTGGCTGATTTCGCGCGAGGCCTGCTCGATGCGGCCCATGGCATCGACGGCGTTGCGAACGACGACGCCCGACTTGCCGGCATCGTCCTTGGCCTCGGAGACCATGACGCTGGCTTCCTGGGCGCGATCGGTGGAGTTGTTGACGACGGCGGTGATCTCGTCCAGCGCGGCGGAGGTTTCCTCAAGCGCTGCCGCCTGCTGTTCGGTGCGCTTGGAGAGGTCGTCGCTTGCGGCGCGCAGCTCGTTGGTGTTGCCGTGAAATCCCTCGGCGGTCTCGCGCACTTCGCGCATGGTCGATTGCAGCGTGGCGAAGGTGCTGTTGACGTTCTTCTGCAGCTCGGCGAAGGCGCCCTGGAAATTGCCGCGCATGGTCTGCGTCAGATCGCCTTCAGACAGGCTCGCGATAACACGGCGGGTTTCGCCGACGCCACCATCGACGCCTGATAGCAGCTGATTGATGTTGCTGGCGAACTGGTTGAGGTTGTCGTCCTGGTAGTCCTTGTCGATCCGGCGCGAGAAATCGCCTGCGGCAGCGGCAGCCACGACGACGGACATGCTCGACTGCAGGTCGTCGCTCTTGGCGCGCATGGCGGCTTCCTGGGCGTTCATGCGGCGGACGGCGAGGCCATTCTCCTTGAACACCGCGACGGCGGCGGCCATTTCGCCGATCTCGTCATTGCGGCCGGGGAAAGGAACATCGGTGTCGAAGTTGCCGTCGGCGACATTCTTGATCGCCTCGGTAACTTTCTTGATCGGACGCGAGAGATGGATGGTGCCGACATAAAGGCCCATTCCGATGCCGGCCGCGATGCCGAAACCGGTGATGCCGAGAACCAGCCAGAGGACCGAGGTGCGGAAGCTCTCGACTTCCTGGTTGACGGCGTCGAGCGTGGCCTTGTCGGTAGCGACGATCGCGTCGATCTCTGCCTGGAAGGCCTTGCGGTTGGCGCGGTTGGCGTCGTTGTTGCCCTGCTCGTTGGCGGCCTGCGGGCTGACCTCGGTGCCGAGGCGCGCGGTTTCGGCGCGGAAGGTGCGGAATTCGGCCGAGCGGGCCTTGAGCTTGTTGAACGCATCCATCTGGTTGTCGGGAACCAGCGGCGTCCAGGATGTGATGGTGGCGTCGATCTGGTCGAGTGCGGCGAGCAGACCCTTGGCGAAGCTTGCGGCGTCCTTTGTCGAGGGGGCGCCATAGATGCCGCGCGCTTCCATCACGGTCGCGGTCACGTAGCGGTTCAGGCGCTCGCCGGAATAGGCGCGGCTGGCGGCATCCTCATAGGCGGAGAGATTATTGTTGTAGCGCTGCACGGCCCAAAGAGCAGTGGCGCCGATAACCAGCGCGACACAGGACATGGCGCATACGAGTATGTTGATCTTGCCTCGGATTTTCAAAGGATCCCCCCAATAAGACTAGAGGCCGAAAACTGGATGCCCGGCCGTTAGATCAAATTGCGCTAAAACAATTAATGTTGAATTTCCGATACTTTCGCCGGCTACTATAAAAAATCATCCATGAACGATGGTTGCCGACGCTATTTTTTGCGCGAAAAACGCACAGAGGCTGGATAGGCGCACGTTTGGGCTGCGGAAACGGAATAAAATGATAGCGAGCACGATGTCGGCCGGATGGCGCAATCATTAACAGCATCTGCTAATTTTCACACCCAAGAGGCGAGCAGAGCGGATTCTCCCGGCGATAATTGACTTTCGCGACCTTCGTCCGTATAAGCCGCCGCACGTCCGGTCATATAAGGCTTTTTGAGCCTCCCGCCGTTCGAAAAACAACGCTCCTTGCATTATGCAAATTCAAGAAGGGCCGCACTCCGCGGTGATTAAAATAAATGAAGCGTACTTACCAACCTTCCAAGCTTGTTCGCAAGCGTCGTCACGGTTTCCGTGCACGTATGGCTACCAAGGGCGGCCGTAAGGTCATCGTTGCTCGTCGCGGCCGCGGCCGCAAGCGTCTTTCGGCCTAAGGCCGGAAGTGCCCGATCAGATGACGGGCGATCCGACGACCAAAGATCCCAAAATAACTGCCGGGCGGCTGAAAAGCCGCCCGCAGTTTCTTGCTGTTCGCAATGGCGAAAAACGCAGGGGTGGATTCTTCCTTCTCGAGGTGCTCGACAGGAAGGAACCCGATACCGAAGCCCGCGTCGGCTTCACCGTCACCAAGAAGCATGGCAACGCGGTTGAAAGAAACCGCATGCGTCGGCGCCTGAAAGAGGCGGTACGGCTGCATGCAGGGTTTGCAATGAAGCCCGGACACGACTATGTGGTTGTCGCGCGAAGGGACGTGCTCCAAGCATCCTTCCATCAATTAGCCGCTGAGCTTACGGCTCGCGTCGAGACGAAGCCGAAACACAAGCGGTCCGGAGACGGCCGCCCCAGGAACGTATGATGCAAAACAACCGCAACTACTTCATTGCGATCGCTCTCTCCGTGCTGATCGTTCTCGGGTGGCAATTCCTTTACATGAATCCGCGCATCGAAGCGCAACGCAAGGCCGAGCTTGCCCAGAAGGCACAGCAGACGACCCAGCAGACGCAGACACCGGCCGCCAATGGCGCGCAGACGAACGGCGCTGCTCCGACCGGCCAGGCGCCGGCGACCACGTCGCTGGCTGACGCTCTTGCCAAGAACCCGCGCGTCGTCATCGACACGGCAGCGCTTTCCGGCTCGATCAACCTTGCCGGCGGTCGCCTCGACGACCTGAAGCTCAAGGGCTACCACGAGACCGTGGATGACTCGAGCCCGATCATCACGCTGTTCAGCCCGTCGGAAACCAAGGACGGCTACTTCGCCGAACTCGGCTATATCGGCGACGCCGCGACCGGCAACGTCCCCGGCCCCTCGACGCTGTGGACGGCTCCCGAAGGCGCGAAGCTGACCGAGAAAACCCCGGTTACGCTGACCTACACCAATGACAAGGGCATCACATTCGCCCGCACGATCTCGGTAGACGAACGCTACATGTTCACGATCACCGACAAGATCACCAATGCCGGCCAGGCGCCCGCTGCACTCTCCTCCTACGGCCGCGTGACGCGCTACAACAAGCCCGCCGTCGCCTCGACCTACGTGCTGCACGAAGGCTTCATCGGCGTGATCGGCGAAGACGGCCTGATCGAGAGCAAGTATGCTTCCGTCGAGAAGGAAGCCGTGACGCCGGCAACGGCGACCGGCGGCTGGCTCGGCATCACCGACAAGTATTGGGCCGCGACGATCATTCCGCCGCAGACGACCGCCTACGACGCCCGCTTCAGCCACTTCACGGATGGCCAGCCGCGCTTCCAGGCCGATTACAAGCAGAACGCCGTTACCGTCGCACCTGGCCAGTCGCTCGAACTGAAGAACCTCGTGTTTGCCGGTGCCAAGGAAGTTCCCGTCATCGACGGCTACGAGGCTACCTACCAGATCCCGCGCTTCGACCGCCTGATCGACTGGGGCTGGTTCTACTTCCTGACGAAGCCGATGTTCAAACTAATGGACTTCTTCTTCCGTTACTTCGGCAACTTCGGCGTCGCGATCCTGATGACGACGATCGTCGTCAAGGCGCTGTTCTTCCCGCTCGCCAGCAAGCAGTACGCTTCGATGGCGAACATGAAGCGCGTGCAGCCGAAGATGGAAGAGCTGAAGGCGAAGTTCGGCGACGACCGCATGGGCCTGCAGCAGGCGACCATGGCGCTCTACAAGGAAGAGAAGATCAACCCGATCGCCGGTTGCTGGCCGATCGCGCTGCAGATCCCGATCTTCTTCTCGCTCTACAAGGTGATCTACATCACCATCGAGATGCGCCACGCGCCGTTCTTCGGCTGGATCCAGGACCTTTCGGCGCCCGATCCGACCTCGTTCATCAACCTGTTCGGCCTGCTGCCCTTCGCCGCTCCGACCTTCCTGCATCTCGGCGTCTGGCCGCTGATCATGGGCGTCACGATGTTCCTGCAGATGCGCATGAACCCGACCCCGCCGGATCCGACGCAGGCGATGATCTTCAACTGGATGCCGCTGGTCTTCACCTTCATGCTGGCAAGCTTCCCGGCCGGTCTGGTCATCTACTGGGCCTGGAACAACACGCTGTCAGTCATCCAGCAGGGCGTCATCATGCGCCGCCACGGCGTGAAGATCGAGCTCTTCGACAATCTGAAGGGGCTGTTCAAGCGAAAGCCGGCGCCGACAGAGAAATAGCAAAAGCCCCGGTTCGCCGGGGCTTTTTCCTTTGTGGCACCGGGATGCTTCTCGCGACGATCGGGGCTGCCGGTTGACAAAATCGCCCGAAACCTGAATGCCATAAGTTCACTGGAATTGGACGCGCTGGAAAAGGCCGAATGACCGACAATAAAGACAAGCCGCTCTTCGGCCGCCCCTGGATCTTCATCCGCGGTGTGCCCTCCCTGAAGTTCCTGCCGCCGGAAGGGCCGGCCGAGGTGGCCTTTGCGGGCCGCTCGAATGTCGGCAAGTCGTCGCTGATCAACGCGCTCGTCGGCCAGCATGGCCTGGCGCGCACCTCGAACACGCCGGGGCGTACGCAGGAGCTGAACTATTTCGTGCCCGAGGGCTATTCGGGCGAGGCCGGCGATCTGCCGCCGATGGCGCTCGTCGACATGCCCGGTTACGGCTATGCCAAGGCCCCGAAGGAACATGTCGACGCCTGGACCAAGCTGGTGTTCGACTATCTGCGCGGCCGCGCGACGCTGAAGCGCGTCTATGTGCTGATCGACAGCCGCCACGGCATCAAGAAGAACGACGACGAGGTGCTCGACCTGCTCGACAAGGCCGCTGTCTCCTATCAGGTGGTGCTGACCAAGACCGACAAGATCAAGCCGCCGGCGGTGGTGAAGCTGCTTGCCGAGACGGCCGAAAAGATCAAGAAGCGCCCCGCCGCCTATCCCGGGATCATCGCCACCTCGTCCGAAAAGAGCGAGGGGCTGGACGATCTGCGCGAGGCAATCGCGCTCACCGTCGGCGCCGATCACTGGAAATGAGGTGGAGGCGCCCCAGTGGTGTTGACAGGGCGCCCCCGTTTGCTGCCTGAACTCAAGATTACATCTTCGGCAGCAAGACCTTGTCGATGACGTGAATGACGCCGTTCGACTGCTTGACGTCGGCGATCGTGACATGGGCAACGCCGCCGCTTTCGTCGGTCAGCGTGATCTTGCCCATGCTCTCCTTGGCCTTCAGCACGCAGCCGCCGACCGTCTTGATGTCATGCTCGCCGCCATCGTCCTTGATCATCTTGGCGACGGTCTTGGCCATGGCATCGGCAGCCACGACATGGCAGGTGAGGATCTTGGTGAGCTTGGCCTTGTTCTCAGGCTTCAGCAGCGTGTCGACGGTGCCGGCAGGCAGTGCCGCGAAGGCTTCGTTGGTCGGCGCAAAGACCGTGAACGGACCCTTGCCTTCGAGCGTCGAGACCAGGCCGGCTGCCTTGACGGCGGCGACCAGCGTCGTGTGATCCTTCGAGTTGACGGCATTTTCGACGATGTTCTTGGTCGGATACATGGCGGCGCCACCGACCATCGGGTTCTTGGCCTGCGCGGCAAAGGCGATTGCGGATACGGCGACTGCAAGGGCTGTCGTGCGCAGTGCGGACTTGATCATGACTGGTTCTCCTCATCCGTCCGCTCGCGGTCGCCGGCTGAATGCATCAGCGTCGCTGGGACATGAGGATCTACGGAAGGTTGCCAGAAAAAGTTTCAGCCGATCTTACGGCCGGTGCGCGGCACCGCTCGCAACCACGGGGCCGGTCGGCGCGCCCGTCGGCGAGCCGCCGAAGGGTTCGAGGCTGACCGCGAAGCTCGTGCCCTCGCCGATGGCGGAGCGCATGTCCACGGGGATGACCAGTTCGCCATCGCCGCCCTCTCCCGCCGCGAAGATGCCGAGCGATTTCGGCGTGCCGCCTTCGGGTAAGAGCCAAAGCTCGAGCGACTTCTCCTCCGGCTTGCCCGCGGCGACCGGAATGATCCGCATGCGGCCGGTCTGGGCCTCGTAGGAAGCAAGCAGATTGACCTGGCTCGCCGGTCCCGACAATTGCGCGACCAGCGGCGGGACAGTCGGCTTCAGCGGCGATACCGTCGCGACCGTCAGCGACAGGGCGGCCGACGTGATGACGAGCGAGACGGCGGCGAGACAGCGCCAGAAGAAAAGGGAATTCCAGACGCCCCTGCCCGGCGCAACAGCCTGCTGCGGGGTGCCGAAAAGTCGGGCTTCGACCTGCTTGAATGTTTCCTGGCCGGGGGTGACGGCGTCATAATCGTCGTTGAAGGTGGAGAGGTTCGCCTCCCAGCGGCTGACGATCGCCGCGAACTGCCGATCGACCCGCATGCGGTCCTCGACGACACGACGATCCTGGAAAGAGAGAACACCGAGAACATACTCACCGGCGAGTACCTCATCGCGGGAGCGACCTCCCTTGCTTTGATCGGACGACGTCATCGTTCCAGGCACTCTCTCAGCTTCAATAGGCTGCGCCGCAGCCATGTGCGCATCGTGTTCAGGGGCACGCCGAACTCACCGGCCAGTTCCTGATAGCTCAGCCCTTCGACATAAGCCCGTCTGACCGCCACCGCACGATCAGCTTCCAACTGTTCCATGCAGGTGTCAATCCGCCTTCCTTCATCGCGGATCACAGTTGTCGCTTCCGGATCAAGTTGGCTGTCTGCGAGATCATAGGCACTGTCCAATTCGTCGGCTACCGGCTTGCGGCTTCTCAGGGTGTCGATCGCCTGGTTGCGCGCGATCGCCGCAAGCCAGGACGAGGGCGTTCCCGAGGAGACCGCGAAAGCGGAAGCGCGTTGCCAGACCTTGATATAGACCTCCTGCAATGCTTCCTCCCCCTCCGTCTTGTCCTTCAAGATACGCAGGCAGATCGCAAAAAGTTTCGGGCTTGTTTCACGATACAGAGCCACGAATGCCTTTCGGTCGCGCATTGCAACCCGGCCGATCAGTTCGGCGATTTCCTCGCTCGTCATGCCGTGTCTCTTCCCCAATGTCCTTCCCTAACTATGGGTGTTCGGTCACGCTTGGCAAGACGTCGGCGTCTGGGCAAATTGCGCGAACTATCGGGCCATTGATTATTCCATCTGTCAAAAACTTGGGATAAAAGGCCGCAACCATTTTTCTGCGGGGTATCCGATGACCGAGACCGAAAGCGAAATCCAGGCACGGCTGCTGGCGCAGGCGCTGCCCTTCATGCAGCGTTACGAAAACAAGACGATCGTCGTGAAATACGGCGGCCATGCCATGGGCAATCCCGAGCTCGGCAAGGCCTTTGCCAGCGATATCGCGCTTCTCAAGCAATCGGGCGTCAACCCGATCGTCGTGCACGGCGGCGGACCGCAGATCGGCGCGATGCTGACGAAGATGGGCATCGAATCGAAATTCGAAGGCGGCCTGCGCGTCACCGACGCCAAGACGGTCGAGATCGTCGAAATGGTTCTCGCCGGCTCGATCAACAAGGAAATCGTCGCGCTGATCAACCAGACGGGCGAATGGGCGATCGGCCTTTGCGGCAAGGACGGCAACATGGTCTTCGCCGAAAAGGCTCAGAAGAAGATCAAGGACCCGGACAGCAACATCGAGCGCGTTCTCGACCTCGGCTTCGTCGGCGAAGTCGTTGAAGTCGACCGCACGCTGATCGACCTTCTGGCCCGCTCGGAAATGATCCCCGTTATCGCCCCGGTTGCCCCAGGCCGCGACGGCGCGACCTACAACATCAACGCCGACACGTTCGCCGGCGCCATTGCCGGCGCGCTCAACGCGACGCGCCTCCTGTTCCTCACCGACGTCCCCGGTGTGCTCGACAAGCAGGGCAACCTGATCAAGGAACTCTCGGTCTCGCAGGCCCACCAGCTGATCGCCGACGGCACGATCTCCGGCGGCATGATCCCGAAGGTCGAGACCTGCATCGACGCGATCAAGGCCGGCGTGCAGGGCGTTGTCATCCTCAACGGCAAGACCGCCCATTCCGTGCTGCTCGAGATATTCACCGAGCGCGGCGCGGGTACGCTGATCGTTCCGTAAGGGCGGTATTTTTCTGTTGCGGTCGGGGTGAAGTCCCCTCCCCAACCCC
>UBJO01000123.1 GCA_900465665.1 Hyphomicrobiales bacterium
CCCTCATTCTTTAGGAAGACCATCTGATCGCCCGCCGCAAAGTGTCTCGTCCCGTCTTCGGTCTTGAACGCATGGCCAGCTTCGATCACGCCGCGCTCGACGAGTGTGCCGCGCGCCATCTCGTTCAGCAAACGCACGTCGACCCGGCGATGGGCGAGGATCAGGGTCGCCTTGGCCGGATCGTATTCGCGGTCCCAATCTGCGATCAAGGAAGTGATCGCCTCGTCCCTGGTCCACGCGCTGCGCACCATATTCCGCTGCGCATAAGCGTCGAGCGCAGCCGACACGTTTCCGCGCGCCAGATCGAGCGAGGCATCGCGCATCCATTGTTCGCGCTGGCGGTAGATCGTCCAGAGTTCGGCATAGCCGATCCGCTCGGCAATAGCGCGGAACGCAGCACCGGCTTCGATCGGCTGAAGCTGCTCGGGATCTCCAACCAGGACGAGCTTCGCACCGGACAGCGTCGCTGCTTCGACGAAGCGTGCCATCTGCCGGGACGAGACCATGCCGGCTTCGTCGAGCACGAAGACGGTCTTGTCATCAAGCCGGTCACGACCTTGATCCCATCGCAGCGCCCAGGCCGATAGGGTGCGGGAGGTCATCCCCGCTTCCTTCTCAAGACCTTCGGCCGCCTTGCCCGCCAACGCACCGCCGACGACGCGATATCCCGCCGCTTCCCAGGCCTCGCGCGCCGCTTTCATCATCGTCGTCTTGCCGGCGCCGGCGCGGCCGATGACGCCAGCAATCCGCGCCGGACCAGTGACATGTTCGATCGCCGTCTTCTGCTCGTCCGACAGACGATCATGACGAGAGAATACCCCGTTCAAGGCCGCTGGCTTAACCGCATGAGTGGATCGCTGCGACAGCCAGATTGCCTGGTTGGCCATCTGAGCTTCAACGCGGATCAGCTCCCGCGTCGTGTACTTCGCGGGCGCCCTGACACCGGTGACGAGATCCACCCGCTCGCGGTCGAGCCGCAGCGTTTGTGGGCTTTGCAGGATCCTCGCCATCAGGTTCTGGAAGAGCGCGGCGTCGTCGATGTAGCGATAGAGGACCTTGGCGACATCGCGCTCTTCAAAGACGCTTTTCTCGCGGGTGATGAGGTCGAGCACAATGTCAGGATTACGCTGGATCCGGCTGATATTCTCGGCGCGTCTCTCTTCCTGCAGCTCCAGCCGCTCGAGCCCGACCTTCTCTTGCGCAGCGTCGCCTTTCCGTTCGATCGCCTTGGTCCCGACGCCGAGATGGATGGTCGGCGTCAGCTCGATCCCTTGTTTCTCGAAGGAACGGCCATCGACACGGATATCGAGACCGGCAAGCGCCAGATGCCGGTTCTGACATGCAAACCATCCGTCCCGGAACGCGTTGAAGTCTTCGGCTCCGCCGGCCCAAAGCTCATAGGCGATCTTGCCGGCATCGTTACGAACAGGATTGCCATCAGCTCCCAAGACCGCGACCTTCTTGGCGCCGAAGCCATCCTCGGTCAGCGGCCGCAAGGTGGTCATCAGATGGATGTGCGGATTGCCAGGAGCATCGTGGAAGACCCAATCGGCCACCATTGCCTTGGCGATGATGTGCCGCTCGACGAAGTCGCGTACCAGCGCGATGTTCTGATCGGCGGAAAGCTCGATCGGCAAGGCAATGGTGACATCCTTGGCAAGTTGCGCATCACTGCGCTTCTCAAACGCCTCGACCTTGTTCCAGAAAGTCTCCGAGGCGCCGGCGACCGAACGATCGGCGATCATCTCCCGCAACCACTCCGGCGCATCTTCGGGAATGACAAACTCCTCATGCAACAGCCCTTGCTTGCGGGAATAGTCGATCGTGCGGGCCTCCCGCTCGAACTCCATCTTGGCGCAATGCCGGTAGGCTGCCGACAGCACAGCGCTGCGGCCGGAGCCGCGGGCAACGATGCTGACTGAGAAATGCGGGACGGCCATGACGACAACGAGCTCCTACATTCGACGAAACCAAACTGTTCGAGAGAGCGGACAGCCCTCCACCCATTGGCGGAGCCGAAAGCAAGGCGTCGCGTCAGCGACGTATAATTGCGCCCTTGGATCCGCTCCTTCGGAACGGCGGGATCATTCGCCAAAAGCTGGCGCCTTGGCGAGGTGCAACATTGCACCTTTCCGGCGGGATGAATTTGAGGGCAAGCTTCGGCTTCATCGCACTGAAAGCCACGAGGAAGCGACGCCCATGAAGAAGCCAACCGCCAAACTCCGCGAAGAGATTGCTCGCCTGCAGGAGCAACTGAAGCAGGCCGAAATACGCGACGCCGAGCGGATCG
>UBJO01000120.1 GCA_900465665.1 Hyphomicrobiales bacterium
GGGTGCCAAGCGGGGGTGGGGGGAAGAGATGCGATGCGTCGCTATGGATCGAAATGCAGATCTAGGATCCGTCGGACCACGACGAGCGTCAACGATTGGCGTCTTCGACTTGCTTGCGAAGCGCGGCGAACGAGGCTTCGACCTCATCGTTGGAGCGCCCTTCGCCGGATGCCACGGACTGCCTGGCGATCGCGACCTTGGCTTTGAGAAATTCAACATATCCGGGCAGGGAAGGCCCGGTCGCAGGCGTGGCGATGGTATCCTTAGGCACGGTTACCTCCATCTGTGAGCAGACGATATAGTGGCGGTCGTGACTTCGCAATGCATCCGACGTGGGCAGGTAGACGGAGGGCGGGTGGCCGTCGAGAGCGCGGGCACCGTTGAATTTGTGAAGACGTGCTTAGATCCCCGGCACAAGGCCGAGGATAACGCTGGAGAGCTGGTCGGCCGTCCGTAAATTATTGAAATAAAAAGGTATCCACTCTCGCGACGTCATCCTCGGGCTNNTCCCGAGGATCTAATCACGCAGCAACGGGCTCGACGTGGATGGATCGACCGGGGCGCGGGCAGGTATCGCTTGGGTGGTCGTCGAAAGCACCGGCGCCGTTGAATTTGTGGAGACGTGTTTAGATCCTCGGGACGAGCCCGAGGATGACGCCGGAGTGTTGGCAATCGCCCGTAACCCATTGAAATGCCGTGGACTAAGTCGCCTCGGACATCTCCCAACTCTACCCCTTCACCGCCACCATGAAGATCCGCGGGAACCTCAGCAGCACCCGCCCATCCGACATCTCAGGATAAGCTTTCTCCACCCGCCCGAGATAATCCGCCAAGAACGCCTCGCGATGCTGATCGCCGGCGTGGTCGAGATAGGGGCGCAGGCCGGTGCCCTTGACCCACTCGACGATCGCCGCCGCGTCCGCCATCGGGTGGTTGTAGGCGGTGTGCCAGATGTCGACGCGCTTGGCCTTGCTGATCAGCCGGGAGTAATAGGTGGAGGGCGGTGGCAGAGGGTTGCGGCGCACACTTTTGGCCTCGAAGGCGGCCTTCCAGGGGCCGGCATGGGCGGTCTCTTCCGTCAGGACATGCGTCGGCTCGGTCAGATTGTCGGGCATCTGCACGGCAAGCGCGCCACCCGGCTTCAGGCCGTCCATCAGCCTGTCGAAGATATCGAGATGATTGGGCAGCCACTGGAAGACGGCATTGGCGAAGAGCAGATCGACCGGCTCTTTCGGCTGCCAGGTTGCGAGATCGGCCTCAAGGAAATCGGTGCCGGGCAGCCGCTTGCGCGCCGCTTCCAGCATGTTGAGATCGCTGTCGAGCCCGCTGACACCGGAAGCGCCATAGCGGTCGATGATCAGCTGCGTCGAGTTGCCCGGGCCGCAGCCGAGGTCGATGGCGCGCTCGATGCGCTCCATCGGCACCTGCGCCAGAAGATCACGCGCTGGGCGCGTCCGTTCGTCCTCGAATTTCACATACTGGCTTGCCGACCATGCCATGGCGTCTCTCTCCCTTTTTCAATCCGCGTCTTCGATACGCTTGATCCTGATCTTGTCGATGTTGCGGCCATCGAGCGATACCACTTCGAATGTCAGTTCCTCGAAGCGGATCGTCTCGCCCTGATGCGGCAGATGCCCGAGCCGCCAGAGAATGAAGCCTGCCAGCGTCGAGAAACGGTCGCCTTCGTCCACCAGATCGACATCAACAAGCTTCGAGGCGTGGCGGATGTCGATCCAGCCGTCGACCGTCAGCGAGCCGTCCTCGCCGCGCTCGATCGACAGCTTCTCCTCGTCCTCGTCCGGAAACTCGCCGGCGATCGCCTCGAGCAGGTCGGTGGGCGTCACCATGCCTTCGAGATCGCCGTACTCGTCGAGCACGATGGCGACTGCTTCGCTGGAATGGCGCAGCTGCTCCATCAGCTTCAGCGCGCTGATGCTCTCATGCACCACGAAGGGCTCGCGGATCGAGCGCTCGACATTGATCGAGCCATCGACGATCAGGTCGCGCAACAGGTCGCGGGCGCTAGCCACACCGATGAAATTGTCGAGGCTCCCGCGAGCGACGGGAAAGCGCGAATGGCCGAGATCGACGATGCGGCGCTGCAGCTCTGCCTCAGGCGCGTCGAGATCCAGCCAGTCGATATCGATGCGCGGCGTCATGATCGACTTGGCCGAGCGGTCGGCCAGCGTCAGCACGCCCTGGATCATGTCCTTCTCCTCGTTGGAGAACACATCCTCTTCGGCAGCCTGTTCGGCGATATGTTCCGCCGTCGGCCCGAGCGTCACCTGCGGCCGTCTGCCGCCGAGCAGGCCGAGCACGGCGTCTGCGGTGCGTTCGCGGATGTTGGTGGGCGTGATCAGCCGCTCGCGATTGTGCCGCGCCAGCTGGTTCAGCGATTCGATGATGACCGAGAAGCCGATCGCCGCGTAGAGATAGCCCTTGGGCAGGTGCACGCCGAAGCCCTCGATGATCAGCGAGAAGCCGATCATCATCAGGAAGCCCAGGCAGAGGATGACGACCGTCGGGTGCTTGTTGACGAAGCTCGTCAGCGGCTTCGACAGAAGCAGCATGACGCCGATGGCAATCACGACGGCGATCATCATGACCGGCAGGTGCTGCACCATGCCGACGGCGGTGATCACGCTGTCGAGCGAAAAGATCGCGTCGAGCACGACGATCTGCACGATCACCTGCCAGAAGACGGCATGCACCACCTTCTTCTCCGATGTCTCGACATGGCCTTCCAGCCGTTCGTGCAGCTCCATCGTTCCCTTGAAGAGCAGGAACACGCCGCCGATGAGGAGAATGATATCGCGGCCGGAGAAGCTGAACTCCATGACCGAGAAGATCGGCGTCGTCAGCGTCACGATCCAGGCGATCGAGGCGAGCAAGCCGAGACGGATGAACAATGCAAGGCCGAGGCCGACGAGGCGCGCGCGGTCACGCTGATGCGGCGGCAGCTTGTCGGCGAGAATGGCAATAAAGACGAGATTGTCGATGCCGAGAACGATCTCGAGCACGATCAGGGTTGCGAGACCCACCCAGGCGGAGGGGTCGGACATCCAGTCGAAGAACATCAATGCTGTAACGCGGCCACGTTGATGGGACCGCTCCTTTTGCGATGAAAATATGAAAGGCGGATGACGGCGGCCGCAAACGACCGGCGCTCAGATTCCGCGATGGATATGAAAAGAGCCGCCTTGAACGCGGCTATATCAGGCCTGACGCCGATGCGGCGAACAGTGCGCCATCTACAGCCATCCCCATCGCCATCAGCGGACATGTCGCTGGAAGACGGGGTGGAGCTGGTACTGGAAGGGTCACTGTCAGGCATGCTTCAATTTTGAAGGGTAACGTGATCAAGCGCAAGAGGGGCGGCGCGGAATTCGTTCGCATGCTTGCGATCGAGGCCATTGTGAACGGCCGGGGAGATGGCCGCCCGGAGATCCGGACGGCTCCAAGACGGCGATCAGGCCGCCAGAATGCGCGTGCTGTCGCTGTTGGCAACGACGGTCAGCAAATCGCGAGTGCGCGATTCGGCGGCTTCGAAGAAGTCCGACATGTCGCTGTCGATCGTTGCCGAAAACCGTGCGGTTTCAGGGCCGCGGTTGGAGTAGCCATGCGCCTGATCGGCCTCGATGCGGACGATATCGCCGGCGGTGGCTTCGAATTCTTCCAGTCCCTGGTCCGTCATCCGACGGATGGTCAGACAGCCTTCGATGATGCGCAGGATCTCGGGGCTTTCGTGGCGATGCAGCGGCGTACGGCCGCCCGCAGGCACCGTGACGTCGAAGATGTTCAGCCAGGTTCCTTCAAGCCGCGTGTGCCGCTCGAGCTGGCCTTCCGGCATAAAACCGGCCTGTGCGCCGTCGGGCGCATGGGTGTTCACAAATGAGTTGGACATGATGTCTCGCTTTTCTTTTTCTTAGCGGCGAGCGCGATAGACCTTTAGCCGGGCAATGGCAACCCGCTAAAATGCAAGGCTCCGATGCGCATAGCGGAACCCCCGCGCTATCAGCGGCCTCTGCGCTGCCTGATCACCGTATCGTGTTTCGCCGTTATTGGGTCGCGGCTCTCGATTGGCATCACTGGCAAGGAGAAGGTGCAAGGGACCGACATCGGTGCCCGTCGAACCGTCACCCATGAGTTTCACTGATACATCCATCGCCGCCGTTTAATTCGCGCGCATGAATATTGCAGCCTTTAGTGGTCGCGCATGCCGTTTCTTGCTTAGCGTTCACCGCGCCATATTTCTCCTTGACCCGGTCTGCGCGCGGGGTTTTGTCTCCCTGCAATTTCTTGAAGGAGAGTCTCATGGCCGTCGATACATCGCCCCGTTCCAACACCTGGACCTATGTCGAGGGAGAGTGGCTGACCGGCAACCCGCCGCTGATCGGGCCGACCTCGCATGCCATGTGGCTGGCTTCCACCGTCTTCGACGGCGCCCGCTGGTTCGACGGCATCGCGCCGGATCTCGACCTGCATTGCCAGCGCATCAACCGCTCCGCCGTCAACATGGGCCTGAAGCCGGTCAAGACCGCCGAAGAGATCGAGGCGCTCGCCTGGGAAGGCATCAAGAAGTTCGACGGCAAGACGCCGATCTACATCAAACCGATGTACTGGGGCGAGCATGGCTCGGCCGGCAGCGTCGTCACCGTCGATGGCGACAGCACCCGCTTCGCGCTCTGCCTGTTTGAAGCCCCGCTCGGCAACAACAAGCCGAACTCGCTCACCGTCTCGCCTTTCCGCCGCCCGTCGCCGGAGACCGCGATGACCGATGCCAAGGCTGGCTCGCTCTATCCGAACAGCGGCCGCGCCATCGCGGAAGCGAGAAGCCGTGGCTTCGACAATGCCCTGATGCGCGACATGAACGGCAATGTCGCCGAGACCGCGTCCTCCAATGTGTTCCTCGTCAAGGACGGCGTCGTCAAGACGCCTGTCGCCAACCGCACCTTCCTCGCCGGCATCACCCGCGCCCGCGTCATCGGTCTGCTTCGCCAGGCCGGCTTCGAGGTTCGCGAGGAGACGCTCTCGGTCGACGATTTCATGGCGGCCGACGAGATCTTCACCTCCGGCAACTACTCCAAGGTCGTCGGCGTCAACCGCCTCGATGGCCGCGAGTTGCAGGAAGGCCCGGTCACCCGAAAGGCGCTTGAAATCTACATGAACTGGGCATTTGGTCGCAGCGCAAGCGACAGCTGATCTGCTATAGCAGTTGATAGAAGTCAGGAACGATGGTCGCGCCGGTCGCGGCCATTTTTCATGGCTGGGAGGAGAAGCCAGCCGTCCCGCAACCAGCAAGCAAGTAAAGTGCCGCGTCATGATCGTGCGCCCCCGTCCAACCCTCCTGCAACTCTTCTTCATCCTCCGCGGCTCGATCATCAAGCGCGTCCTGCCGCAGATCATCCTAACCGCCGTGCTCTCCTCGCTGGTCGTGCTCTGTCACACGCTGTGGCCGGGCATGCTGCCGGTCTTCAACGGTGCCCCCTTCGCGCTGCTCGGCATCGCGCTGTCGATCTTCCTCGGTTTCCGCAATAACGCCTGCTACGACCGCTGGTGGGAAGCGCGCCGGCAATGGGGCGTGATCGTCTTTTCCGCCCGCCACTTTGCCCGCCAGACCCTGATCCTCGAAACGACCTCAGGCGAAGCCGGCAAAGACGCCCGCAAGCGCGTGCTGACGCTCGTCATCGCCTTCGTCCAGTCGCTCGTTCCGCACCTGCGCACCGGCATCTCCCGCCACAAGGTCGAGCGCCTGCTGCCTGACGATATCAACGCCCACTATGCCGCCAGCCGCAACCCGCCCGAAGCGCTGTCGCTGGAAATCGCCCGCGAACTCGCCGATCTCCGCGCCAAGGGTATGCTGACCGACATCAACTACCAGATGCTCGACCGCACACTGGCCGACCTCACGCTCGCCCAGGCCTCCTGCGAGCGCATCCGCTGGACGCCGGTTCCCTTCGGCTACACGCTGCTCCTGCACCGCACGGCCCACCTCTTCTGCCTGATGCTGCCCTTCGGCTTCGACGACGTGCTCGGCTGGTTCATGCCCTTCGGCACCGCGCTCGTCGCCTACACCTTCTTCGGCCTCGACGCGCTCGGCGACGAGCTGGAGGAGCCCTTCGGCAAGCAACCCAACGCACTCCCGATCGAAGCGATCGCCGACACGGTCGAGATCAATTTGCGCGAGGCCATGGGCGAGAAGGATTTGCCGCCGCTGCCGGTCGCGGTGGATTATTTGTTGATGTAGGGGTACGTTTGCGAGCGGATGGCGGTGCCAGGGGAAACCGCGTCGTTTCAAAGGGTTGCTGGTGGACGCCCCACATTCCATCGTCATCCTCGGGCTCGTCCCGAGGATCTAAACACGCCGCCACGGATGCAACGGTGCCGGTGCGCGCGACGGCAGCCCGGTAATGCCAGCCCGTACATTGGTCGATCCACTGATGTCCAGCCCGTTGCCGCCTCGGCAGATCCTCGGGACAAGCCCGAGGAAGACGTCGCGCGAGATGAAATCCTTTTGTATCAATAACTTACGGGGATGTTCTCCACCATCATCCTCGGCCGTCTCCACGAATGCAACGGTGCGACTTCTAGGGCAACCGTGGCCGCAAACACTGGCGCGTGCCCCGGTCGATCCACCCACGTCCAGCCCGCTGCTGCGTGCTTAGATCCTCGGGACAAGCCCGAGGAAGACGTCGAGCGCGTGGCAGCCTAGCAACTCCAACACTTTACGAGTGCACATCCCCCCGCGGCCGCACCATCCACGAATAGGCCGCCCCGGCGATCAGCAGCACGCAGGTGCCCAGAAACACCGCCCGCATGCCGATATGCCCGCCGACGAAGCCGCCGAGGATTGGGCCGGCGACCTGGCCGACATATTGCGAGGAGACCGACCAGCCGAGGATGCTGCCCGCCGCGCTGTCGGGGACGCTGTGGCGGATGACGGCGGAGATGCAGGGGAGCAGCCCGCCGAGCGCCACGCCCATCAGGAAGCGCAGCACGATCAGTTGCCAGGACGAGGTGACGAAGGCCTGCGGGATTAGGAGCAGGCCGGCAATGCCGAGCGCGCCTGCGATGACAGGCCAGTGGCCGATGCGGTCGGCGAGCTTGCCCAGCCGCGAAGCCGAAAGGATGCTGCCGAGGGCTGCCGCCGACATGACAATGCCGGCAATGATGGTTACCCGCGCCGCGTCGTCCACCAGCTGCGCGACATAGACGGTGATGATCGGCTCGATCGACATATTGGCGAGCATCAGCAGCATGCCGGTAAAGAGCATGGCGATGACGGGCCGCTTGTCCGGTATCGAGGTCCAGCCGCCGCTTTGCTTGGCGGCCTTCTTGCGGGCAGGGGACTTTTCTTCCTTGATGAGAAACAGCGTCGCCAGAAAGGCGAGGAAGATCATCGCGCCGGCGGCGAGAAACGTGCCGCGAATGCCGATCAAAGGCGGGAGCACGCCGCCGATCAGCGGCCCGACCAGATTGCCCGCCATGATGCCTGAGGCCAGCGTCCCCAGCGCCCAGGCGGACCGATCCTTCGGCGTCTGCGTCGCCACCAGCACCATCGAGCCGGACGAGTAACCACCCGCCAGCCCGACGAAGAGCCGAAGCGCCACCAGCTGCCAGACATTTCCGGCCATGCCCATCAGCGAGATCGCCACCGTCATGCCGAGGCTGGCGCGCACCAGCATCAGCTTGCGCCCGTAGATATCGCCGAGCCGCCCCCACAGCGGCGCCACGAAGGCGGCGGCGAAGAAGGTGGCGCCGTAGGCGATCCCCGACCACTGCACGATCGCGGCATGGTCGCTGACGCCGAGCTCCTCGACGTAGAGCGGCAGGAAGGGAAGAAGCAGCGTCATCGCCACGATCGTCGTGAACGAGCCGACAAGCGAAACCGCCAGATTGCGTTTCCAATGGATCGAGCCTGGTTCGGCAGCGGCTGCATCCCATTTCGTGTCGGTCATTTCGTGGCCTTCGCATTGATCGTGTAGGTCAGTTCCGCCGCGCCGGACGAAACGATATGGCCCTTTGCCGCGGCGAGGAAATCGGCGCGGGTGAAGGCCTTGGGAAGTGTGAGCCTGTCGGTATCGAGCGCATAGGCCGTGATGCGGTAACGGTGGATGCGCAAGTCGTTCCAGGGAGGACACGCGCCCATATAGCCCCCATGCGGCCCATCCTTCAAGAAGGCGGCGAAGCCGTTCTGCCCGCGCCGGCCGTGCTTGGTCATCTCAAGCGCAAGGCCGCCCGACGGCATGCCGTCACCATCCGCGCCTTCGGCAAGTTCGGTCACCGATGCGGGGATGTCGGCAAGGATCCAGTGTGTGAATTCCATGCGCGGCGCATCCTTGTCGATCTCGGTTCCTTGCCTGTTCAGCAGCGAAAGATCGGCCGGAACGTCGGGGTCGGTCATGACGATGGCATAGGAGTGGGTTCCCGCGGGACCCCTTGTCCATGAAAGGGCAGGGCTCTTGTTGCTGCCCGCGGCCGCTTTGCCGTCAGCCGCGACGCAGGATGCGTTCTCGGCGGCAAGCGTGCCGTCCGGTCCGCTGTTGCGGAAGGTCACCGTGATATCGGCGGCCATGAGCGGCGTGGAGAAAGACAGGATGGCGGCGGCGGTTGCGATGGTTGCGATGTGCATGAGTTCGTCCTCTCGTTCGATGGACGAGCTCTAGCAATCCCGGTCATTGCAGGATGTACAGAAACGCTCAAAAATCGCCCACGTGCGCTCAAACGTCGGCGGGTCGCTTCTCGGCTGTTTCGGAGCGCATGCGCTCGGCAAAGCGGCGCGGCGAGCGGTATCCCGTTGCCAGTGCTGCCTCGCGCAGCGAAACGCCATCGTCGGCCAGCATCGCGGTAGCAAGCTCGATCCTGACTTCGGAAAGCAGCGTGCGCAGCGATGTGTCTTCGCCGGCGAGCCGCCGTCGCAATGTCGCGTTGCTGGTGCCAAGCTCGGCGGCGATCATGTCGGCGGTCCAGGCTCTGTCCGGCTGCCAGCGAACCAGCCCACGAACGGCGTCCCCCGTCGTCCGCGCCTTGAAGGGCAACGCGCCGCGCATGCCGAGAACCATCAGCACTTCCATCACCCGGTGCTCGATCAGCGCCGCGGGCAGGTTGCCGGCAACAATGCCTTCGCCGGCATGGTGAATGGCGCTGGAAAGTGCCGCATCGAGCGGCAGGTCCAGCTGCCCGCCCTTGCGGCGTGGCGGAAAGGCACGGTTTGCGCGCGCCACCAGTTCGTCGGGAAAATCGATGAAGATGGCGCGGTAGACACCCGTTGCCGTATCAGGATCGTTGACCACGTCGCCGCGCCAGCCGCCCGGCAAGACCAGAACGGTGCCTGCTGCAAACCGCAAGTGCCGCCCCATCGTCACGACCTCCTTCGACCCCTCCACGATCACGACGATCGAAGCGCGCGGAAAGGAACAGCCGGCGATGCGCTCGCGCTCGCGGGTGACAAAGGAAAACAAGGCCGAGGCCCGCAAGGCGCCGTCAGGCAGCGCGGACGGGCGATTGTCCCTGGCTGCCAATTTCAGCAACCGTTCCAATATGTGTTCGACGTCAGACATGGGGGAACCCGTGGTTGGTGTAACTGCGATCCTAACCATCGCCGCCGATTTTCCAAGCCGCCAGGCACGGGCCAAGCACGAAGAGATGGCGATTATGCAGCAGTGATCCGCGCCGAACGGCGCAATGCGGCTCGCCTTTTGCGCCCGCGACCACACCTTATGAGCAGAAGGAGAAGCACCATGACGGATGAAACCGACACCCGGCGCGAGAACACGGTCCGCGCCCTCTACGCCGCCTATATCGATGGCCGCAAGGATATCGTCGCGGCGATGCTGACCGAGGATTTCACCTTCTCCAGCCCGCGCGACGATCATATCGACCGCGACGCCTATTTCGCACGCTGCTGGCCGTCGCCGCCGCCCTTCAGCACAATGGAGATCGAATATCTCGGCCTGTCAGGCGATGAGGCCGTGGTGCGCTACCGAGCCGTCAAGCACGAAGGCGGAGCGTTCCGCAACATGGAAACGCTCCGCTTCAGGGGTGACAGCTTGGCCGCCGTCGAGGTTTATTTCGGCCGTGAGGCTTAGTCGGAGAGGCTTGAGGCCTTACGCAACCACCCGCCGCGCCTGTCCGCGCGAGACGAGGAAAGCCTGCGCCAGGCTGCCCGCCGCAAACAGCACCACCCAGATCAAAAGCGCCGTCTGCACCGGCGGCGAATCCGGGCCGTTGCCGATCGGGTGCGATGGGGGAAGCCGCGAAAGGGTCTCGTTGATCCCGGGCACCCAGAGCAGGAAATAGGTGAAGGAGAAGCCGAGGTTCCTGAGATAGGGGATCAGCCGCCCGAGGAAGCCGAGCTTGGGCAGCACAAGACAGATGCCGGAGACGAGAAGCACGATGATGGCAAGCGCATGGCCAGGATTGAAGCCGCCGGTGGAGGACAGGCCGAAGGCGCTGATGGCGGAAAGCGCCAGCGTCGAAAGGTAGACCTTGCCGACCGTCGTTTCCGGGCGAATGGCCCGATACTTGGCGAAGCTGTAGAGCCCGGCGACGGCCGGGACGATGCTGATGGCGGTGTGGATCTCACCGAGAAGCGAAAGCGGGTTGGCCATGTCTGTTTCCTTTTGTGAACCGACTAGTCGGTCGGTCTGATGGGCAAATGAGAGGCAAAAGATGCGCATGCACGTCATGTCTGAGATAGTAGCGATCTAGCCGGTAAGTCTCCGTAGCGCCGGCTCTGTAATGCTTGCATAGAGTTCGGCGTCGCCACCGGCGACCCGCGCCGCCAGCATGGCGCCATGCACGGTAGCGACGAGAATGCGGGCGCTGCGCTCCGCGTCCTCGGCGCTCGTCAGCTCGCCTTTCTTCAGCCCCTCGTCGATGAAGCCGGTGAGCCTCGCGATCAGTTCGTCGAAATGCGCCTTCACCTGTTCGGCGACCTCGGGCGGCAGGCTCGGCAGTTCGGCGGCGAGAAGCGCCGCGATGCAGAACGGCGCGTTGTTGTCGCGGATGCATTGTTCCCAGAAACCGACATAGCCGGCAAGCCGCTTGTCGGCGCGCGGCTCATGCGCCGCCATCGCCCCCATCCCATCCTCGGTCGCCTGCCTGTAGCGGGCGATCACCGCCACCGCGAGATCGGCCTTGCCGGGAAAATGATGATGGATCGTCGCCTTGCCGACGCCGACCACCGCGGAGATATCCGCGTAGCTGAAGGCGTTGTAGCCGCGTGTGACGATCAGCGCCTGCGCGGTGTCGAGAATGCGTGTGTATGTATCCGAAGCCATGAGTGGATATCTACCGACTAGTTGGTCGGTCGTCAACGGGGCGCACAGAAACGTGACTGGCAGGGCGTGATGGCCGAGGAGAGTGTCGCATCCGTGGCCATCTCGCGCCGGCGCCGGTCAGGCGAACCTCTATAAGAGGAACGCGCAGCCGCCGGCCTGCCTAACAGCATGGGGGTCAGCCACGTCGACCCGGCGCGCCTTGCGCCCGATCGCTGAAAGCATATTATTCGGCGGGCGGAATGCGTGTGGTCTCGCTTGTGTCGGAACCGCCACTCGTCCTCGTCTGTAGCAGCGACGTTTCCGAAATATCGATCAGCGGCGAATAGGTTGCGGCCGGCATCCGCGCTTCATTCATCCGCACCTCGCCCATCCTCTCGTCCCGCGTCTCAAGCGCGATCGCGCCTCCGCGAGCGGCTTCCAGCTGGCCGTTCATGATGGCGCGTTCGGCGCGCAGCTGCCGGATTTCGGACTTGGCGATCTCAAGGCTGGTGCGCAGCTGGCTGATTTCGTGGCGGTCGGAATCGATCCGCGTGTCCATGTCGCGGCGCAGCGCATCGGCGTCCCGGTCGCGGCGGATCCGCAGACTGTCGATTTCGCGCAGCTTCATCGTCAGCTCGTTGTTTTCGCTGGCAAGCTCGCGCCGCGCCGTCTCGCTTTCGCTGCCCGTGGCGCGCGCCCGCTGCAGCTCTTCGCCCAGCCGCTCGGCGCGCGAAAGGGCGTTGGCGAGCTCGGATTTCACCCGCTTGGCTTCGTTGCGCGCCGCCTGCAGCTCCTCGTCGGTCATCCGGTTGCGGCCGTTTGCCGTCACCAGCAGCTTTTCCACGAGCTCGGCCTTGGAGCCGATGGCGTCATGGCGCGTGGTCAGATGCGCGATCTCGAGCGCCGAGGAGGATTGCAGCGTCTCGAACTCGACCTCGAGCCGCTTGTGCCGTTCCTCGATCAGCGAAAGCTCCTGCTTCATGCCTGAGGACGCGGCCTGCAGGTTGCGCACCAGCGCCTCCTGTTCCGTCAGGCCGCGCTTCAGGTGACCGCGCTCTTCGGTCAGCCGCGCCATCTCGCGGCTGTGGACACCGTTGTCGCGGCGGGAGGTCTCGATCAGCAGTTCATGCGCGGTCGTCTCGTTGTCGAGGCGCGCTTTGGTTGCCGCCAGCTCGCGGCTGCGTTGCTCCAGCTCCTGCTGCGCCCGCTTCAGCAAGGTCGATGCCTCGTCGAACTGGATCGTCCGGTCGTTGAGTTCGCGTTCGGCGTCGAGCAGCCGCGTCTCGATGATGGTGAATTCCTCGAGCGCGATCTCGTGCAGCCCTTGCAGGGTGGTGAGTTCCTCGCGCAGGGTGGCGCTTTCCGAGCGCAGTTGCGCATTGTCGTTGCGGAACGTCTTGTTCTCGCCCGTCAGCCGCACATTGTCCTGATCGGCCTTCTCGCGGGCGCTGCTTTCATAGTCGAGCAGCGAAGCGATGCGCGCGCATTCGGCGCGAAGCGCGCCGGTCTCGTTGAGCGATTGGCTATGCGTGCCGATCAGCGTCGCCACGCGCGTCTGCAGCGATGTCAGGCTGGACAAGAGCTCGTCCGAATTGCGCTGGTTTTCCTCGATCGCCGAGCCGAAGGCCGAGAGATCCCTGACATCGGGCATCGAATAGGTCGGCCGCTCCATCGTATTCGGCCTGCTATCGGCGATCGACGCCTTTTGTTGTTGCCCGGCGGCCGGCAGCAACCGGCCGTCTTCCGCGCGACGAAAAAAACTCATGACCATATCTCGTGTCCCCAAACACCACACCACGGACGCATTCGAAATATGTTCCCAGACTAATCAAGTAACATATATTAAAGATTGTGTCGGAATCATAAAATCGATGCCATGGGTTGTATCGTGAGACGCCTATGTGTTTTTGTCAAAAGACGGATGATGACAATCAACAGCCTTCTCGCAGCGCGAAATCTCTGTCTGATATTCTGTGGGATTTGCGCAACAGGGGAGGGTGGCGCATCAGGTGCCGAGGTTCACTCGTCCGGCAAGATCCCCATCCGCTCGGTCTCAAGCTCCGTGCCTAGCTCCACCGCCTTGGTCTTCTTGTCGTAGATGCAGAAGTAGCTGACGAAGCCGTTGGCGCCCTTCGGCTTGCCCGTCACCAGCGCCATGCCGAAATTCTCGCTGCCGAAGGGATCGACCACGGCATGCGGCAGTTCCACCTGCGCGCGCGCCGCCATCTCGCATTTTCCCTGCACCTCGGCGGCGAAGTCCTGCCAGGCGTCACCCGAGGAGGCCGAGCTTGTGCCGCCCGCGATGAGAAGAGCCGCGATGAAGACGGCCGCAAAGCCGATCGGGTGGAGCATAGGGTGCCCTGTAACGCCAAGCCTCATATTGAGCCCTCGCACATTTTCGGCCCTCGCGCCCACGCTTGGAAGGCCATGCCATAAAGCACTGTCATCATGATTGATTTGCGCCTTGCATGCCAAGCCCTTAGCGCGGTTAAATTTTCTTCCGCAGCGGTCTTTTTTGACATTTCGCAGGTTGCCTCACCAAGCTTGCGCTCCTATGTTCCCGCACACCTGCCGATTACGCAAACTATTGCCAAAAGGAGACGACCATGGCTTTTGAATTGCCTGAACTTCCCTACGACTACGAAGCGCTGCAGCCTTTCATGTCGAAGGAAACCCTGGAGTTCCACCACGACAAGCACCACAAGGCTTATGTCGACAACGGCAACAAGCTCGCGGCGGAAGCCGGTCTCGCCGACCTCTCGCTCGAAGAAGTCGTCAAGAAGTCCTTCGGCACCAATGCCGGCCTCTTCAACAACGCTGCCCAGCACTACAACCACGTCCATTTCTGGAAGTGGATGAAGAAGGGCGGCGGCGGCAACAAGCTGCCCTCGAAGCTCGAAGCGGCCATCAACTCCGATCTCGGCGGCTATGACAAGTTCAAGGCCGATTTCGTCGCTGCCGGCACCACCCAGTTCGGCTCCGGCTGGGCCTGGGTTTCCGTCAAGAACGGCAAGCTCGAAATCTCCAAGACCCCGAACGGCGAAAACCCGCTCGTCCACGGCGCCACCCCGATCCTCGGCGTCGACGTCTGGGAACACTCCTATTACATCGACTACCGCAACGCCCGTCCGAAGTACCTCGAAGCCTTCGTCGACAGCCTGATCAACTGGGATTACGTCCTGGAACGCTACGAAGCCGCAACCAAGTAAGCCGGTTTTGAGAGAGTGATGAGAACACCCGGTGGAGACGCCGGGTGTTTTTGTTTTGTGTCACATCCCTGTCACCCACCCCACCTAATCCGGCGCCATGACCCAATCGCTCCCCCTGTTCCGCTTCGGCGTCGTCGCCGACCCGCAATACGCCGCCCGCGAGCCGCATGCTGGCATGGATCGCTACTACGAAAACAGCCCCGCCAAGCTGAAAGCCGCGATCGAGGTCTTCAATGCGGAAGATCTGAGCTTCGTCATCACGCTGGGCGACATCATCGACCGTGATTTCAAAAGCTTCGACGCCATCCTTCCCGTCTATGACTCCCTGAAGCACGACAATCTCTTCCTGCTCGGCAACCACGACTTCGCCGTCGCACCCGAGCACCTGGAAGACGTCGCCGCCCGCCTCGGCATGCCGGCGCCCTATTACAGCCTCGCCAATCACGGCTGGCGCTTCATCATGCTCGATGGCAATGAAGTCAGCACCTTCGCCCCGCCGGAGGGCCACCCCTACCGCGAGATCGCCGCCGAAAAGCTCGCCGAACTCCGCGCCGCCGGCGCCATCAACGCCGAAGCCTGGAACGCCATGATCAGCGACCACCAGTTCGACTGGCTGAAAGCCGAGATCGAAGACGCCGCCGAGCGGGGCGAACGCGTCATCGTCCTGAACCACTACCCGGTCTACCCGCCCAACCAGCACGACTGCTGGGACCGCGAACGCATGATCGAGCTGCTGGCAAAAAGCCCCAACGTCATGGCCTATTTCAACGGCCACAACCACGTCGGCAATTACGGCGCGGTCGACGGCTGCCACTTCGTCAACTTCAAAGGCATGGTCGACACCGAGACCGAAAACACCTTCGCCATCGTCGACGTCCATGCCGACCGCATCGAGATCCGCGGCTTCGGCCGCGAGGAGAGCAGGGTGCTGGCGCTGCGGGGTTAAGCCCAAGCAGCCCCTAAGCCGCCGCCGTCTCCATCGGCGACGCTCTCATCTCGCTCACATCCCGCTTCGGCGGCGTGCCGAACATGCGGGTATATTCGCGGCTGAACTGCGAGGCGCTTTCATAGCCCACCTGATAGGCGGCGCTTGCGACGTTGGCGCCGTCGGTTACCATCAGCCGGCGCGCTTCGAGCAGACGCATGTGCTTCTGGTATTGCAGCGGCGTCATCGAGGTCAGCGTCTTGAAATGCTGGTGGAACGAGGACGGGCTCATGCGCGCCACGGCCGCCAGTTCGTCGATCCTCACCGGTTCGGCGAAATTGTCGCGCAGCCGGTAGATCGCATCGCTCATCCGCCGCGCATGGCTGCCTGGAAGCGCCAGCTTGCAGATTTCGCGGCCGTTCGGCCCGGTCAGCAGCCAGTAGCAGATCTCCCGCATGATCGACCGCGCCAGCACCGGAATGGCCTTCGGCGTCTCCATGAGATTGAGCAGCCGGCGCACGCAATCCTGCAGCGCCTCGTCGAAATCCTGCACGAAGACGCAGGCGATGCCGTCGCCGGATGGTTTGGGCGGGTTTTCGAGATCGTCCATCACTTCGCGCATCAGGACAGGATCGAAGTCGATGTTGAGGCCGAGATAGGGTTGCTCGGGGCTGGCCTCGACAATCTGGCCGGAGGCGGGGAGCTCGACGGTGACAATGAGCAGCTGGTTCTCGCCATAGTCGAGAACCCGGTCGCCGCTCAAGATCCGCTTGGCCCCCTGCAGCACCACGCAGATGGTCGGCCGATAGATGCGGTGATGCGGTATCACCGGCTGGCTGACGCGCGAGATCGCCAGCCCCGGCACGGGCACCGGCATGGCAAACGACCCATCGCCGCCACCGACCGCATCGATATAGCGCGACACCATGTCCTTCAGCGCTTCCGCCATGCTGCTCTCCATCAAAACCACTGGGAGTGATCTTAGATCACTGGCTTCAGGCCGCAAGCCGATTGGAGGAATAGGCAAGAAATTCGAGAGTTCCGGCATTCAGCAAAGAGGGCGTGCGGGCGTAGCATCAGGCCATCGAATGAGCCCCAAGGAGCCAGTCATGCCGAGTGAAAACCAAGAAAATTCAAAGAACAAGATCGCCGTCGTCACCGGCGGCGGCCGTGGCCTCGGCCGCAACACGGTGGTCAGCCTCGCCAAGCGTGGCGTCGATGTCATCCTGACCTACAACACGAATAAGGCAGAAGCAGAAAGCGCCGTCGCCGAGATCGAGGCCGCAGGCGCCAAAGCTGTCGCCCTCCAGCTCGACACCGGCAATTCAGCCTCCTTCGACGCCTTCGTCGCAAGCGTCCGCCAGGCGCTGGAAGCCTTCGGAGCCAAGCATTTCGACTATCTCGTCAACAATGCCGGCACCAGCTACCACGCCCCGATCGCCGAGACGACCGAGGAAGCCTTCGACGGCCTCTTCAACGTCCACCTGAAGGGCGTCTTCTTCCTGACCCAGAAGCTTCTGCCGCTGATGGCCGATGGTGGCCGCATCATCAACATCTCGAGCGGCCTTGCCCGCTTCAGCGTTCCCGGCAGCTCGGCTTACGCGGCCATGAAGGGCGCCATCGAGGTCTTCACCCGTTACCTCGCCAAGGAGCTCGGCGCCCGCGGCATCACGGCCAACACGGTCGCGCCCGGCGCCGTGATGACTGATTTCAGCGGCGGTATCGTCCGCGACAACCCCGTGGTCAACAAGATAGTCTCCGACATGACGGCCCTCGGCCGCCCCGGCGTCGCCGACGATATCGGCCCGATGATCGCCTCGCTGCTGGCTGAAGACAATCGCTGGGTCAACGGTCAGCGCATCGAAGTCTCCGGTGGCGCCGCCCTCTGAGGATGAGAAACGGCCGTCCCCGCGATCCCAGTCGCGGGGACGGCCTCAAATGGCCGAAACGGCGCCCGGCGTCTGCGTCCATCCCGAGGTCCAGAGCGTCCGCAAGCCGTCGCCTTCACCCTTGAAGAAGCCCTCGGCCTCCACGCAGCGCCCGACCCGGTCGCTGCGGAAATTGCGGATCGCCTCGCGCAGCTCGCACCACGCGACGATGTTCGAGTTCTGCGAATAATAGATGAGCGCGATCGGCCCGGATCGTGCGCTGGCTGGCCCGGCCGAGCTCGTCGCGATAATCGAGCGTCAGCTTCCGCTCGTCGCGGATGGCGCCGCGCACCAGCGAAAGGTCCAGCCCCTCCGGCGAGGGCGCGATCGTGCCCCAGGCGTAGAGCGCCTTTCCCTCCATCGCTTCCCTCAGCGGGGGCGGGACGGCGCCCGCGATCTTCTGGTTTACTCTCTTGGAGGCCTGCTTCAGCGCCGCGTCGCCGGTCCGCTCCACCAGCGCCAGCGACAGCACGATCGCCTCCATTTCCTCGATCGTAAACATCAGCGGCGGCAGGTCGAAACCGGGTCTCAGTATATAGCCGATGCCGCGTCCGCCCTCGATCGGCACGCGCATCGCCTGCAACGCCGCGATGTCGCGATAGATCGAGCGAACCGTCACCTCCAGCGCCTCGGCCATGACGGCGGCCGTCACCGGCCGCTTCGCCAGCCGCAGCAGCTGGATGATCTCGAAAAGCCGGGACGCTTTGCGCATATCCTCTCCTCCGCCAAACGCTCCTGACACTACACTGTCAGTTGGGCCGTCGTACAGATCACCCTATCGAATTGAAATTCAACGGTATCCGCAAGCTCTGCATCGCGGATCGACGATGGGCAACTGACATGACCTACAGCGAAAACCTCTGGCTCTATTTCACCCTTCTCTTCGGCATCATCATCGTCCCGGGCATGGACATGCTCTTCGTGCTCGCCAATTCGCTGACGTCTGGCCGGCGCGCCGGAATGGCGGCGACGGCGGGCATCATGGCGGGCGGGGCGGTGCATTCGCTCTATGGCGCGATCGGCGTCGGCCTTCTGGCGACGCTTCTGCCGGCGCTCTTCAATCCGCTGCTTTTCATCGGCGCCGCCTACATGGCCTGGATCGGCTATACGCTGATCGCAAGCTCGATCACGGTCTCATCCGTCGAAGGCGGCACGAGCGGTTCCGGCTGGCGCGCCTTTCGCCAGGGCGCCATCACCTGCCTCATCAATCCCAAGGCTTATCTCTTCATGCTGGCGGTCTATCCGCAGTTCCTGAAGCCCGTCTATGGGCCGATCTGGCTGCAGGGCATCGTCATGGGGCTGATGACCATGGCGACCCAGGCGGCGATCTACGGCACCGTCGCCGTCACCGCCTCGCGCAGCCGCACGCTGCTGATCTCCAACCCACGCGCCACCATCCTCGTCGGCCGCATCGCCGGCGGCCTCTTGGTGGCGATCGCGATCCTTACCGCCTGGCACGGCTGGCGGGCGCCGGCGTGAAAAGCGAGAAAGCCGCAAATTCCTGAATTTATTGCACTCTCACCCACTTGTTACTTTTTAGCTGAGATTAATTTGCCATCATGCCCGCGTAAAACGAAGCGCCGGGCTTCGAAAATCTCGGTATCGAAGAGGAGTGGAGACATGAGAGTAAAAGCAATCGTCGCGGCCGTTCTGGTCGCCGGCATGGGGGTGACGTCGGTGTTGGCGGCCGGAGAGGGCACGCATGACGCACGCGTTGCCATGATGAAGAAGATCGGCGGCGCCACCGGTGCGCTCTCGGGCATCGCCAAGGGCGACAAGCCCTACGACGCCGAAGCCGTGAAGGCGGCGCTGACCACGATCTCGGAAACCGCCAAGGCCTTCCCGGATCAGTTCGGACCCGGCACGGAAAACGCATCCGCCGATTCCGAGGCGAGCCCGAAGATCTGGGAAAACATGGATGACTTCAAGGCTCGCTCGGCCAAGCTCGGCACGGATGCCGACACGCTGCTCGCCCAGCTTCCGGCAGACGCCGCAGGCGTCGGCGCCGGCCTGAAGACGCTTGGCGCCAACTGCGGCGGCTGTCATCAGAACTACCGCGTGAAGAAGGAATAGTCTCTCACATCGACCGGTCTTCTACGATCCGCCTGGCCTTGCCCGCCGGGCGGATCGCTTTATGTCCAGTAAGCGTCAAGGACGATGGGAGAGCAGTGCATGTTTCGCAGGTTTATCAGGTTCGTTCTCTGTCTCGTCGGCGTTGCCGTGGTCGGTGGCGCCGTTTTTTACCTGGTAACCGCGCCCAATCCGCTGCCTGAGAGCCATTGGGCAAACCTCGGCGCTCCTGACGTCAAGAACGGCGAAATGGTCTTCTGGGCCGGCGGCTGCGTCAGCTGTCACGCGGCGCCGGGGGCTGAAGGCGATGCCAAGCTGACGCTGTCTGGCGGGCTGGCGTTGAAGAGCCCCTTCGGCACCTTCCACGTTCCCAACATCTCGCCCGACGAACAGGCCGGCATCGGCAAATGGACGCTCGCTCAATTTGGCAATGCCATGAAGCGCGGCGTCGCGCCCAATGGCGCCCATCTCTACCCGTCCTTCCCCTATGCCTCCTACGTCAGAATGACCGACAAGGACGTCAACGACCTCTATGCCTACATGAAGACCCTGCCGAAGAGCAGCAACGTCGCGCCGCCGCATGAGCTGCCATTCCCGTTCAACATCCGGCTGGCGCTCGGCGGCTGGAAGTTCCTCTATTTCAATGACAGCCCACGCGTCGTGCTTGCCAATGCCGACGACAAGGTCAAACGCGGCCAGTATCTGGTCGAGGGCCTCGGCCATTGCGGCGAATGCCATACCCCGCGCGACGCGCTGGGCGGCCTGAAGCCCGATCTGTGGCTCGCCGGCGCGCCCAATCCGGAAGGGCAGGGCACGATCCCCAACATCACGCCGGGCTCGAAAGCCATCGGCGAATGGAGCGAGGCCGACATCGCCAATTATCTCGAAACCGGCTTCACGCCCGATTTCGATTCGGCCGGCGGATCGATGACCGAGGTGCAGCAGAACGTCGCTCACCTACCCAAGGCTGATCTGGAGGCGATCGCCGCCTACCTGAAGGCGGTGCCTGGTCATTGAGGGTAGAAATACCCCAAAATCGCCGCATTGCAGCATTTATTAGCAATTTCGACTGAATGCCCCGCAGTGGCACATGCCGCTGCCGAATGACGATCCTCAAACGTCTTGCGAAAGGCCAGCTGAAATGCACAGCTCATCAGTATCTCCCGCCCGTGGTGCCGCCTCGAACGCTTCCGCCAATGATCTCGAAGCGGTCGCGCGCAAGGGCGGCAAGCTCAAGCGCATGGCGGTCCGCATCCCCACCTACATGGCCGATATCCGCGAGAACCCGGCCTGGCAGCCGATGTTTCTGCTCGCCCGCACCATTCCCGGCCGCCGCGCCCATTGGCTGACGGCCAAGAAGAGCAACGGCGCGATCGACAACTTGCCCACGATCTTCCAAGGCGTGAACGCCGAAACCGCCGTCGATGCGCTGAACCGAGACGGCATCTTCCCCGATTTGCAGCTGCCGCCGGATATCACCGAGGAGATATCCGCCTTCGGCCACGCCACCCCGTGCTTCGGCAATTTCGACCGCAAGATAGAGTTCACCGCATCGGACCACCGCGCCACCGAAGACCGGCTCGGCCGCCCCATCCTCTCCGGCCACCATTTCGAGCGGGCGCTGGATTGCCCGGCGGTGCTGACCGTGCAACGCGATCCGCTTCTGTCGGAGATCGCCCGCCGCTATCTCGGCGCCCAGGCGCAATTGATCACCACCCGCACATGGTGGAGCTTCCCCACCAAGGCCAGCGAAGCCGACCGCAGCCTTGCATCGCTCGACAAGTATCACTTCGATCTCGACGATTGGCGGATGCTGAAGTTCTTCTTCTATCTCGTGGATGTCGATCAGGGCACCGGCCCGCACGTCTTCGTCCGCGGCAGCCACAACAAGCGCCGCATGAAGCACCAGCTGACCCTGCTGGTCGGCCACCCCGCCGACGAGATCATCGATTACTACGGCAAGGACAGCCCGATCACGCTGACCGGCAGGGCCGGCTCCGGCTTCGTGGAAGACCCCTTCGGATTCCACATGGGAACCGTCGCCACCGAAAAACCGCGCCTGATGATGGAAATCGGCTTCGGCGTCTCCAAACCCTCCCGCCGCCGCTTCCACGGCGAACCGGTGCTGCGCTAGCGAGCGCAGCCAATCTGGCGGACATTGCGGACCATACGGAAATCCCGTATGGTCTAGTGATGACTACAGACAGGTTCGATCCCAGGAAGGACGGGGCTTTGCCGGCTGATCCTGCTGACGCCGACGATTTCGGCGTAACGGCCGAAGCGCTGGATCGCGCCCAGCGCGCCCGCCTCATCCGCCGGACGAGAACCCAGCTCGGGCTGTCGCAATCCGAGTTCGCGCGCCGTTTCCGCGTGCCAGTCGGCACCTTGCGCGATTGGGAGCAGGCTCGCGCGACGGCACCGGAATTCGCCGTCGCTTACATGCGGGTGATCCAGCAGTTTCCCGAGATCGTCGCCAAGGCCGTTGCCTGACCAGCGATCGCAGGCGCCTAAGCCAGCGCCTGCAGATAGCGCATGCCGGTGACCGGGCGCGGGATGAAGTCCATATGTTCGTAGAAGCGGTGCGCCTGGATATTGCCGGTCGCGGCGCTGACCGAGAGGTAGCCGCAGCCGGCGTTGCGGGCGGTATCGCGGGCGCGGTTGACGAGATGCTGGCCGACGCCGTGGCCGCGATGGCCGTCGCGCACGAAGAGGTGGTGCAGATCCATGCCGCGCGCGCCTTCCTGTGCACGATAGAGCGGCACGAGAATGGCGTATCCGATCAGGCCCTCGTCGGTCTCCGCAACGAGCGCGGTGATCCAGGGCAGGGGGCCGAACAGGTCGCGCTCGAGCTGCTCCGGCGTCGAGCCGGCGGCGTCGCCGTGGTGCTTGGCGAGCAGCGCGATCATGTCGTTGAGTTCGGGAAGGTCGCGCGGCTTGGCGGCGCGGATATTGATCACCGGCGGACGGATCAATGAGATTTCGCTGTCTTCGATGTCGGTCATGTCTTTGCGTCCCAGTCTGGCGTTTCGTGGTGTTCTGCCGTCAGGACGCTTGAGATACAACAAAACCGCCTGACGGCGGCTTGTTGACAATAAGATCTGTCCAGCCGCCCTTTACAGGTACAGCCAAAAATACGAGCGGTTGATGTGCGCGTTCTTGATCATGAGCAGATGAATCATCCAGAACGCGCCTTTTGTCAATGGCCTCTTTTGCGTTGGGTTGTTCGAGGCAGTCAAAGACCCTCTCTGGCCTGCCGGCCATCTCCCCACAAGGGGGGAGAAGACCCGTGGCGCGCGTCTGCCTCAATTGGGCTCGGCCGATGTGGCTGGGTTAAGCCCTCCCCCTTGT
>UBJO01000132.1 GCA_900465665.1 Hyphomicrobiales bacterium
CTATGTGTCCGGGCTGGGCAATTCCACAATCCTCGCAGTTGAAAGGAGTCGAACCTACGACCCGCAATCGGGCTGCTCTAAGCATTAAATTGCAGTTTTTCTACCCAGTTGTTTGCCCACCATGGTCGATCCCCGAACGATTCGGATGCCGTCAGATGTTCAAAACCTTTTGTAAATTGGCGGTACGGCTTCGACGTCCAGCCGACGCGGTCATGCACGATCAACTGCGACTGAAGGTTGGTGACGCTGGCTGAGGATCTTGCGCGTAGTCTCCGCTCAAGATCTGCCTGCTAGGAACCGCGGCTCCGCATCAGTGTCGTCACGGACGATCATGCCCCCTTGAGCGGCGAGCGAAAGAGCAGAGAGCAGTCGGTCGGGCGTCGGCCCGAACGGACCGCTCACGCGCTTGTGGACCCTGAGCCAACCGTTGTCGCCGAGCGCAAGCCGCAGGCGCTGGGTGCCATCGCCGTTGCGCGCCACTGACCATCTAACGTGCTGGGCGATCACCCACGTCTCGATTAATTCGCGCCAGAGGTTTTCAACCGTTGCTTCGGCCAAGGACTCCAGCCGCCGGTGCTGCAGCGATATCGGAAAGCGATCCAATCGCCCTCCCAATTCTCCGAGCTTGCCATCGTCGGCGCCTTCTCGCTTCAGAGCCACATACATGGCCTCTACATAACCAAGTGCTGTAACGGCGAGGCCAGGAATAGTATCATAAGAGCCCGGTGCGCCACGCTGTGCGATGGTCAGCCTTTCACTCAATGCGACCAGATCCGTGTCACCATTGGCGGCTGCGGCGGGCCAACCATGGGTCCCGCACCGCTGCGACAGTGTCGACAGCAGGCCGCCAACGGTTGGGCCGGCCAGGTCTTTATCAAAAACCTCGGCTTGGCGGAGTGCCATCGCCACAAGGGCATCCGTTGATGCCGATCCGCCGTTTGACTTGATCATTTCCTCAATCCACACAAGCATGCTTTCCAGCGCCAGTCGTTGCAGCTGGCGTACCTGCAGCGACGACATCAGCAGCCACGTCGTCTGAAGCGCGGTATCGTTAGAACCAGCGCGCACAAGAGCGCTTCCGCCGGGTAGAACGCCGGATGCCAGGACGGTACGCAGCTCCGGCACCGTCAAACCCTCCGGCGTCGCTTCTATGGCCTCAAGCACGAGCGCCAGCGTGTCGTTTCGCCTGGTGAAATCTGTCCTGCCCGTTTCTCGGCCCGGTTCGAACAGGCTGCGGAAGATCTCTCGTTCCTCGTTCGACGGCTCCGACGGCGGAAGTTCGTCGTTGAGCCACTGCACCTCCTCTGGGAGGAAGGTGTCAACACTGGGATCGATGATGTGGCGCACGGCAGACCTGGACACGATCGCATCAATCGCGCGAACAGCAGGCATGACCTGTTCGGTGGGCCGAAAAACGCCGATGACCGACGTCTGCTCGAGAAACCCGAGCGCCTTGATCGAGGGGCCGTATTGAATCGCGTCCATGATAGACGTGGAGGCTTGACGCTTCTTCTTGACGTTTTCCCAAATCGGGCCCTTGAAGGTGAACTGGCCGCCGCCCGACATCGGCATGCAACTCCTCAAAACCGCCATCCCAGGCAGGTCGCGTCCGCCAGCCAGCATATGCGACCAAGCGTATATAACCTCGAGGCGCATTACGAAGTCCTTCGCCGCCGCCAAATCGATATCCTTCTTGCCGCCGTTCAATAGCAGATCGTTGGTCTTCCACCACGCCCAGGCCATGAAGGCGTACGGACGGATGAAGACCGTCGTGTTGTTGATGCCCGGGATCGCCCGATCCATCAGGTCGAGATTGATCTGCCGCAGGCCTAGCGGATCCACACCCCCCTCCTTCAACGCAAGCTTAGTGACCAGCCGCGCTCCCGGCGCAGTCGCGAAATCGAGGTCCATTTCCTGGAGCAGCTGGTTCACTCAGGTTTCCTCCGGCTGGATGTCGACTATGATCGCGATGCACTTCAGCCCTTGGCAGCTGGCGATCCCACCCTTGCGCAGGCGACCCGCTTCGACCGCTGCAAGCTTCATGTGGCAGGATGGGCAATGCGTCCAATCGCTGCGAACGACTACCGTGTCCCGGCGCCGAAGGCCCTGGCAGATCCTGCCGAAGGCAACAATCTCCTCAGCACTTGCGGCAGACGAAAGATTGGGCATCGAACCCTCCCCGTCGAGCGCAGCGAGCAGGGCTCTATTTCGCTGCCACGAAGTCGGTGCGGAAAGAATCCCGGTGATGGCGAGCTTCCACTCCGTGGCGCGGACCTCAGGGGCGAGCTGATTTTCACGATGGCCGGTCGGTGGCTTTTCGAGAAGCTCACGGTGGTCCCTGGTCAATCCGCCACGAAACCAGATCTTCAAAGCCTTGTGTATTTCGGCGCTCTTCTTTGCCTCGTGAAGGTCAGGAGCCACGGTTGCGACGGCATAGCAGCGGTCGAGCGTATCGAAGCCGCCACGTGCTGGTCCGGCGCGTCTTGCGAGATTTCTCCACACCGGCAGGTGGGTCTTCAGGAACTGCTCGGGTTCCTCAACATTGTCGGCGCCATAGAGAATGAAATCGAGCACAGAGAGGATGTTCTCCCGTTTCGTTGGTCCATCCGGAGTCTCGTCGATCTTGCGCATGAAGGAGCTGATTGCGCCGGCCAGTAGGTCCGCATTCGACCAGACACTCTCCCCGCGTCCGTCATCGCCGCCCTCCCCGGCATCGTTTTCGTGCCCGTGCCCCTGCCCTCGCCGCGGGGCATCCGTGATCCTTTGGCGGAACCGCCCGATGAGTTTCTGGAATGCCGACTGGCCCATGCCTGACGTAGCACGATCGTTTTCTGGCTTAAGGGCATCGCCAAGCCCGAGCTCGCCAGCTGGGACTAAGTGCGAGGTTCCCTCCTTATCGGCCTTGGGAGAATTGCTCCCGGACGTGATCGGTTCATTGCCGGCCAAGAAAGCTTCGGGATGCTTGGTGAAAAAGCCTGCAATAATGTCGTTGTCGCGCGGGTTTTCGGCCCCTCCAGCGGCACGCGCCATGGCTTCGGCAATCGCGCCGCGCTCGCGAACCGCAGCAATAATATCCGTCATTACCAGCCAGCCGCGCACGGTCTCTTCGCCTCGGACCAGTACCAGCTGCTGTGAAGAGACGGCCGCTTCGACCCTCGGTCGCTCAATCATGAATCTGCCATCAGTCGCCATCTCAACTGCGCCGATCGACTCAAACCGACCGGGAGCATAAAAAGAGGCGTGCCAGGTTCCTTCCGGAGCGGCGATGTCGAGGACGCGGCCATTGACCCCGCCGCCATCCATACAGGCGATCAGGCATGGCGACGCGGTATGATGCGGCTCCTGGCCACCTTCCCCGATGAGGCCTTTGGGATATCCCGCTGGGCTCCAGCCGAGCCATGGCGCACCGTTTGATACGCGTGCGACGACCACCTCGACGCTGCCAAGCCCCAGGCCGTTGACCGTCGCGTTGGCGCTGCCGGTTATCGTCAGCCGCCCTCTGGCACATTCGATGTCGAAGGCCTTGGCGTGCAACAGCTTCTCGCCCGAGAACGACTGGCTGGTGACGGGCTGCGCCGCCAGCCCGAAGGTTTTGGCTGTATCGAAGTCAAACCAGAATGGCACTTTCGGCGGAACGAACACGTTGACCGTTTTGCAGCCGAGGTCCTGCGCGAGGTCGACAACTGCTTTCGGACCGCCGAAATAAGGCGACAGGACGGTGAGCGTCCTTGCTCCACCGAGTTCCTTTGCCATCTCTACGAGTTGCTGTGCGAGCGCCCGGTTGACCGAATGCAGCACACGGGTTGGCCCACCACTCTTGCGATCGCCGGCGACGAGGCAGAGGTCGGCAAATTTATGGAGCGGCGGCAGCGCGGAAGGGTCGGAGCGAAGCCGGCCTTGCCCGAAGGCGTCGCCAAGGGAAAGAAGAAAGTCTGCCAGATCCGTGAACGCTTCCGGGTCGGTTTCGGGGTTCAGGTATTCGGCGACTTCCGTATTGAAACCCCAACCGCCCATGGGGAGGTTCCCTGAGCCGACCAGTGCACGAAGCTCACCATCGTGAGACGACAACAGAGTGATCTTCGGGTGAAAAACGCCGCTACCGGAGACGGAGATTGGAATAACGTCATAGCCGACCCCGGCGCTCGACGCGCCAGTTTCCGACAGCGAGGCGCGGTAACCCTCGATATCAGCCAGGATCGTGACATCGCGCCGATTGTCGCCGAGTGCCTGAAGAGGCACGGCTTCCAGAAACGACAGACTCAGCGAATATGTTGTCATCAGCACGGAACGCCAACGGTCGCTCCGCAATATGTCCAAGGGAGAAATTTCAAGAAGCATCGCTGTGGCTGTGGTCAAAATCGTCGGAGTGAATCAGTTGCCTTCAACCTCGATGATTATTAGAAAAAACGGCTGGAAAAATTTTCATTGATGCACTTATTAGCTGTTTTGTTGTTTATTAAAAGACCTGAACTGAGTAGTAATTGAGGACGGATTTAGCACACGGGCGTGGGCTCACTTCAACCATGACATGAGTCTCGCTCTTGGCTTGCCTGATGTTGGTCAATAGAACAACGGGCATTGATCAATGGTGCGCGCTTCATGGCAAGGGATCGGCTGAAACGGCCGATGGATGTGCGTCCGAAGGAAAGTAACGAAGAAATGCCTTTAGTCATGTTCACTAAAGTAGTTTCTTCCGAGAGCTTTCGCGTCCTTCAGGAGGGGCAATGTGTTGGTTTCCACGCGGAACTGAGCCGGTTTTTCCACCGAGAAGTGAGCCACCTCTAAGTATGGTTTTCTGATCAGGGTTTGGTCAAGGGGTTGGCCTTTTCTCCTCTCTTCTGAGCTGCTGCGGCCGAGCTGGCTTTGAAGCGGAAGCTGTCGTTTCCGGTCTCCAGGATATGGCAACGGTGGGTTAGACGGTCGAGAAGAGCCGTCGTCATCTTAGCGTCGCCAAATACGGTCGCCCATTCGCTGAAGCTGAGGTTTGTGGTGATGATGACGCTGGTGCGCTCGTAGAGCTTGCTCAACAGGTGGAAGAGCAGCGCTCCGCCTGAGGCACTGAACGGAAGGTATGCGAGTTCATCGAGGATCAGCAGATCGAGACGAACCAGCGTCTCAGCGATCTGGCCTGCTCTGCCTTTGGCCTTCTCCTGCTCTAGCGCGTTGACCAGTTCGATGGTCGAGAAGAAGCGGACCTTGCGGCGATGATGCTCGATCGCCTGGACACCAAGGGCGGTCGCGACATGTGTTTTTCCTGTGCCCGGTCCGCCGACAAGCACGATATTCTGCGCCCCGTCGATGAACTCGCATCTGTGCAATTGGCGCACCGTCGCTTCGTTGATCTCGCTGGCGGCGAAGTCGTATCCGGAGATGTCCTTGTAGGCTGGGAAGCGGGCAGCCTTCATGTGATAGGCGATGGAGCGGACCTCGCGTTCGGCCATTTCGGCTTTCAGCAATTGGGACAGGATCGGCACGGCGGCATCAAACGCTGGAGCCCCTTGCTCGATCAGGTCTGTGACGGCTTGGGCCATGCCATACATCTTCAGGCTCCGCAGCATGATGACGACGGCGGCACTCGCGGGATCATGACGCATGGCGACCTCCCACGATCCGGACACGCAAGCCATCGTAGCGTTCGACGTCGGCCTTGGGTTCACGCAACAAGGTCAGCGCCTGTGGCGTGTCGATGTCAGGGCCGTCAGTCGTCTTCCCATCGATCAGACGATGCAGCAGGTTCAGCACATGCGTCTTGGTCGCGACGCCTTGATCCAGAGCCAGCCCCACAGCCCTGACGACGACTTGTTCGTCGTGATGAAGCACCAGAGCAAGGATATCGGCCATCTCACAATCGCCGCCCAGGCGACGCAGCATCTGGTCCTGCAACTGTCGAAAGGCCAGCGGCAATTCCAGGAAAGGCGCACCATTGCGCAAGGCACCGGGCTTGCGCTGAATGACGGCAAGGTAATGTCGCCAGTCGTAAATCGTCCGCGGCGGTTTGTCGTGGCTGCGCTCAATCACCCGCGGATGTTCGCATAGGACATTGCCCTCGGCCGCAACGACCAGTCGCTCGGGATAGATTCGCAAGCTGACAGGCCGGTTAGCAAAGGAGGCCGGCACGCTGTAGCGGTTCCGCTCGAAGGTGATCAGGCATGTCGGAGAGCTGTTCCAGCCAGGCATTCAATGCCGCCAGATCAGGAAAGTCCGGCATCTGTTGCCACAGTCGCGGCCGGGCGTCCTGTACATTCTTCTCGATTTGGCCCTTCTCCCAACCCGCGGCGGGATTGCAAAACTCAGGCGCAAAGACGTAGTGGTTCGTCATCGCGAGGAAACGGATATTGACCTGTCGCTCCTTGCCACGACCGACGCGATCGACCGCGGTTTTCATGTTGTCGTAGATGCCGCGACCCGGCACACCGCCAAACACGCGGAACCCGTGCCAATGAGCGTCGAAGAGCATCTCGTGCGTTTGTAGCAGGTAGGCCCTGACCAGAAACGCCCGGCTGTGTGATAGTTTGATATGGGCGACCTGCAGCTTCGTGCGCTCGCCTCCTATCACGGCATAATCTTCGCTCCAATCGAATTGGAACGCTTCGCCTGGGCGGAAGGACAGAGGAACGAATATGCCGCGGCCCGCTGTCTGCTGCTCAATCCGCCAGTCACGAGCGAACGCGGCAACCCTACCATAGGAGCCGGTAAAGCCGAGAGCCATCAGATCGGCATGAAGCTGCTTCAATGTTCGGCGCTGCTTGCGCGACCTCCCGGCCTCGGTCTTCAGCCAGCCAGAGAGTTTGTCGGCAAAAGGATCAAGCTTGCTCGGCCGCTCCGGTACCGTGAACGTCGGCTCGATCGTGCCGGCACTCAAATACTTTGCGATCGTGTTGCGTGACAGCCCCGTGCGCCGGCTGATCTCACGGATCGACTGCTTCTCGCGCAGCGCCATCCGACGGATGATGTTTAAAAGTCCCATGTGGATCACTCCGTTGCCCCCGCTGCTCGCCGCATTGGGGGAAGGTTCACATGGCTCAATTCTCAATGGAAATTATGCGCCTAACCGACTCAGTTCTGCATGGAAACCAACACGCATTGACACAGTGTGACTTGGACGCCTTAGCCGCCAGCCTTGCCGACGCCAAGAGTCGTGCAGAAAGTGCGACTTCGACTGCTGTCGCGCTTCGCCGGCAGCAGGACGGGCTCAAGTATCATATCGCGGCTGCGACGCAGACCACTGACCGACTACGCGACTCGCAAGAACGCCTGGAACTTGAGGCCCGCCAGCGGTCCGAGTTGGTACGTTTAGCAGAGCGCGCCGCAGACATGGTCCAAGACCTCAGACACGAGTTGGAAGAGTCCGAACGGCTGAGCAAGAAAATCGTAGACCTCGAGCAGGACCACGGCGAATTGACGACCTCGTTAGCCGAGTACCGCGAGCAGAGTGCTGGCGTTGTGCAGATGGTGTCAGAGCGCTTCAGCGCCATCTTCTCAGGTCTAGTGAAGACCAACGGCCGTTCGTCGGTGCGGCTCGACGGCAATGGCCTACAAGTGAAGGCCTCTGCGGACGGAACCGCCATTACCTCCTTCACGGTCGTGCTGTTCGACCTTGCTGCACTTACTTTGGCGATCGAAGGCAGGACCCGCCACCCCGACTTCCTGCTGCATGACAGCCCGCGCGAGGCCGATCTTGGCAGATCGCTTTACTCAGAAATCTTTCGGTTTGCGCAGTCACTGGAGGACGTCGGACCGTCGCCCCTTTTTCAGTAAATTATCACCACGACGACCGAACCGCCCGAAAAGTATCGCGGCGCACCTTGGTTGCGGCTGCAGCTACAAGGGTCTCATGAGGAAGACCGCTTATTTCGGGTTGACCTCTAGTGCTGTCGCGATCGGATAAACTGCTCGCCGAGCACGTGGCTGCCCAGCAAGGTTTCGAGTTGGTCGTGCCGGCGGCTGCCGGTATCCTGACTGTCGGGAGCTCTCTTGTGCCGGGCATCATTTCGATCCGGCGGCCCGATGCAAGCGATTTCTTGCTGTGCGTCGATCTTCCGCTGGTCGCGGCGGCCCTATGCCAAGAGTTTCCAAGTGGCAATGATCAATTCGTACGAGCGACGGGCGAAAGCGAGCTCTACAGAATACTTGGCCGAGCCTTCCAACTCTGCGGGGCATTGCCTGACAGTCCACTCAGGACGTTCGAGCTTGAAACGAACGGTTTGCCCAGGACGACCGAGGCAGAACGCTTTGCCGTCCAGCGAATCGGTCAGGACATCTTTCGGAGAGCCTTAGAGAGCTTTTGGGATCATCGTTGCGCCATCACCGGCGTCCAGGACGCGGCCTTGCTCCGGGCCAGTCACATCGTGCCCTGGTCTGAAAGCACCGATGCTGAAAGGCTCGACGTCTACAACGGCATCCTCCTTGCGGCTCATTTGGACGCTGCCTTCGACAAACACCTAATCACCGTTCTTCCTAACGGCGCCGTCACGTTCTCGTCGCGACTCAGCGGTCCGGCTGCCGATTCCGATGAAG
>UBJO01000117.1 GCA_900465665.1 Hyphomicrobiales bacterium
ACCCCCCACCCTTGCCATCCGCGCCCATAGCGCTTAGCTCTCAGCCGTCACGAATCCGGATAAAGCATGCCCCACAAGGTTTCCCTGTCCCGTCTCAAGCTCACCGACTTTCGCAATTATGCGTCGGCCGGTTTGCAGCTGGATGGCCGGCATGTGGTGTTGGTGGGGGATAACGGGGCCGGCAAGACCAATCTGATGGAGGCGGTGTCGTTTCTGTCGCCGGGCCGGGGCATGCGCCGCGCCACTTATGGCGATGTCACCCGCGTCGGCGCCCATGGCGGCTTCACGATCTTCGCGGCCCTCGACGGCATGGATGGCGAGGTCGAGATCGGCACCGGGGTCGACGGCAACGACGAGAGCACGTCCCGCCGCCTGCGCATCAACGGCACGCCGGCCAAGACCGCCGACGAACTCACCGATCACCTGCGCCTTCTCTGGCTGACGCCCTCGATGGACGGCCTCTTCACCGGCGGCTCGTCCGAGCGTCGCCGCTTTCTCGATCGCCTCGTGCTGTCGCTCGATCCCGCCCATGGCCGCCGCGCCAGTGATTTCGAGCGCGCCATGCGCAGCCGCAACAAGCTGCTCGACGAGCGCCGCTTCGATCCCTCCTGGCTCTCTGGCATCGAGGAACAGATGGCAACCCTCGGCATTGCGATGGCGATGGCCCGCCAGGAGATGCTGGGCCTACTCGTCCGCCTCATCGAGGAGACACGTGAGACCTCGCCATTCCCCTCGGCCTCGCTCGATCTCGCCGGCTTCATGGATGGCCAGTTCGATCGCCCCGCCGTCGACCTTGAGGATGAATACGCGGCACAGCTCGCCGAAAGCCGCTACCGCGACGCCGCCGCCGGCCGCACGCTGGAGGGCCCGCACCGCGCCGACTTGCTCGTCCGCCACCGCGACAAGCGCATGGAAGCGGCGCGCTGCTCGACCGGCGAGCAGAAGGCGCTGCTTGTTGGCCTGATCATGGCCCATGCCCGCCTCGTCGCCAATCTCACCGGCCATGCGCCGATCCTGCTGCTGGACGAGATCGCTGCCCATCTCGACGAAAACAGGCGCGCCGCGCTCTTCGATCTGATCGACGCGCTCGGCGGCCAGGCCTTCATGACCGGCACCGACCGCTCGATGTTCTCGGCCCTCGGCGACCGGGCGCAATTCTTCACCGTTGCCGATGGAAAGATATTCGAATGACCGACACTTTCCCCGCCGCCAAGGGCCATGCTAGCATCGCGCCCATGGAACCGTTGAGCCCGGAAGAAATCGCCCGCTACCAGCGCCACATCCTGCTGCCGGAGATCGGCGGCGCCGGCCAGCAGAAGCTGAAGGCAGCGCGCGTTCTCGTCATAGGCGCCGGCGGCCTGGGCGCTCCCATCCTGCAATATCTCGCGGCGGCCGGCGTCGGCACGCTCGGCATTTCCGACGACGACCGGGTATCGCTCTCCAATCTGCAGCGCCAGGTCATCCACGATTCCGGCACGATCGGCGAATTGAAGACGGAAAGTGCGGCCTTCGCCATCGCAAGGCTCAATCCGCATGTCCGCGTCATCCGCTTCGAGGAGCGCTTCTCCGCAGATAGCGCCCGCCGCCATCTCTCCGGCTTCGATCTCGTTATCGACGGCTCCGACAATTTCGACACGCGCTACACTGCGGCCGATGCCGCGGAAGCCGCGCAGTTGCCACTGGTAACCGGCGCCGTCGGTCGCTTCGATGGCTCGGTCACCGTGCTGAAGCCCTATGAGGCCGCTGCCGATGGCGTGCTCAATCCCACCTACCGCGACCTCTTCCCGGAAAAGCCGCCGGAAGGCCTGATCCCCGTTTGCGCCGAGACCGGCGTCATCGGCGCGCTCACCGGCGTCATCGGCACGCTGATGGCGATGGAAGCGATCAAGCTCATCACCGGCACCGGAGAGCCGCTGGTCGGCCGCCTGCTGCTTTATGATGCGCTTGCGGCGCGCTTCGACACCATCCGCTACAAGCGCCGGCGCGCCCGGCAGAGCCAGAACCAGAGCCAGGCATCGTGACCACCCTTCGCCTCGATGCCGGTTTCTCCCGCTGGGACGAGCTTCTCGCGCTCATCCTGTCGTCCTTCGCTTACATGAACGGCCGCATCGACCCGCCATCCTCGGCACTCGGGCTGACGGCGCAATCGCTGGCCGCCAAGGCGCAAACCGAGATCGCCTATGTCGTGATCGAAGAGGGCGCGCTCGTCGGCTGCATCTTCCTGCGGCCCGAGGCGGATTGCCTCTATGTCGGCAAGCTGGCGGTGGCGCCGGGTGCCGAACGGCGCGGCATCGGTCGGCGGTTGCTGACTATTGCCCAGGACACGGCACGCACACTCTCGCTGCCGGCGCTGCGGTTGGAAACGCGCATCGAGCTTATCGAGAATCACGCCGTATTCGGCCGCTGGGGTTTTGAGAAGACCGCCGAGAACGCCCATCCGGGCTTCACCCGCATAACCTCGATCGAGATGCGTAAGCGACTCGCTTCTTAACGCCCCGGCAGCACCCGGTTCGGCGGGCGGTGGCCGTCCATGAAGGCGCGGATGTTGATGATCACCTTGTCGCCCATGTCGATACGGCCCTCGATCGTCGCCGAGCTCATATGCGGCAGAAGCACCACCTTGCCCTCGTTGGCGAGCTTGATCAGCTTCGGATTGACCGCCGGCTCGTTCTCGAACACGTCGAGCCCGGCGCCGGCAAGCTTGCCTTCCCTCAGCGATTTGATCAGCGCCGCCTCGTCAATCACGTCGCCGCGCGCGGTGTTGACGAGATAGGCCGTCGGCTGCAGCAGCGCGAGACGCCGTGCCGAGAGCAGATGGAAGGTCGCCGGCGTCGACGGGCAGTTGACCGAGACGATGTCGACACGGGCCAGCATCTGGTCGAGACTTTCCCAGTAGGTCGCCTCGAGCTCGTCTTCGGTCGTCGCCGTCACCCGCTTGCGGTTGTGATAGTGAATGGAGAGGCCGAAAGCCTTGGCGCGGCGGGCAACGGCGGTGCCGATCCGGCCCATGCCGACAATGCCGATCCGCTTGCCGTGAATGCGCCGTCCGAGCATCCAGGTGGGCGACCATCCGGCCCATTCGCCGGGCCGGTCGGTCAGCACGCGCGCACCTTCGCCAAGCCGGCGCGGCACGGCGAGGATCAGCGCCATCGTCATGTCGGCGGTATCCTCGGTGAGCACGTTGGGTGTGTTGGTGACGGTAATCCCCTTGCGGGCGGCCGCCTCCACGTCGATGTGATCGGTGCCGTTGGAGAAGCTCGCGATCAGCTTCAGCTGCGGCCCGGCCTCGTCGATCAGCGCCGCGTCGATCCGGTCGGTCACCGTGGGCACCAGCACGTCGGCGCTCTTCATCGCCGTTGCGAGCTGCGCTGCGGTGCGTGGCGTGTCGTCGATATTGAGTTCGGCGTCGAACAATTCGCGCATGCGCGTCTCGACGGCATCCGGCAGCTTGCGGGTAATATAGACCTTCGGTTTTTTCTTCGTCGTCATATCAGCAGCTGCTGCCTTGTTCAGAGGTCCTTAACCAAGACGCGGGATAATTTTCCCGTTCCTGGGAATTTCTACCAGACCCGTACGCGAAGACAAACAAAACTCGTTGAGCGTGCGTGGAATGTCGAGGCCCGGAAATCAGGCGGAGGAAACGCCTGGGTTTTAGCGAACGGAAATCGTCATGCGCAGCACAGTCCTGAAATCATGCCTCGCCCTCGCGTTGGGCTTTGTGCTTTCGGCCGGCACCGCCGAGCTTGGCTATGCCCAGGCGGCGAAGGGTCCGAGCGGTCTGCCGCTGCCGCGCTTCGTCACGCTGAAATCCAAGCGCGTCAATCTGCGCATCGGCCCAGGCACCGATTATGCCGCGTCGTGGATGTATCTGAAAGCCGGCCTGCCGGTGGAAATCATCCAGGAATATGACAACTGGCGCCAGGTGCGCGATGCCGATGGCACCGAGGGCTGGGTCAACCAGTCGCTGCTGTCGGGCTCCCGCGCTGCCATCGCCGCCCCCTGGATGAAGGGCAAGGGCAAGAGCGTCTTCGTCAACGTGCGCCGCGAGGCCCAGCCATCCGCGACCGTCGTCGCCAAGCTGGAGCCCGGTGTGATGATGAATATCGGCGAATGCACCGGCGACTGGTGCCTCGCCAAGATCGACGGCGCCGAAGGCTGGGTGGCGCAGTCGGAAATCTGGGGCGCCTACCCCGGAGAGGCCTTTAAGTAAGGCCGATCCAGACGAAGCCTTCAAGTAAGTGAGGCCTTCAAATAAGAGAAGCCTTCAACGGATTGAAGGCTTCCAGATAAGTCAGAGGCAGGTACGCCAGAGGTAAGTCAGGCCTTAGACGAGACCCGCCTGCTTGCCGGCCTCAGCGAGCGACTTCATCGGACGCGGTCCGATCTGCTGGATGACAATACCGGCCGCCAGGCAGCCGAGCTTGCCGCAATCCTCAAGCGTCCGCCCCTGCGTGTAGCCGTAAAGGAAACCCGCGGCGAACAGATCGCCGGCGCCGGTCGTGTCGACAAGCTCCTTGATCTCGATGGCGCTGACATAGAAGCGCTCGCTGCCCTTCAAGATGACGGCACCCTCTTCGCTCATCGTCACCGCGGCGATCTTGCAATCCTGCGCGATCTTGACGAGGGCCTCTTCGAAATCCTCGGTCTCGTAAAGCGCCAGCGCCTCCTGCTTGTTGGCGAAAACGATGTCGACGGTGCCCGAGCGCATCAGGTCGAGAAACTCGTCGCGATAACGGCCGACGCAGAAGCTGTCGGAGAGCGTCATCGACATTTCGCGGCCGTTCTCATGGGCGATGCGGGCGCAATCGCGGATCGCTTCCTTGGCGCGCGGCGGATCCCAGAGATAGCCTTCGAAATAGGTCACCTTCGACTGGGCCACGACCTCGGGCTCGACATCCTCGGGTCCGAGTTCGACGCAGGCGCCGAGATAGGTGTTCATCGAGCGCTCGCCATCCTCGGTCACGAAGATCATCGAGCGGGCGGTCGGCGGGAACTTGCCCTTCGGCTGTGTCTGGTAGTGCACGCCCTGGGCGCGGATGTCGTGCGCGAAGATTTCGCCGAGCTGGTCTTCGGCAACCTTGCCGAAATAGGCAGCCTTGCCGCCGAAATTGGCGATGCCGGCCGCCGTGTTGCCGGCGCTGCCGCCCGAGGCTTCCAGCGCCGGGCCCATGTGGTTGTAGAGCAGTTCGGCGCGCTCGGCATCGATCAGGTTCATCGCTGCCTTGGTGATCTTGTGATCAATGAGGAACTGGTCGTCGCAACGCGCGATAATATCGACGATGGCGTTGCCGACAGTCAGTACATCGAATTTGGTCATGAAATGGGAGGTCCCGGTTTTGGTGATAGCCGGTAGTCGGTCTTAGCGGATTTTCAGCCCATGGGAAGCAGAAATGCCGGACTTGCGGCCAATCCTTTCGCAAAAATGCCGCGCCGACGTCATTCGCCTGTCATTTTGGCTGGCTATATCTCTCATCAACAAGATCGGCATGGACGGCTTTAGGGCAGTCGCCGATCGAGAAGGGCCCGACAAATGAAATGGCGCCCTTCGACGATACCGGTGCGACGCTGACCACGGATGAACTGGCAGCATGACCAACCGGCAATCCGGCAGGACCGGATGCGGAAAAGCGGGCCGAACCCCGCTTTTTTTGCGTTTGCGCCTTGGCCCGATGTCATTCCGGTTTGTCAGCGCGAACGGTTTGCTGTTAGACCTTTGATATTCCATGCAATAGGCACTCCATCCCCGATGTCCGCCATCTTTCTCGACGTTCTTCCCATCTTCGTGATGATCCTCATCGGCTGGCTGATCGTCAAAGTGGGATTGATGAAGGCGGAGGTCGGCGATGCCTTGAGCGACTTCGTCTTCAAGATCGCCGTGCCGTTGCTGCTCTTCCGCACCATTGCCGAGGCGGACTTCAAGGGCGCTTCGCCCTTCCGGCTCTGGATCGCCTATTTCTCCGGCGTCGCCATCACCTGGACCGCCGCCCATATCGCCGCCACGCGCTTCTTCGGTCGCGATGACCGCATCGGCGTGCTCGCTGGCGTGTCGTCGGCCTTTGCCAACACCATCTTCATCGGCCTGCCGCTCGTTCAGCGCACCGTCGGCGACAAGGGCCTCGTGCCGCTGTCGATCCTGATCGCCGTGCACCTGCCGGTCATGATGATCATCGGCACCATCCTGATGGAGCGCGCCGAGCACAAGATCGCGGGTGGCAAGGGCCGCAGCATTGTCGCGGTGCTGCGCCAGATCGCCAGCAATCTCGTGCGCAATCCGCTCGTCATCGGGCTCGCCGGCGGCGCCCTCATGCATCTGCTCGGCTGGAGGATGCCGATGCCGGTCGAACTGGTGGTCGATCAGATCGCCGGCGTCTCCGGCCCCGTCGCCCTCATCTCGCTCGGCATGGCGCTGCAGCAGTATGGCACTTCCGGCAATGTCGGCATCGCCAGCGTCACCTCGGCGTTCAAGCTGTTGCTCTTGCCTGCCTGCGTCTGGACGACCAGCCATCTGCTCGGCCTCGAAAGCGATTGGACCGCCGCACTTGTCCTGATCTCGGCGGTTCCCACAGGCGTCAACGCCTGGCTGATCGCCAACCGCTTCGGCGTCGGCCATAGCTTGGCCGCCTCGACGATCACGCTGACGACGGCGCTCGGCGCCATCACCGTCTCCTTCTGGGCCTACCTGCTCGGATAATCGAGATACCCGAAACGAAAAAGCCCGGCGCATCGGCCGGGCTTTCGTATTTCATGCAATGGATGATCTCACTGCGTCGCCGAATCAGGCGCGTTCGGATCCGGCAGCGGCACCGGCGAATCGGCCAGCGTGTGCAGATAGAGGATCACGTTGGCGCGGTCGGTGTCCTTCTGGAGGCCGGCAAAGCCCATCGCCGTTCCCGCAATGTACTTCTTTGGCGCTGCCAGGAAGTGATTCAGGTGATCGAAGGTCCACTTCTCGCTGGCGCCCTTGGAAAAATCCTTCATGGCGGCGGAATAGGCGAAACCTTCATGCGAGCCGATCGGACGATCTACGACACCAAAGAGGTTCGGCCCGACCTTGTTCGGTCCCCCTTTCGTGCCGTCATGACAGGCCTGACACTTCTTGAAGACTGTTTCGCCGGCCTTCGCGTCGGCTTTTGCAAGCAACTGCGCGATCGGCACGGCGGCAGCCGGAGCAGCACCGCCGGCATCGGCGGCCGAAGCTTCCTCGGCTACAATGGTAAAGCCCTCTTTCTCCGGATTTTCCGAATGAAATAGGCTTTCCGAAGCGATGGATACGGACATCAGGACGAAAACCGTCCCAAGTAGCGCTCCCACCGCCGTATTCACGTAAGAATTCATCTGTGATGCTCCCCCCTCACAGCCGGCAGACATAAAACCGGTCTGTCACTTGAAATCGAGCGAAACCTATGTCTTTTGGCTAGTTCTTGCAACAGCCGAACGCCTCGGCAGCATGAGACTTTTTGACACCTTTCCGCCCGGAAATGAAGGCCTGAGCAATGGCAAGTCCAAATTTAGACAACGTACTCGTCCTCATTCCGGCCCGCATGGCATCCACCCGACTGCCCGGAAAGCCGCTCGCCGACATCTGCGGCAAGCCAATGGTCATCCAGGTGGCTCTGAGAGCGAAGGAGGCCGCGATCGGCCGCGTGGTCGTTGCCGTCGACGAGCAGGAAGTGTTCGACGTGGTCGCCGCCGCCGGTTTCGAGGTCGTCATGACCGCCAAGGCGCACCAGTCCGGCTCCGACCGCATTTACGAGGCGCTGACCAAGGTCGATCCCGAAGGCCGCATCGAATATATCGTCAACGTCCAGGGCGACCTGCCGACGATCGAGCCGGAAACGGTGCGCGCATCGCTGCGCCCGCTTCAAGACGCCGCCGTCGATATCGCCACGCTGACGATCGCCATCGACAACGAAGAAGACAAGACGGCACCGCATATCGTCAAGGTGGTCGGCGCGCCTCTGTCGGAAACCCGCATGCGGGCGCTCTACTTCACGCGGGCAACGGCTCCCTACGGCGAAGGCCCGCTCTATCATCACATCGGCCTCTACACCTATCGCCGCGCGGCGCTCGAGCGCTTCGTATCGCTCGGGCCCTCCACGCTCGAAAAGCGCGAATCGCTGGAGCAGCTGCGGGCGCTGGAAGCCGGCATGCGCATCGATGTCGAGATCGTTGACACCGTTCCGCTCGGTGTCGATACTCCCGCCGACCTTGAAAAGGCGCGGCGCATTCTCTCCGCACAATAGAAATGACGGATCTCCCATGAGCATCAAGACCAACAAAATCGCCTTCCAGGGCGACTTCGGCGCCAATTCCGACATGGCCTGCCGCGACATGTTTCCTGATATGGATCCGCTGCCGTGCCAGACCTTTGAGGATGCCTTCGTGGCGCTCGAAAGCGGCGATGCCGATTTGGCGATGATCCCGATCGAAAACACCATCGCCGGCCGCGTTGCCGACATTCATCACCTGCTGCCGGAATCGCGCCTGCATATCATCGGCGAATATTTCATGCCGATCCGCTTCCAGCTCATGGTGCTGCCCGGCGTGACCAAGGACGAGGTCCGCACGGTCCATAGCCACATCCACGCGCTCGGCCAGTGCCGCAAGATCGTGCGCGCCAATGGCTGGAAGGCCGTGGTTGCCGGCGATACGGCGGGCGCTGCCAAGCTGGTGCAGGAAACCGGCGATCGCTCGATGGCAGCCCTTGCGCCGCGTCTGGCAGCCGACCTCTACAAGCTGGATATCATCGCCGAGAACGTCGAGGACACCGAAGACAACGTCACCCGCTTCGTCATCCTCTCGCGCGACGAGAAGTGGGCCGAGCGCGGTGCCGCCGAAGAGAAGCTGGTCACCACCTTTGTCTTCAACGTCCGCAACATTCCGGCCGCGCTCTACAAGGCGCTCGGCGGCTTTGCCACCAACAGCATCAATATGACCAAGCTGGAAAGCTACCAGCTCGGCGGCAAGTTCGTCGCCACCCAGTTCTACGCCGACATCGAAGGCCACCCCGGCGACGCCAACGTCCGCCGCGCGCTGGAAGAGCTGCAGTTCTTCTCCGAGAAGGTGCGCATTCTCGGCGTCTACAAGGGCCACCCGATGCGGGGCCTGCTGCAGAAGTAACGACAAAGGGCGCCGAGGCGCCCTTTTTAATGCTCTGCAGTGATGCTTACTTATCCGGCTCACAAACCCGCAACCGATGCCCATCCGGATCGAGCACCACGAAGGTCGGGCCGAAGTCGAGGTCGGTCAGGTCCTGAGCGATCGGCAGGTGGCGGTCGCGCCAGTCGCGGTAGAGGTTGGAGACGCCGTTTTCGCCCGGCACCATGAAGGCGATCTCGGCGCGGCTGCCGATCGCCGATGGTTGCGGCACGACGCTGCTCAGCCGCCACAGCCCGAGCGTGAATCCGCCATCGAGCGCGAAAGCCACGAAATTGGGAGCGTCGGCGACCGGCTCGCGGTTCAAGAGCGCCTTGTAGAAGCTGGCGCTAGCGGCGGGATCGCGGACATAGAGAATGATGAGATTGGGGCTGTTCATGATGGTGTCCCTCTGCGTGAAAATGACGTGATGATGCGAACACCGCCGGGCTTTCCGGCAGCGGTCAAAGGCGTGATTGAAATGTTAGAGTGTCGGTTACCGCTCGCGGTCGCGGCTGCCCCAGTCGATGACGCCGATATCGCGCCTCAGGTTTTCCGACATCGATTGCGGATCGAGGCGCGGAGCGCCAGTACGTCCCATGCTATGCGCCATGCTGCGCGATGCATTCTGCATCATCCTGAGCATCAGCGATTGCGGATACCAGGTGTCAGAGCTGGCCTCGTCGGAACGGTGGTTGCCGCGTGTCGTCTGGCCCATGGTCTGGCCCATGGTCTGGGACGTGTTCAGGCTCGTCATGGCAGGTCCTCCTGTTTCGATGGGACCCATACTAGACTCATATGCTGTCAGTTTATGGCAGTAGTGTTTTCTGTACGCGCGGCGGGACCTCGCGGTCGCTCCACTCCTGCAGCAGCACGGCGCGGCGGCGTGGATAGCGCGTTTCCTGCGGGATCATCTCGACGATGCGATCGGTGCGGAAATGCCTGTAATCCTGTCTGAGCTCGCACCAGGCGACGATCATCCGGACCTGCTCGGTATAGCTGATGGCGAAGGGCCAGACATTGCGGATGGAGACGGTGCCGCCCTCATCGGTATAGGTGAGCTTCAGCACCCGCTCGCCGCGGATCGCCTTGCGGATCACGCCCATGTCGGCCTTGCTCGATATCGGCGGGCGCATGTGGATGAGGAGAGCGGACGTTTCGATCTCGTCGCGGATCTCGCGTGGCAGCACGTCGGCGATCTTGGCGAGCGCGTCGGCGCCCGCTGCCGCCAGCCTGGGGTCGGCCGCCCGCGCCACCCAGCGCGATCCCAGCACCAGCGCCTCGATCTCGTCCTGCGAAAACATCATCGGCGGCAGCATGAAGCCGGGCCTCAGAATATAGCCAAGCCCCGGCTCGCCCTCGATCAACGCGCCTTGCGCCTGCAGGCTGGCGATGTCGCGGTAGAGCGTGCGGATACTGACGCCGGTTTCTTCCGCGAGCACCGCGCCGCTTACCGGCCGCCGGTAACGGCGCAGCGTCTGCAGCAGGGTCAGCAACCTCTCGGAGCGTGCCATTCTATTGGCCTATCGGTTTTTCCACTCCACCCAGTCGCGCATCAGGCGGTGAGCGATCGCGCCCTTCGGCGGCGGGGCGCTGCCGTTGGCACCGGGACGCTCGAGCATCTCGATCGTTTCCTCGCGGGTAAACCAGCGGCAATCCTCGAGCTCCTGCTCGTCGCGGGTGATGTCGCGCGATTTGGCCTCGGCGTAGCAGCCGATCATCAGCGTGTGCGGCATCGGCCAGGGCTGCGAGGCGTGGTAGCGGATACGACCGGTGCGGATGCCGGATTCTTCCAGCGTCTCGCGGCGCACGGCGTTCTCGATGGTTTCGCCGGGCTCGACGAAGCCGGCGAGACAGGAATACATGCCCGGCGCGAAATGCGGACCGCGCCCGAGCAGGCAGAGATCACGCTCCTCGTCGACGGTGAGCATGATGACGACAGGATCGGTGCGCGGGAAGATCGTGTGCTGGCAGGCGGAGCAGACGCGCTTGTAGCCGCCGATATGCATCTCCATGCCGGATCCACAGCGCCCGCAGAACCGGTTGTCGCTGTTCCAGCGGATCAGGCTGGCGCCCTGCGCGAATTCGCCGAGCAGCACGTCGTCGAGCAGCATGTCGCGATAGAGCGAGCGGCCATCGGCGGGCTTGTATTGGCTCGAAAGCTGTTCTTCCGGCACGGCGACAGGCACCGCCAATCTCGGCTCGCCGGTCTTGCGATAGCCGAGCAGGATCGTCTCGTCCCAATTGGGCTTGAGATCGGTCAGCTCGTAGCGCGCAAACAGCGGGTCGAGCACCTGGCCGTCATGCTTCAACACAAGCTTGTCGCCGGTAAAGGCGAAGATATGGGTTCCATCCTTGGCGAGCGCCTCGTCCACCGAGTTTTCGTTGCGATGCTCGGAATCGCGGATCAGGTCGTTGGCGGCGAATGCCGTCAGATTGCTGGGCTCGGGATGGGGTACATCCGTCTCGAAAAGCGAACGGCTCATGATGAAAGGGCTTCCCGCATCGTCTCTATGAATTGGTCTCGTTTCGCGTCCTCATAGGCCTCCGCCTTGCCGTAGCCCCAGATCGGGCCGGGCCAGTTCGGATCGCCTTCGAAGCGCGCGACGACATGAACATGAAGCTGGCGGACGATATTGCCAATAGCCGCGACATTGATTTTTGTCGCCCCGGTCACCTTCTTCAAGGCGGTGGATGCCAGTTCCGTCTCGAAGGTCAGCATCACCTGGTCGAGCGGCGTCAGCTCGAAAATCTCGGTGATATCGGCGCGCTGCGGCACGAGGATCAGCCATGGCCAGCGACAGTCCCTGGCCAGCCGGAAGTCGCAGAGGCCCGTTTTCAGGATACTGATGCTGTCATTGGCCAGCCGGTGGTCGAGTTTGAAAGCGTCCAACGGGTATTCCTCCAGAGTTTTCCATAGGCTAGCAGTTTTTTCGGAGCTTGGCTTGCTTTTGATCGCGATATTGCCGATATGTGCCTTCGGGAGGTTGGTGGTGGACGAGCCACTCGCCAACCGGGTCAGGTCCGGAAGGAAGCAGCCCTAACGAGCCAGGCACGGGTCATCGTGCCAGCCTCCCACCCTTCTCTCCATCCTTTGCCCGAAGAGTTCGGGCGTTAAGCAGGGCGATGAGCGACACCGAGCGACAATCACAAGATGCCGCCTCGACGGGCACCGGATACCGGGTGCTGGCACGCAAATACCGCCCCAAGGATTTCACGGATCTGATGGTCGGCCAGGAGCCGATGGTCCAGACCCTGACCAACGCCTTCGAGACCGGCCGTATTGCGCAAGCCTACATGCTGACCGGCGTTCGCGGGGTCGGCAAGACGACGACCGCTCGCATCCTGGCGCGCGCGCTGAATTACAAGACAGCCGAGATCGACAAGCCGACGATCGATCTGCGCATCCCCGGCGACCACTGCCAGGCGATCATGGAAGGCCGCCATGTCGATGTCATCGAGATGGACGCCGCCTCGCATACCGGTATCGACGATATCAGAGAGATCATCGAGCAGGTGCGCTACCGCCCGGTGTCTGCGCGCTACAAGGTCTACATCATCGATGAAGTGCACATGCTCTCGACGCAGGCCTTCAACGGCCTCTTGAAGACGCTCGAAGAGCCGCCGGAGCATGTGAAGTTCATTTTTGCCACGACTGAGATCCGCAAGGTGCCGATCACGGTCCTGTCGCGCTGCCAGCGCTTCGACCTGCGCCGCATCAGCGCGTCCGATCTCGTCGGCCTGTTCACCACGATCGCATCGAAGGAAGGCATCGAGGCTGAGCCCGATGCGCTGGCGATGATCGCCCGTGCGGCCGAAGGCTCCGCGCGCGACGGCCTGTCGCTGCTCGACCAGGCGATTGCCCATGGCGGCGGCGCGGTGCTGGCCGAATCGGTGCGTGGGATGCTCGGTCTCGCCGACCGCGCCCGCATCGTCGATCTCTTCCAGCATGTCATCAAGGGTGACGTGGCCGCAGCGCTCGGCGAATTCGAGAGCCAGTACGAGGCCGGCGCCAATCCGGTTGCGGTGCTGACCGATCTTGCCGATTTCACCCATCTGGTGACGCGTCTGAAATACGTGCCGGATGCCGCAAACGATCCCTCGCTCAGCGAAATCGAGCGCACCAAGGGCGCCGAATTCTCGCAAGGCGTCGCCGTCACGGCGCTGTCGCGCATCTGGCAGATGCTCTTGAAGGGCATTCCCGAGGTGGAGGCATCCTCGCGCCCGTCGGGTGCCGCTGAAATGGTGCTGATCCGCCTGGCGCACGCCGCCCACCTCCCTGCCCCCGAGGACGCAGCCCGTAGGCTTGCGGAGTTTTCCGAAAACAACGGTGGCGCGCGTTCGCAGGCACCAGCCGGCAACGGCGGTGGAAATGGCGGCGCGACCGTCAGCTACCAGGGCAATGTCATGGCCCGCGCCGCGGAAGCCACGGCGCCGCGCCCGCAGCCCGCCGGCCCGACCGCCATGCTGCGCGTCGTCCAGAACTCCGATCCTCAGAGCCTGGCCGTCGGCCGCACCGAGGCGAAGGCCGCCGATGCGCCGCAGCCGCTGGTGCGGGTCAATTCGGTCAGCGATATCGCCAACCTCGCCGGCGAAAAGCGCGATGTGAAGATCAAGGCGCTGGTGCGCAACTTCGTGCGCCCGGTTCGCGTTCAGCCCGGCATCCTGGATGTCAACCTGACGGAAGGCGCGCCGGGAACGCTGCTCAACGAACTTGCGCTGAAGCTCAAGGAATGGACCGGCATCCACTGGATCGTCAGCCTCAGCCGCGAGGCCGGCCAGCCGACCATGGTGGAAGCCGAAGCCAACGCCAAGGCGCAGCAGGTGAGCGACGCCCGGCAGGATCCTGATGTGGCGGCCATCCTCTCGCAGTTTCCAGGCGCCAAGATCATCGACGTTCGCGTCCGCGCGCCGGAACCTGAGGAAGAGGAAGGTCCCGTGCAGGCGCCGGCGACCGCCGAATCCGAAGAGGGCGATATCCTGCCCGGCGACGACATAGAATTCTGAGACACCAAGAAGGAGCAAGACGATGCGCGACATCATGGGCATGATGGGCAAAGTCAAGGAAATGCAGGCCAAGATGGAGCAGATGCAGGCAGAAATCGCCTCGCTCACGGCTGAAGGCAAGTCCGGTGGCGGTCTCGTGACCGTCGTCATATCAGGCAAGGGCGAAATGCAAAGCCTGAAGATCGACCCGTCGCTCTTCAAGGAAGACGACGTCGAAATCCTCGAGGACCTGATCGTCGCCGCCCACAAGGATGCCAAGGAAAAGGCCGACGCGGTCGCCGCGGAAAAGACCAAGGCGCTGACGGCAGGCCTGCCGATCCCGCCCGGCTTCAAGATGCCGTTCTGATCGTCAGATCGAATGTGAATTTGAGAGCGCCGGCGCCCATCGGGTGGCCGGCGCTTGTCGTTTGAGAACGCTTATTTCGTGTGCTTTTGCGTGTGGTGCTTGGCGGGCTTTGCCTTCGGCGGCGGAACGAAGGTCAGCTTCATGTTGGCGATGCCGGCCGCGACGTTGAGGCCCGAGGTGCCCTCGACGGATAGCGGCTGCAGCGCCACCGATCCCTCCAGGCCGCCCACCAGCGCATTCGCCCCGAGCCCGAGGCCGACGGTCGCATTGGCCGCCACGCCGGAATAGCTGCCCTGCAGCGCACCCTCGGGGTGGTTCGCCGGCGCATAGACGTACCAGATCAGCGTTCCGCCTTTCAGCACGCCGATATCCACGCCGATCTTGGTGATCGCGCCGCGATAATGCTCCACATGCCCGGGCTGCGAGGGCGTGAACATGCAGTCCACCTCCCGTTTCGAGCCGATGATCATGCCGATTCCCGCCGAGATATCGCAGGTCAGCGACCCCGCATGCACATTGGCCGCCGCCGCCGGCTGGGGAGCGGAAAGGGCCGTCGCGGCGGCAACGGCAAGGGCGATCGAGGTAGACTTGAAGACGGACATGCAGGCCTCCTTGGATTGGCACACCGTCAGGAGGAAATTAGGAGACGTCCTGATATCCGCAAGTGATCATAAAGGCGGAATCTCGGGGCTGCGGCCCGCGCGGGCTTAGCTTTCCGCCTGAAGGCTGTCGCGCAGCTTGTAGTGGATCGGCGCGGCCAGATAGCGGGCGCGGTCTTCGGCTGACAACCGCCTGCCGAATGTCGCCATCATCTCCGGCATCGTGACCCGTGCACCCTCGAACCGCTGCCATTCCACGCTTTCGCCAGCCCTCACCATGCCCGGTTCGATCACCCGGCAATAGATGCCCGGCCGGCCGGCGCGGGTGTAGCGCTTGACGAACAAGGGATCGCCCATGCGCGCCGCGAAGGTGGCGCAGGGTATGCGTGCCGAGGTCACCTCAAGAACAAGATCGCCGGCTATGAACCGATCGCCGACCGCGACCATCGTGTTGTCGAGCCCTTCGATCACAAGGTTTTCGCCGAAGGTGCCGGGGGCGATCGTCTGCCCGAGCTCCGCCGACCACCAGTCGAGCGTCAGCGATCCCTCGACATAGACGGCCTGGTCGACGCCGCCATGGTGCTTGCGGTTGCAGATCGCGTCGCCGAGCAGCCCTTCGGCATCGACGAGCACGCCGCCGCTGATCGCGTGCTTGTTGATGCCGGTCTTGTAGCTCTTGCCCGGCAGCCTCTCGGCGTTGCCGATGCAGACGGCGAGGATTTTCATGAGGCCTGCTTTTCTGTCCGTTTCCGTTTTTCAAACATATGGGCTAAGAACCCGATATGGCAAAGCGAGTCACCGGCCCCGAAATCGAAAAACTCATCCAGCTGCTGGCGAAGGTGCCGGGCCTCGGCCCCCGCTCCGCGCGCCGCGCCGCGCTGCATCTGATCAAGAAGAAGGATCAGCTGCTCGGGCCGCTCGGCAGCGCCATGGGCGAGGCCTATGACAAGGTGAAGATCTGCTCGCGCTGCGGCAATGTCGATACCTCCGATCCCTGTACCGTCTGCACCGACGATCGCCGCGACCAGTCCGTCATCATCGTCGTCGAGGATGTCTCAGACCTCTGGGCGCTGGAGCGCGCCGCCGCCTTGAACGCCGCCTATCACGTGCTCGGCGGCACGCTCTCGCCGCTCGATGGCGTCGGCCCTGACGATCTCAACATCAAGGGCCTGATCGAACGCGTCACGGCCGGCGGCATCAAGGAACTGATCATCGCCGTCAACGCCACCGTCGAGGGGCAGACCACAGCACACTATATAACCGACCAGCTGGCCGGGCTCGATGTGAAGATCACGCGACTGGCGCATGGCGTGCCTGTCGGCGGCGAGCTTGATTATCTCGACGAGGGCACGCTGACGGCGGCGCTTCGGGCGCGGACGACGATATGAGGGGAGATGTGATGCCGTCGGAGACCTACAATACCCCCCTCTGCCCTGC
>UBJO01000144.1 GCA_900465665.1 Hyphomicrobiales bacterium
GACAGAGGGGGGTAATCCACCCACCAAGCTCCCCACCACATCACCAACACTCCCAAAAACATCCCCAGCAATCGCCCGCTGCAAACTCCGGTCACCACCCTCACCCAGCCCGCGCGGCACCCGCGCCAACGCCACCGTCAGATCCGTCAGCAACCGCCCTGCCGGCGATACCCCAAACACATGCAGCCCATCGCGGATCTGCATCTCCTTGAGATCGCAGAGATAGGCATCAAGCTTCTTCAACGCCTCACTCTCGCTCTCCCCCTTCGCGATACCCGCATCCTGATCAAGCCCGATATCCGCAACCAGTTCGAGGATCTGCTTCCCCAACAGCCGAATCCGTCGCGGATCGCCACCAGACGCCTCATAATATTCGTCGACCAGCGCTTCGAGATCCTTCAGCGGCCCGTAGCTCTCGGCCCGCGTCAAAGGCGGCGTCAGGTGGTCGATGATCACGGCGGCGGTGCGGCGCTTGGCCTGCGTTCCCTCGCCGGGGTCATTGACGATGAAGGGATAGAGATGCGGCAGCGGCCCGAGGATCGCTTCCGGGTAGCAGCTCTCCGAAAGCGCCAGCGCCTTGCCCGGCAGCCACTCGAGATTGCCGTGCTTGCCCATGTGGATCACAGCGTGCGCATCGAACTGATGGCGCAGGAAGGCGTAGAAGGCGAGATAGCCGTGCGGCGGCACGAGATCCGGCGAGTGATAGCTTTCCTTGGGATCGATATTGTAGCCACGCGCCGGCTGGATGCCGACGAGCACATCGCCGAAACGCGTGAACGGCAGCGCAAACGCGCCATCCACGACATAGGGATCCGCCTCCGGCTCGCCCCAGCGCGCACCGATCTCGTCTTGAATCTTTTTCGGAAGAGTTGCGAGGAAATCCTTGTAACGACTCACGGAAAGCGTCTCGCGGATAACCTTCCCGTCACGCCCGGAATTGGTCGGCCCATCCACGATATGACGCATCAGCGCGTCACCATCAGCAGGGATATCGGCGACCGGATAACCGGCCTTGCGCATCGCCCGGAGCACTTCGATCGTGCCCGCGGGCGTGTCCAGACCGACGCCGTTTCCAAGCCTGCCGTCGCGGTTCGGATAGTTCGCCATCACAAGCGCCNNCCCGCCGCTCGTCCGGCTTTGCCTGCCGCAGCCGGGCCCAGTTGGCGGCAAGCCGCGCCGTATAAGCCATGCGTCCCGCATCCGGTTCGCTGGCAACGATATTGGCCTCGACCAACGCATCGTAGCGCGCTGCCGATTTGAACGAGACCGCGCGGGAAAGAACGCGGCCATCGACCTCGGGCAACGCCACGTTCATCCCAAGATCGCGTGCCGAAAGCCCTTGCGAGGAGCTTTCCCATGCCTCCTTCGACGATGCGGAAAAGATCGCCTGCAGCACGACGGCGTCGCTGGCCTCGAGCACCGTTGGCTGCCGCTCCGCACCGGGCGCAGAGACCGCGAAGCCTGTTGTGTTGATGACGACGTCGGGCTTTGTGGCCGCGAAGACGCTTTCGAGGATGCCCTTGGAGACGGGGTCCTTGAGGCTGTAGGCGAAGACCGGCAGCGGTCGGATTCCTTGAGCGAGAAGAGCCTCGATCAGCGCCTCGACGGGTCGCGTTTCGCCGCTTTGCACCAGGGCGCGGTAGAAGGAGATGGCGATGGTGGGGGTGTTCGCGGTGGCTAGCGCCTCACTCGCGATACCCCCCTCTGCCC
>UBJO01000114.1 GCA_900465665.1 Hyphomicrobiales bacterium
GCCTCCTCGCTGCTCGACGTTCTCGACGCCCAGCGTCAGGTCTCGCTTGCCCAGGCCAGCCTGGCCGCAGCCGTCCAGCAGATGGCAACCGACTACGTCGCGCTCAACGTCGCCATCGGCGGCGGCTACAACCCGGGCGGCAACACCGCCCCGGCCAAGCCGGTCGCCGCAAAGGCAAGCACTGCAAAGGCTGGCTGAGACGACAGAAATTAGGCAAAAGCCCCGGTTCGCCGGGGCTTTTTTGTTTGCGGAGATGCCCGTGATTGCGGAAAACCGCAAAGCGGCGCAAGATTGGATTCGACAACGACGACGACGTCATGTACGCATTGGTTAAACGATTAATCCAATCCGTCTGATATCATGCCTCCAGCCCGACCGGGACCAAATCTGAGCAGGATCGCAACGTCGCTTGGCGTCTCCGTCGCGACGGTGTCGAACGCGCTCTCCGGCAAGGGCCGTGTGTCGGAACAGCTCGCCGAGCGGATCCGGGAACACGCGGCCGAAATGGGCTATGTCCCGAGCCAGGCGGCGCGCGCGCTGCGCACCGGCCGCAGCGGCGTTATCGGCCTTGTCCTGCCCGACATCGCCAATCCACTCTTCCCGAAGCTCGCGCAGGCCATTGAATTCGCCGCCACATCGGCCGGCTACGGTGTGCTGATCGCCGACTCCCGTGGCAACATCACGGCGCAGACCGAAGCGATCAACCGGCTGGTCGAGCGCGGCGTCGAGGGCCTTGTCATTGTCCCGCGCCGCGCGACCCGCATCTCGGCCGCGAGCTGTCCGGTCGCCGTCATCGACACGGCCTCGACGCCCGGCAACACGGTCGCCGCCGACCACTGGCAGGGCGGACGCGATATCGCGGACCACCTCGCCGAACTCGGCCACAAGCGCATTCTTGTGATCGGCAACAATCCCGAATCCAACGTCCAGAACGATCGCGTCGGCGGCATCCGCTCCGGATTGCGCTCCGACATGCACTCCTCCACCCTCTGGGTCGAGCGCTTGGAACGCGAGAACGGCATGGGCTGCACCCTCGGCCTCGCCGAAAAGGTCCGTGAAGGCTACACCGCCTTTGCAGCACTCTCCGACCTGCAGGCGCTGAGGGCGCTCACCGAGTTGCAGCGCGACGGCATCGTCGTCCCCGACATGGCAAGCGTCACCGGCTTCGACGACCTGATCTTCTCCCCCGTCATAACGCCGAGCCTGACGACGGTGGCGATGGACATGGCGACGATCGCCGATGTCGCGATCTCGTCGCTCCTGAAAACCATACAGGCAAGCGGCAGCCGCGAAGGCGTGCTGGTCAGCGCCGACACCGATCGGGTGCCCATGCAACTGATCGTTCGCCAATCATCGGGTCCGGTTGATCCAACCAATCGCGACCCGACCAATAGCGACCCAAGTAAACTGGACCTAGCCTCTCAGACGGAGAACTCCTGACATGAAGCATGCCCTCATCGCCTCGGCGGCCCTTCTTGCCCTCACGCCCGTCGCCGCCAGCGCTCAGGAAAAGACGCTCACCATCTCCGTCTATGCCTTCGCGCAGGATGACTTCAAATCGATCGTCTACGATCCCTTCGAAGCCAAGTGCGGCTGCAAGCTGGTGGTCGAGACCGGCAACAGCGTCGAGCGCCTGGCGAAGATGGAAGCCAACAAGGCAAACCCCGTTATCGACATGGCCGTCGTCTCCATGGCCGATGCGCTGTCGGCCACCCGCAAGGGCCTGATCGAGAAGATCGACACCTCGAAGCTCACCAATTTCGGCAAGCTCTATGACCTCGCCAAGGATCCGAACGGCGACGGCATGAGCGTCGGCTACACCTTCTACGCCACCTCGATCGCCTACCGCTCCGACAAGATGAAGATCGAGAGCTGGGCCGATCTGCTGAAGCCTGAGTATATCGGCCACGTCGCCTTCCCGAATGTCACCACCAACCAGGGCCCGCCGGCGCTCTACATGCTCGGCCTCGCCCTCGGCAAGGACAGCCCGGACCTGAAGGCGCCGATCGAAGCCGTCGGCGAGAAGAAGGATGAAATCGTCACCTTCTATGAAAAGTCCTCGCAGCTGGTGCAGCTGATGCAGCAGGAAGAAATCTGGGCAGCCCCGATCGGCCGCTTCTCCTGGGCCGGCTTCACCAAGCTCGACGTCCCCGTCTCCTGGGCAACGCCCAAGGAAGGCCAGACCGGCGGCATGAATGTCATGGTCATGACCAAGGGCTCGAAGAACCAGGACCTCGCGCTGCAGTTCATGGATTTCTGGCTCTCCACCGAGATCCAGACCAAGCTCGCCGAAAAGCTGGTCGACAGCCCGGCCAACAAGGAGGTGAAGGTCTCCGACGAAGCCGCCAACAACCTAACCTACGGCGAGGACACGGTGAAGAACCTCAAGCTAATCCCCTCGGCCGCAGCCCTCGATAACCGCGCCGGCTGGCTGAAGGATTGGAACGACACGGTCGGCCAGTAACGGCCAGTTACCACCATGACGGCTCCGGCACCGGCTGGAGCCGCCTTATGCGATTGCTCTGAAAGACGCCTCATGTTTCAAAACCGCACGGAAGCCCTGGCGCTTGCCTTGCCCGCGGCCCTGTTCGCCGCGCTGGTCTTCCTGCTGCCCGTCGTCATCCTTCTCTCCGAAGGCTTCCATATCGACGGCAGCTGGACGCTCAGCGCCTATACCGGCTTCTTCTCGCAATCGCTGAACCGCACGGTATTCCTGCGCACCTTCAAGCTCGGCCTCGAAGTCACCGCCGTCTCCGCCGTTATTGGCTATGCGGCGGCCTTTGCCATCGTCAACCTGCCGCCGAAGGGCAAGGGCCGGATGATCGGCCTCGTCACGCTGCCACTGATGATCTCGCCGGTTGCCCGCACCTATGCCTGGATCGTCATCCTCGGCCGCACGGGCATCGTCAATCAGGCGATCCAGGGCCTGGGCCTCAGCGACAGCCCGCTGCGCCTGCTCTTCACCGAAACCGCCGTCTTCATCGGCCTGCTGCAGCTCTTCCTGCCGCTGATGATCCTCTCCCTGATCAGCGCGCTCGAAAACATGCCGAAGGACGCCATTCCGGCCGCCCGCGTGCTCGGCGCCAACTGGTTCCAGGTCTTCTGGAAGGTGATCCTGCCGCTGACCCGCGAAGGCCTCGTCGTCGGCGGCACGCTCGTCTTCACCGGCTCGCTCACCGCCTATATCACCCCCGCCGTGCTCGGCGGCTCCAAGGTGCTGATGCTGGAAACCCTGCTCTACCAGCAGGTCTCGGTCGCCAACGATTTCGTCGCCGCCAGCGTCATCGCCTTCATGCTGATCGTCATGAGCTTCGCCGCCAACATCCTGCTCAAGCGTCTGGCTACAGCGAGGAACAAGCGATGACATCACGCATCCTCTCGCCGCTGGTGCTCGGCCTGCTCTTGATCTTCCTGATCGGCCCCTTCTTCATCATCATTGCCGCCTCGCTGTCTGCCGGCGATACGCTGGCCTTCCCGCCGCAGGGCCTGTCGTTGCGCTGGGTCTTCAAGGTCTTCACCATCGACAGCTTCCGCGACAGTTTCGCCATGTCGATGCTGCTCGCCGTCGGCGGCACGCTGGCAGCCCTCGTTCTCGGCATCCCCGCCGCCTACGCGCTGTCGCGCTACAAGCTGCCGGGCGCGGAAACCATCCGCACCATCGTCTCGCTGCCGATCATCGTGCCGGGGATCATCGTCGGCCTGGCGCTGCTGCGCTATCTGGTCGTGCCCTTCGGCTTCAACATCACGCTGGCGCTGTTCTTCGCGCACACCGCGCTTGTGCTGCCCTATGCCGTGCGCGTCGTCTCCGCCAGCCTCAACAACCTGCGCTCCGATATCGAGGAAGCGGCCGTCCTGCTCGGCTCGTCGCGCGCTGGCGCCTTCTTCCGCGTGGTGATGCCGAACATCCGTGGCGGCATCCTCGCCGCCTTCATCCTCGGCTTCGTCACCAGCTTCAACCAGGTGCCCGTCTCGCTCTTCCTCTCCGGTCCCGGCGTCCGCACGCTGCCGATCGACATGCTGGGCTACATGGAAACCACCTACGACCCGTCGATCGCCGCGCTCTCGGCGCTGCTCGCCTTTCTGTCCATCGGCATCGTCTTCCTTGCCGAACGCTTCCTGGGGTTCTCTCGCTATGTCTGACACCTATCTGCAACTCGACAAGCTGACGCTTGCCTACGGCGATACGGTCGCGGTGAAGGATCTCGACCTCTCGATCAGGAAGGGCGAACTCGTAGCACTCCTCGGCCCCTCCGGCTGCGGCAAGACCACGACGATGCGCTCCATCGCCGGCCTGCTCAACCCCGCCTCCGGCCGCATCACGCTCGATGGCGCCGATATCACCCGCGTTTCCGCCAACAAGCGCAATGTCGGCTTGGTCTTCCAGTCCTACGCGCTGTTCCCGCATCTCACCGTCTATGAAAACGTCGCCTTCGGTCTGCGTCTCAAGGGCGTCAGCGGCCAGGATCTCGACAGCAAGGTGACAGCAGGCATCAAGTCCGTCGGCCTCGCCAGCTTCGCAGCCCGCAAGCCCGGCGAACTTTCCGGCGGCCAGCAGCAGCGCGTGGCGCTTGCCCGCTCCATGGTCATGGAGCCCAAGGTGCTGCTTCTCGACGAGCCGCTCTCCAACCTCGACGCCCGCCTGCGTCTGGAAATGCGCGCCGAGCTGCAGCGCGTCCAGAAGGAAACCGGCGTCACCATGATCTTCGTCACCCACGACCAGATCGAAGCGCTGGCGCTCGCCGACAGAATCGTCGTGATGCTGAACGGCGGCATCGAACAGATCGGCACGCCGGAAGAAATCTACAACAAGCCCGTCTCGGCCTTCGTCGCCGATTTCGTCGGCTTCGAAAACGTCTTTGCGCTGGAAAACGGCAAGCTCGCGACATCCAACTCACTCGTCGAGCTTTCCGCTCCAGTGCCACAGGCCGCTAGAGGCCTGGCCTGGCGTCCGCGCATGGTGATCCTTGGTTCAGGTCCTTTCCAAGGCACCGTGCGCGGCACCTCGTTTGCCGGCAACGTCAGAGAATATCTGCTCGACACACCGCTCGGCCCCATCAAAGCCGAGGTCGATGCCGGCGAGCCGAGCCACGCCATCGGCTCCGCGCTTTCTTTCGATCTGCCGCTTGCGGCCGCTGCCCCACTCTCTCGCTACAGGTAATATCATGGGCGTCTGGATCGACACCGACATGGGCTTCGACGACATCGCCGCCATTCTGGTCGTGGCGCATGCCAAGCTCGACATCGCGGGCATCTCGCTGGTCTTCGGCAACACGCCGCTGCCGCAGGTGCACTTGAACGCAGCCGGCGCCGCCAAGGCCTTCGGCTGGACCTTCCCGATCAATTCCGGCCGCGCTTCAGCCGTGCTGGGAGAGATCGAGACCGCCCAGGCGATCCTCGGCGAAACGGGCATCCCGACCTCAGGCAAGACGCTGCCCGACGCCGCCGCCCTGCCCGAAAGCGACGCCTTCACCGCGCTCTGCAACTGGCTCAAACAGGACGGCCCGCACCGTATCCTGGCGCTCGGCCCGCTGACGAACATCGCAGCCCTTGCGCTCGCCCGCCCCGATCTCGCCGCCCGTATCACCGAGCTCACCTGGATGGGCGGCGGCGTCACGGCTGGCAACCACACGGCATCCGCCGAGTTCAACGCGCTGGCCGACCCCGAGGCGCTGGCGATCGTCATCGCCGCCGGCCTGCCGCTGCGCATGGTCGATCTTGATCTCTGCCGCAAGGTCATCGCCTTCCCTGACGACGTCGCCCCGATCCGCAAGGCCGGCGGCGCCAACGCCGAGATGCTGGCCGATTTCCTCGACGGCTATATCGGCATCGGCACCAGCCGTGGCCGCTTGGGCATGGCGATCTACGACCCCTGCGCCGCCGTGGCCTTCGCCCACCCCGAGATCGTCACCTTCCGCGCAGCCCGCATCGACGTCGAGATGCAGGGCAAATTCACGCGCGGCCGCACCGTGGTCGAAACCCGCGCCACCCACGCCAAGCCGAACGCCGACTATGCCGTCGAGATCGACAGCGAGGCCGCCCGCGCCATCATCCTCGGCGCGCTCCAGCAGGAGGCCGCCCGATGAGCCAGTTGGAACCGATGGACCTCAGCGATCCAAAACTGCGCGCCCGCGCCGTTGCAGCCGCGCGCGGCGATGCGCCCTTCGACGTGCTGATCACGGGCGGCCAGCTGCTCGACGTCGTCACCGGCCTGATCCGTGACGCCGATATCGGCCTCGTCGGCCCGCTGATCGCAAGCGTGCACGCCCCACAGAGCCGCAAGGACGCCGAGGAGACGATCGACGCCCGCGGCAGCATCATCGCTCCCGGCCTGATCGACACCCACATGCACATCGAAAGCTCGATGGTGACCCCATCGGCCTATGCCGCAGCCGTCCTGCCGCGCGGCGTCACGACTGTCGTCTGGGATCCGCACGAATTCGGCAATGTCCACGGCATCGATGGCGTGCGCTGGTCGATCGAGGCAACGCGCGGCTTGTCCCTGCGCACCATTCTTCTTGCCCCCTCCTGCGTCCCCTCAGCTCCGGGCCTGGAGGTCGCGGGTGCCGATTTCGACGCGTCCGTCATATCGGAACTGCTGCGCCGGCCCGAGATCGGCGGCGTCGCCGAGGTCATGAACATGCGCGGCGTCATCGACGGCGATCCCCGCATGACCGGGATCGTCAATGCCGGCCTTGCATCCGGCAAGCTGGTCTGCGGCCACGCGCGCGGGCTTGACGGCAGCGACCTCAACGCCTTCATGGCGGCCGGCGTCACCTCCGATCACGAACTCACCTCGGCGGACGATCTCTTGCTGAAGCTCGCGGCCGGCCTGACGATCGAGCTGCGCGGTTCCCACGATCACCTGCTGCGCGAATTCGTGGCGGCCTTGAATGGCATCAGCCACCTGCCGTCCACCGTAACGCTCTGCACCGATGACGTCTTCCCCGACGAGCTCCATTACTGTGGTGGTCTCGACGACGTCGTGCGCCGTCTCGTCAGCTACGGCATGAAGCCCGAATGGGCGTTGCGCGCCGCGACCTTCAACGCCGCCCAACGCCTGCGCCGCCCCGACCTCGGCCTGATCGCCGCCGGCCGCCGCGCCGATATCGTGCTGTTCAAGGATTTCACCGAATTCGAGACCTCAGCCGTCTTCGCCAACGGCCGCCTTGTCTCGCGCGAAGGCCAGATGGCGATCGACCTGCCCGCCGTCGACAGCGCGCCGCTGCAGCACTCCGTCAAGCTCTCGGCGCTGACCGAAAACGACTTCCGCATCCCCTCCGAAGGCAGCCGCGTCCGCGTCGCCACCATCGACCGCCCGCGCTTCACCCAATGGGCGGAAGCCGAGACCACCGTCGAGGACGGCTACGTCGTCCCGCCCGAAGGCAGCGCGATGATCTCGGTCGTCCACCGCCACGGCAAGGTCGACGCCCACCCGCGCATCGGCTTCCTCACCGGCTGGGGCACATGGCGCGGCGCCTTCTGCACCACGGTTTCGCATGACAGCCACAACCTCACGGTCTTCGGCGGCAATGTCACCGACATGACCATCGCCGCCAACGCCGTGATCGCGGCCGGCGGCGGCATGGCTGTCGTGCAGGATGGCGAGATCAAGGTGCTCCTGCCGCTCTCCCTCTCCGGCCTCGTCAGCGAAGCCCCGCTCGAACAAACGGCAGAAACCTTCCGCGCCATCCGCCGCGCCATGGAAGACGTCGTCGACTGGCGCCCACCCTACCTCGTCTTCAAGGCCTGCTTCGGCGCCACCCTCGCCTGCAACCTCGGCCCGCACCAGACGGATCGCGGGATTGCCGATGTGCTGACGGGGCGGGTGATGGAGACGCCGGTGATTGAGGTGTTGTAGAGAGATTGGTTGTCGCTTTACCGCACATTGCCGGCGTTTGCGAATTTCGGCAGCGCCCGAACTTCCGCCCCCCAAACTGAGCTGTTTTTAGACCAACATTCCGCATTTCCCCCATCCTCGTACGCCAATCCCCTTGCCAGCGGCTTTGCAAACATGACAGTTTCCGCGAGCGTTATTTTGGGGAGATATTTCATGCTGTTTCGTCGCACCGTCCTTGCCGGACTGACCGCACTCGCTCTTTCGTCGCTCGCGGTCACTGCCGCCGAGCTGCCCGATCTCAAGGGCAAGACCGTCGTCGTCGTCACCGAGAACGCCTATCCGCCGCTGCAGTTCGTCGATCCGAAGACCGGCAAGCAGATCGGCTGGGAATATGATGCGATGAACGAGATCGCCAAGCGGCTGAACTTTAAGGTCGAGTACCAGAACACCAGCTGGGACGCGATGATCCAGGCGGTGTCCGACAATCAGTACAATATCGGCATGACCGGGATCACCATCAAGGACGACCGCAAGGCCAAGGTCGACTTCTCCGATCCCTACATGCGCTCGCAGCAATTCATGCTGGTGCGTGGCGACGAGACGCGCTTTACCGACGCCAAGACCTTCGGCGCCTTCAATGACGGCCTCGTCGGTGCGCAGCCGGGCACCTCGCCCTTCTACGCCGCCGTCTACGAAATCCTCGACGGTAACGAGCAGAACCCGCGCATCAAGCTGTTCGAGACCTTCGGCGCCACGGTACAGGCGCTGAAAGCCGGCGATGTGGATGTGGTCTTGACCGACAGCGTCGCGGCGCAGGGCTATGTCGATGCGTCGAATGGCGGGCTGAAGGTCATCGGCGGACCGCTCGGCACCGAGGATTTCGGCTTCATTTTCCCCAAGGGTTCCGATCTGGTCGGTCCCGTCAATGCGGCGATTGCGAGCCTCAAGGCCGACGGCACCTTCGACAAGCTCAACAAGACATGGTTCCTCGACTACAAGATGGGTCAATGATCCCGTCTTTTTCAATCGCTTACCGCGCCCGGACTGAAGCATGATGGCTCCGCAGCCAAACCCGCGGGGCCAGGAGAAGGGCGACTATCCCTGGTGGTTGGTCGCCCTTGTCGTGATCGGCCTTACGCTCGCCGCCGTCATCATCGCGAACGACGTCTATGCGCAGGTGTTCCGCACCGTGTTCAACGGCGTCGGCATCACCATTTTCGTGACGCTCGTCGGTTTCGCGCTGGCGACGCTGCTCGGGCTCGGGATCGCGCTGCTTGGGCTGTCGGACAGCGTCGCGCTGCGCCAGATCGCCCGCTTCTATGTCGAGGTTATCAGAGGTATCCCGATGCTGGTGCTTCTGTTCTACGTCGCCTTCGTCGGCGCGCCGGCCTTCGTTGCCGCCTATAATTTTGTGACAGCGCCGCTGGTGAATGCCGGGCTGGCGGAGCCGGTGCTGGTGCGCGCTTTCTCGCTGATGTGGCGAGCGATCATCGCGCTGATGATCGGCTATTCCTCCTTCATCGCCGAAGTCTTCCGCGCCGGCATCCAGTCGGTCGATCAGGGGCAGATCGAGGCCGCCAAGGCGCTCGGCCTGTCGCGCTACCAGCGCTTTCGCCTCGTGGTATTCCCGCAGGCGATCAAGGTGATCTTTCCGCCGCTGTCGAATGATTTCGTGGCGATGGTAAAGGATAGTTCGCTGGTCTCGGTGCTCGGGGTGTCTGACATCACGCAGATGGGCAAGATCTATGCGTCCGGCTCCTTCCGCTTCTTTGAAACCTATTCGATCGTCACCTATATCTACCTGATCCTGACGATCGGCCTGTCGCTTGGCCTCAGGCAAATCGAGAAGCGGATGCGCGGCAGAGACGGACGGCGATAATGCTCCGGCGTTAGAGCTAATGAATCGAATTGCCGAGCATCGGAAAAATTGGTAAGTGACTGCTCATGGAATCCAAGTTCAGTTGCATTGGGGCGCATATTTTCGTGCTGCAGGATCACTACCGCCTGCCGGCGCGCTTCTTTGCGACCGTTTCCGGTGCGCTCAACAGCCGACTTCGTTGATCCCTTTCTGATCGACCGACGGCCGGTGGCCTATGCGCCGCCAAGCTCCATACCCCCACTGCAAGCAAACGCCCTTTGCATAATAACGGATGTATCGCCATGAGCGCACCTCGTACCCTCTACGACAAGATCTGGGACGACCACCTGGTCGATCAACAGGACGACGGCACCTGTCTTCTCTACATCGACCGCCACCTGGTCCACGAAGTCACCTCGCCGCAGGCCTTCGAAGGCCTGCGCATGACGGGCCGCAAGGTTCGCGCGCCTGAAAAGACGCTCGCGGTCGTCGACCACAACGTGCCGACCTCGCCCGATCGCCATCTCGGCATCAAGAACGAGGAAAGCCGCATCCAGGTCGAGCAGCTGGCGATCAACGCGGCCGAGTTCGGCGTCGAATATTATTCGGCGAGCGACAAGCGCCAGGGTATCGTCCACATCATCGGACCGGAACAGGGCTTCACGCTGCCCGGCATGACGATCGTTTGCGGCGACAGCCACACCTCGACGCACGGCGCCTTCGGCTCGCTGGCGCATGGCATCGGCACGTCTGAAGTGGAACACGTTCTGGCCACCCAGACGCTGATCCAGAAGAAGGCGAAGAACATGCTGGTGCAGGTCGACGGCGTGCTGCCCGCCGGCGTCACCGCCAAGGACATCGTGCTCGCCATCATCGGCGAAATCGGCACCGCGGGCGGCACCGGCTACGTCATCGAATATGCCGGCGAAGCCATTCGCGCGCTGTCGATGGAAGGCCGCATGACGATCTGCAACATGTCGATCGAAGGCGGCGCCCGCGCCGGCCTGATCGCCCCTGATGAGGTCACCTACGAGTACATCAAGGGCAAGCCGCGCGCGCCGAAGGGCGAAACGCTCGACCAGGCGATTTCCTACTGGAACACGCTGAAGTCGGACGAAGGCGCGCATTACGACCGCGTCGTCACGCTCAACGCCGCCGAACTGCCGCCGATCGTCTCCTGGGGCTCCTCGCCCGAGGACGTCATCTCGGTGCAGGGCATCGTTCCGAACCCGGATGAAATCGCCGACGAGAACAAGCGTACGTCGAAGTGGCGCGCGCTTGATTACATGGGCCTGAAGCCGGGCACGAAGATCACCGACATCGCCGTCGACCGCGTCTTCATCGGCTCGTGCACCAACGGCCGCATCGAAGACCTGCGCGCCGCCGCCAAGGTCGTCGAAGGCAAGACCGTTGCCGGCACCGTCAGCGCCATGATCGTTCCGGGCTCCGGCCTCGTCAAGGAACAGGCGGAAGCCGAAGGCCTCGACAAGATCTTCAAGGCCGCCGGTTTCGACTGGCGCGAGCCTGGCTGTTCCATGTGTCTGGCCATGAATGACGACCGCCTGAAGCCGGGCGAGCGTTGCGCCTCGACCTCCAACCGCAACTTCGAAGGCCGCCAGGGCTTCAAGGGCCGCACCCATCTGGTGTCGCCCGCCATGGCAGCTGCCGCCGCCATCGCCGGCCACTTCGTCGACATCCGCGAGTGGAACTGAGATTTTCCGGCCTCTCCCGGTGACGGGAGAGGCCGATTGCATGAATTGCGAAAGGACAGGCTTGGCCTAATCGGGCTGGGCCTGTCCTTTTTCGTTAGCGGGGTTACACTCCCGCCACCCTCATCCGGAGAGCATCATGACACCAGCCACCCCGCTCCCGCGATACCGCCTGCTTCTGCTGCGCCACGCCAAATCCGCCTGGCCCGATGGCGTCGACGACCATGATCGTCCGCTCGGCGGTCGTGGTTTGAAGGCAGCGCCGTTGATGGGGAGCTTTATGGCCCGCGAGGGGCTGGTTCCCGATCTGGCGCTGGTCTCCACGGCGCGGCGCACGCAGGAGACCTGGGCATTGGTCGGCGCTGAACTGCCTGATGATATCGAGCGGCGGGATGTGGGGGAGATCTACGAGGCGGCGGCGGAGCGGATCGCGGCGGTTATCCGCGGTGTCGATCCAGTTGTCCGTACGCTGCTTGTTGTCGGCCATAATCCGGGGCTGCAGAATCTGGCACTCGATCTCGTTGGTGATGGCGAGAGCCTCACGGAGATTCGGGAGAAATTTCCAACCGGCGCTCTAGCGGTGATCGATTTCGCGGAGGCCTGGGCGAGTATGACGCCAGGGAGCGGTGTACTTCAGCGGTTTGTGGTGCCGCGCTCGTTGCAGGGGTGATGAGCTGCCGGCGGCGGCTGGCATTTTGCTATCTCCTCCTCACCGAGCGAAAATCGTCGTCCGCTATCGGCATCGACACCGTCATGTCACCCCGCAGCCAACTCCCGCTCCACCAGCCGCGTCCAGAACGCCACGCCCGGTCCGATCGCATCATCGTTGAAATCGTAAGCCGTATTGTGATGCAGCGCCCCATCCACCGCCGGGCCGTTGCCGAGCCAGACGTAACACCCCGGCGCTTGCTGCCCGAAGAAGGCGAAGTCGTCGCCAGCCGTCGAGGGCGGGAAGTGTGTCACGACCTTTTCGCCGAACACTTCGGAAGCAGCAGCCAATGCCCGCTCCGTCGCATCCGCATCGTTGACGACGGGCGGAATGCGCCGTTCGAAGCCGTAGTCGGCGGCAATCCCGAACATCGATGCGGTGCCCTCCGCCAACCGGCCGATCTCGTGTTCCAGCTGGTCGCGGACCTCAGGGGAATAGGCGCGCGCCGTGCCGCCGATCTCGACGATATCGGGGATGACGTTGAGCGCCTTGGGGTCGCCCGCCTGAAGCGAGCAGGCGCTGACGACGGCCGGCTGCAGCGGATCGACGACGCGGCCGACGATGGTCTGCAGCGACGAGAGGAATGTGCCGGCGGCAGTGATCGGGTCGCGGCCGAGATGCGGCTTGGCGCCGTGCGTGCCGGTCCCCCGGAAGGTGACGCGCCAGCTGTCGGAGGAGGCAAGCTGCGGCCCGGCGACGACCGCCATCTCATCGACGGCAAGCCCTGGCATGTTGTGCAGCCCGTAGACGGCATCGCAGGGGAAGAGCTCAAACAGTCCGTCCTCCACCATCCGCTTCGCCCCGCCGCGTCCCTCCTCGGCCGGCTGGAAGATGAAATGGACAGTGCCGGAAAAGCCGCGCGTGGCCGCGAGATGCCGTGCAGCGCCTAACAGCATCGTGGTATGCCCGTCATGACCGCAGGCATGCATCTTGCCTGGCACCGTCGACTTGTAGGGCCGATCGGCGATTTCGGGCATGGCGAGCGCATCCATGTCGGCGCGAAGCCCGATCGTCCGTGTGCCGTTGCCCACCTGCAGCGTGCCGACGACGCCGGTGCCGCCGAGCCCGCGATGAACCTTGATGCCCGCCTCGTCCAAGAGCTTCGCAACGATGTCGCTCGTCCGCACTTCCTCGAAACCGAGCTCCGGATGCGCGTGCAGATCGCGGCGCAGCGCGGTGAGGAACGGCAGATCGGCTTCGATCTCGGCGGAAATGGGCATGCGATGGACAATCCTGTAAATGCAATCGGGCGCCGGAGCGACGCCCGTGATAGACCCTGTTTATCAGGCAAACGGGCGGCGAATTCAACCTTTCGCGACTGCAGCATTGCCGTGTGCGGCGCCGTTTTCGCCGACCTCCCGCACTTGTGAACGCGCGGCGAATTTGCGGCATGAAGCGGCAACTTGACAGCAACCGGGCTTGGGTGACGTAATCCCCCCAACGCGAAAGGCCGCATAATGAGCGACGACCAGATCCCCGCCGATAGCAAGCTCACCAATTCGAAACGCCGCTGGGCCGACGAAGGCAAGTTCCTGACCGGCCGCACGAGCAGGCCGGAGACCGACCGGCTGCCGCCCGGCCAGCATCTCGTCAAGAACTGGCCGGTGCTTGATCTCGGCGAACAGCCTGTTGTCTCCACCGACACATGGCGGCTGGAAGTCGGCGGGCTGGTCGAGACCCCGCTTTATCTCAGCTGGACCGCGTTTCAGGCGCTGGAGCAGAGCACCCGCGTGTCCGACATTCATTGTGTCACGACATGGTCGCGCTACGACAACAAGTGGAAGGGCGTCGCCACGCGCGATCTGCTCGACCTCGCCATGCCGAAACAGCAGGCGAGCTACGTCATGCTGACCAGCTATGACGGCTACACGACCAACCTGCCGCTTGCCGATTTCGCCGCGGAAGACGCCATTCTCGCCACCGCCTGGGAAGACCTGCCGCTGACCCGCGAACATGGCGGGCCGATGCGGCTGATCGTGCCGCATCTCTATCTGTGGAAGAGCGCTAAGTGGCTGCGCCGCATCGACATCATGCCGGCGGATGCAGCCGGTTTCTGGGAGCGCAACGGCTACAGCATGTATGGCGATCCCTGGCGCGAACAGCGCTACGCCGCCGATTGATCGTTGCGCATCCGCCAAGCCTCGCACGTTTGCAGAGACCAAACGCGTTTAACGCGCATTCCTTCCAGTTCGACGCGAAGATTTACTCGCCTCTACATTGAATATTCTGTTCAAACGAATCCTTTGGTGTAAGTTGACCGCAGAATGGTGCACCGCATGAACCCATCCTGGGTTGTTCGATTAACCTGCCGCACATTTCACGCCTGAGTTGATGACCAAGGACACCACGTTTCACACTGTCACGCAGAAACTTCTCGACGCCTGGCTGAGCACGTCTCCTGATCAGCCGGGGCCGCCCGAGGCTGTCTATCGCGACGCGGTCGACCTTTTGACGATCAAGATGCGGCTGACAGTCATCGTGCTCGATGGCGAGGATCCGCTCGACTGGCAGCTGCAGGGGGTCCGCTCCTCCGGCTTCGCCTCGCGCATCCTTAACATCAACAAGCTCTTCGCCAACCAGCGCATCGGCGATTTCAAGGATCGCAACTACATGGAGACGGCGGTCATTCCCCGCTATCGCGAGGTGATCGCCTCGCAGAAGCCGTCGATGGAAATGGTCAAGACCACGCTGCTCGGCGTCAACATCGCCTATGAGCGTCTGATCCTGCCGCAAAGGACGACCGAGGCCAGGCCGGCATGGCTTCTGACCGTCACCAACGGCCGCTTCATGTTCAACGCGCCGGAGCAGCAGGCCAAGCTCGACCTCACCGACGAGGCTGTCGTGCAGCTTTTGGCCGAGGGCGCGACCGCCAAGCAGATCGCCACCGAACTCGGCATCTCGCATCGAACGGTCGAGCACAGGCTGGAGCGGATGAAGGAGCGCTACGGCGCCAAGAACACCGTGCACCTCACCGCCATGCTGGTGGCGATGCACCTGCACCGCGAGACCGACCGGAACTAGTTCTGCCTAGGCTTCACGCCAAGCAACCGCCGGCACCCCATCACCATCAGGAAACAGAGAGCAGCAAGGCCGGTCAGCGACGCCATGCTGGCGGGATGGGTTGGGATGTCGGCCCAATGCGGGCGGATCACATCGGCCGTGTTGAAGGCCTCAGCGCTGAAGGCGCAGGTGATCAGGGACAGCCCGCGCATGGTCATGGCGACGTCGATCTCGGAGACGATCGCCCCCGCAGCTTTGGCCTCGCGCGGCATGTCGCGCAGCTTGAGCAGCACCGCCTTGGTGGCCGCAAGATAGGCATGCGAGCATTCATTGAAAGGGCTTGCCTCATCCGTGACGCCGCCGGGCATCTTGCCCCAGAAGCAATAGGCATACTGGATCGCGGCATAGTTCAGCACGCGGCGAAACGGTTCGTCGGTATCGGTGGCGCGCGACGCAAGGTCGATGATGGCGGCCCGATGCTCGGCCATCACGATCATCTCGCCATGCGATATCTCGGGAATGGCAAGGCCGGTGTGCGGCCCGTCGGTGCTGCGCTGATGCGCAAGCGCTTGCCCGCCGGCGGCAAGCAGCGGCAGGATGAGGCACAATAACAGACGGGCGGATCGAGCGATCATGTCGAACAAAAGCCCCGGCCGAACCGGGGCTTTCCTTTTCGTCAGTGAAGAACCGGCGCGGCCGGCCGGCGAACGGCCGAGGCAACCGCCAGCTTGCGCTCGGCAAGCGCCCCGAATGCGAGGCCGATCACGGTCCACAGGATCGCATGCATGCCGATCGAGGTGGTGCGGAACCGCCAAAGCACCAACGCCGAATAATTCTCCGGCACTTCGTTGATGACAGGCAGCAGATACTGCACGACGCCGATGAAGAGCACATAGGCAAATCCGGCGATGATCGCGCCGTTCCACGCACCGAAGCGCGGCACCAGCCGCCGGGCAAGCGAGATCGCGGCAATCAGCGCGGCGATCGACACCACGATCATCAGGAAGAACAGCTCGGTTCTGACCCCGATCGTATCCGGATTGCCGACCGCGGGCGGATTGGCGGGATACTTGATGTTCGGCACGATGACGACGGCAACGAAGGCCGCCGCCGCGATGACCGCCGAGGTGCCCCGCGCGCTGAGGCTGCTGACGCGGCCCTGCACGAAGGCGAAGATCAGCGCGAAAATGCCGCCGACGGCGATCGCATAGGCCATCACGCCGGTGAACAGGCCGATGCCGGCCTGCGTGGCGCGGCTCACCAGTTCCGGCTCGGCCGCTTCACCGGCAGCCTGTGCTGCCGCCTCTTCGAAACCGATCGCCTGATCGACGAGCGGCTCGCCGAACGTATGGGCAAAGGCAAACACCAGGACGCCAGCGATCAGGCCCGCCAGCATGCCGCGAAGCAAAAGTTTTCCAACCATGTCTCAAACTCCCTTAATGGCAGGGAAAGCCGAGCAGGTGTCGGCCGTCATGCACGAATTCGTGCACATACATGCCGTTGAACAGCGCCATCGCGCCTTCTTCGGTGCCGACGAAATAGATGGCGATCAGCATTAGCAGGCCGCCGAAAATGGCCCATGGCAGGATATCGCCGACCGGAATGGGAGCAGCCACCGAGGTGGGCGCGAGCGTGGTATGAGACATGAATTCCTCCTGGAATAACGCGTTCAGTCGAGAATGTTCGTGGGTAGGGTCTGACTTCCAGTTTGAGGTATCCTCATCCTGATCACAGTGGCGCGACCGCACCGGAATTTCACCGGCTTCCAAACCTACGAGATCAACGTTATAGCTGCCGGCCTCGACCTGTCAACGCGCTGTCACACAAGGGCACAGTTGCAGAAGGGCAGCGCTCGCATGATGAGGAAAAAACCAGCGTGATGACGCGTCTCACCTTCATCTGTCACGGCGCCACGGACGCTGTCAGGCAGGCCCGCTTCCCGCTCGACGAGGCGCTGGAGGACAAGGCGATGATCGACGCCCGGGCGCTGGCGCCAGGAATGCCGCGCGCCGACCGCATCATGACCAGCCCCGCGCTGCGCGCCCGCCAGACGGCCGATGCCCTCGGGCTTGGCGCCCACATCGCTCCCGCTTTGGCCGATTGCGATTACGGCCGATGGGCGGGCCAGTCGATCATGACGCTGCTGGAGAGCGAACCGGACGCCCTCTCCGCCTGGCTGACCGACACCGACGCGGCTCCGCACGGCGGCGAGAGCATCCGCGCCCTTCGCGATCGCGTCGCGCCTTGGATGCAGGCGCAGTCCGCGCTTGGCGGCCACGCCATCGCCATCAGCCATGCCCCCACCATCCGCGTCGCGGTCTTGATCGCGCTTGGAGCGCCGTTGCCGTCCTTCTGGCATATCGATGTCGAGCCGCTTTCCGCCATCAGGATGACCAGCAACGGCACACGCTGGTCGCTGCGCTTCGACCGCGTGTAATTTCAATAGTTTCACATCCAGAAATTTAGATAAGCCTTGCGCAAGCCAATTGCGCAAAAGCTAAATCGCCTGGCTTCTCCAGGTGATAATCCTTCGTAAAAGGAGGCCTGACCATGTCTTACGACTGGAACGGGGCGCGGCTGAAACGCACGCGTCTCATGCGGTTTACGGGCGGCGCGATCTTTCTGTGCCTGGCCGTCACCGTCTCCATGCTGATGCATCTCTAAGAGCATGTGAATAGCGGGCGAACGACGATGTTCGCCCGTTTCCTTTCCCGTATTTCATTAGATACGGATACGCCTATGAGTAGGCGGCAATAACTAGAAGTCACCCCCTAGTTTCAACGGATACTTTAGACTTCCGTGCTATATCCCGCCAAGGTGGAGATGGAGTGGGGAGCATGCCGGTATTTTTCCGGAGCAGAGCCGGACGGCAGTGGCTGTCCCTCATGGTGCTTGGCGCGGCCTTGTGGGTCGTCGGCGCGGTGTTGCAATTCGGCGATCTGCTCGCCTTGTTCGTCCAGCAATTCGATAGCTACGGCGCCGACAAGCTGGTTCTGGCGCTCGCCGTCGCCGGCACGATGAGCTTCGTCTATTCCGTCCTGCGCATCACCGATCTTCGCAAGGAAATGGACTTGCGCGCCAAGGCGGAAGCCAAGGCCGACTGGACCGCAACGCACGACCACCTGACCAAGCTTCCCAACCGCTACGCCTTCGAGCGCGCCGTTCTCCTGCATCGCCGCGCGCAGATCGATGCATACAGCGACGAATGGGAGCGCAACGTCAGCATTTTCTGCGTCGATCTCGATGGCTTCAAGAAGGTCAACGACCTGATCGGCCACAATGGCGGCGATGCGCTGCTGGTCGAGGTCTCCAAGCGCATCTGCGCCATCGGCAGCGCCGATTCCGTTTATCGCTTCGGCGGCGACGAATTCATCATCGTCGCGACCGGTCTTTCGTCGCAGCACGAGGAGCGCCTGTCGCGGCTTTTGATCCAGGCCGTCACGCGCCCGATCCACATCAATGGCTTTGCCGTCGAAGTCGGCGCCAGCGTCGGCTATGACCGCTGGCAGCAGGGCGAACGCCTGGAGGATACCGCCCACCGCGCCGACCTCGCCATGTACGAAGCCAAGTCGCGCGGGCCGAACAACTATCTCGCCTTCGAAGCCTCGATGCGCGACAAGGTAGCACTGCGCGCCTCGCTCGAAGCGAAGCTCCGCGTCGCGATCAAGAACAAGGCTATCCGTCCGTTCTATCAGCCGCTGATCGATCTGAAGACCGACGAGGTCTGCGGCTTCGAGGCACTCGCCCGCTGGACCGACGACGAAGGCAACAGCATTCCACCCGCAGTCTTCATCGGCATTGCCGAGGAGACCGGGCTGATCACCGTCCTCTTTGAGGATCTGCTGAGCCAGGCCTGCAATGATGCGCTCGCATGGGACGATCACATCACGCTCTCCTTCAACGTCTCGCCGGTGCAGATGGAAGACCGCCTGTTGACATCACGCATCTTCAAGGCGCTGACGGTCAACGATCTTCCCGCCCATCGTCTCGAGATCGAGATCACCGAAAACGCCCTGATCCAGGACCCGGCGAGCGCCGCCGCCGTCCTCGATGAACTCCACGATGCCGGCGTGCAGATCGCCCTCGACGATTTCGGCACCGGCTATTCCAGCCTCTCGCAGCTCGCCAGCTACCGCTTCGACAAGATCAAGATCGACAAGAGCTTCATCGCCACCTATCGCGACGACGAGCGCCAGGAAAAGATCGTGCGCGCGATGCTGGCGCTCGGCGTCAGCCTCAACATCAAGACCACCGCCGAAGGCATCGAGGAGCCGCGCCAGCTGAACCACCTGCTGGAGCTCGGCTGCGATGTCGGCCAAGGCTACTTCTTCGGCCGACCGATGCCTGCCGCCGATATAGGCGCATTCCTGAGCCAGAGAAACGCGACTTTGGCCGCCGAATAGGCACTCTCCCGGCCCTTCGCCGTAAAATTAGCCATTTGTGATGGAACCATTCGAGATGTGGCGACGTTGGTACGTCGGGTCGCATAGGCGCCATTGTCTGCGGCACGGCTTCTTCGTGCGAAACGCAGCGATCCACGGTTGGGCACCGCGGTTCCCGATTGAAGTGAAGAGTGTACCCTTATTCATAGGAGAGGGATCTATCATGAATGTTCGCATCGTTACTGCGTCAGCAGCGATACTCATGCTTGCCGGGTCAGCGTCGGCGGCCGACCTTGTCTCCGAACCACCACCCGCACCCGTCGAGCAGGCAGCACCTGTCTTCACCTGGACGGGCTTCTACACCGGCCTTCAGGGCGGCGGCGCCTGGGGCAATGGTGATTTCTCCGGCATCGGCTCGTCCAACATGAATGGCGGCCTGATCACCGGTTTCGCCGGCTATAACTGGCAGCTGGACAACAGCATCGTGTTGGGTGTCGAGGGCGACGTTTCCTACAACTGGAACTCCGAAGACGTCGGCGTCAACAGCTACAAGTTCGACACGACGGGATCGGTTCGCGCCCGTGTCGGCTATGCGCTTGACCACGCCCTGCTCTACGGTGCCGCCGGCTGGACCGGTGCCCGCGGCCATGTCGATACGCCTCTCGGCAGCGACAGCGCCACCTTCTCCGGCTGGACGGTCGGTGCCGGTGTCGACTACGCCTTCACCGACAACATCTTCGGCCGCCTCGAATATCGCTACAACGATTACGGCAGCAAGGACCTTCTGGGCGTCGATACCGACTTCAACCAGAACGTCGTGACCGTCGGCGTCGGCTTCAAGTTCTGACCTCGCATATATCAAGGCGGCACGCCGCCTGTCGAAAGAGCCCGGTCCTGCACCGGGCTTTTTCGTGTCGAGAGCAGGCGGAGCGACGCGGGCGCGTTTCAGGCTTGCGTCAGTTGAGAGGGCTATGCGGCGCCTGGGCTGACAACCGAAAGCGATCCGCATGCCGCTTGAAACGCACACCGCGACATCTTCGTCCCCGCAATCCTATTCACTCGCGCAACGCATCCTGCATTGGCTGACGGCGCTGCTCGTCTTCTTCAATCTCCTGTTCCCCGACGGCATGAACGCCTGGAACCGCAGCATGCGCCTCAACGGCACGGCGACAGCAGACCAAATCGCAAGCGCCAACATCCATGCCTGGGCCGGCATCGCGATCCTGGTCGTTGTGGCGCTTCGCCTCCTTCTGAGGGCAACGCAAGGCGTGCCGGCACCTTCGGCGGAGGAACCAGCGCTGCTACGCGCGGCAGCGAGCATCGCGCATGGCCTGCTCTATCTTCTGCTGCTCGCCATGCCGCTGAGCGGAATGGCCGCCTATTATTTTGGGATAAGCGCAGCAGGCTCCGTTCATGCCGAGATCTTGAAGGTCGTGCTGTGGGCGGTGATCGGCCTGCACGTACTCGGCGCCCTCGCCCACCAGTTCTACTGGAAAAGCGACAGGCTGCGGCGGATGACGGTCGGGTAAGTGAGGGTGGCCCGGACGCAAAGATCTGTGGGCTTTGCCTGACAATACCCGCGATTTCCTTGTCCGACTCACCATCAGAAGGTAAGAAGGCGCTAATAGACGGCCGCATTGAAAGGCCGAACCGTTAGTACGTCTTCAACCTCTAACGCATAAAATTTCAATCAAATTCAGCAACATAGACTGCCGCCGCGTGCCCACGCGGCGAGCCGAAAGGTGTGATCATGCGCATATCATTCATGATTTCAGTATTGGCGACAATGCTGATGGCCTTCCCCAATACCAGCACGGCCGGCTCCATGCTACGCGCCTCCCGGTCGATCGGCGCGCCCATCGGCTTCCCCTCGGCCTGCACCCGCTATGCCTGGCTCTGCCACAACACCAGCAGCGGCGACATCAGCGACGAAAAGGCGATGCCGCTTCTGAAGAAGATCAACCGCGATGCCAATTCAAGCGTCCGGCCGGCAACGGACTATGCCACGACGGGCAAGGCCGAATACTGGTCGCTGCCGATCAACAACAAGGGCGATTGCGAAGACTACGCGCTTTTGAAGATGAAGTCCCTGCTCGACGCCGGCTTTCCCGCAAACAAGCTCGCCATCTCAGTCGTCATCGACCGCAACGGCGGCAACCACGTCGTGCTGCTCGCCCGCCTGAAGTCGGGTGACTATGTGCTCGACAATCTCGCCGGCAGCGTAAAGCCTTGGTCCAGCACCGGATATACTTTCCTCGCCAGCCAGAATTTCAACAACAAGAGCGCATGGCAGGTCACCCTTGCCGGACCGCGCGCGGCCCAGTTCTCCGGCACCTGAGACCATCCGAGATCGCTGCGCCGGCGCTTCGCGACCTGCCGACGGCATCATGTCTAAACTCCAAAAGCCCGGGCACCTCGCCCGGGCTTGATGTTTGCGAAGGTGAAATGGCGCGGCTTTTGTAAACCGTCGCCATTTCCCCATCGAGGCATGCGCGACCGAGGCTTAGTGACCGCTGCTGCCGCCGGCGCCGCCGTTGCCACCAGAGCCACCGGAACCGCCACCGGCACTGCCGCCGCTGCCGCCGTTGCCGCCAGCACCACCGTTGCCGCCGCCGACACCGCTGCCGCCGCCACCACCGTTGCCGCCGGCACCGCCGCCGCC
>UBJO01000111.1 GCA_900465665.1 Hyphomicrobiales bacterium
CCATGCCGAGCCCGAGGACACATCGACGAGCCATGTCGGATTTCGCTGCATCAAGAGAGTTGGCCGCAAGGGAGACGCGCGATGAACGCCATGGCACCCTTGCTGACTGCAGCCCGCACCTGCCTTCTCGCCGTCGCCATGCTTGCCGCACCCGCGGCCGCGCTTGCGCAGGAGCCACTCGCCTCGTGGAACGACACCCCTGCCCGCCAACGGATCATGGATTTCGTCAAAGCCACGACGACCGAGGGCGGCGACGGCTTCGTCGCTCCCGATGATCGCATCGCCGTCTTCGACAACGACGGCACGCTGTGGACCGAACAGCCCTTCTATATCCAGCTCGGCTTCATGCTCGACCGGGTGAAGACGCTGGCGCCCGAACATCCAGAATGGAAGACCAAGGAACCTTTCGCCAGCATCCTGAATGGTGACGTCAAGGGCATTGCTCGAGGCGGCGAGATGGGGATGGTCGAGCTCGGCATGGCAACGCATGCCGGCATGACGACGGACGAGTTCGAAAAGATCGTGACCGATTGGTTCGCGACCGCCAAACATCCGAAATCCGGCCGCCCCTACACCGAGATGACCTTTCTGCCAATGCGCGAGCTGCTGGACTATCTGCGCGCCAACGGCTTCACGACCTATATCGTCTCGGGCGGCGGCGTCGAGTTCATGCGGCCGGTGACGGAAAAGCTCTATGGCATCCCGCCGCAACAGGTCGTCGGCAGCACCATCGCCACCCAATATGCCATTGTCGACGATGTGCCGGTGCTGAAGCGCCTGCCGAAGATCGATTTCATCGATGACGGCCCCGGCAAACCTACCGGCATCAACAAGTTCATCGGCCGCAAGCCGATCTTCGTGGCTGGCAATTCCGATGGCGATTGTGAGATGCTGCGTTGGGTGACAGCCAGGAAGCCCGGCTTCGCGCTTATCGTGCACCACACCGATGGCGCGCGCGAATATGCCTATGACCGCCAATCCGCCTTCGGCAAGCTCGACAAGGCGCTGGATGAAGCCGAACGCCGCAACTGGCTCGTCGTCGACATGAAGAACGACTGGAAGAAGGTCTTCGCCTTCGACCAGTAATGCCGCCGGCGATGATCGGTCTTATTGCACAGCGACCGGCTTGGTGATCGACAGCGGCATCGAGATCGTCAGAAACACCGAGTCTCCTTCCGCGCGGTTCTCGGCGGCGAACTCGTGGAAATATTTGATCCGCGCCGAGATCGGCAGCTCGCCTGCCTTGAAGTTCCAGCCGATCGTCGCACCGATCGCAGCCACGCGTCCCTTGAACGGACCGAAGGCGCCCTCGCCGCTATCTCCTGTCAGTTGGTCGTAATAGTAGCCGACCAGACCGGCGTCGAACTGCTCGTTGAAATGCTGCACGGCAGCCCATTCGAAGTGGAACTCGGTGCCGGTGCGATAGTTCGTATCCGGGTTCTCGCCGTTGAAGGTCACGCCGATCGCCGCCGAGAGGTCGAGCCCGATTTCCGGATCGAGCCATGTTCCGGCAGCGCTGACATCAGCACCCCAGCGATGGAACGCGATGTTGGAGATCTCGCCATCTTGATAATCGCCGATCGGGACGTTGACGAGAACGCCCGTGGTCCAGTGGAAATTGCCGGCATCCCAGCCGAGCGTGCCGCTGACGAGCGGATCGCCGACGGTAAACACCGTGTCCTTGGTGGCGCCCGACAGCACGCCGCCGCCCGGCCCCGAGAGCGTCAGGTCGGCAATCGTCTCTTCCCATCCGACGGGGATGGTTGCACCGAGCCCAAGCCGCCCGCCTATCACTTCCTCAGGAACGACCCAGATAACGGTTGGTGCCGCGAGCGCCGCCTTGCCTTCGACGCCGACGGCGACGCGGCCGCCGGTCGGAAGCTGCGTGCCGCCGCCGAGATCACCCTTGTAGAGCCAGATATCGTTTTGAAGGTAGACGCCGGGTGGTGGGAGGATACCCGCGGCCGGCCCCTTGGAACCGAGGAGATAGAAGCCGGCGCCGCGTTCGGCAGCAGCAGCCATGTGCGCGCAGGCAAGCATCGATGCGCCGGCAAGAAGCGCTCCGGTCAGAAATCTCAGTTTCATGCTCTTCCCCTCACTCGTCCCATGGCCCTGCCTTTCGGCTGCCCCGGACCTGCAACAAACCTTCAGTCCCCCCATTCGCCGTCGCAAGTACGCAACGGTAAATGCACCCGTAAATCACTGCCCCGCAATGCTCGCGACGGCCTCGAAGCTCGCGCCCGCCTTCCCAAGCCCCATCTCCAGGCTTGTGACGAGATCGGCCCGAAGCTGCGCCATTTTTGCGGCCTGCCGGAATGCCGCAACGAATGCCGCCCGATCCGGCGCTGCCTCTCCAAGACGCTGCCCCGCGCTCTCCGCGCCCAGTTCACCAAGAGCGGCCACGCGAATGGCGCGCGTCAGGATATCGTTGCCGATGGCCTGCTCGGCGGCAAGCGACGCCTGCGACCACCGTCCGTTCCGGTAGGCATCAAGCGCCAGCACCAGAGAGGCATCGCGCGGCGGCGTTTCCTCCATCGCGACAGCCTCCTGCGCCAGGTCGTTGGCCGCCTTGAAATAGCCGGCGGCGAAGAGCACGAGGCTGAGCGACGCGGCATTCGCCGAATTGTTGGGATTGAGCGCCATCGCTCTGTTTCCGGCATCGATCGCCGCGTCCAGCCTTCCGCTGGCGAAACGCGCCGCCATCAGCGCCCCCTGTGCCCGATCGGAAAGGGGTGCTGCATCCGCCGCGGACTTCGCCATATCAAGGCTTTGCGAAATGGTCGCCGTATCGCGGGCATAGAGCCGGGCCAGCATCGCGGTAGTGTCGGGATCATCGGGATCACCCGCCAGCGTCCGCTTCAGGCATCGCCGAAGAACTTCCACGCCGCCGCCGATTTCACTGCCGTCGAGCATGAATTCCGCCCTCGAAACGCAGGCATTGCCCAAGGCATCCGCAGGAGCCTCCCTGGCCTCAAGCGCATTGATTACGCCACGCGACGACGCGATCTGCCGCGCCACGGCGCCGGCGATCTCAAGCCGCACCGTCGCCGGCTCCTTGCCCTCGGTCTCGACCCGCTCCAGTCCCGATTTGAGCAATGTCCCGCTCGCTGTATCGACGACCTGCCACCACAAGGAGCGATCATCGCTGTCGGCGTAATATTTGAGATCGACCTCGTAACCCCGGCGCGACGGCTGCGTCGGCGAGCCCGGCCTCGTCACCACGATCGTGCTGAAGGCGGAGAGCGCGGTCAGCAGCGTGTCCCTGGCGACGCTTGCCTCGCCCGCCATGTCAGGCGAGGCCGCGCTCATCAGGATGGTCACGGCCGGCTTCAGCGTCACGACAGGGCGGTCGATGGCTTTCCAGCCCGCAACAGCAGCAAGGGCGAGCAACCCGACGCACAGAGCCGCCGGGATCCACCGTGACATTCGCGAGCGTGGCGCCGTCACCGAGCCATCCCGTGCGGTATCCGTCAGCGCGGAGTTCGGGCGATGCGTCAGCAGCGACGGCGCAACCTGAGCGCTGGCGCTTACACCGGTCTGCGGAAACAGTGCGACGTAGCTGCCCTTCGGAATATGAACGGAGACGCCCAATTCGGCGCCGAACGTGGCATAATAGCTGTCGAGCGCAGCTCTGAGACGACTGATCTCGATCCGCACGATCGGATCGATGGAGGCATCGAAATTGCTGGAGCGCCCAAGCACATCGAGCGCGATGGAATAGGCTTTCACACCCTCGGTGCATCCTGCAAACCGGCGCTCGGCGAGGTAGCGCAGTATGTCCCGCTGCCGGTCCGACACCCTGAAGCGGCCATCCGCAAGGAGCCGTTCCAGCTCCACCTCGGCCTCTTCAAGGCTGACTTCACATGCCCTCTCACCGTGTACTTCAGCACTCATGGGCTGTCCCCCCGATACGCACTGATCACTAAAGCAGAACATGAAAACTATCGCGCACTTAACATTAAGTTGCAATACGAAACGCTAACAAGCCCAATAAATGATACATTTCGTGACAGGTAGGCCTTATTACCAGATATGTGAATTCGTGCGTAGGATGTGCTGAGTTACATCGTCCTCGATACCGGAACAGAGCCCTTCATATTCGCTGGTCCGCACGTGGTCGCCTGCCCTGCGAAAGGTCTCGAGCGCAACAGCGGCGATTTCATAGGCCTCGAAGAGTTCGTCAAGATCAGGCGATCGCGATGCAGCCGCCTGCAGGCTTGTTCGCAATGCGGGCAACTTCAACATAAGGCGCGCGAGGCCGCGCCGCGCCGCGTCGCTGGTCGTTCCGCCTGTCCCTCCCTGCCTGCTCATCGTCGTGAGACCTCCCCGCAAGGGTAATCGAAACAGACTAGAGCGGGCCTCCTATCGGTGTAAGTACGCAACGGTAAACAACGCGACGTTACACCGAAGGGCGCGCATTTACGCGGCCGTTTACCGTTGCATACAGCCGTCCGTGCGGATACATCGCCTGGCGCGACGGAGCCGGTGCCTCGCGCCGGCAGATCTTCGCGAGCAGGTCGATGTCACTGTGCCTTGTCGACTGGCCTAGCGTTCTGAATACCGGCGCCGTCACGTCCGGCCGGCTGTACGACGCGTTGCTGACTTCCCGCCATCCGCATCCACCACGTATCGGACAGGACAGGCGCCGCGAGCGCGCCGTCGTGCGGGTTCAGCTTGATGACATCACGGACGGAAATCATGGCGCCCGGCGGTGCGCGCCTGCCCGCTTTCTCCTGCGCCAACAGCGGCACCGCCTGGCCCACGACGGCGGCGGCGATGACGAATGATGTGAGCGATACTGTCCTGTTGTACAGCATGAGCATTCATCCAGCGGGAGATGAAAGCGAGTGTAAGGCCGAAAGCCCGAGGAAGGGAAGTGGCTGCTGAAAATACTGTTGCCAAGGGCTATGCCACAATGCGAGATCGGTTGGTTTCGCCAGCACTTGCAGGCGTCGACAACGAACAGCAAGGACGCATTGAATGAAGACCAATCCGCCGCTGCCGATGGGCTACTCCGAACTTCCGCGTGGCAAGCTCGCCAATGTCGTGACCTGCCTGGAAATGCGCGAGAAGCCTGACGTCAGCGTGCCAGCGCCGGGTGCTTTGCTTTTCGAGCGCTGGCAGACGCCTGCGCTCGACGACTATCGGAAGCTGTTTCGCGAAGTCGGCGAGAATTGGCTCTGGCTCTCGCGGCTGATCATCAGCGACGAAAAGCTCGCGGCGATCATCCATGATCCCGACGTCGAGATTTACGTGATCCTGTCGGAAGAAGGCCGCCGGATCGGCCTGCTCGAGCTCGATTTTCGCGAGCCCGGCGAATGCGAACTCGTCTTCTGCGGCCTCGTTCCCGATGCAATTGGCCAGGGCGCCGGCAAGCTGCTGATCACCCAGGCCGTTGCCCGTGCATGGGCGCGGCCGATCAACCGCTTCTGGCTGCACACCTGCCATTTCGATCATCCGTCGGCCATCTTCTTCTATCAGAAGGCCGGCTTCAAACCCTATGCTTTCCTGGTGGAGGTGATCGACGATCCGCGCCTCTCCGGCCATATGCCGGAGACAGCCGCTCCGCACGTTCCTTTGCTTCGCCCCTGATCGGCAAATCGCTCAGGACCACAAACAGCGGCGTTATCGATCATAACGACGGCGCATCTCGGCCGCCGCCAAAGGCAGGGCGGCACTCGCGACCGCACCGAGCGGCAATTGCCGAAGCAATCGGGTCGCGACGAAGGTGAAGGCCATGGCACCGGCAAGCTTCGCCCATGGATAGGACCCGAGCTGCTCGTGAGCGCTGGCATCCGCCCATTTGGCATTGGCGGTGACAACGGTGCCCGCCTGCTCGCGGATGACATGAAGCCGGGCGCGCAGATTGTCGACCTCTTCCTGCAGCCGTCGCAGCGATCCTTCCTCATCGAGCAGGTCTTCATCGGCCACGTGATCGTCTTCGAGCACATAATCGGCCGGCGGCCCTTGCTGGCCCTCTTCGGCGGGCGCGTCGGCCTCAAGAGCAGCCAGATGCTCCTTCAAGTCGGCCTCCGTCTCAAGACCTTCTACCCTGCCTTTCTTGCCGCTCGCGGCCTCGCTGGTCTTCACGGACGCAGCCGACGACGCGGCGACGGCCGGGTGCTCGCGAAGCTCGTCAGCCGCGATGAACACATCGGTCTTCCCCGCCTCGTGATCGGGATGCGACACCTCGACATCGACGCTGTCGGCAAGCTCGAGCGCCTGCTCCGCGTTCATGATGCCCACCGCCACGCGCCCTTCCTCGGATGTGACGGCGACTTCGACGATGGGCGGCTTCGACTTCTTTTTCATGCCAGTCTTTTTTTCCATGCAAAGTCTCCTTTGGCAGGGAAACACCTGCGGGACTCGATGGGTTCCATGACAGCTCAATCAAATTCGCTGCGACAGACCGTCTCTGGAACGCGGGCTTCCCGATCCCCATATATCTCTGGACCACGGAGCAGATATCGCGACGAACCGCGATCCGCCTTCCGCGAAAACCCACACAATGGATTGGAGATAAAGGATGGCTCAAGCCACACGAACGGCTGCGTCCGAAGGACCCTATGATGCGGTCACGCTTGCCAAGAAGCACCGCATTTCGGTCGAGGACGCCAAGCAAATCATCGAGCAATATGGCGACGATCGTAAGGCGTCCGACAAGGCCGCGCGCCGCATTGCCGTCTGATATGCAAAGCGGCGGCCAGGAACCCCGGCCGCCGCACACGAGAAAAATATATTTAATGTATCAGTGCATTGCCGAGAAGTTCGGAATCACATCGAAAGATCGTTCAACAAGCGCTCGAAGTCATCAGCAAGCGCTCAATCGAACCGCAGCTTGCTCTTCTGCTGCCCCGCATCGTCGAAATTGTCGGGATCGAGCCACGCCTCGTAGCCGGCCTTCAGCTTCGGCCAGTCGGCATCGATCATCGCGAACCACGCCGTATCGCGGTTCTTGCCCTTGGCCACCATGTGCTGGCGAAACACGCCCTCGAAGGTGAAGCCGAAGCGCTCAGCCGCCTTCTTCGACGGCTCGTTCAAATTGTTGCACTTCCATTCGAAACGGCGATAGCCGAGCTTGTCGAAGGCGAGCTTGGCGAAGAGATAGAGCGCCTCGGTCGTCACCCGCGTGCGCGCGATCGCCGGCCCCCACAGGATGTTGCCGATCTCGATCACCCCATGCGCGGCATCGATGCGCATCAGCGCCTGACGCCCCTCGGCCCGGCCGCTACGCTTGTCGATGACCGCGAAGAACATCGGGTCGGCCGAAGCCTCGGCCCTTTCCAGCCACGCGCTGAAGGCTGCCATGTCGGCCGGCGCGTCCTCGAAGAGATAACGGAAGCGATCGTCGGCGCCGGGCTGCTGTGCCGATGCGAGCAGATCGCGCCCATGCCGGCCGGCGTCAAGCGGCTCAAGCCTGACATAAAGTCCTTCGAGAGCAATACGCTCCGGGCGCTCCACGCCCTTCCAGTTTGAGAGATCCATCCAAAATTCCTATCGTCTGCGTGGCATAAGATCAGGCGCCGGTGACATCAGTTTGTCGCTTTGCGGTGGAGTTGTTTTTCGATTAAAGAGGTCTGCTGTATCCATCCACTTTTTCAATTTCTGGCAAACCACTTGGCAAGGCACCATGGCTGCAGCATCGACCGCCTGGCTTCCCATCGAGCGCGCCCTGGGCGATCTGGAAGGCCAGATCTACCGCGAGTTGCGCGAGCGCATCCTGTCCGGTGAGATCGCCGCCGGCCAGCGCCTGCCCTCCACTCGCGACCTGTCACGTTCCCTCGGCCTCGCGCGCTCGACAGTCGTCAACGCTTATGAGCGCCTAAAGGCAGAGGGGTATCTAGAAGCAAGGTCGGGATCGGCAAGCCGCGTCGCAGTTCTCAACACCTCGCCGCTCGGCGAACGCGCCAAGCCTGCAGCCCCGATGCCGACAATGACGCCCGCGCCCTCGATGCTGCTGGAGCCCGGCCCGCCGGACCTTGAGCATTTCCCGCATGCTGCCTGGGCGCGGTGTCTGGCGGCACGCGCCCGCCGGCTGCGGATCCACGACCTCGGCTACGGCGATGCCTGCGGCCTGCGCGATCTGAGAGAAGCAATCGCCGAACATCTGGCCGCCACCCGTGGCGTCACCGCCCGTCCCGAACAGGTGCTGATCCTGCCATCGACGCGCGTCGCCATCGATCTGCTTGCAGGCTTGCGATTGAAGGACGCGGGCAGCAACCGCGTCTGGATGGAGGAACCTGGCTACCCCTCGGCGAAGACGCTGATGCGGGCGGCGGGCGGCGAGATCGTCCCGATTGCCTGTGATGCGGCGGGCATCGATGTCGGCAAGGCCGGAGGACTGCCCCCGAGTATCATCTACGTTACCCCCTCGCATCAATATCCGACCGGCGCCACGATGAGCCTGCAGCGCCGACTGGCACTGCTCGATCTCGCCCAGGCGACCGGCGCCCTGATCCTCGAGGACGATTACGACAGCGATTTCCAGTACGGCTCACGCCCGATCGCCTCGCTTCAGGGCATCGATCGCAATGGTGTCGTGGCCTATCTCGGCACCTTCTCGAAGATCCTCGCGCCTGGGCTGCGCGTCGCCTACGCGATCGTGCCCAGCTGGCTGGCGGCGGAAGCATCAGCCGCGCTGCAGATGCGCGGCGCAGTCGTCTCCGTCCATATCCAGGCGGCGCTTGCCGATTTCATTCGCGATGGCAGGCTGCGCGCCTATCTCAGGCAGATGAATGCCATCTACGCCACACGCATGAGAGCCACCACCGATGCGTTGCGGCGGCACTGTGGCCATCTGCTGGACATTGCGGAAGGCGCCGGCGGCTTGCAGCTCGCCAGTTGGTTCAAGGACGCCTCAGTCGACGACGAAGACATCGCAAGAGCGCTGCGCGGCCACGGCCTCGCGCCGCAGCCCATGTCGCGCTTTCATGTCGGGACACCGCGCACCGGCCTGCTGTTCGGCATTGCCCGCGTGGTTCCCGCCGAGATCGACGTCATCGCCGCGCGGCTCGCCAAGTTGATCGAAGCCCAGCTCGAACGCGGAGCCGTCAGAGCGTCGGAAGAAGCGTGAAGAGTTCCTGGGCGCGGTTGACGCCACGCAGCGCGTGCTGGCCGATCGACATCAGGTCGATCTGCGTTGAGGGAACGATCGCCGCGAAGCTTGCCGACATCAGCACCTTGCGCTGCAGCGATCGACAGAGCGACACGATGCGGCTGACCTCGTTGACGGCAGGGCCGATGACCGTGAAGTCGAGACGGTCCTTGCTGCCGATATTGCCGTAGAACACATCGCCCATATGCAGGCCAAGATAAACGTCTGTGACCGGCCGGCCCTCGATGCGACGCTGAGCGGTCAGGTCGGAAAGCCGCTTGTCGAGCAGCGTCCGCGCCTTCAGCGCCGAAAGACAGGCGTCGCTCGGCTTCTGGCCCTTGAAGATGGCAAGTGTTCCGTCGCCCATCAGCTTCAGCACCTCGCCGCCCGCCTCCCGCACCGAGGAAATCACCGCGTCGGCATAGTCGTTGAGCATCGGAATGATCTCTTCCGGATCGACCGTGTCGGAGATATGGGTGAAATTGGCGAGGTCGGAAAACCAGAGTGCCGCCGAAATCCGGTCGCTGCGCCCGCGGGTGATCTTGCCGTGCAGCACCTGGTTGGCGGCGTCGTCGCCAAGATAGACCTTGGCGATTGTTCCGGCGACACCGCTGACGGTCACGCATTTGACGGCCAATGCCAGGCAGGGGAGCAGCTCGCGTAATGCCGTCAGATCGCGTTCCGAGAACCCGGCGGCGGCGCGCGTGGCGAAATGCGAAAAGAAGCAGTCGATCTCGCCGATCGCCCCCTCATCGCCGAACCGATGCGCCATGGCGACAAAGTCAGTGAAACCGGCGGCTTTCAATTCGTCCAGCAGATAGAAATCGGCGGCGTCGCCACGGAGGAAGGAGCGGCGAACCTCGTTTCCGCCCTCGACTTCGAGATAATGAAACGCCGAGCGCAGCCAGTTGTCGGCGAAGTTGCCCGCCCCGGCGACGCCGTAGGCCGAAATACGCTCCACGGCCAGACAGGAATCCCACCGGAAAGCACGACCTTCATAGAGCGGATGAAGCGTGTCGATGACGGCGACCGACCGGCCGATCGGCAACCCGTTCGCGACGCAGCGCTCGCAGAATCCGTCGAGCAGGTCGGCCTCAGACAGGCCTTTCAGCCCGCTCTGCATCAGCCATGTGGTGATTTCGATGACGTGGCGATCGTCCACGGGTGTCTCCTGATCCCGGATCATTGAGGATATCCGGGCATTCGTAGGTTCAGGCATGCGCGGACGGGCTTAATCCGCGCATGCCTCGTTACGGCCCTTGAAGGACCCGTGGGCCGTAACGTGTTGGATCATGCGTGAGGCGCCGAACGGGCTGCCTCACGCGATTGGTCGATTACTCGACGATCGTAACGCTTGCCGTGCGACCGGCGACCAGCGCCGTCTCGCCAGGCGCGCCGTCGAGCGTCACCCGAACCGGTACACGCTGCGCCAGGCGAACCCAGGTGAAGGTCGGCGTGACGTTGGCAAGCTGCGCACCTGTATCGCTGCGCTCGCGGTCTTCTATGCCGCTGGCGACACCGGTGACGCGGCCCTTGAGCGGCTTTTCGCTGCCCATCAGGTAGACCAGCGCTTCATCACCGACCTTGATGCGATCGAGCTTGTTCTCCTCGAAGTAGCCGGAGATGTAGTAGGAGTCGGTGTCGATCAGCGCCGTCACGGCACTGCCCGCCGACACGTAATTGCCAGGACGCATCGAGAAGTTGGTGAGCACGCCGTTGACGGGTGCGCGTACGACCGAGCGGTCGAGGTTGAGCTGCGCCGTGTCGCGGCTGATGACGGCCTGGTTATAGGTCGCCTCGTCCTGCTGGACCGTGGTCTCCGCCTGCTGGATCTTCTGCCGGGTGACCGAATTGTCGCCGAGCTTGCGATAGAGGTCGAGATCGCTCTTGGCCATGTCGAGCGCGGCCTTGCTGCTCTCCATCTGGGCTTCGGCCTGGCGCAGCGCCAGAGCAAAGCGAGCCTGGTCGATGCGGAAGATCACATCGCCCTTCTTGACCGTCTGGTTGTCGGTCGCATCGACTTCGCTGACGATGCCGGAAACGTCCGACGCCAGGTGAACGACATCGGCGCGGACCTTGCCGTCACGCGTCCACGGGTCGTTCATGTAGTAGTCCCAGAGATGCCAGCCCAGCACACCGGCCAGCGCCACGACGACGCCGGTCAGAAGGAAGCGGCCGGAATAAGCGAGAAGCGATTTCATAATGACACCTTGTTCAAAGACAGCGCGAGCGCGCCGAGCAGGCAGAAGTACATGGCCGTATCGAAGAGTGGCCGGTGCCACACGAGACGATAGAATCCGATGAAAGCCAGGATCCGCCGCAGGATGGAGTTGAGAAAGAAGGCAGCAACGGCGATTGCCGCCAGCGTGGGTATGAAGACGCCATAAAGATCGAGTTCCGGTCTCATGCCGCGTTCTCCTTTGCGAGTTGTCCGCCGGCCTGAATGGTCGCGTCAGGCATCACGAAGCGCGCATCCGGATACAGATTGTAGCGAAGCGATGTGATGGCCCGGCGTGCGCCCTCGACGGCCGATGACGGATTTTGGTTGATAAGGTCGACCAACGATGTGTCGATCGCCTTCAAGAGGCCCTCGCTCGGCTGGGCGTGGCCATGCTTTTGTTTTTGCTGATAGAAGCCAGCAATTCCCGACAGAACCTGGTCGACATCCTCGCGGCTGTCGCGGGTCAAAAGCTGCCGGTGGCGCTGCAGTTCCATCGTGTTCAAGCCATTGCGCAGATCGCCAAGGATGTCGTTCTGGGCGACGGCGGATTCGACCGGAATGCGCGCCAAGCGCGGCGCAACCAGACCGAAACGGTCCACCATGCGGTAGAGCAGCCTAGCGAAGTCAGGAGCATCCGACTTGCGTGCAACGGCGACGATATCCGCCCAGCCGGCGCGCAGCACACGGTAGGCCGTCCATTCCGCGCCGACGGAGCGCACCAGCACGGTCGTGCCGCAGGCAATGACGAGGCCGATCACCATCGCCAGATTTGAGTTCAGGAACGAGCTGAGGTCGGGGTTCAAGCGGTCCTGCAGCGCAAGCATATTCGGAAAGTTGACGCCGAAACCGAGGCCGTAAATCATCAGCGAAGGCTTTGGCATCAGCACGCCGGCGGGAATGAGCACCAGGCCCAGAGCCGCGGCCAGCGGCAGATAGCCGTGAACGAGCGGCAGCAGGCCGAACTCGAAGACGAAGGCAACGGCGACCGCGAAGATCGACACATACATGAACTTCAGCATCATCGGCGCCGGATCGTCCATCGTCGCGAAGATGCAGCAGAGCACGCCCGCCATCATGGCTGCGGCGGCACCCTGCGACCAGCCGGTGAAGATCCAGAGTGCTGCGGCGATAAAGGTCGACAACATGACCGCAAGACCCGAATGGATCGCCATGCCATAGTCGCGGTGGATCGGCGTGCGGTCGAAGAGCGTGCCGAAACGCTGCCAGCGCAGCTCGCGCCGGCCGCCTGTCTCGATGTCCTCGCGCAGCGCCAGACAGTCGCTCCAGATCTGCAGGAGGTCGCGCAGGCGGGAGGTAAAATTATGGGCGAGAAGGCCGTTCCATTCCTGCTGCTCGCGGCCCCCCTGCTCGGTCTTTTCCATCAGCGCCAGGATTTCCTGCCGCTCGGCCTCGCCATAGGAGGCCTCGTTCGACAGAAGCTCGGTCACGCGACGGATCAGTTCGTTGGCCGAAGCGGTCAGCTTGCCATCGGTCGCCTTGCGAAAAGCGTGAAGGAGATCGGCAAGGCCGGAAACGACGGGCAGCATGGCGACCATGCGCTGCTGCAGCGTGCGGGTACGGCCGACCATGTCGCGCAGGCCCGATGTGTCGTAGGCGACATGCGTGGTGAAGCTGTGCAGATCGACGGCATCGGCCGCGAGCTTGCGGGCGGCGGCCTGAAGCGCGTCACCCTTGTCGCTGCTGTTGAGCGTGCTGATGGCAAGCGCTGCGACATCACGCACCCAACTATCGATGCGCGCTGCAAGCACAGGGCCGGCATGGCGCGGAAAGACCAGGCGGCTGACGAGCGCTGCGCAGATGATGCCGAGCGCGATTTCCTCGACGCGGGCAACGGGATAGGTGAAGGCGGTCTCGGGGCTGGCAACGATCGGGAAACCGGTGAGCGCGGTCGTGTAGCCGGCCAGCATGAAGGAATAGCTGCGCGGCGTGCGGTCGAGCAGGCTGACACCAAGACAGAAGGCCATCCACAGCGCGATCGTCAGCGTCAGAAGCTCCGGCGAATCGACGAGGTTGGGCACCAGGATGATGGCCATGGCGCCGCCGATCGCAGTGCCGATCAGGCGGTAGATCGCCTTCGACGTGTTCGCGCCCGACAGCGGATGCGCCACGATATAGACCGTGCCGACCGCCCAATACGGGTTCGTCAGATCGAAGCAGAGTGCGATCAGAAGCGCCAGCATCGCCGCGATGAAGGTCTTGATGGAGAAAACGACATCCCAGATGTTTGGGGAGATCGTATTATGGCTGCTCGTCATTGTCCTGCGTTCCGGTTATCGCCGCGGTCCTATCCGCGACGGCGCGCAAAACCTCTATGGCGGCATCGACCTGGTCGGGATCGAGGTCGCCAAGGATTTGCTCTCGCAACTTTGCCGCACAACGTTCGGCGCGCTCGGCGACCGCTGTGCCCTCCCCGGTAAGCTGCACAAGCTTGATCCGCCGGTCCGCCTCATCGGCAACACGGCAGATCAGGCCGTCATTCTCCAAACTGTCGAGCACGCGCACCAGCGTCGGACCCTCCACCCCGACCCGTTCGGCCAGCACATTCTGCGGAATCCGGTCGCCATGGCGGATCAACGCGATGAGCGGTGCAGCGCTGGCGTCGGAAAGCTTGTGGTCGGTCAAAGCGGCGTTGAGCGCACGGCGCCATCCACGCCCGCAGATCATCAGCAAGGGTGCGAACTCGGTCCAGGTCTTCTTCATGTTCGTTGTCATGGAATTAGATAACATCCTATCGATTTGAATTCAATGATATTGGTGCATAGCTGCCATTCGATAGTTAGCGAACTCTTATTCGCCCATTGTCTGGTGATCCCCCTCTCGACGCGCCGAGCCCCCTCCTCGCGAAGCTTGCCATGCGACTTTGCCGTGCGACATGGAAAGTAAAAATTAACCATAAGCGATAATAGATTGTTAGCGAACCGCCTTGCGGTCATCGCCTATGGAGATTTCATGCGCCGCATCGCAATTCTTGCCGGATTATCCGTTCTCGCGGGCTGTGTGAGCGGCCCGGATCATGTTCCCCCGGAGATGCCCCTCCCGGCCAAGTTCAATGAAGGCTCGGCCAAGGCCGATGGCGACGTCTCTACGGTCGCGTGGTGGACCGCGTACCGCGACACCCGTCTGAACGGACTGGTTACCGAGGGCCTCAGTGAGAACCTGTCGATCCAGCAGTCGCTGGAGCGCATCAATGCCGCCGCCGGCAATGTCACAGTGGCGGGCGCCGGCGCCCTGCCGAGCCTGACTGTCGGCGCCGACCATACGCTCAACGGCAGCATGGGCGAACGCCGCAGCACCATCGGTGCCACCAACACCACCGGCGCCAGCGCCAGTGTCGGCTGGCTGCTCGATCTCTTCGGCCAGTATCGCCGCTCGAAGGAGAGCGCCCAGGCTACGCTTGACGCCGCCTACTCGACCGCAGACGTTGCCAAGCTCACCTATCTCCAGGATCTGGTGAACTCCTACATCAACGCCCGCTACTACCAGGAGCGCATCGCGCTCTCCAGGGCCAACCTGAAATCGCGCCAGGAAACCTACGAGCTGACCAAGTTCCAGCTCGATGCCGGTGCGGCTTCCCGTCTCGACGTCGTGCAGGCCGAAGGTCTGGTGCAGTCGACCCAGGCTGAAATCCCGGGCCTGGAAACCAACTTCCGCGT
>UBJO01000108.1 GCA_900465665.1 Hyphomicrobiales bacterium
CGATCCGCTCGGCGTCGCGTGTTTCGGCCTGCTTGAGTTGCTCCTGCAGGCGAGCAATCTCTTCGCGGAGTTTGGCGGTTGGCTTCTTCATGGGCGTCGCTTCCTCGTGGCTTTCAGTCCGATGAAGCCGAAGCTTGCCCTCAAATTTCTCCCGCGGGAAAGGTGCAATGTTGCACCTCGCAAGGCGCCAGCCGATGTGTACCCGCCGATTGAGGCGTGCAATACGCCACAGAAAGGGATCTCAGACCTAAGTCGGATATACGGAACAAATACAGGGCGATCGCCTTTTCCAGCCATCAAATGAGAAGAGGAGAATGGAAATGAAGCGAATTATTCTTGCAGCGGCAATGAGCTGCATCGCTGCCTCGGCCTACGCCGATGGCGCCGTCACCGGAGCCGTTGGCGGCGCCGCCACAGGTGCCATCGTTGGTGGCCCCGTCGGAGCCGGTGTCGGCGCGATCGTCGGTGGCGTTGCTGGCGCGACGATCGATCCTCCGCCCGCCGAAGTTGTTACCTACGTTCAGCAGGCCCCGGCGCCGCAACAGCCGGTAGTGGTTCAGGAGCGGGTCAAGGTAGGCGTAGCACTGCCCTCTGATGTCGTCGTTACTCCCGTTCCCGAAAATCCGCAATATGGCTATGTCATCATGGGCCAGGAGCGAGTCATTGTTGAACCGCAGACCCGCAAGGTAGTCCAGGTCATTCAGTAGTGGCATTCGGTCGGAGGAATTACCTCTGGCCGAATGATCGCAGGCGCCGGTTTACCCCGGCGCCTGTTGCCTTTGGAGGGCCGCCGTTCAACGCAGCTTCATCGTGGTGCGCTTGTTGTTGATTTGCTCTCATCAGAAGGGGAAAATTGCCCGTCAGTCGTCGGACCGACCCTTACAGTTGCCGGCAGCGTATGGGCGTCGACTATCTTTTCCTTGACCGGAGCGGACGGCCGACGCTTGGGCTTAAGAGCTAAGCCTGTGTGAGGTCCAAATTAAAGCTGATTGATTGACCGATCATCCTATTTCTACCGGAAGGCAGACCCGGAACCGGGAATAAAGAGCATTTTATGTCCGTTTCATCTGTAACAGGAGGCTCGTCATGACTGACCGCCAAGAGACGTCTACCATTCCCTTTACGGTGAATATTTCGGTTATCGCCCTCGTCGTATTCCTCTGCGGTGTTCTCTATTTCTTCGGCTACGCGATGTCGGGTGGCACTCCGCAGATCAGTAAGAGCGTAGCGGGCGCCGAAGTCATCGATTCAAGAGATGACCCAAACTGAGTGCGCGCGACAGACGCGGCAGTCACTTAGGCTCCTGAATTTGCGAGTGTTTCCGATCTCTGTCGGCGTCGGTCTGCTCGATAAGACCGGGAGCGAGTTCTGTGGTCTCGTCGATCACGACATGTTCCTCCAGACGGCTTTCGTCGGAAACTGAGATTGCCGTCGACCCGCAGATCTGCGACTAGAATCCAATATCAAAGACCATCACTCTGTCTCAGTTCAATAAAAGGGAGAGTGACGAAATGGAAGTCATAGATATTCGCGTGCCGTGCACAGCCGGCGAAGAGGCACTGCTCAACGACATGTACCGGTTGCGGGCCAGGATTTTCCACGGACGGCTCGGCTGGGATGTCGAGTGTCAGGATGGCCGCGAGTTCGATCAGTTCGACGACTGCGGGCCGACCTATATCCTCGTCCTCGATGAGCAGGCAAGGGTCGTTGGGTCGGTCCGCCTGTTACCAACGAATGGCCCAAATATGTTGATGGATGTGTTTCGGCAATTGCTGGAGAACGGGCAACTCGCCACCAAACCGACGATGATCGAGAGCTCGCGTTTCTGCGTCGACACGACCGTGCAATCGAGCCCGCGGGGCGCAACGCATGAAGCTACGTTTTGCCTGCTTGCAGGCATTCTTGAGTGGTGTCTGCGCAACGGATGGACCGACCTCGTGACGGCCACCGACCTTCGCATGGAGCGTCTGCTGAGGCAGCGCGGTTGGCCAATGACAAGACTGGGAGAACCTCGTTTAATAAACGAGACAGATAGCGTAGCCGGTCGCCTTTCGATCAACCGCGATACCTTCGAGTTGTTACGACCGGTGTCTTATCGTTCGCGGCTTTCATCGACTAGCCGCCACGCGGCCTAGCCTAGATAATGGTTCGCCACGTCCCGGCGAACCATCAAGACGGTTGAGACCTCGGCATACGTCAATCAGACAAGCCGCATTGCCATTGCGACGCAGAGTGCCTCCTGCAGGTTCCTAACTCCCAATTTTGCCCTGACGTTATCGAGGTCAAACCTGACGGTATGGAATGAGTAACCAGTTATCGACGAGATTTCATGCATCGGCATTCCAGTTGACGCCCACCGAACAAACAGTGCTTCGCGATCCGTCAGGCCGGGTTTGCGCATCATCGTCGGGTGTGGGGAGTCTCTAAAGCGCTGGTGCAGGAAGGCCACTGCGGTCGCAGCCAGAGCAATGTCAGACGCCACGATATCATGTAGCGGTGCTTTCGACGATGTCGCAAATGTTAGCATGGCGACCTGACCGTATCCCGTCGTGATCGGAATTGTCAGCCCGCTTCGGATCCCAAAGTCGGATGCTTGGTCCCAGAAACCTCGCTGATCAGGATTGGCGAATTTTCGCTCGGCATCGACAGACCATCTGAAAATCTGCATCAGGCGCTTTCCCATCGTGATGATCGGATCAACGATCATGTAGGAGCGATCGAAATAGAGCGACTGCCACTCAGCCGCGTAGTTTGAGATCGCAAAATTCTGCGTGGTTGCGGCGCGTAGGCTGAGATAGGCAAAACTATCATAGCCGTTTCGCTTGGCGACCCGCCCGATAGCCCTTTGAAGGGCAGGTTCGGACCCGCTCGAGAAAGCACAGTCGATAACGCTTGCAAGTAAGGCCCGTGAGCTCATCCCATCTCTCCCAGGTTAGGACACGGTGACAGGACACGGTCGAGCGAGCAAAAAAAGATGCAGCCGGCGCACACGTTCGACCGTGTCAGTGATGCCTTCTCCGGCTAAATATATTTATTTTGATATGAATATCGTCGGTCAGGGAGAGCTTCAACACGTGCGCGAAGCCGTAACAAAACTTAACAAATCCCAAGCAGAGGCGTGGTGTTAGTCCCATAGCACATCGGCGACCAATATGTATCCTCCAAGCCGGACCGTCTTAAGCAGTGTGGGACTATTGCTGTGCGGTTCGAGCTTTTGCCTCAGCCGACTGACATGCACGTCGATCGTGCGTGTGACTGGACCCGCAAGCCCGGTGTGTGTGAGCGAAAGGAGTTCTTCACGCGTCATGACGCGTCCAGGATTTCGACAGAAGGTCAAGATAAGATCAAACTCTGTCGAGGTGAGATCGATAGTTGTTCCCTTCTGGTCGTGCAGGACGCGCTCTCGCGGGTGAAGGACGAACTCGCCAAAACGAATGACCGTGGGGTCGACACGAGAGCTGATCGCGTAAGCGGTACGCCGCAACAACGCCCTTATCCGCGCCTGACATTGTGACATCGCGACAGAGGCAGGAAAACAATCGTCGGCTCCGATGTCGAAAGCCATCTCGATCATATCTTCGCGGTCCCCCGGAAGAATGACGATCAATGGAATGTCGCTCGTTTCGCGGACTTGCCCGCACAGTTGAATACCAGACTCGGCGTCGCCGGACGCGACGACGATGACCAGATCAACGCGGGCAGAGATCAGTAGGCGTCTGAGCTTGGGGATTGAAGACAGCTGAGTAACATCGAACGACATGGCTCGAATGGTCGAGGCCAGATTGTCATCCGGTGCTGAGCTTTCCAAGGTTAGCAGAGCGACACCGACACGCGGGCCGGCGCTTGAAGGGGCGTCATCCAATGGGGCTTCCAGTCGGTACATCTACCAGTCACAGCAACCGGTGCTGTACCTATAGTTGCACTCATGGCAGCTGGCGCCAACTCTCAGATTTGATAGTAATGAAGTGGCGCAGCCTATTAGCTATCCCGAACGCCGCACTCACGTTCTTCGAGCGCTAGTATCTTCGTCTGTCGCCTTCCAGGGCAGCCAACCTTGTACAGGTGGCAGCCGGCGCATGAAGAGGGCTTGAACCTTATATTCTCGGTGCCCGGGACATTGTGCGAGAATAGCGGTTCGGGGTGGTCTGGCCTTTTGCACATCGTTGATCTCTCCGTGATCTGGTCTGCAATGGATCGTGGCCTGGACGGTGTTCAGACACCAATCGAGATCGGCGTGTATTCATCTGGGCGCGTTATCAGTCTGACGTCCGGTTGGTTCGAGTTACTGAAGATCGAAAAATGTCGCGATCGAGTACGACGCTGCATCATCTGAAAGCCGCTTTTCTGCCATACCTGGTCGCTGTCGGTCGGGCGAAGACGATCAACTCAATCGGAAAGCCTCCTTGATGGTTGCTGACAGCGAAATGGACGAAGGCGTTATCCGGACGTCCACTCGACAACTGTCGTTGGGCACGAGCGCCGACGGAGGCCCTTTCATGGTGGCCTCAGTGGAAAGCGGGCGCTCAGATCTCGGTTTCCGATCACTGCACGATATTCAGGAGCGGGGGGTGGCATTTTGAAGGGTGTGGTCTGTCCGACTTTCTTTCGTGACATCGATACAATTCTTAATCCGCCGGTTGCAAAGAGCGATTGAACCACATTTGACCTCGTGAGATCGTTGGGCCATCTGTTCAACACACGAGCCAACACAACAAGCCATGCGACCGACAATAATTATCGGGTCGCGGGAGCCTGGCGCATTTTCAGCAGTCGTCCAGGCCCTCGAGCGATCAGGGCTAAACACAGTCTTTTGTCGAACCGCGCGAGACACCGTGGCCGCCGTGAGGCGGCTTGACGTCGACGGTGTTCTGATCGACGCCTGCCTACCCGCTTCTCTGCTGGCCTGCCGTGAAATTCGCGACAGTCGAACCTCAACTCGCCTCCAGCTCGTTGTCGTGGTCGCTCGGCTAGCCGGTAGCCAGCGTCGAACCTATCGGAACGCCGGTGCCAACCGGGTGTTCACCGCGTCCAGCGCCGCGCGCCAGATCGCGTTTGCCTTGGCTCCGCAGCGGCGACAGGTGCACCTCTCGTATGGTGGAATCTCACTCGATCCAGCTGTTTGGCGCGTCTGGCATAACGGCGCAACAGTTGAGCTTCCTCGCATCGAATTCATGATCCTGGATCTTTTCCTGCGCCACCCGGGCCGCGTGTTCTCTAGACGGGAGATCATCGCCAGATGCTGGCCAAGCCATATCTTCGTGGACCCACGAACCGTCAATGTTCACATCGCCACGCTGCGCAGGCTCCTCGGACCCGGGTTTCACGGCAATCCGATCCGCTCGGTGCGTAGTCTCGGTTACGGGCTGGCCACCCCGACAGATGGAGGTGGCGCGTCGTGACAAAGCAAAAACTGGACACGGCGATTGTCAACGGACAGATCGTCATCGGAGACGGTGTAACCGAGATTGAGACCGGCAACGTTTTAATCGGCGGCCAAGTGATCCTGGACGTTATCGCGGGTGCGATCGATCGTCCCACGAATGCGCGGGTAATCGACGCCACGGGTTGTACGATCCTGCCGGGAATTATCAACGCTCATGCCCATGGATGTACGGTTGGACCGACCATGCCTAGCGGATCGCGCGCCTTTTCGCCAAGTGTCATCGAATACCATCTTAACCGCCATCTCTTGTCGGGCACGACCACGCTTCTCAATGTGTGCGGGCTTGCTCTGACCGATGAGATCGCGACGACGCCTATAGATCATCCCCTCGAGGTGGCAGTCTCGACAGCACATACGCCCGCCAACCTCGCGGCCGCAATCACCGTCGATGGTACAGGCCTGGGTGAACGCCATAAACAAATGACAATCGAAGCCATGGTCAAGGCCGGTGCCAAGGCTTTAGGCGAGGCTGGCGGTGGCCAGACGCTCGGTGGTGGCGCCCAGGATTACCGCTTCATTCCTGACGCAATTTACAAAGCGACCGCCATCCGCATCCATCCAAATCTTGCCCGCGAGATCAAAGAGGCGGTTGTCGGTCGTAAACTCGACCATGCTGTTGCCGATCTGAATGCGGTCGACGACCTGTTGCATGGATCGGTGCTTCAGTCTGTAATCGATGCTTCAGCGCTCGCTGAGCTCGTGCGCGCCACCGTCATGCCACCTGTATCGCTCTCGTTGCAGGGTCTTGCGGAGATCGCCGAAGCCTCCAGTCGTCTTGAGTTGCCAGCGATTTTCCACCTCGCGACGCCGACGGCGGAAACGCTGATGCGTCTGGCTATAACTTATCCTAAGGCGCGGATGATCGCGGCTCACAGCAATCATCCGTCGTTCGAGGCCGACGAATGTGTCTCCGCGGCGAGAGGTCTTCGCGCGAATGGGGTGACCATCGACGTGTCAACGCTCGATTGCATCTCTACGCGCTGGCGAAATTCGCCAACGAACCTCGACCGTCTCGTATTGGAAGGACTCGTCGACACACTATCAACGGATTTCGCCGGTGGCGACTGGGACTCAATTCTGGACGCAATCAATCGAATGGTTCGGCTCGGCCATTCCAGCCTTGCAGGGGCCGTCGCCCTTGCCACGGGAAACGTTGCCAAAGCTCTGCCGGAACTCGCATCGGACAGAGGATTGATTGCGCCTGGACGGCTTGCCGATATCGCGATCGTTGAGGGGCATAATCTTTCAAGGGTGAGGCACGTGATCAAGAAAGGCAGGATCGTGGTGCGCAACGGGGACATCTGCGGCCGCCACGAACGGCGCTAGCAGCGTCGAAGACCTTGAACGCGCGATGACGAACTTGGCCAGACGCTTGCCGTCGACGTGCGTAAGCAATCAATACGAAGTTCAGCCCAGATGGCTCTCTCGTTCGCTGGCGACCGTCAGAGCCGTTCGAGCGCCTGTGTGATTGGGCGGAAGATCCACGACGCTCGCATAATGCCGCGGTTCCAGCCATCGCCTGATCAAACGAAGGCGTGCGCGCCTAGCATGCCCTCCTTCAGCAGTAACCCGTTACGCTACCGTCGAGCTGTTGAGACTGAAATGCAGTTTCGGTTCAATAACCCAGACCATTGCGCTCGCCCTGTGAAAGAGCCCAATAAGCAATCCTGAGTAAAGGTGACTGCGCGTCTACCTAAGATCTTCACACTGACGTGAGAAACTCTGTTCGACGAAGTAAGTTTTATCAGCGGTTGGCAGCTGCGTTCACCGGTGCGACGATGGTCTGACGCCTCCTCAGACTGAAGTCGGAGATCCAAATTTTTGTGGAACTCAAAGACCTGTGGGTCATTTAACTGCGGTCTGATAACCCGAGGTAATGCCCCATGAAGAAAATCATCCTTGCTGTCGCTCTTGCTTTTTCGTCCATCATTGCTGTCCCAGCGGCGTCTTACGCAGATACCGTCGTCATTCGTACTGATAACGGTCCTGGCCTGCACCGCGGCTGGGAGCGTGGTCACCACCGTGGCTGGGATAATGATCGGAGAGCCCGCATGGTGCGAGACGACTATCGTCGCCATCGCTCTTGCTCCACGAAACGGGTTGTAACCTATCGTCATGGTGAGCGAGTTGTGCGGACCACCAAGGTTTGCCGCTAACTTACCCTAAGGTCGCCTTAAGGAGCCGGAAAGTGATCCTTTCCGGCTCCTTCGACGTGCCACCCTGGCTACTGGGTCTGCTGCCGTATTCGCAAGTGTATCGAGGTGGCGTCTAGTGAAGCCGTTGTGGAGCACGACAAGATGAGGTTTCTTAGACCAGAACGAGGCGGACAGGCCTTCACCTTCGCGCCGTCGCATACACGAGTACCCTTTTAGCTCTAATGTTGCCAGCATTGGTAACCCAAAAGCTTCACCCGCCCCCTGTCGAGCTTTCCGATGACCCAAGACGAAGATAGGCCATCAACTGGCGAGGATTATCGAAGCGCCTAACATTGCCGATCTCGAACACAAGGCGACCACGGTCATGAATGCAACGCCGTGCATCGATTGGTAGGCGGACACGACCGGTGCGATCGGCCAGGATGCCGCGGTTTCCACCACCAGCTTGCTCAGGCGATCAAGATGCACACCGGTACGCTCGATAGCCTTGCAGTATCTCGCCAACAAGATGTGGTGGGCGGGGTGGTCAAACGTCTAGCGCGCCAGCCATCTTTTATGGGCGCGCGTCGATGGGATGAGAGGTATAGATCGGGCCGCAGGGCAAGAGACCCGGCGCCCAGGTGTTTGGGCACCAAGAACGAAATGTGGAGCGATTTGCGTATCGACAACGCATTGAATGAACGTGCTCTGACGGAGCTGTGGCGTCTTTTTCGAGAACTTTCAGGTGGATCGTCGATACGATCGACCGCTGCAATCCCAATATGCGCGCAACGGACGGCCTTGAAAACGGCAGCAGGTCGTGCACTGCTCGGCATCGGCCATGCCGGAACCGAGCGCCCATGGGCGGTGCGATACGTCGAGCGTTCCGTACCGCGATTTGGCCTTCGGTAGAGAATTTGCACTCTCGCACCAACTTAGCCCATTACCGGCTCGCCCAGAGTGTGCATCAGCCGGTTTGCCCAGCCGAAGATCGACGCGGACAGAACCAGATCCAGGGATTCGAGCTCGGAAAGACCAACATCCGCCAGTGCCTGCGCATCGGCCTGCGTCGCCTGCGGAGGTGTCGTCGACAGGTGCGCGGAGAAGTCGAAGATCGCCTGCAGGTGTTCGTCTAGCTCGGCGTCGAGTTCATCGGCGAAGATCGCGTCGATCACGTCGGTGCGCTTGGTGTAGTTGATGAACCGGGACGAATGGACGGCGGCGCAATAGACGCAGCGGTTGACGACGGATGCTGCCGTGGCGCCCAACTCGCGTTCGCCGAGCGAGAGCCCGTCCCTGCCGTACATGATCAGGTTGAACAGGGGCGAACGCACCGCAAGCGATTCAGGATCGTGTGCGAGCGTCAGCACATAGGTCGAGATACCCTTGTTCGAGGGCGTGACCTGCATGGCTTCGCGCTGTTCCTCGGTCGCGGTCTCAAGATCGACAGGAATGACGTAAGGCTGCCAGCGAGGAACCTTGGTGGTGAAGCTGTGGACTGCTTCGCTCATTTTCTTGCTCCAATCAGCGTCAGACCCGCGATGACACGCACTTGATAGTTCACGAAGGCGGCAAGCTCCGACAAGCGGACGATGTCGGCATCGGTCACGCCTGCGCTGCGCAATGCTTCGATATGGCCGCGTGTGGATTCGCGTGGCGCCAGAGTGAGACGGTCGGCGTGGCGGACGATCTCGCTTGTGCGTGCATCGTCCAAGTTGGTGCCGGGCTGCGCGAGCAGCGACGTTTCGCTTTCCGCGGCGCGATCGACCAGCGTGTCGTAGTGATCGGCGAGCGCTTCGTTGCTATTGTGACGGGCCATGCGCGCCGCGAGCGCCGCGCGCAGCCCATGCGACAGGCCACCGGGATCGCGCGGCAGAAGCACTGCGTTGTGCGCAGCCTCGCTAAGACGCAGGATCTCCGCGCGTTTCTCCATTGCCTCTGCGAGCGCCGAACCAGGCTTCACGTCGGCAAGCGTTTCTATGAGTGTCAAAAGAAGGCTCCTTTGCAGTCCGCTGAAGCTTACCTGTTAGGTCTCACGGGCGGTCATGTCAAATTAGCATGAATGCTTTGACCTTATGCAAAATAATTATTTCTTTTCGAGTGCATTTATAGAAAACCCATGCTTTAAATGCATGGGGAACAATGGTTGATGTTGAATATGCATAGTAACTCAATTGACATTCGCCAACTTGAAGCTTTTGCGGCCGTGATGTCCGCCGGTTCCGTGACCGGGGCGGCTCGTTTGTTGGGGCGGTCGCAGCCGGCCGTCAGCCGGCTGATCCAGGACCTGGAGGCTGAACTCGGCTACGCGCTTCTTCACCGAAGCAGCGGGCGTATCCAACCGACGGCACGCGGATTGCGTTTTCACGCCGAGGTCGAACGTCATCTTGCCAGCCTCATCCATATTCGCGAGCGCGCCGAGGCAATCGGCCGTGACGAGCCGGCGACGCTGACGGTCGCCGCGACACCGTCGCTCGCCGCTGGCATCCTGCCGCAAGCATTGGCGGCTCTGCCCGGCGATCTCATCCCGCGTCACCTGCATGTGCAGTCACTCGCGGCCGAAAATGTGGTGCAGGCCGTGATCGCTCGCTCTGCGGATCTCGGCATATCGAGCCTGCCGCTCGAGCATCCGGGCCTCGAAATTCATTGGGTCGCGGAAGCGCCCTGCGTTGTTGCCATCAGCGCCGACGATCCGCTTTCGAATGACGACGTCGTTCGCCTGGCGGATATCGCCGACCGCCGGGTGATCACGCTCGCCAATCCATATCGCCTGCGTCACCGCGTTGACGAGGCGCTGGACCGGGCGGGCGTCGCTCCTGACCGGATCATCGACGTCAACGCATCGCTGACTGCGCTTTCGCTTGTTCGCGCCGGATTGGGCGTCGCCATCGTCGAGCCGGCCACCGTCTACGGCGTGCCACTCGATGGTATCGTCATGCGCCAACTCGACCAGAACATTCCGTTCCTGTTCGGAGCGATTTCCGCCGCCGCGTTGCCGCTCACGCCGACGGTTTCCGCTGTTATCGATGCCGCGCGCGTGCAGTCTCTCGCCATGCCCGGCTGCCGTCTTCTGGAAGCGAACGGCACCGATGCTCTGGCCGACAGTGTCTATGGCCAAACCACCAATTCAGAGGTAGCGCCCACATGAGCGACCTTTCCGCATATCCCGAGAATCTCGCGGGGCTTGAAGAGCGCTTGCGTCAGGATCTCTCCTGGCTTGAATTGCCCGCCAAGTCCTGGGTGCCCGCACGTGACGTCAATGGCCAGCCGGTTGTCGACGTCGTTGTCATCGGCGGGGGGATGGCTGGTCTCGTCGCTTCCGGAACGCTGAAGCGCCTCGGCGTCGCCAATCACCTCGTGCTCGACAGGGCGGCGGCGGGGCAGGAGGGGCCGTGGGTTACTTTCGCCCGCATGCGGACCCTTCGCTCGCCGAAGCAGCTTACGGGCCCGGCGATGGGGCTGCCGGCACTCACATTCAGGGCCTATTACGAAGCGCGCTTCGGCCGCGAAGCATGGGACGCACTCGATCGCGCTCCCCGCGAAATCTGGATGGATTATCTGATCTGGTACCGGAAGGTGCTTGAGCTGCCAGTGCGCAACGGCGTCTTTGTCGACAGTATCGTCCCGCGTGAGGACGGCATGCTTGACATTGGGTGCAGTCAGGGCGGCGAACACGAGACGATCGTTGCCCGCCATGTGGTGTTGGCAACGGGGCGCGATGGTCTGGGCGGTCCGTTTGTGCCCGAGATCGCCAATAGCATCCACCGCCGGTTCTGGGCTCACACGGCTGACGAAATCGACTTTGGAGCGCTGCGCGGCAAGCGGGTCGGCGTGATCGGCGCAGGCGCTTCGGCCATGGACAACGCGGCAAGCGCGCTGGAGGCTGGGGCCGCTCGTCTCGACATGTTCGTGCGCCGCACCAAGCTTCCCGAGATCAACAAGTTCACCGGCATCGGCAGCCAAGGCGTCGTCCATGGTTTCGCCGGGCTGCCCGACGGGTGGAAATGGCGTTTCCTCAACTACGCCATGAGCCAGCAGACGCCGCCGCCGCGCCCGAGCGTGCTGCGCGTCAGCGCGTTCGAGCAGGCGCACCTTCATCTTCAAAGCCCGATCAGCGCCCTGCGGCAGGAAGGCGACCATATCGTCGTCGCCACGCCACGCGGCAGCTATCCAATCGATTTCCTGATTTTCGGAACCGGCTTCAAGATCGACCTGACCAACCGGCCGGAACTCGCAAGCTTCGAGCCGCATATCCGCCTCTGGCGCGACCGCTTCCCGTCGCCATCAGGCATGGCAAATGGTGAGCTCGAAGGCTCGCCGGATCTCGGCGAAGCGTTCGAGTTTCTCGAAAGGACGCCGGGCTCGTGCCCGACGCTGTCGAAGATCCACTGCTTCAATTTCCCGGCCACACTGAGCCACGGCAAGCTGACGGGCGATATTCCTGCAATCAGCGAAGGTGCCGACCGTCTGGCGCGCGGCATCGTCCGATCGCTCTTCGTCGAAGACCGCGAGACGCATTTCGCCAACCTTCAGGCCTTCGACACACCGGAACTTCTCGGCGACGAGTGGGCCGACGACGACAATATTGAAGCGCTTTCCGAACTATCTTCCCAGAGGAACTGAGACCCGCGATGCTCGAGATCAAGAACCTGAAGCTATCCTACGGGAGCACCCAGATCCTGAACGGCGTCGATCTCTCCGTGAAAAGAGGCGACGTGGTGTCCATTATCGGCCCAAGCGGGACCGGCAAGACGACACTATTGAAGTGTATCAACCATCTGGCGAAGCCGGCATCCGGAACTATCGCCTTCGATGACGTCAAGATGGATTTCGCGCGCCCCGACAAGGCAGCCGTCCAGGCGATCCGCCTGCGCACCGCGATGGTGTTCCAGCAGTTCAACGTCTTCAAGAACATGACGGTCATCCAAAACGTCATGGACCCGCTGGTCGTCGTGCAGCGCAAGTCGAAGGACGAAGCCCGCGCGATCGCGCTGCAGGAGTTGGCGCGGGTCGGGCTGTCGAACAAGCTCGACAACTATCCGTCCCAGCTTTCGGGCGGCCAGCTGCAGAGAACGGGCATTGCGAGAGCGCTCGCGGTCAAGCCCGATGTCATGCTCTTCGACGAGCCGACTTCGTCGCTCGACCCGGAACTCGTCAACGAGGTGTTGAAAGTGATCAAGGACGTCACGTCCTCAGGCATTACCTCGCTCCTCGTCACCCACGAGATGCAGTTCGCCAAGAACATCTCGAACCGCATTGTCTTCATGGATGGGGGGGTCGTCGCAGCCGATGGCAGCCCGTCCGAAATCTTCGATACGCCTTCCAACCCCCGCCTCGCACAGTTCCTCAAATCAGAACGCGCGATCCAGTAAAGAAAGGATGCCTGAAATGACTTCCATGAGTTCAATTTCTCGCCGTGGTCTCGGTCTCGCCCTAGCATGCGTCGCGATCGCGTTCGCAACGGCTTCGTTTGCCGAAGACGTCCGCACCATCAAGATCGCCACATCGGCGGAATCCAAGCCGCTGTCGTGGGGCGCGATCGGCGTCGAGCCGCAGGGCTACGAGCCGGACGTGCTGAAGGCCATCAACGCCAAGCTGCCGCAGTACAAGTTCGTGATGGAAGGCGCTGCCGACATCGCCCAGGAAACCGGTCTTGCGACCGGCAAGTACGATATCGCCACCGGCGGCTACTACCGCGCGCCGGCGCGCGAAAAGCAGTTCCTCATTCCGGAAGCACCGATCGGTGCCAGCCTGATCAAGATTTACAGCCGCAAGGACAGCGGCATCAAGGAAATGAAGGATCTGGTCGGCAAAAAAATCGTGCCGGTAACGGCCGGCGGCGGCATCTACAAGTTCGCGACCGCCTGGCAGGAAAAGAACCCCGACTACAAGATCGAGGTCACCGCTTCGAGCGCTGGCATTCCCTATCCCGACCGCCTGAAGGAAGTCGAGAACGGCAAATACGACGCGCTGGTTCTGCCGTCGAACCTCGGCGAGCAGACCGTGATCGATGAACAGAAGCTTGCCGTGCAGGCGAGTGAACCCGTCGCAATCAACCAGACCTTCGTACTCATCCACCGTTCCGAGGAAAACAAGGCGCTGTCGGATGGCATCGACAAGGCGCTCAAGGAACTCAAGGCCGACGGTACGCTCGCCAAGCTCTCGCAGAAGTGGTTCGGCGAGGACATCACCACATACATGAAGTAACGCCGGGCATTCGAAGCCGGCGACCTGGCGCCAGACTGAAAGAAGGAGTGTTCCGAAGTGGACCTTTCCATAATGATCCCCGAGCTGCTCTCGGCATTGCCGCTGACGCTTGCGATCACGTTCACGGCCATGGTCGCCGGCTTCGTGCTGGCATTGATCACGACGACGTTGCGGGTGCGCAGGATCCCTGTGATCAGCCAGCTGGCTGATCTCTACGTATCCTATGCCCGCAGCGTTCCCGTCGTCCTGCAGCTGTTCGTCGCCTTCTACGGCCTTCCGGTACTGGTCGGTGGTTTTGGTATCGACGACTTCGTCTCGCCGACGATCGCCGCCATGCTCGGCCTCGGCCTGTATCACGGCGGTTACCTCTCTGAGGTCATGCGGCCCGCCTATCTCGCGGTCGAGCGCGGTCAGCACGATGCGGCCGACAGCCTCGGATACACGTTCCGGCAGAAGCTGTTGCGAGTCGTTGCGCCACAGGCGGTCCATATCGCGCTTCCCGGATACGGAAACGCGATCATCTACCTGATCCATAACGTGGCGCTCGTCATGTATATCGGCGCGGCCGACGTGATGGCAACGGCGCACTTGGTGATGGAGCGGGATTACAACCAGTACCAATTCGAGACCTATCTGGTGCTCGCGGTGCTCTATTCGGTGCTGTGCCTCGCTGCCTGGGCGATCGTGCGCTTCTTCGAGCGTCGCTCCGGTAAATACGCTTCAGATAAGACTGTCAGCGCGCCGCTGATGGCAAGCATCTGATCAGGGAAAGGCACCACCATGTTCGACAGCGAAGTTCTCCTTCCCGATTTCTACGAAATCCTGGGCGCAGTTCCACTTACGCTGGCGATGGCGCTGGCGATATTCGTGCTGTCGACGACCGTGGGCAGCCTGTTCGCCATGATCGAATACCGGAAGATTCCGGTCCTCCGCCAGCTCGTCGTTGCCTACAAAGTCGCCTTCAAGGGCGTGCCGATGGTCATCGTCATCTTCCTCGCCTATTACGGCCTTCCATCGACCTTGCACTTTCTGGCTTCGCTTGTCGGCATCGACTACAACGGCCACTCGACGCCGAACTGGGTCACGCTGATCGTGGCGCTGACGGCCTGTGTCGCAGCTTTCCAGGCGGAAGTCGTCAAGGGCGCCTTGAACTCTTTCGATACCGGCCAAGCGGACGCTGCCTATTCGCTAGGCTACAAAAAGAGCCAGCTTTTTCGCCGTGTGATGCTTCCGCAGGTCATCGTCGCGGCAATCCCGGATCTCGCTAATTCCTTCATGGTGATCATGAAGGCCCTGTCGCTCGGCTTCGCCATCGAGGTAGTTGATATTTTCGCGCAGTCGCAGCTGACCGCGGCGCTGAACTTCTACTATCTGGAAGCCTTCCTGGTCGCCGTCGTGATCTACATGGTAATTGCCTATGCCGTTACACAGATTGCCGACAGAACTGAGCGGGCATTGAGGGTTCGTACCTAGTGGTAAGGGCATTTCGGGCGCCCGGTTGATGGTGGGCAACGTGCTACAAGATCTGCGTTATCAGATAAAAGGTCGTCGACTGAGCAGGCAACCTTGGCGCCGATATACCTTTAGGTTTAATGGATCTTGTCCCGGACACCAGGTTACCGAATCGTCTTTGTGCAACGGGTCGACAGATGGCGATGCGATCAAAGTCTGGACTTTGGGGTGTCCGAAAACATGTAAGAGCGTCTCCAATTCCATAATCTGTGCAATGCTTCGACTAGAGACGCCGGCCGCGACCAGCTAATTGCCGCAAGCCGGTTAAGAACCAATCTTTGTTGTCAAAGGAGATCAACAGAGGTTCCTCGCATCCCTACACTCAACTGCACCAGCCAGGTCGAGTGACCATTTCGACAGGGCCCAGTCACCCCGGCTACGTCGAAAGACCATAGTATGGCCAAAGCACGAGCGCGATCTCGTCGGGCTCAATTTCGATTTAACATGTCTCGCAGTAATGCGTTTTCTCGCAAAAGCTTCTCTTGGAACAGCAGTTTGAGCTTATGATTTTCGGCCAGCAGCCAGTCGATATCTGTCCGATCGACCGCGTCAACAGCGCGCTTAACCTCTAAGGTTCGACCCGGTCGTCGCCGCTTGGTTTTGCGTGGCGGCGCAGACTGCCTGGTCGCCTCTTCATCGACAGCAGCGACCCGGACGGGCAAAGCAACGTCGATGTCGTTGTCAATCTCTGCACCGAGAACTTCAGGTCCGGCCTTATCTTCGACTGTTGCCCGATCGTCATCGGCGTAGAGCACAGGCTCCACATGGTTCAGAACCAGTTCTTCCACGGGATAAGTGGGCGCCGGGACCGGGCCCCGATCACGTGCGATTTCAGCTTCGGCTTCACGGGCGAGCGCCTTCAGGTCAATGTCACCCCATATTGAGGTTGGTTTGAGGGACGATCGACGATTTGACGACCTGACCTCAACGGTGAACTGGCGTGTTGGTCTTCTCAAAGCAAGATGCTCCGTTTCAGCAATCGATCGGTCCGGGATGCCGCATTCCCTGAAGCTCGGGTGAACGTCAAAGTCCGTCACTGGGTGATGGATCGTTGATATCAACGGTCGGGCGACCATGGAGTTTTTTCACGACATCTGGGAAGACTGCTCTACAGCATCAAGTCCGGCGCTTCAATCCCAAGTGATGCCTCTCTGCATGGAAGTAGGATCGCGCGACTTAACCACGATAAATGTTTCACGGTGATCAAGTACCCTTTGTGAAGGTCGCATGGATCGACGATCAATGGATTGTCGGTTGTGCATTTGATACGAAAGTGAGGGTAGGAGGAGACACAGTCTCGGACCGATGATTTTCTGGAACTTTTAGTCACAAGGATTGTTCCAACCTCCGTCAATCATTGGAGAATCGAATGAAATTGAAGAAATCCCTCGTAGCGGCCTTGTCGATTGTAACAGTTATTAGCTCCGTTGCTCCTGCCTCCGCTATGCCCGCCCAGGCACCGGCGACGGTAAGGCAGTTCACTGATAGCGTCGAACAAATTCAGTATCGCCGCTGGGATCATCGCGCTGGCTGGTATCATGGCCACCGCGGCTATCGCGACTATCGCCGAGGCTACCGCCGTCATTCCGATGGCTGGTGGTATCCACTCGCCGCCTTTGGCGCTGGGGCTGTAATCAGTGGCGCTATCAATAATGCTAACCGCCCTACGAGCGTCAGTCCCAGTCACTACGAATGGTGCGCATCGCGCTATAAGACCTATCGAGCTACGGACAATACCTATGTCCCTCGCGCGGGCGTCCGCGCGATTTGCCAATCCCCATATTCGTGATTTTGCAGCTGTCCCGGCGGCGCTACGCCGGGACAGCTAGCGTCGAAACACGGCGAGATATCCTCGGCGAGAGCGACCAGTTTGTATTTGATCAGCTCCGATCGGTTCACAGCTTACCAAAATCTTACGCCCTCGCCGTCAACTGGGGCCGACGGTTGGTGACAAATTTTGTCGAGCGTGCGGGGCGGGGACGTTGACTTTAGCGCACTGAGCAGCGGCGAGATTTCTCCGGAGGCTAGGGATAGCACGGCGTCGATAATTTCTCCTTGTTGCTGGGCGGCAAGGACGTCGCGTGTTAAGACACGAAGCTTCTTTTCGACATCTGACCAAAGCATGGGATAGCGCGGATCTCCGAACGGAGTTCCAATCTCTGATGTAACGCGAGTTGTGCTGGTCTCGACCCTGACGACCGCCAATGTTTCAGACGGGAAAAGGGCGTCAATGTCGTCGCGCACGACTATTTTAACTTTCTTGGCGACTGATTCAATGTCGGGGCGGCCTAGACAGTCCCAACGCGGAGGAAGCAGCGCCTGAGGGCCATCGACCAGCGCGACGGCCAGGCAATAAGGAAGGCTGTACTGAACCTCGATCAGGTTGTCAGGATTGGTTCGATTGCCGAGTTTTGTTGCCCAGGCGAAGGTTTCAACTTCAACCAAGCGGACCTCTTCAGCGACGATATCGTGCTGGTCGATAAGGTCGCAAAGCCGGTCGAGTGCTGGATGAATGTAGCGGCAGCAGGCATATGGTTTCAAATAAAGACCGTTGACTTCCCACCGGCTCCCCAGATCAGACAGAATTCTCTCGCCGTCGTAGAAGTTGGGATGATCGAGGAAATCCTCAGGGCCTGTATGCCCATGAGATGCCAGTTCCAGCGCCATTAATCCGGTGGCGCTGCTCCAAGCTATCCCTTCCTTCACATCGTTTCCGGTAAGCGATGAGTAGCCGGAGCTGCCATTCGCCTGCTGGTTTGGTGCAAGCACGCCCGCGATCGATAGAGCATGCGCAATCACTCCTGGTTGGTGTCCCAGGAATGCCGCCGCCGTTGCAGCGGACGCGAGGCTCGCCCATCGACCGGATTGTCGCGTGGCGATCCCGACGGGATTTTGAGCCGCGGCAATTCTTACGCCGACGTCATAGCCTGCGACGATCGCGGCCAAGAACCGATCGGTTGGGCGATCATGCAACTGCGCTAGCGCGAGAGCTGTCGCTACGACCGCAGCGCCTGGATGCCCGCGTGCAGCCCGATGACCATCATCGACATCAAGCGCGCAACATGCGGCGACATTGCAGTGTACGGCTCCGGTTGCGCTCGAACCCGTGCCGCAAAACCAGATTGGCGCGTCGCCCGATCCAAAGACCGATGAAACGGAACGACGCACAGCACGTGGCCCGTCGCAGATCCAGCCGGCTGCACCTGCTGCCACGACGTCGAGCACGAGACGAAGGACGGTATCGCTCGTTTCAGGCGGTGGTCCTTGCCGGGCGACGTCCGCTATATGCTTGCCAAGCAAATGGGCTATGAACATCGCCAGTCACCTTCTATCCAATGCGCTGCGCCGGCAGTATTTCTCGTAGGTGGCTTGCGCCGCGTAGAGGTCCAGCATTGGTAGTCCGACACAGGTGACACATACAGGTCCCTCGCGCCGGACAGGGGGCGCTCCTATCATTGTCAGGTCATGAAGGCCGAGTAGCGGCCCTACCTCCTCCAATGAAAGACCACGGCGGGAAAAATGCAGCGCAATACTTTGCGAGTTGCGATGAGATACAGTACGGAGATCGTCGCAAACGACCATGCCGGTCCGCAAAACCCGCTGCAAATAGCTCTCGGGTATCTCGTCCCCGCCAAGATGCAGGCTGACGGCGTCGCGCGCCAACTCATCTTGACTGAATATCGGGGCCCGAGCATTTGTCGCCGTGATAATGAAATCACTTTTACTAAGTGATGTTTCTTCGGCTGGTTCCAGGTTCAGGCTGTTTGGAAAATCGATTGCGTCGATAAACTGTTGCGCGCGCCCAATCGATCGGCCCTGGATTGCGAATTTGCCGATTCGTTCGGCACAGCGGTAATTAAGACATTCCACAACAGCGCGGGCCGTCGGGCCTGTTCCGAAAAGCAGAACCGATACTGGTTTGTCTTGGCCGCAAAAGGAATCCAGCACCATCGTGGCATAGCTGCCCGTGCGGCGGGCAGAGATACTGGTCCCATCCATAATCGTAAGCACCCGTAGCGTTTTCTTCTCCATGAGAACGATCGTTGAGGTCGAGCGAGGTAGTCCGAGCTGCCGGTTGAATGAATTGGCGCCGATAATTTTTACACCGCCGTAGCGCTCGTTGACGCTGTAGAGGCACGAAAGCTTCCAACCCAGTCTTTCGTCCAAAAACTCTCTTCGGCGGTGTGCAACGGTGCTATCGCGCCAGAAGTCTTCCTCTGGAAGGGACAACACCGCCTTGGTTCCGAACGCTTTGCCAGAGCGAATATCCAACCAAGCATTGTCCATTGCTGCGAGCATCTCACCCGTGTCCAGCTCGGCGCCAGCATCACGCAGTGCGGCTGCAGATAGGAATTGTGCGTGCGTGCTTTGAAAATGAGTTTCCTTCATCTCCATGTCTCCTCGTTCGGAGAAAGAGAATAGGATGGGTCGGGATAAGCGAGGAGTAAATCTGCATGAAGTTTTAGGCCATTAAATATCTCATCGGCCGGAGGGATGGACCTGCATCTGAACCCTGTTCATGTCGACACGATGGCTCGTCATGGGAATTAACCCCTTCACTTCATCAAGTCGCTTTCGGTCGAGTGTGACATGAAGGACGCATGGCTTTTGACCTGCATTTGCAATGATTTCGCCCCAAGGATCAGCAACCAACGACGAGCCGAATGTTTCTCGCGGGTTACCACTCAAAGCGGGGTAGCTGCCACATTGACCGCATGCCACAAAGAACGCCTGATACTCGATTGCTCTTGCGCGGCATAGGACTTCCCAATGAGCTTCGCCTGTCTGTCGTGTGAACGCGGCAGGGAGAATGAAGATATCGACGACCTCCTGAGCTAACCGGTCGAACAAACGTGAGAAGCGCAAGTCGTAGCAGATGGCGCACCCGATCTTCCACCCATTCAGATCATAGACAAGAAGACCATCTCCTGCCGCGACGACCGACGATTCAGCATACCGCACTCCATTTGGCGTGGTGATGTCGAATAGGTGGATCTTTCGATACGCGCCGACATGACCGCCATCACAATCAAAAATGACGGTCGTGTTGAATACCTTGCCGCTTCGAGTGCATCGTTCCATCAGGCTGCCAGCATGAACAGCGACGCGGTGGCGTCGCGCGAAATCTTGTACACAATTATATGCCTGACCGCCGGGCACGAAATCGGCCGCGGCGCGTTTATCGTCGGAAGATCCGCCCATCCAATCAAAATGCTCAGGAAGAACGATGAGATTGGGATTACCGGCAAGTGCTTCAGTCATCATGCGTTCGACCTCCGCCAAATTGTGGCCAAGGTCAGGCTGAGAGCTCATCTGAATCAATGCGATTTTCACGTGCAGGTTCCTCGAAATCAAATATTGAATGACCGGCGGCCAGATGACTGCGAATCAGCGTGGATCGTTTTTGCCGAGTGAGTGCGTGCTCAGCAATCAATTGCATGGCCTGACGGTCAGTCGCGAAGACACCGCAGCAGTCGGCAAGGATTGCATAGCCCGGTAGGATTGCGGTCCGGCCACAAGCTACTGGAACGTTGAGCGACCCACCGATGTTGAACTGACGATTGGTCGTCTTTGAAGACCGGCCTCTGCACCATACCGGCAGTCCCGTAGCAATGATATCCTCGGTGTCGGTACAAGGCCCATCGATTATGATTCCGGCTGCTCCCTTAGCTTTGACTGCCGTGGCGACACCTCCACCAACGCAGGCAATATCGTCTCCGTCCACCCGAGAAATCACCAAGACATCTCCTGGCAAAAGTTGGTCGACGGCGCGGTAGATGATCGCTCCGTCGCGGCCAGGTGCCGCGACGGTTACCGCAACGCCGGCAATACGAGCCGAGAATAGCGGAACGATACCGGCTCCAACGAACCCGAGATGTTCAGTGTGGCCGATCGTAGCCGTCTCGACCAGAGACAAGAGCTCCACTAGCTCTGATGACAAGGGTGGATGACGCTCAACAAGCCGGTAAAGTCCTGTCATGGCCGATAACCTTTTTTTCTTGTCTGGCTTAGATCGGGCGTTCGCCGGATGTTGTTGTGCGATGCATGACGCGAACAAACGACGGATCGAATGAATCGCGCCGATGCATGGTGCAGCGGTTGTCCCACATCATAATGTCTCCTTCGTCCCAGCTTTGAACGAAGACATCGCTTCCGTTCGTCGTGTGATCCCACAGCTCCGCGAGTATGGCATTGCTCTCTTCGATGCTCATACCGACAATCCACGCCCCCTCTGATGTGCCGCCCAAGTAAAGAGCCTTTCGTCCCGTCTCGCCGTGTGTGCGTACGAGAGGGTGGACAACACCGCTCCATTCTCGGAAGTCCCGACTGATTGGCTCCGCCTTCCCAAGTCTGATCTTCCCGGTCTTGTCATAAACGTTCTGGAAGAAGATCTGCCGGCCATCAATGGCTGCCTTTAGCGCCACCGGCAGGGTCTCATAGGCAATGTAGGTTGAAAGGAAGTAAGTATCTCCGCCCGAAGGCGGGACTTTTATGGCGCGCAAAATAGCGCCGGCTGGCGGCCTTTCATAGAACCAAGTATCCGTGTGCCAAGTCGCTTCGCTATTACCCATCGCGCCACTTGGCTTTCCATCCTTCATTGAGTTGCTGATCACAAGGATTTCCGGGTGGGATGGATGACCACCCTCCTGCAGCTGCTTTGGATGGATAACAAATTCACCGAAATGACGCGAGAATTTCACCTGCTGGTCGTCTGTGATGCGGGTATGCTTGAAACGAATGACCCCATACTGGAGCCAGTACTTGCGGACTTCCTTGATATCGCGCTCATCATAGCGGTCGAAGTCGAAACCCACGATATCTGCGCAGACATTGCTGTCATGCTGAATTGCGGTTATCTTTTCTCTTGTCAGCATTCTCATATCTCCTAAGGATAAGCCTCTTTGTGAGGCTGTCCCCGATCTTATTTTGTAGGGTGATGCCAGCTCCAATAAGTAAGCAGTTGCATTGATAAGCGAGAGTTATCGACCAACCCTTACTCGTTCAGGAGCGTGACAGCCGAAGGATCGACGCCAAGCCTTATTGGCATGCCGGTCGCTGGCAGAATGCCTGCATCCGACGATCGCACTGCTGCGCAAAGAGAAAGGCCGGACGCGATCTGGATTGATAACTCCAGGGATGCCCCAAGATTTGTCACGCGATCAAGTTGACCTTCCAGAACGTTGAGGTTTTCCTGGGCGACGAGTGGCGTGCCGGCCAACAAGAGCACATCCTCAGGGCGGATGACGGCATAGCGCGGTGTTGCATGAGAGGGTGCAACTGCCACCCGAAGCGTAACGTCGCTGCCCGTGAGCGACACCACACAACCTCCCGGCCCCTTTACCATTCGTTGAACACCGATGATATTCGATCGGCCGATAAAGTCCGCTACGAACGTTGAAACTGGATGCCGATAAAGTGCCTCCGGCGTCCCCTGCTGCGCGATGACCCCGTTCGACATGACCACAATGCGATCTGACATCGCCATCGCTTCTTCCTGATCATGGGTAACATATACGAACGTCATCTCGAGTTCACGTTGTATGTCCTTCAGCTCGCCACGCATGGATTCACGCAGTTTCAAGTCGAGGTTCGACAGTGGTTCATCCAGAAGAAGAACGGATGGTCTGGGTGCCAGAGCGCGGGCAAGAGCGACACGCTGCTGTTGTCCACCGGAAAGTGCCTTCGGGTAGCGATCAGCCAGTTTTTCAAGGTGTACGCCACGCAGGCTCCTTTCCACGATTGAAGCGATTTCAACCTTGGGCGTACACTTCATCTTGAGACCGAATGCGACATTCTCAGCCACAGTCATATGAGGAAAAAGTGCGTAGTTCTGGAAGACCAACCCAATATTTCGTCGTTCTGGTGGAACATTTACCTGGCTTCGCCCTCGTATTTTGATGTCTCCGCGGCTTGGCTGATTGAAGCCAGCAATCATGTTGAGCGTCGTGGTCTTGCCACATCCCGACGGCCCGAGAACGCTCACAAACTCACCTTTCGGGACCTGCAGGTCAACGTCCCTGACGACCGTAATCGCGCCATATGCCTTGCTTACACAAACAAGTTCGATATCAAGTTCGCTCATTTGCTACCTCCATGAAGCTGGGCGGAAAAACCGCTAAATTTTTCGAATGCAAGGATGACAACGAGGATAAAAATCATCGATGCCACATTGACCGCCGCCAGGACCGGATCGAGGCTATATTCGAGATAATTGATAACGGTTATAGGGAGCGTCGTGTCTCCGGGGCGGACGAGAAACACGGACAATGGAATGTTGTTGAAGGAGATAACGAAGGCAAACGTCATACCTGACAGAACGCCCGGCTTAATCGCTGGAAGTAGAATGTGCCATGCACGCTGCCAGCGACTAGCACCAAGGATCTGACCCGCCCGATCGAGGTTACCGTCGAAATTCGCGATCGATGTGGCGGCCATCCTAATTACGAAAGGTAGTGCGAGCACGCAGTGCGCGGCGATCAAGGATGTCGTGCCAAGCAGCGGCTGCAGGCCAAGGACCGAGAGAAACAGAACGATCGCGACCCCTTTAACAATCTGTGGAACCGAAAGCGGGGACAATAGCGCGGCCATGACCGCGCTGCCGCCTGGGATACGTTCGAAAGCCACGATGTAAGCGGCAAGCGTACCAATGATGCCGCTTATCAGCGAAACCGCTAACGCGATCTTCACACTAAGCGCGAACGGCTCCAGCCATTGCTGCGAAACGAGGTTCTGATACCACTGAAGCGTCCACGCCGACGGGCTGAAGGTGACGTCGGCTGTTGGGCTTAGCGATGCAGCGACGACCACCAGCAGCGGTAGCGTGATAAATGCCAGAACGATCACAAGGGCAGTCCAAAAGAGAAGGGAGATCAGTCGGTTCATTTCAACCTCTCTGTTTTGCATCGCGCTTGTCGCGCAGACGTTTCTCGACGTTCAAGCCGGCGTAGGAGACAATGAGCATGAGAATGAGCAGCGCGTTCGCCATCACTGCAGCAAATGGCCAATCAACATAGAAGAGCACTTGTTCGGATATCATTGTTGCCAGAACCTTGAACCCAGCTCCTCCGAGAAGCGCGGGGGTCGCATAAGCGCTCGCCGCCATCGTGAACGACAACAAGAGCGCGCTGACAATTCCGGGCACTGACAATGGCACGAGGATCATTCTAATGACCGACAGCCGGTTTGCGCCAAGCATCTGGGCAGCGCGTTCAAGATTTTGATCTATACCTTGAATGCTCGTTGTTAGCGACAGAACGGCAAAGGGAAGGACCACATGCGTGAGACCCACCACTACCGCAAAGAGGTTCTTCGATAGGCTCAACGGCTCAGCGATAACACCCCAGTGGAGAAGGATGTCATTGATGAAGCCGCGATCTTCCAGAATAATGAGCCATCCATAGGTTCGCAGCACGACCCCCGCGAGCTCCGGAGCCAGGGCGAGCGCCAGGACAATGATGCGAAATCTGCTTTTAGAACGTGCAAGAAAGTAGGCTGGTGGAAAGGCGAGCGCAGTCGCGGCCACCGCCACGAGACATGACATTACTGTGGTTCGCCAAAAGCCTGTCAGCGTCAAGCCGTCACTCAAAAATCGTTCATAAGCTTGGAAGCTCAAGGCTCCTGAGGATGAATCGTGGAAGCTTGTCCCGATCATCATTCCCATCGGCATGGCAAAGAAAAGGACGAGCATCAGGCCGGCTGGCGATAGCCCAAACGCCGGTGCAAGGTTGCGACGCGAGTTGCGTCGCCGACTGGGGAGATCAAGTGCGAGTATGGTCATTCTGCGTCCTCAATCCTGATGCGCGACAACTTCGCGTTCCCATTTCTCTCCCCACTCTCGCAGGCGTGTTGCAACAACTGAGAGATCCGGCAGCAGCAGGCTTTCGAGATCCGCTTCCGTCGTGATCTGTCGGGCTCGCACCTTGTCTGGAACGTCGATATCTCTTCGTGCGCTGCCCACCTTATAGGCGCGCACCCATGCTTCCTGACTGGTCTTGCTCAGAAAAAAATCGATAAACCGTCTCGCAGATGCCTTGTGTTCGGCCGCTATGGGAATGTTGAGCGTCGCGATCAGTGGAATGGTTCCTTCAACGGGTCGGACGTAGTCGACCGGTAAGCCACTATCGACCAGCAGTTGGGCGCGACCGTTCCAGAACGGCATGGCCCAGACCGTTCCGTCTTTGATATAGCTTTCTAGGATTGCCGAGCTCTGCTCGAATCCGATTGACTGCCTCGCGACGTCAGACATCGCCCTGAAGCCTGGGTCCAGATTCCCCGTCAGATCGCCACCGTTCATGGTCGCAAAGATCTCGACTAGATAAAGCGCCATGATGTTCTGGAATGTCGGCAGTACAATCCTGCCTTTTAGTTCTGGCGACGCAAGCGCGGACCAGGACCGGGGCGGTGAGGCCAACTTGTCGGTCCGGTACAGGAGCGACAAGTATTGGAGCTCATGGACAGCGCCGCACGGGCCTGCCGAGTCGGCAAGCTTCGGTGCCACGTAGCGAAGGTTCGGAATGGTTGCGGGATCAAGCCGTTCCAACACGCCATCCTGACAGCCTTGCATTGATTGAGAGGCTGTCATCACCGCGACGTCAAAACCCGGCCGCCCCTTGGTCGCTTTGATCTTTGCATAGTCCTGCGCCGCCGCGCCAACGGCATCGTAGACGACATCGATGCCCGTCTGTCGCTCGAATGGTTCAATGATCTCGCGCCGGATGATGTCTTCGTATGGACCCCCGTAGCTGTTGACGACAAGGGTCTCCGCGTGAAGTGCCGGAACCAGGCAGATGCTCGATACCGCGACCGTTAGGGCGGCCTGAATCTTTCCCATTGTTTTTCTCGCTGTTGACGTTGTTCCCGGGGTAATGGTCGCCATCTGACTGGCGCCGGTCCAATAGCGTATTGCGACGATTCATTCGTTGGCCCTATGAGTGAAGGCCGAGTCAACAAGGACCGCTTTGCGGTGGCGGCAGGTCTCCACAAACGAAGCAGAGCGCAATTATATGCCTGTTGCTCTCGATGAACGTTTGGGAACACTGGCGTTGAGAACGCGTGGATAGCTGTCCGTGCCACTAAGACCTCGCGCCAAATCCGCACAGAGCCGTTTTCACCCATGCGCGCCATCCTTTGCAATCCTCTACCACTCGCAGATCTGCGACTTGCCGCCCTTCGCTCCCTTGCGCCTTTATATTGGTGGGGCTGGCTTTCGCTGGTCCTTTTACAACAGCTGCCGGCGCACAGTCCGCGGCACCAAAACTGGAAGGAACGAAGAATGGCAACGATTGGGACTTTTGCCGCCACCGAAAGCGGCTACACCGGCTCTATTCGTACGCTGGCAATGAACATCAAGGCGCGCATTGACCGCGTTGAAAGCCCCTCCGAAAAAGGACCTCAATATAGGATTTACTCAGGCGGCGTCGAGTTTGGAGCAGCATGGAAAAAAACCTCAGACCAGGGCCGCGACTACCTGTCGATCAAGCTTGACGATCCCAGTTTCGCGGCTCCAATTTACGCGACGCTCGCAGATGTAGAGGGAGAGGACGACCTCAAACTCATCTGGTCCCGGCCGAATCGAGATTGAGAGACAAAGCGGTCAGCTGCCCCGGAGCGTTCCGTTCTACGCTTCGGGGCATACGTACTTTCAAGGAGAAACCGTATTGGGATCGCGCGATAGCTGCGCAGAGGCTCGTTCCTATGGCGTTCGAGAGTAAGCCGCATTGCATCCTCTTCGTGCTCAAACTGACGAGACATTGTTCGACGCCTGATCCCAATGGGTCGGCAACGTGTAGCGCCGACGAGTGTCGGTTTAGTTGCTAGTGCGTGGACATCTGCGTAGTTCCGGTCGGCACTCCTGCACTTAATTTGAGAGGTACTGCGAAAGGGCGATCGGGGTGAGAGCATCGCGAAGCACCCACCCGTCGTCGAACGAGCCTTATTGATCCAATCCAGCGAAGCAATTCTTGGCCGTCGAGCGGCCACGTAAGGCTTTAGGCCCAGGCCTCAAAGTGCTTGCGCATGGTAGTACGCCAGTCGCAAAATCATCTGTATCAGTCCGTTGGTGACCACTCTTCACTCGAAATACGCCGAACACATCAGCGGCGTGATACAAGTAACCCTAACTGGCACCAAAGCCGTATTGGCGAGCTGTCCCATCCACCCTCGTGCCTTTCATTCAACAGTCACCTTCGCGAAGGGGACAATATGTTGACACTGTGCTTTGTACGGTACAAGACAATGCTGGTATCATCTAGGAGACATTCATGGCCGACGAAATTTCCCAGAATTCGACAAACGTTGAGCCGGCGGTATCGCAGGAAACAACTAAGAAAACGCGTGCTCGCCGTCGAAGCAAGGCAGAGATGGCCGCTGCACTAGCCGAAAAAAATTCCAAACGCGCGTCGGAAACCAAGTCCACATCCTTGGGATCATCGGTGAGCGCCATTAAAGAGCCGACACAAAAGGTTGCGACCAAGGCAGCTCCGCTCAAAGTCAGACAAGGGGCCAATAACCTCGATTCTACCACTCCTTTCGGCGCGTCCGATCTCGCTATTCTGATTGCGCTCGAAGCAGAAAATAAGAAACTTCGAAAGTCGTTGGCGGAAAAGCTCCGTTCGGAAAATGCAGACCTTCGTAAGAAGCTCGGCCTGGATTAGTACAAAGTTTTAGTTTCGAGGCGGCTCGGTCTCCGATCGCTGGGCGTGGTGTTGATTCGAAGGCCACGAATAACGGCGCCGACGTTTGCTGCGAGCGCAAGGCTCGCAGGAAACCGCGAGGAGAGCGATGGCCGGGCGCCGTTGGCGGACAACGGCCGGGGTGAAAGAGGCATAAGACATCATTTCAGCGACAACCCTTTCGTCTGGGTCTGGCGTAGGGTTTCCGCCTGCTTGAGCGCCACAGCCGTTCGCTCATGCGCAGCCAGTTGCTGGACGGTTCGGATCGTGTCCCAGGCGGAACGCAGCTCTTGTCTCTGTGCCGGCTGCATGCCTGCGGACGCCGCCTCGAACGCCTTGCCATCTGCGGTCTTTGCCGCAAGTGTCAGGAAGGTTCTTTCTCCGAAGCGCTCCGACACGGC
>UBJO01000127.1 GCA_900465665.1 Hyphomicrobiales bacterium
GTTGCGCTTCGCTGACCTGGTGGTTATGGCGGGGCGGCTGCACCCGTTCCCATTCCGAACACGGCCGTGAAACGCCCCTGCGCCTATGGTACTTCGTCTTAAGACGCGGGAGAGTCGGTCGCTGCCAGGTCTGCTAAACGCAACATAAAATCTTCTCNNAACGGCCAAGGCCGAAACAAAAGGGCCGCCTAAAGCGGTCCTTTCTGCTTTCCAAAGGCCCAAATGCAGAGCAAAATGAATGGGTCAAGCACCTGAAACAAGGTGCGTCCCTTACAGGAACAAAACCCATAGGGTTTTGCTCCGGTAGTACCGGTAAACCCAAAGGGTTTAATCGGACGCGACAAAGCCGAAGGCTTTGCGCTGGCGCGGGGTGGAGCAGCCCGGTAGCTCGTCAGGCTCATAACCTGAAGGCCGCAGGTTCAAATCCTGCCCCCGCAACCAATCTTCTTAATCGCTTAGCCGAACAGGGTCGGCCACTCAGACTTGTCTTTGCGCGACCTGGCGGCTCGGCGAGTTGAGTATTTTCGTGAAGTAACTGTGAGCTATATCGAGAAGGCCGAAATCCAGCCGCCCAGGGGATCGTCGACAATCGATTACACGCGACTGCAGAGAAGCGCGGCCGCGGCCCGCGGCTTGCGATCTAGCACCGCGGGGATACCTCGCAATCGGCACCGCGAATGTCCGCGAACCTTCTGAAGCACAATGCTGTCAGACATGTTTTTCCACCAAAATAGATGGACCCCAAATCACCAAACCATCGAAGAAGATGACCAGAGACTGCGCGTACGGCAGCTGGGTAGTGTGGGACGACGTCGATATGACGCGCATTCGGAAGATCGTCTTGCAGCAGTTATTTTAGACCTCAGGTCTCCGATACGCGGCGTGCGCTTGGAAGCGGCGTTGACATCAATCTCCGCGGGAGATCGATAGAGAGTACCAAGCGGCTTGGTGATCCTTTGCCTGCGGGTACAGCGTTCGCTTCGGTTCGGGTCGGCTTCGATCGGAACCTGCCAGTGCAGCACATCAGCTTTGGATCGGAGCATCGACCGGCTGTGTTGTGCGGCAAAGCTTAGTGCTTGATCGCAATCAGCACGAGCAGGGTGAACGTGAAGGTGGAATGGAGTGAAGTCGATGGGTTACCAGCAATAATACGAACGCTGGGTAATGTTCAGACTTGGCGCTCCATTTCAAGGTTTACCTGCAACGTGAGCCGATCGACTTCCGGGCGCGCATCCGCAGCTCATGCGGCCATGGCGCTGGAGATGATGGCGCTGGATTGCAGCACGACCACCAAAATGAGACGACAGTTGCCTTACTAAGGAAATTAAACACGGAAAGCAGGCTCCAATGGCCGCGCCATGAGCCTGCGGTGGTGTCGGTGATGACGAAGTAGTTGCATTGGATCCTCGATGGCATCGATATCGATGTCATGATTCACCATCCGGTGCAGCAATATCAGATCGTCGGCTGAGGATGGCGAGATCTGGGGCAGCATCATCGCGCACGTACAGGCCCCATTCCCTCTGAACTTGCATCGAGAGGACCATCGTCATCACTGCCGCGGTATAATGCCATGGTGTTGGGATCGAGCTCCAATCCGACATAGAGAGCTGCCAATCCCACTGCGTGCGCTCAGGACGACGGCTCGAAATCCTTCGGGAGGGAATTGTAGGTGAGCGAGCCCCGGCTCGGTTTTCATAGTCATCCCTGTGATATCGCTCGCTATACTTTCGAGACGAAATCTGCGGGCGATGAATCATCCAACCCTCAAACCGGCAGGACTCGCTTTACGTCGCCAACCACTGGCCCTCGAACAATCCGATATCGGGCCTCAACGAGATTATAGATGCCGAAGGCCGCTAAGCCGACGGCGACGACCATATACAGGATAGATCCAAAAGGTAGCTGCCTTAGCCATGACAGGGCCTCCGAGATGCTTCCAGCCTGGTCGGGGTCGACACTGAGGCCAGCATACGCGAAAAGGACACCAGTAATCGCGAAGACAACGCCACGTGCCACCAAGCCATAGATGCAGACCATAGTGACGACACCTTTGGCTTCCGGCAGCCGCAGGTATTTTTTGAATCTTTGCGTCAGGCCCTTTGCCGATGTCACCACGCCGCCGACGATGAATCCGATGCCGATCGCGATGGCGATATAGGGTCCGAACGGCTGTGACATAACCCATTGCGCGAGACCTTTCTCGCCGGAGCCATCGCTACCGCCTGTGGCGCCAATCGCGTGGCCCAGCGCATATCCAGCGAGGCCGATATACGTGATCGCGCTGCCGAACATGGCAATTCGGATAACTATAGCTTTTCGATCAGTTCCGTGGCCGTCGCTGTCAGCCAACGACTGGGCCAATCGCCAGGCAACGAAGCCGAGAAGTCCGAGACCGATGAACCCTACCCAGACGCGGCCAAAGGGTTGCTCAAGCAAAGTTGAAACCGCAGACTTCGTGTCGGCCTTGCCGCCCGACACTCCAGAGACCATCGCGAGCCCGGCGACGAGGAGGAAGACGACGCCACGAGCGGCGTAGCCTGACCTGGCGAGAAGTTCGAAGTTGGGTTTGCGGCGCATGAGGACATCCTGTTTAGAACGAAGCGTCTATTGAAACGCCTGAGCTCCGAAAAAGTTGTGCACTGCTGCCAACGCTATCAGCCGCCCTCTTGTCTAAAGCGTGTCGCGCCAAACCAGATTCGGGATATCCAAATCAGTTGATCCGTG
>UBJO01000107.1 GCA_900465665.1 Hyphomicrobiales bacterium
CCCCCGGATCCGCCAGAGACCGCCCCTACCCCCCGGGGCGGTCTTTCCTTTTGGGGTTAAGCTTAGAAAATCACCCGATGCGGATGCGTGAAGATTTCGAAATCCTCTCCGCGCGCAACGGCGATCATGGTGATCCCGGCCTCCTCGGCGGTGCGAATGGCATAGGCCGTCGGCGCCGAAATGGCGATCAGGATCGGGCTGCCGAGGAACCCGGCTTTCTGGATCATCTCGATCGAAAGCCGGCTGGTCACAACAACCACGCCGCTGCCGCCGGAAACGCCCGAGGCGATGACTGCACCGCAGAGCTTGTCCAGCGCGTTGTGCCGGCCGACATCCTCGCGCACCGCCACAAGCCCGCTCTCCGGCACGAAAAACCCGGCGCCATGCACCGCGCGGGTCTTGTGGTTGAGCTGCTGGTGATCGCCAAGGCTCGCCACCGCGCGCGAGACATCATCCGGCGTGATCGTCAGGCCAGACGACAACACCGGCCGAACCGTACGCACAGCCTGCTCCAGCGATTCGATACCGCAGAGCCCGCAACCGACCGGCCCCATCATGTGCCGCCGTCGCGCACGCAGCTTCTCCTCGACATCGTCGACAAGCGCGATCTGCACGTCGATGCCAACCTCGTCCTGAACGATCTCGATCGCCTCGATCTGCGAGACCGTGTCGATCAGCCCCTCGGTGAGGCTGAAGCCGACGGCGAAATCGATGAGATCAGCAGGCGTCGCCATCATCACCGCATGCGAACTGCCGCCATAGGAAAAGGCAATCGCCACCTCCTCGGGAACGCTGCGCGTCGCTGGCGCTGCAACCCCGCCCCGAAAGGCGATCGTCTGCACCGCCTCATGGCTCGCTCGGCTGTCGACGAAACTGATATTCACTCTGCTCTTCCCTGAACAACGCGGCACGACCGAATAGTGGACCGCTCCGCACGCACTATAGGCCCGGACCGGCCGGTCTGTCCTCGTCAAAGAACGGCAGCCCGCGGCACGCACCAGCCGGGTCGGCTGCGAATACGGTCAATCACCTGAAACAAAAGGCAAAATCACCTTTTGCGCAAACGACACCTATGTATAGGTTAGAATGACGGTCGCGATCGCTATCATGCGCGCCAAGGTAGATGGGGATCTTATCATGAGCGCGGAGCGAGCCGGTGTGCTGTTCAATCAACGTGGCGGCACGGGCCATCGCGTCACCGTCGCGCTGATATCAGCCTTCCTGATGGCAATCGTCTTTGCGATCGACACTTTCACCGACATCGAAGGCGCGATCGCGGTTCTTTATGTCATGGCTCTCCTGCTTGGCTCGGAAATCTTGACCCGCACCGGACTGCTTCTGACGTCGATTGTCTGCATCTTCCTGACGGTCCTCTCCTACTTCCTGACCCATGGCCCCGATCCCGACCTGCAGACCTTCATCCGTCTCGCGGTCGCGCTCGCGGCGCTTGCCATCACCATGGCGCTGCTGTTGCGAAACGATGCCTTCCGCGCCGAGCTGATCGAAAGAAACGCCGAAATCCGCGAAAGCGAAGCCCGCTACCGCTCGATCTTCGATGGCGCTCGCGTCGCGCTCTGGGAGCGGGATTATTCGCAGCTGCGCGCCTACTTGATGGAATTGAAGGCCGCCGGCGTTGCCGATTTAGAAGACCACGCGCGCCGGCATCCTGAGATCATCGACCACTGCATCGGCCTGCTGCGCACCGTTGCGGCGAACGAGGCCGCCCGAGAACTCGTAGGCACATCTGCCGACAGCGACTCGCGGGAGTCCATGGCTCATTTCATCGCGTCCGGCGACAAGACATTCCTGCATCTGATGAATGCGATGTTCACGGGCCAGCCGTATTTCGAAGGGAAAGGCAGGATCGCCACCGACAGCGGCGAAATCAGGCAGGTGTTGCTGAGCATCAGTTTCCCCGAGGACACCGCCGCCTTCAACCGCGTGGTCGTCGGCATGGTCGACATCACCCAGCGCGAGATGACGGAAGCAGCACTGATCGAGGCGCGCGCTGAATTCGCCAAGGCGTCGAAGGCTGCCACCATCGGCGCCCTCTCCGCCTCGCTGGCGCATGAACTCAACCAGCCGCTCGGCGCCATCGCCGTCAACGCGCAGACGCTGCTTCGCTGGCTGGATCGCGACCCGCCTGATCTCTCAGCGATACGCCGTTCCGCCGAACGCATCATCCGCGACGGCCAGCGCGCCAGCGACATCATCCACAACACCCGCAACCTCCTCACCCAGCAGGAGAGCAAGGCCGAGTGGATCGACCTGTCGACGCTGATCGATGAAACCCGCTCGCTGGTCGAGCACGACCTGAAACGCGACGGCATCGCGGTGACCGTTCGCCCGGGCGAAGGCGTGCCGCAGGTCAAGAGCGTGCGGGTGGAGATCCAGCAGGTGATGATCAACCTGATGACCAACGCCATCCAGGCGATCAACGGCGCCAAGTGCCCTGTTCGCGAGATCATCGTCGAAATCGAGCCGACTGATGGCATGGTGGGTGTATCGGTGAGGGATAGCGGCCCGGGCATCAGCCCAGAAGGCATGGAGAGGCTGTTCACGCCCTTCTACACCACCAAGGCCGAAGGGCTTGGGATGGGCCTGTCGATCTGCCGCAGCACGCTGGAAAGCCGCGGCGGCAAGCTCGACGGCTTCAATCATCCTGACGGCGGCGCCGTGTTCAAGATGACCCTGCCAATCGAGGATCCGCATCTTTAATCGCCCGCATCCGTAACCGGTTGTGCGCTCGCCCAACGCTCGGCGGACGTGAGCAACCTAAACCCTTGTATGATACCGTTTCGTGGCGTCGGAGCGCATATTAGAGGAAACAAGCAAGCATCCGAGTCCGAAATATCAACGTACCGGAATACCCATAGGTCCCTCTCTTGCCCCACATTTCCACCATTGCAATCGTCGACGACGACCAAGCCATCCGGGAGGCGCTCGACGATCTGGTTCTGTCCTGCGGCTACCAAAGCCTTCTATTTGCCAATGCCGAGGAGTTCCTTGCCTATAAGGATCGCGCCTCGGTCGACTGCATGCTGCTCGACGTCTCCATGCCCGGTCTGAGCGGCATCGAGCTTCAAGCCGAATTGAACAAAACGGCGCCAAGGCCGCCGATCATCTTCATGACCTCCTATCGAGACGACCGAACCCGGTCGGCAGCACTCGACGGCGGCGCTTTCGCCGTTCTCGGCAAGCCTGTCGATATCAAGCACCTCCTCGCCTGTCTTGAATCGGCGCTTCAACCCCAGACCTGACGGAAGGCGCCCGCACCCACATGCGGCGACGCGACAGACCAAGGCATAACTGACCAGTTCGTCAATTTATTCCATCGCTTTTCCCGTGCGGATATGTTCGTCTATACGGTAGACAGGGGCACTCCGGGGAACACCGGGGCACGTGGAAACAAACTGGGAAAACCATGGAACGCGCAGACAAGGCGAGCAGGTCGCCCACCGCAAAACGGTCAGACGCCAAGCGAGCCGAGGCCAAACGGGCGGACGTCGGCCAGATCCGGCGCAAGAACGAGGCCGAAATCCTGCGCGCGGCGACCCTGCTCTTCTCCCGCAATGGCTTTCAGGGAGTGCGCATCGCCGAGGTGGCCGAGGAAGCGGGGCTTCCGAAAGCCAACATCTACTACTACTTCACCTCCAAGGAGGCGATCTACACCGGTATCTTGAAGAAGCTGATCGCCGGATGGGACGAAGCGCTGGAGGAGATTCGGCCGGATCGCTCGCCGCGGGAGGCGTTGGAAGCCTATGTCCGCGCCAAGATCGACTACAGCCGCCGCAACCCGGAAGAATCGCGCCTCTTTGCCGCCGAACTGCAGAGTGGCGCGCCATTCCTGTCGGAAGAGGACCGCGAGCATATGCGCGAGGCAACCGATAAGCGCGTCGCGGTGGTCGAAGACTGGATCGCGCGCGGCCTGATGAAACCGATCAATCCGCGTCACCTCTTCATCATCCTGTGGTCGTCCACACAATTCTACATCGATTCCGACAAGCTCGCCTGCGACGCGCTGCGCGTCGCTACCTTGAGCGACGCCGACTACGACGAGGCCGCATCCACGATCGTCGAAACCGTGGTTGGCAGCGTCACGGGTTGACGCCGAAACGCAAAACGCCAGATCTTTCGACCTGGCGCTATGAAGCAGAGGCTTTCTCTTAAGCTGCGGAAGATTGCCGCTTCGGCAGCTTCCAGCCTGGACGCACGAAGTGGCAGGTATAGCCATTCGGAATCCGCTCCAGATAGTCCTGATGCTCCGGCTCGGCCTCCCAGAAATCGCTGACAGGGGCGAGTTCGGTCACCACCTTGCCCGGCCACAGGCCGGATGCGTCGACATCGGCGATCGTGTCTTCCGCGACTCGCTTCTGCTCATCGTTCTCGTAGAAGATGGCCGAACGGTAGCTGGGGCCGAGATCGTTGCCCTGGCGATTGGGCGTGGACGGATCGTGGATCTGGAAGAAGAATTCCAGAATGTCGCGATAGCTGGTTTTCGCGGGATCGAAGAGAATTTCGATCGCCTCGGCGTGGTTGCCGTGATTGCGATAGGTCGCGTTGGCAACCTCGCCGCCGGTGTAGCCCACGCGCGTCGTCTCGACACCTGGCATGCGCCTGATCAGATCCTGCATCCCCCAGAAACAACCGCCTGCAAGCACTGCGCGTTCGATAGTCATCGAATATCTCCATTCCCTGAGGTTCGTTACGGAATTCATCGGGCGGCAGTCCCGGATGTCTCCACCCATCCTGCCTGAGCCGCCTGTAAAGGCAACTCGCCGCGTGCCCTACAGATAGGGATTCGGCGTCATCTTTGCCAGTGCAACATGATCGGCGCGCTCATATCAGCAGCGGGACAATCAGCGACCGCTGATGAGAGACAATATCCAACCAATTGATTTTACTTTGACGGCTCCAGCCTCTAGGGAAGCATCATTGGCAGCGTGGCGCAGGCTCGATAACCCAACGTGATGTGCATCACGTAACGGGAACCGCAGGCGCGCCATACCCTTCATATCCAACAAGCAATTTTGAAAAGCGAGATCAAAATGACCGACGAACCAATTGTAAGAGACAGCAACGGCGCCGAGCTTCACGACGGCGATTCCGTCACGCTCATCAAGGACCTGAAGGTCAAGGGCACATCGGAAACCATCAAGCGCGGAACGCTGGTGAAGAACATCCGCCTCAACGGAAACCCCGGTGAAGTGGAATGCAACACCAAGCAGGTCAAAGGCCTGGTGCTGAAGACGGAGTTCCTCAAAAAGGCGTAGGCAGCAGAGATATGTGTGCCAGATCGCGACGTTTGATGCAGATCAATGTCGCGATGGCGCGCCGCGCTATTGTAGCGACATGAGCTTCATGCACGTCGCTCATAGCCGTACAACTTGGCTCGTCCTGGCGATACCGCGGGACGAGCCTTTTTTATGCAGGAACCGAAGAACCGGGAGCCGATCTGGGGCTATTTGTACTTCGTGATCGTCGGGCTGGTGACGCGGTCGCCCGCCTTTAGGCCGAGCTTGGCCGCAGCACCCGCATTGAGCTCAATCACGTACTTCACCGGGCTCACCGAATCGATGATATCGCGGGAATACGGCACCGCGTTCTGCTTGATGCCGCGAACGATACCAGCCCGATCGACGAACAGCATGTCGAGCGGCAAGACCGTGTTTTCCATCCACATTTGCACCCGCTTCGACGCGCCGAAATCGAAGATCATGCCCGCGTCGGCGGGCATTTCCTGACGGTACATCAGCCCGCGCTGACGTTGTTCGTTGGTATCGGCGATCTCGACGGTAAAGTTGTACTTCTGTCCTGCCGTCGTCTCGATGACCAGCGGCTCCTTGTCGAACTTGACGACGGACTGGGCGAATGCCGGCAGCGCCAGCATGAAAAAAAGCGCCAAAAAGGCGCTTCTGATCCGGTGCGAAACCATGTTCATCAGTGCGCCCGGCTCACGGGGGTCGGCGCATCCGGATGGATTTCAGCGGCCATCAGTCCCTTGTCGCCATCGCCGAAGCGAACGAGCACAACCTGGCCGGGACGAAGCTCGGTAAGCCCGAAGCGACGCAGCGTCTCCATATGCACGAAAATATCCTCTGTCCCCTCGCCGCGCGTCAGGAAGCCGAAGCCCTTGGTGCGGTTGAACCACTTGACCAGCGCGCGCTCCAGACCGCTGGTCGCCGTGACCTGCACATGCGTGCGCACCGGCGGCAGCTGCGACGGATGAACCGCCGTCGACTGGTCCATGGAGAGGATCTTGAAAGCCTGATATCCGCGATCGCGGCGCTGGATGAGCGCGACGATGCGCGTGCCTTCGAGGATGGTCTGGTAACCGTCGCGGCGAAGGCAGGTCACGTGCAGAAGCACATCCTGCATGCCGTTGTCGGGAACGATGAAACCGAAGCCTTTCGCGACGTCGAACCACTTCACGACACCGGTGATTTCGATGAGGTCGACCGCATCACCCGCGAGTTGTTCGAGGTCGGTGAATTCCGTCGATGAAATCCTGTCAGCCATTTCGCCAGCCCCTCAATACGCGTCACACTGTTACGGTTAACTGATTCTTGAGATCAAGATTAACATGTTGGTAACGGATTAGCGCAAGCCCTACTTTTCGTTTATTCGCAGCTGCCAATCTTACCCCCTAGTCTTGCCTGAACCTGACGTTCCGCCACATAAGAGGCGCGCCAGCATTTAGAGAGGAAACAGAATGCGTTATCTCCACACCATGGTCCGCGTGAAGGATCTGGATGCATCGCTCCATTTCTACGCGACCCTCTTCGGGCTCGAAGAAACGCGCCGCGTCGACAACGAGAAGTGCCGCTTCACCCTCGTGTTCCTGGCAGCACCCGGCGACAAGGCCGACGCCACCGCCAAGGGCGCTCCCTGCCTGGAACTCACCTATAACTGGGATCCCGAGGACTACACCGGAGGCCGCAACTTCGGTCACCTCGCCTATGAGGTCGACGACATCTACGCGACCTGCCAGAAGCTGATGGACAACGGCATCACCATCAACCGCCCGCCGCGCGACGGACACATGGCCTTCGTGCGCTCTCCTGACGGCATCTCGATCGAGATTCTGCAGAAGGGCGGCAGCCTGGAAGCGGCCGAGCCATGGGCATCGATGGGCAACACCGGCGCCTGGTAAGCCGAGGCTTTTGCGAGGCTTGCGGCTTTTTCGATTTCCGGCCACTGCGTCCGGATCGTCCTTGCCGCACAACTTCGCTGCGGGCACTCTCCGGATGACTCGAGGGGAAACGTGCGTTTTGCACGCCCCTCGCCTTCATTTTGGAGAATGCTCGCTTGCTCGCTGTTGAAAAGCGCACGCCTATCAAGGCGGCACTTCTGATCGCCGCCTCCGCTTGGGCGCTGTCGGGCTGCGTGTCCGACAAGCCCGCCGTCGATGCGCTCGCATCCGCCGCCGCCGAACCCGCGCCAGCGCAAGATCAGCAGACGGCCGCAAACACTGCCCCAACAGCAGCGACCGCCCAACAGGCCGGCTATCGCGACCCCAGGATGACCAACGTCTCTGGGATGACGAATGTTTACGGGATGACCAATGCCCCCGGCGCGCAAGCCGCCAATCTGGCACAAGGGCCCGGCCAGCCTGTATCGGCAGCGCCGGAAGCCATGGCCCCCGCCAATATCGGCGGCCTGGCCATGCAATCGACAGGCATCAACGCTCAGGCGATGAGCATCTTCTCGGTCAAGCCGAAGGTCCAGAACAACCCGACCTCGACCACATTGCAGCCCTCGACCGGCGTCGGCGCAACGCGCTCCAGCGTCTATTCGAGCCAGCTCCCGGTCGAGGAAGCGCCGCAGCCGCAATCACTGCAGCCGCAGCAATCCTCGCAGAACACCAGCACCAGGGTCGATCCGGTGCAGACCGCCTCGCTGGCGACAAGCTCTCTGCCCGGCCAGAGCATGAATGCGCTCTATGCAGCGCCGAAGCAGAACCTCCTCACCAGCCTCTCCGGCCTTATCAAGAAGGCGTCACTCCCCGGCATGACCCGCGTCGCGCCGAACGGATTGCATCTGCAGAACGACAAGGTCGAGGTCGGCTGCTTCAAGCCGAACCTTCTCAAGGTGATCAAGACGGTCGAGACTCATTTCGGCAAGCCCGTGATCGTCACGTCGGGTTACCGCGATCCCGAACACAACCGCATGGTCGGCGGCGCCGAGGAATCGATGCACATGAGCTGCGATGCAGCCGACATCCAGATCGACGGCGTCTCCAAATGGGATATCGCCAGCTATATCAGGTCGCTTCCCGACCGCGGTGGCGTCGGCACCTACTGCCACACCGATTCCATCCATCTCGACACCGGCCGCAACCGCGACTGGAACTGGGGCTGCGGCGGCCGACAGCCATCCGCTACCGTGGCGCGCGCGCTCTGATATCAAGCTTATTCCACTCATCGCCGTCCGCTGCCTTCCCCGCAACGGACGGCGTTCGTGTTTAGACGTTTGATTTCAAGGCAATACGCGCCTTTTTCCACACGCTGACATTTCTTGTCATTTTTTTGCAAAAAATCACTTCTTGCCGCTTGCGGGAATCCA
>UBJO01000106.1 GCA_900465665.1 Hyphomicrobiales bacterium
TGGATCGGCAAGAACAAGCTGGTCGACAAGGCTGTCAATTGAGCGACAAAGCGTTCGGCCAAGTCGAGTGATCGACGAGAAGACCTGAAGTCCTCTCGAGTCCAACTGCCAGTGCCGGAACTACGCGTTCCGGCACTTTGTCTTTACGAGCTCGATCGCAACTAAGGGTCGGACTGCTCATATCTGATATGAGGAGCACGTTACAGCTTTTGCTTGTATGTGGCTCAAATGTTCCTGACATCGATTTTCCAGCATCCCCGCCCTCTAGGCTCCGTGGCGCGCTTGCTGAGAGAGCTTTACCCCGCGCAAAGTACTGCGCAGACCCTGCTTAGTCGACACTGTGTAACAACAGTAAGCTTTCCGAGTGCTGATCGGACAAAGCTGCAATCAACTAAGGCGATTGTCTTGTGGCATGCCCAAAGGCATTTCAGAGGATAGATTGATGACGAAATTCAAACTTGAATACATCTGGCTCGATGGATACACCCCGGTACCGAACCTTCGTGGCAAGACGCAGGTCAAGGAATTTGCAGAATTCCCAACGCTCGATCAGCTCCCGCTCTGGGGCTTCGATGGTAGCTCGACGATGCAGGCCGAAGGCCGTTCGTCGGATTGCGTTCTGAAGCCCGTTGCTGTTTATCCGGACCCGGCTCGTACCAACGGTGTACTCGTCATGTGCGAAGTCATGATGCCTGATGGCGTTACCCCGCACGTATCCAACGCTCGCGCCACCATCCTGGACGACGAAGGCACCTGGTTTGGCTTCGAGCAGGAATACTTCTTCTATCAGAACGGCCGTCCGCTCGGCTTCCCCGAGCAGGGCTACCCAGCTCCGCAGGGCCCTTACTACACGGGCGTTGGCTACTCCAACGTTGGCGACGTCGCTCGCGAAATCGTCGAAGAGCACCTCGATCTCTGCCTCGCTGCCGGCATCAACCACGAAGGCATCAATGCTGAAGTGGCAAAGGGCCAGTGGGAATTCCAGATTTTCGGCAAGGGCTCCAAGAGGGCCGCTGATCAGATATGGATGGCGCGCTACCTCCTGCAGCGCTTGACTGAAAAGTACGGCATCGACATCGAGTACCACTGCAAGCCGCTTGGCGATACCGACTGGAACGGTTCGGGCATGCATTGCAACTTCTCGACCAAGTACATGCGCGAAGTCGGCGGCAAGGAATATTTTGAAGCCCTGATGGTGCAGTTCGACAAGAACCTGCTCGAGCACATCGCAGCTTACGGACCTGACAACGATAAGCGTCTGACCGGCAAGCACGAAACGGCTCCGTGGAACAAGTTCTCCTACGGCGTTGCCGACCGTGGTGCGTCGATCCGCGTCCCGCACTCGTTCATCAAGAACGACTACAAGGGCTACCTGGAAGATCGCCGTCCGAACTCGCAGGGTTGCCCCTACCAGATCGCTTCGCAGGTTCTGAAGACGATCTCTGAAGTTCCGACGGCTGGCTCAGCTTCGGTTGCGGCCTGAACGGAGCGCAGAGATATGAGCAAAGGCTTTAAGTCCGCAGTTAGATGGCTGCTGGTCGTTCCCTATGTCGGCCTCCTATGGGTCCCATTCTACAACGCAAGAGAACCCGAGCTTTTCGGGTTTCCTTTCTTCTACTGGTACCAGCTTGCTTGGGTTCCGATCTCAGCGCTTGTCACTTGGATTGTATATCGGAGTGTGTGGAATGAAGAGTGATATCGATAGTTCGGCACTGGCCGTATTCCTGTTCTTCTTTATCGTGGTCACTCTCATCGGCTTCATCGCATCTGGCTGGCGCAAGCCCGATACCATGGCCCGGATCGACGAGTGGGGCCTCGGTGGGCGTTCATTCGGAACATGGGTGACATGGTTCCTAGTAGGTGGCGATTTTTACACCGCCTATACAGTTATCGCGGTCCCCGCCTTGGTCTACACAGTCGGGGCTTACGGCTTTTTTGCACTGCCTTATACAATCATTGTCTACCCTTTTGTTTTCATGGCGATGCCGATCTTGTGGAGGCGCGCCAAGGAGTTTGGCTATGTCACGGCAGGAGACGTCGTCCACGGCCAGTATGGTTCACGTGGGCTGGAACTAGCGGTAGCTGCAACTGGCGTCATAGCAACTATGCCCTACATTGCGCTGCAGCTTGTCGGGATGACTGCGGTGTTGAAGGCGCTCGGTCTACATGGGGAGGTTCCCCTTGGAGTCGCCTTCGCAGTTCTTGCGCTCTACACGTACTCGGCCGGGCTCCGTGCTCCAGCACTCATAGCCTTCGTCAAAGACATCATGATCTACATTGTGGTGTTGACTGCGGTAGCGTTGGTACCCTGGAAGCTGGGTGGATATGCCAATGTCTTCGCGTCTGCTGACACCGCGTTTCAGGCCAAAGGTGCCGGAAGCCTCTTACTCGGTGAGAACCAGTATGTGGCATATGCAACGCTTGCTTTAGGTTCGGCTCTCGCAGCCTTCATGTATCCGCATACCCTAACCGGGATATTCGCGGCCAAGAGTGCGGCGACGATCCGCAAGAATGCTGTTTTGCTTCCTGCATATACCCTTCTGCTGGGGCTTCTGGCCCTGTTGGGATACATGGGACGAGCAGCGGGCCTGCACGTCGAAAGCCCGAATGATGTCGTGCCTGTGTTGTTTAAGACGCTCTTTTCTAGTTGGTTCGCTGGTTTTGCCTATGCCGCAATTGCAATCGGGGCATTGGTTCCGGCCGCGGTGATGAGTATCGGCGCTGCCAATTTGTTCAGCCGCAATTTCTGGAAGGCGTATGTGAACCCTGATGTGACTGACAAAGGTGAGGCTCAAGTAGCGAAAATCACTTCTTTGGTCGTGAAAATTGGTGCACTTCTGGTGGTCATTTTCTTGCCGACGCAGTTCGCCTTGGATTTGCAGCTGTTGGGCGGAGTCTGGATTCTACAGACACTGCCGGCGTTGGTCTTCGGTCTATACACCAAGTGGTTCCGCGCTCCCGGACTGCTGGTCGGTTGGTTTGCAGGATTTTTTCTGGGAACCTATCTGGCTTGGCTTAACGGCTTGAAACCGCTGCAGCTCATCGTGATCGGTGATACCCAATTCACGATGTACATCGGTTTGCTGGCACTCGGCGTCAACGTAATCTGCACTGTCCTGATAAACGCGCTCCTGCCGTCCAAATCGATTGTGCGCCCTTCAACCCGCTCTGTAGCTAAGAACTAATGTCTTGTGCGCTCGGTAGCTACCGGGCGCACGGACACGATTGGTGGGAATCTCATCTAGAGGACATGTTCGCAGACGTGACCAGGCGCTCGGCCTTCATTTAGCAATTCTGAGAGAAGTTATATGCGGGAGATCAATGAGCTGAAGAATGAGGCAATCACCAAAAGAAAGTACAAGCACGTTCTCGTGCTGGATGACGATCGGAATATGCGGCAGACGCTCGCTGATCACCTTGGAAGTAGCTTCGAAGTGTCGGTGGCCGCTGATGGGAAGACAGCTATGCGGCTTGTGTCGTCGCACAATATCGATCTGGCAGTAGTAGATCTAAATCTTGGCAGTGAAGACGGTCTCCGTGTCATGCGTGACATGACTGCCCGTGGGATACCTGTGATTATCATTACAGGAAACCGCACCGACGAGGCTGATAAGGTCCTGGGGCTCGAGCTGGGTGCTATCGATTATCTGACCAAGCCATTCGGCATGCGTGAGTTCGTTGCCAGGGTGCGCTCACGACTGCGTAGCCGGTCTCGCTCCCGACGTTCCAACCGCGCAGTGTCTTACAGGTTCGAGAATTTTGAGTTTAGCCAGGCTTCCAGATCGTTGCGTAGGGATGACGGGATTGAGATCAGGCTCTCGGCAGGAGAGTTCAACTTACTGTCGGTGTTTGTCAGGTCGCCTAAGAAGGTGCTGTCCAGAGAGACGATACTCAACGAAAGCCGCGTCCGTTCCGAAGGCATCTTCGACAGAAGCATCGATGTCTTAATTCTCAGGCTCCGTCGGAAACTTGAAGCTGATGCGACGCAGCCGTCGCTCATAATGACTATCCGAAACAAAGGATACGTCTTTCAGACAAATGTTGCGGAGGTCGCCGATAGCGCATGATTAAGACCCATTTGTTCGCCGCAGTACTTTCATGCTTTGTGGCCGCGATCGTTATCCCATCAGTCTGGGCCGGGACGGATGAACCGTCCGCGGAAACGATCGATGCAAACGGCCCCATCTCTCCGATCGGGACGCAACCAGCTCTAGATCCCAGGCGGATCGTTCTTGGTGAAGCTCTCTTCCGTGACAAGCTGCTGTCCTCAAAGCAGATGCTCTCCTGCACGTCTTGCCACAGTCTGGCAACTGGTGGAACCGTCCGCTCGAAACGAACAATTGGATATAACGGGAGACTGCACCGCTTCAATGCGCCGTCGATATTCAACGTCGGGCTAAATTATCGGTTGGGATGGAGAGGCGACTTCACATCCCTCGAGGAGCAAAACGAAGCCGTTTTACTAGACAAGAATCTGATGGCTATAACATGGCCGGACCTGATCGCACGATTGGAAGCCAATCCCGATTATAAGATCGCTTTCGACAAGGCTTATGGGCGGGCGATAGCGAGAGACGATGTTCTCAACGCCCTCGCTACCTACGAGCGCTCCCTTGTAACGCCGGATGCCCCTTTCGACCAGTACTTGAAAGGCGACACGAGCGCTATATCGAGACAGGCAAAGCACGGATATTCTATTTTCAAGTCGTTAGGGTGCGCATCCTGTCACCAAGGCATGAACATTGGAGGAAACCTCTTCCAAAAATTTGGTGTATTTCAAACCGGCGAAAACATACGACGTCCCGTTAGTGAGGGCGATCTAGGTCGCTGGACGACGACGCATCTTGAGCGTGATCGGGGTGTGTTTCGTGTGCCAAGCCTGCGCAACGTGGAGGTTACTTCTCCCTACTTCCACGACGGTCGCATATCGTCCCTCAAGGAAGCGGTTCTGTTGATGGGGCAGATGCAGCTCGAAGAAGATATATCGGAATCCGATGCCGATGATCTCGTCGCTTTTTTGAAAAGCCTCACTGGACGGTACAATGGACGTTCGCTCTCATCAGACTGATTTCATCCTTATTTTTGTGCTTTTCGTCTGCGCTATGGCTGCTGCCGTGATCGCCGTCGGAGTTGGCCAGGACGACATTTTGCACCAGAGGACACTTGCTCGATTTCGACAGCTTCATGTCGACCAAGCCTCGCTTCAGAGGGATGTCCTGCAAATAAGAGGGGGAATGCTTGATAATTACGATCCGCTCGTCCGGTCTGTCGAACACCTCCATGCTGACCTCAAGGATATGGTTGGCCTGATCAAAGCATCGCGTTTCGACAATGAAGCAGAAATGGGGAAGCTTCTGGAGTATCTCGGTAAGGAAATTGTCGCGGAGGACAGCGCTGTCGAGGAATTCAAGACCAGAAGTGCTCTCCTTCGAAATTCATACAGGATATTCAGTCACGTACTGTCAACCAACTCGAGCCCGATTTCGATGGACGCGCGAGCAGCGCCGGATTCCGATGCTTTGGCCAGTTTGATGATGCGGTATGACGAAGAGCCACGCCCAGAGCTAGCTGCTCTTTTACGACTTCAGTTTGGTAGCTTGATGCGGAGCGAGTTCGGGCGGGCGCATGTCCTGTCCCGGCATGGTCAACTCGTGCTAATAATGCGGCCCCTGGTCGATGCTGCGATCAACAGTATTGAGCGGTCCGAAATATCACAGGTTCTACAGAACCTGGAGCAGCTTTATATGCAGGGGTATGTCCAAGAAAACCGGTTCGCCGATGAAGGTAAGCTCGGATTGGCAGCAGTTGCTCTGCTGTTGTGTGGACTAGTCGCTACGCTACTCAGGCGACTGAGAACACGCTCGCAAGCGCTGTCGACACAGCTGGCCTTCGAACCCCTTCGTGCTCATGTAAAAGCAAACTTGGCATCTTGTCGGGCCGAGGAGTTTCATAGCGCCTTGGAGAATGCTTTAGGCAGCCTCTTCGAGTTTTTTGATGCTTCTGGGGTTGCTTTGTCAATAAACGGAATGCAGGCTCCAAACGTCCAGGAGTTTTACTACCGCGGCGACGTATTTGGCCAAAAGTCTGATATCCTGCTGGAGGAGTCCGCTAGAAAACTAGCCGCGAACACCACTGTCGATCCGCTATCCTCGGACATCGTGTTTGTCTCTAATGGCAACGCGGCCGAGCACAGCGTTGCGGTTGGGTGTAACCTGCCGGACTTGACGACTTCTCCGATTACGATTTTTCTTGTCCTTCACTTTCGGCAGATGCCCACCCTCGCTGATAGCGCGCGTTCTCTTGTCTTCTCAGCGCTGGGAATAATCAGGGAAGGCATTCGTTTGAACCGTGAAAGAACAGAAAAGGCGGCGCTTGCTACACGACTTGAACATGCGAAGCGGCTAGAGGCCCTTGGAACCCTAGCAGGTGGCGTCGCGCATGAGTTCAATAACACACTCGGTGCTGTTCTGGGTTATGGAGAGCTGATGCTCAATGCGAAGGTGCCGCGTGCTAAAATCGTAGACTACGCGAAAGAGATCGTCGGAGGATGCTATCGCGGCTTGGCTACTACCGAAAAGATTTTGTCCTTCAGCCGCAAGCGGCAAGAGAACTTGCACCCTTTTGACCTCAACCAAGCCGTCGTCGACAACATCGTGAGCCTACGAGTCGTGTTGCCGATTGATTTCGAAGTTCATTCAGCAATATGCCAAGAGAAACTCGTTGTTTTCGGGCATCCGCTCGAAGTGCATCAGATCATTACAAACTTGTGCAAAAACGCAGCGGATGCGGCTCAATGCCATGGGCGCTGTGACGTTATATTGGAAAAGACTTTCGTCCAAAGTCCGCGAAGGCTGTCTCACGGAGAACTGCAGGTGGGGGAGTACGCACTAGTGACTGTTGTCGACAATGGTCCGGGTATCTCAAAAAACGTACTACCTCGGATATTTGAGCCATTCTTCACAACGCGCGGGGATTCGGGCGGAACAGGCCTTGGGCTCGCCGCTGTTCATGGAAGCATGATCGCTCTTGGTGGACAACTTAACCTCGAGACAGCATTCGGAAGAGGGACGCGGTTTGATATCTATCTCCCGCTGACCAAAGCGCTTGCATCGCCTGCTGACGTGTTTTTTCAAGATCCTGTGCTGTCGCGTGGCGACGGAGAACTGGTGGCGATTATAGATCCGGATGATGATCGTCGTGTTGAAATTGAGGATTACGCGGCGGCTTTTGGTTACGAACCGGTCGGATTTAAATGCTCGAGTGAACTCTTAAAATGGCTGGACAAGATGCAGGGCCCCGAACTGGTCATCGTTGACCACGCGAGTTGTCACTCTGAAGAGATCGATAATATAGCAAGGCGATTGGAGAATATCCCTATGATTTTCCTCGGGTCTCCGGAGGATGTTGATATGGGCGACAGAGTATTGTTGAGCCGTCCAATTTCCGCTCGCCAGTTCGCAGCTAGTCTCAGAGCTTGCATCGAACGTAACCGTGGTTTGCAGAGCGTTCGCGAGGGACTCTCGGGTAATAGTTAGGCGCTACCCGAGAGTGGTCGCAGGTGCATGCCCTAACCGAGCTTAAAGTTTAGCCGATGATAAGCTTCCGTAAAGCCGTTGCGAAGGTAATTGTTTCGTGACGTGTGACTACCGGTTGCCTTCTCGGGGCGACCTGTCTCTGCTGTCAAATAAAGCGCCCCAAGCTTCCTGGCCATCTGCGAACGGACTTGGATAAGCGCTGCTTGTATCCCCATCCGGCGAGAATCTTCGAGCGTACCGTCGATGCCGAACCATGCCCATTTGTCCTCTACATACATTGCTCCCGAGCCGACGGCTCGTTCCCCCACAACGGCGACGAAGATGTGCCAATGCGGCCTACCAAGCAGCGCCGAAAACCAGTCGGCCGTGAGGCTCGGGAGTATCATGGAGTCCACCACGAGTTGGCCGTAAAGCTTCGGTTCCGGGTCGGTAAGGATGGTCAGCGCGTCGATTTTAGGAGCCTCGCCGTCTCCCTGAAAAGCGATGTTCTTAAAAAGCTTAGACCAACCATTGCCTGCCGGCGCGAACCCCTCGGACCTTGCTCGCGTCTGAAGTCTTGCTGTACTTGCGTCGGCAGCAAGTTGAAGGGCAAAATCACGAGCGGCATTATTCTTCAACCAAGCAACGATGTCCCCAAGTTGCGTCTCAGCGTGATCGTCCATCATGAATGCTCGATTGAATTCCGATATCGGAATTCCCGAGCTACCGAGGACTGGTGTATCTCCGACCGTCGCTGATCGCAGGTCAAAGTTCGAGACAATCTTCGCATTTGCCGCAAGATACAAATCGAGCCAGGCCGCGCTCTCTATACGTTCCATTTCGGAAGGGGTAGCGTTACAAGCTTGAGTGGGATACATGATCTTCCTTTGAATGCTGCGGGAGAGGGAAGACCGCAGCCATTTTTGTGTAGAGGTTGTGGGTGAGCTCAAAATCCGCGTGCAAGGAAATCTGCATCATTGCTGCTACCCTCGCTCGGTTTTCACCCTCGTATGTGCGGAACGTGAGCCCAACCCCAGGACAATTTGTTGGCCTGGTGGGTTTTGGGTTAGTGTTTGGACCTTCGGAAGAAACGTATATCCAAGGCCACGCTCCGTTCGGATAAATAAATGTTTCGTTGTCCGCTCGAGTTTGCGTCTCAGCCGATTTACAATCACGTCGATGCTGCGTTCATTGAGGTCGGAGACCCCTCTATGAACGAACTGAAGCAACTGGCTTCTGGTGAGGGTTTTCCCTGAAGATCGAACGAACGCCGAGAGCACACGAAACTCGTTATCCGGTAGATTGTAGTTATGTCCTTCGTCGTCGCCAAGTAATCTTAGCCGATCGTTGAGCGACCATCCGTTGAAACGATGTATCGTTTGTCGCTGGCGAACATACAAATCGGTTGGACGCCTCAGGCAAACCCATACGCGAGCCAAAACCTCTATCGGGTCGAACGGTTTCTCAATGAAATCGTCGGCTCCAAGCTCCAGCCCGATGACCTTGTCGGTGGAGCCCGTTCTCGCCTTGGAGAGGATGATAATTGGAATCGTCTCCAATTCTACCAACGATTTGACAATAGCGGAACCGTCGTCCCCGTCGAAATCCAAATCGACGAGGACCAAATCGGTCGAGGCGATGTCGAATACCATTTCGAGTTCTGCCCGTGACGATATCTGCGTAAAGCGAAGGTCTGAATTCTCAGAAAATTGCGCCAGCGACTCGGAGGTGGACCGGTCGCGATCGATGATAACTACATGTCGCTTCATATCTGATTTTTGCAGGGCTTTCCCTCGAGTTGCAAACAGCCTGAACGTCCCTAGACGTCAGGGCTTAACCTCGGTCGTTTTCGCACCCTTGGGTGCTTGATCCAGAACGAGAAGTTTAAGCGGCTCACTCCCAGGGTTAGATCCGCTATGCCATTTTGATACGGACTCGATAACAAAATCTCCGGCATGAAAAGTCTTAACCTGACCAGTTTCTTGGTTGCTGACAGTCAAGCTACCCTCGAGGACGTAGCCGTAACGCGGGAATGGGTGTCGGTGAATGGGAAGCGACGCACCCGGCGAGATCGTGAAAATGGAGACTGTCACGTCTACGGGTCCTTGCGGCAGCACTATAGGCTGGCCTGCGATAGTTTCCGATGACTGGAAGACCTGATCTACGACTGTCGTAGCCGCTCCGGCGTAAGCTTGACCGATGGCAGCAAATGAAGACAAAAATGCAAGTAGGATTCTCATTTGTATTTTTTCCTATGCGTGAAACACCCTGCCAAACTGCGCCCGCAAGATGTCGTCGTGTTCCACGCGGCCGGCGCTTCGATTTCAAATGCAACAATGCCGCGAAGGACGGTGTCCATGGCTCGCGTGCTGCTGTAAGTAGTGCTGACTTTGCCGACCAGTGCCCTGGTCATTGATGGTGAAAAAGGCGGAAATTACGCATGATGACCTTGAACGTCGCCGAAGAATCAACTGTAAGCGCTATTGAAAGAACAACCTTTCCAACTCAGCAAATATTTCAAGGCAAGCTGTTGGTCATATCAGATATGCCCGCGGTTCGCGAAACGCTGAGCTTCGTCAGCAATAGTGGTTTCGACGTTTCGTTCGTCGTTCCTACACCGAATATTGATGCGATCGCACGTTCACTTGCCGTCGACGTCGCGTTGATCGATCTAAGCTGTGGTCTCGAAACGTGCATCGAGTTTCTGAACACCTTGTGTCAGTACTGTATGGTTGTCGTATTGGGCGGGCAAGCCACTACCGAACAAGACAGGGTGACTTTGCTCGAAAGTGGCGCTGAGGATTTCCTAGTCGAGGGAGTTGGGAAACGTGAGCTTGTCGCGCGATTGCGCGTCTGTTTACGCGCGGCGAGAGAAACCACAAGGTTCGCGCATCACCGTGGCTATTCATTCGATAATTGGTCATTAAATTCAAGGTCTGGAGTGCTGAACACGCCAAACGGCTCGAGCATAAGCCTAACGGCGACGGAGATGACCATTCTTATCGCTATGTTGGATCGCCCTGACGAAGTGCTTGCGCGTGAGGAAATCATCAACCTCACTAGACTTCATGCCGGCGAAGTCGTTGGGCGCAGCGTTGATGTGGTGATTATGCGCTTGCGCAGGAAAATCGCAGCAGTGGATCCAAGCTGGGTTCTAATTAAAACTGTGCGTGGCGCAGGCTACAGGCTCACTTTGGATGACGAGGCCCCATTGTAAATCTTTGATGAAACCTCGGGCAGCAAGATACTAGAATTTGAACCGCATATCTCTCCGGTCGCACCGATTAGGGCGGCGTTCAGGTCGTAGCCTGCAGGCACCGGTTCGACGTGGCTTTCGAAAATATAGCCCACACTACGGATGGTTCGAATAATATTTGAAGCAGAACCCATCGACTCCAGGCGTTCTCTCAAGCGTGACACCAAGCTATCCACGCTTCGGTCCATTGCCTCAAGCTCGTCCGCGTCTAGAGCGTTCAGCAGCTCATCCCTAGAAAGAGGCTCAAAATTGTTTTTCACGAAGTGAATCAGCAAACTCAATTCTTTTGCAGAAAGGCGCGAACTAGCCATGGATGTGCGTATTTCTTTTCGCTCGACGTCCAACCCAAAACACCCGAAAAGATAGTTGTCTGGTCGAAGATTGGCACGCATTAACGCAAATCTCCGCGCTCGTGCTCGCAATCTCGCAAGTAGCTCTCGGTAACAAAAGGGGCTCGAGAGGCAATCTGATGCGCCAGCTTCTAAAAGCAGCGCTTTTTCCCAGCCGGAGAGGCCTTCTGACGCGATGGCGATTACAGGACCAGCAGTCACCATCGATATACGCTTGAGATATTCGATTTCTTGTAAAAATCCATCCCCGATCATCACAACTACGGCGTCCGAACTCGCGTACTCTTCGACGTTGGAGTCGAGTGCGTGGGGCGGGTAAATTTTCAATTCGACGAGATGCCGCTGAAACAGGTGCGCGATTCCGACTGACATCGTTGCATCGCGACCTTCGAAAAGGACATGGTTCATATTGATTTGTCTCTAAAGGAACACTCCAGGGAAATTTGGTGCAACGCAAAAGCGGCCAATTCTGGGCGATAGGGCGGCACGTCCCTGGCGATGTGTTGTGATCAGCGTTCAACGCTTTCTGCTACATCAAAATTAACCTGACCTGTCGCGGGCTTATAGAGTGGGCATGGCAACCATCAGATGTCGGCAGTGTTACATCGGTAATCAAGCTTGGCAACATCGCGAAAGTGAACCTGAATTAACTTGTCTATCTGGCGGCTCTTCAATTGATATAGGTGATGAAAAGTCAGACCATGAAATTCAGTAGCGATCTAAACCCCAGCGATATGGGTTTTTTCAAGATTCTGGTGGGTAGCTACCGGAGGATTGTAAGTAAGACGTTGCTCGACAACAATCGCGGACCGGAGTGGCTTTACGGGAACGCTCCGTTTGCTGTGCTTGCCCACAACAACGAAACAAATCCAAAGTTTCTCTACGCAAATGCAACTGCTCAGCGCTGGCTCGGATTTAACCGTATAGAACTTATGCAGATGCCATCCGTTCTCTCGTCAGGTTCAATAGACTGCGGCGGTCGGCGACTTACTTTAGAGCAGGTAGCTGAGCGTGGTTTCGTAGTCGATTGCGGCGGGCTTTGTCTATCGAAGTCCGGAAATCTGTTACGGCTCGACCAAGGTGTGATCTGGCAGCTACGGGATAGATACAACAATGAGTTTGGGCAAGCCGCAGTTTTTTCCGTCTGTAACGAAAAGTCTTGAGAAAGGCATTCTGTCCAGGGAGTGACGCGTGGTAAATCGACGCCCCCATAACAAACCAATTTGCTGCCAGAGTGGGTCAATCCAATTGAGGCACAACGTTCGGCTAGTTCTCATCGACTTCGCACCCGCCACAATTCGCGTTAAAAAAGGTAAAATAGTTCAGTGCGGTGCTTGATGAACTCTCGGGTGTTGCTGCATAAGTCCTAAATGAAGGCTTTCCTTGATTTTTACAGCTTGGCCCTTTTTGTAACGATAGCTCAGTCCGGTGGGGTAGGTGCGGCCGAGCGGGCGACGGGAATACCCAAAGCCACCCTATCTAGACGACTTTGTGCACTTGAGGCCTATCTGAAGGTGAGGCTGTTCCACAGATCGAAAGACGGTGTGTCGCTTACTGAAAAGGGCGAGCGTTTATACAGTCGTAGTCTTGAAGGGTTTGCCATCGTCGAGGACGCAATCGATGAGGTGCGCGCAAAAGACGAGGCTCCTTAACTAAGCAGCGTGGTGATTTATTACAGCAGATAATTGGGTTCAGTGGAACAATTCAGTTGAAGGAGCATTATATCGATGTCGCGATGGGATGTAGCCTGCCCCTTACAGGTGAAGCGACTCTCTGAGAAACCCTCGCGCCTGGCGGGGGTTTCTCTTAGAAGACAGGCCACCACGCGCCACTTTTGGTATTTTGACACCCGATGCTCTGAGGCAATGCCCTCTTCATCAGGCTGTAGCTAAGGTCGGAAATGCGTCAACCAGTCTGGATAAGGTTTGACACATCTAGTCCAGCGGTTTTTCACTCATCCTCCCCTCACGTCACGATGCCAAGTTTACCGGTTCAGTGCTTACTCGTTCGAAACGGTTAGGATGCGTCTTGCGCTCGACAGGCGTCCGCTGCTCACTCTGGAGAGCGGTGAATACCTATCCTTAAAACACGGGCAAGATGCCGGCCTCTTCGTCCGACACTCGGATTTGATGCGAATCCGACTCTGGGCTCCGTCATCAAAACTCTAGAGGTGGGAACCGAAGCGAGGGTCGCTCTAAGCAAACAAGGCGACTACACAGCACTATCTGGTAGCTAGGCATTTGATCCCAGCCGCCCGTTTTGCCGGTTCTTCCAGCGTCACGGATGTAACTCGTCGTTCATTGATAAAGACTAGAAAAGGCCTAGACTCGATGACACAATCGAAGGATTCTGTATGGACAATCGCGCAGGCGAAATGCTCGTTTTCGTTCGGGTAGTCGAGGCGGGAAGCTTTTCGGAGGCTGCTCGGCTAATGCTGATGACGCCGTCAACGGTGTCTAAGCTCATTGCACGCCTTGAGGCACGTCTTGGAGTGCGACTCATCGAGCGCTCCACTCGACGACTGGTTCTGACAGAGGAGGGGCAATTCTATTATGAGCGCAGCCAAGCGCTCCTCTCCCAGCTAGACGAAACGGAGCAGCGGATTTCACACGGAGGCGCGGCTGCAGAAGGCGTGGTTCGAGTGACGTCATCAGTCAGCTTCGGGACAACCGCGCTCGAGCCGATACTGCCCGCATTTCTCGAAGCCTTTCCTAAACTTATCGTCGATCTTTCGCTTTCGGATGAGGTTGTCGATCTCTATTTTGACCGTACTGATATTGCCATACGCGTCGGCAAACTGGCAGATTCGAACCTGATTGCGCGCAAGATTGGAGAGACAAAGCGATGTATCGTCGCCTCGCCTACCTATCTTAGGCAGCATCGCACACCAAATACGGCTGAGGACCTACTCGGCCACAATTGTCTCGGCTTCAATTTTCGCCGGGCAATGCCTGTGTGGCCAATGCGGGAAGGTGGGTTGATCGTTGAGCGCATGTTAAGCGGATCTCTACTGGCCAACAATGGTGATACCTTGCGACGCATGGCGATTGCTGGCGTTGGTATCATTCGGCTTGCCGATTACCACCTGCGGGGTCCCATAGAGCGCGGCGAACTGGTCGAAATCCTTTCTGATAGCAATGCAGGTGTTGTGGACGACATTCACGCTGTTTATCGAGGTTCGCAGTTCATGCCGGCCCGCGTGCGCGCCTTTTTGGATTTTACGATTCCCAGAATGCAGGAATTTCTGAGCTTGCTTGATAGAAAATCTTTCAGAGCCATTTTTTGTTCCTGTCGTTAACGTGTGAAACAGGTTCGTTCCTGTTGAGATGGAAATTGGGAGAACGCGAGCGAAACCGGTAGCCCACGGTCGTTCGCAGCATTTGCGAAACAAATTCACCAATCCAGCCAGTAGCTAGTCAAGAACTCTAGTTGCCTGGCCCGCAGTCGCGACGTTCCCCCTCTGGGCGTGGCTCAAACGCCAAGGGAACGACCAGCCGGCTTGTCGTCGCAACCGAGAAAAAGCCCAATCCATACTACGGTATAGGTGGGCAAAGATGGGAAATCAGGTTTAATTAAGTTGCCCCAATTGAAATGTCGCATGTCAGAAGCGGTGCTTCCAGCTTTGTGGTTTCTGTGCGCCGACAGTGGGCAATTCGGTGTGTTGCCATTCCAAAGCAATCAGAGTCGAATTTATCGAACAGCCACCTTAAAAGGAGAGATCCAGATGAGCTCGAATTCCCTGCGAGTTTGCTCTTTGCTTGCCATCATTGTAACGTCGTGCTCCGCTTGCACAGCCGTTCGCTATGATCCCTATATGCCATTGAATTCAGCGTGCGGGTACGGCTTTCATAACGACCGCCCCTGCAGCTATTGATGCAAGCCGCTCGCTATAACTGTGCGATCGGTTGTGTGGCCTGTCGTTCCAGATATCCACCGGAAGCGCTTGAGCGTGGCAGTTATAGGACTAGACGGTATGCAATAAGGCGTCCTAGCCTGGTTACATTCCCATAGCTTCCGTGACTGAAACCATTCAACCAACATAACGGCATGCAGCGTGTCATTGCTGGTCAAATGACGAAAAGACAAACCACAAAAACTCAGATCACTCGATATATACGTTCAGATACCTCGAACCGAAAGAGGGTAAGCGCGTAGGCCACCCC
>UBJO01000153.1 GCA_900465665.1 Hyphomicrobiales bacterium
CCTAGCACTACTTTGGCAGAATAGATTCTGGGGTTTGAATTAGCCCGTTGCAGTGGGGACATCGGATTATCGTCATTGGTCTGGCGAGTGCGCTGATGACGGCTCGACGAATAGCGGGCAAGGTGGGCTCAGGCGGCCCCTCGCGTATTTGTCGCTTGTTTTTTTTCCCACTTTGCAGTCTGCAATCTCTGGTGCTGGAGGAAGGCATAGGCGATCATTGTCATCAGAGCGTGCCGGTGTAGCCCTTGCCATGATCGGCCTTCGAAGTGGTCAAGGCCGAGTTCCTCTTTCATCTGCTGATGCGCTTGCTCGCAAACCCATCTCGCCTTGATGGCGGCCGCCAGCGCTTTTAATGTCGCATCGGCTGGCAAGTTGGACAGGTAGTATTTGCGCTCGTCGTTTGATCGCCATTCGCCAACCAGCCAGGCTTCCTCACCCTGCATGTGTTGCTGTCCCTTGTCAAGAATGCGTTGCGGCGTGCCGTCGGCGATCCGAACGCGCAATGCTGCAAAACGTGCTGTCAGGCGACCTTTTGTACCATGCCTCCAACTGACCTTTTTCCAGCGTGCAGAAGTCAGCATCGTTTCCGCGGAAACCGACAGGGTGTCGGGGATCGGATGCTTGCGAGGACGGCCATGACCGGCAACGGGGAAGATCAATCCGACATCATAGGGATAGACCTTCTGATGCTTGGGGATGCCGACAGCCCAGGTGAGGCCACGTCCACTCAATCCCTGGCGAAAGGCCGCCGACAGGCCGTAGCCCGCGTCAGCCAGAACCGTGCCGAACCGGACACCCGTCACGGTCAACCGATCGATTTCGGCAAGAGCAATCTCCGGCTTCGTGCGAGATGTCTGCATGGCATCGGGAACCCCGGCCTTGGCCATCCGCTCCTTGTCGCTCGTCCAGCTCTCGGGTAAAAACAAACGCAAGCCCACCGGAACCGGCACCTCGTCTCGGGCAAGCGTCACCGAAACCAGCGTCTGGCAATTTGCTCTCTTGCCCAGCATCGAGGCGTATTGCGGTGCGACTCCGACCGAATGATCGCCCTTCTTCGGCAAACCGGTGTCATCGATCACCAGAAACGCATCGGATGCGCCAACGATCCTGTCCGCCTGCAGCGCAAGCTCGGTCTCAAGAGGAACAGCATCCCAAAGGCCATCGGAAATGAAATGGTGGAGGCGGTCGTAATGGCCAGGCGCAAACCGTTCCGCCATCGGCTCGATGCTCTTGCGGTCACCCGGACCAATGAGCCCGGACACGTAAAGAGGGCACATCTGTCGCCGTTTCTTGTGTCCGAGCTTCTCTAGAAATGGCTGCAAAAATGCTGAAAGCTCCGTAT
>UBJO01000105.1 GCA_900465665.1 Hyphomicrobiales bacterium
GGGTTGGGGAGGGGAATTTCTTTCGCGGAAAACCCCTCCCGCCTGCCGGCCACCCTCCCCACAAGGGGGGAGGGTTGAACCCGATCACACCCTCTCGATCACAGTCGCAGTACCCATGCCGGCGCCGATGCAGAGCGTCACCAGCGCGGTGTTGAGATCGCGGCGTTCCAGCTCGTCCAGCACTGTGCCGAGGATCATCGCGCCGGTGGCGCCGAGCGGGTGGCCCATGGCAATCGCGCCGCCGTTGACGTTGATCTTGTCGTGGCCGATGTCGAAGGCCTGCATGTAGCGCAGCACGACGGCGGCGAAGGCTTCGTTGAGCTCGAAAAGATCGATATCGGCGAGCGTCATGCCCGAACGCTTCAAGAGCTTTTCGGTGACGTCGACCGGGCCGGTCAGCATCAGCGCCGGGTCGGAGCCGATATTGGCGAAGGCCTTGATGCGGCCGCGCGGCTTCAGCCCCATGCTCTCTCCACCCGCCTGGGAGCCGAGCAGCACGGCGGCGGCGCCGTCGACGATGCCCGACGAGTTGCCGGCGTGGTGGACGTAGTTGATCCGCTCGATCTCCGGATGTGCCTGGATACCGACAGCTTCGAAGCCGCCCATCTCGCCCGGCATCTGGAAGGACGGGTTGAGCGATGCCAGCGCCTGCATGTCGGTGCCGGGGCGCATGTGCTCGTCGCGGTCGAGGATCACGAGGCCGTTCTGGTCCTTCACAGGGATGACGGAGTTCTTGAAGTAGCCTTTCTCCCAGGAATTGGCAGCGCGCTTCTGGCTTTCGACGGCATAGGCGTCGACGTCATCGCGGCTGAAGCCGTACTTGGTGGCGATGAGATCGGCCGAGACGCCCTGCGGCATGAAATAAGCAGGGAAGTTGACAGACGGGTCCATGAACCATGCGCCGCCGGACATGCCGAGACCGACGCGCGACATGCTCTCGACGCCACCGGCAATCACGATGTCATCGGCGCCCTGGGCGATCTTGGCGGCAGCGAAATTCACTGCGTCGAGGCCGGACGCGCAGAAACGGGAGATCTGCATGCCCGGCGCCTTGATGGAATAGCCCGCCTCGAAGGCCGCGCCACGCGGGATGACGGCGCCGGCTTCCATGACGGGATCGACGCAGCCCATGATGATGTCATCGACCGTTTCGGTGTTCAGCCCGTTGCGGTCGCGCAGCGCTTCCAGCGTTTTCGCCGCAAGGCGCACCGACGGCACCTCGTGCAGCGAGCCATCCTTCTTGCCGCGGCCGCGCGGCGTGCGGACGTGATCGTAAATGAAAACTTCGGTCATCCTGTCTCGTCTCCCTGGCGGCTGTTGGCCGCGAACCTCAAAACGCCTCGGCGCTCAATGCCATCATCGTTTCCGCGCCGGTCTCGATGCGCGCCTTGCGCAGCGTCGTTTCCGGCATGATCCGCTCCATGAAGAAGCGGGCCGTGATCAGCTTGTTGCGCAGGAAAGCCTCGCGATCGGTTTCTCCCGCGGCCAGTCCGTCATTGGCGGCCTTGGCCATCTTCGCCCACATATAGCCGAGAATGACGAGGCCGAAGAGATGCATGTAGTCGGTCGAGCCGGCGCCGGCATTGTCGGGCTTTGCCATCGCATGCTGCATGAACCACATGGTCGACGCCTGCACGTCGTTCAAGCCCTTCTTCAGGTTCTTGGTGAAGAAGGACATCTGCTCGTCGCTGCGGTTTTCCTCGCAGAAATCGCCGATCTCCTTGAACAGCGCCATGACCGCGCGGCCGCCATTCTGGCCGAGCTTGCGGCCGACGAGATCGAGCGCCTGGATGCCGTTGGCGCCTTCATAGATCATGGCGATACGGGCATCGCGGACATACTGGCTCATGCCCTGCTCTTCGATATAGCCGTGGCCGCCGAAGACCTGCTGGGCCATGACGGCATGGTCGAAGCCCTTGTCGGTCATCACACCCTTCAGGATCGGGGTGACGAGACCGAGAATATCGTCGGCCGTCTGGCGTTCCTTCTCGTCGGTGGCGCGGTGGGCGATGTCGGATTTCAGCGCGGTCCAGAGCAGGAAGGCGCGGCCGGCTTCGTTGAACGAGCGGATGGTCATCAGCGCGCGGCGAACATCGGGATGGACGATAATCGGATCGGCCTTCTTGTCCGGCGCTTTCGCGCCAGAGAGCGCCCGGCCCTGGATGCGCTCGCGGGCATATTCGGCGGCGTTCTGATAGGCGATCTCGGCGATCGCCAGCCCCTGCAGGCCGACGCTGAGGCGCGCTTCGTTCATCATCACGAACATGGCGGCCAAGCCCTTGTTCTCGGCGCCGATCAGGAAGCCGGTCGCCTCGTCGTAGTTCATCACGCAGGTGGCGTTACCGTGGATGCCCATCTTGTGCTCCAGCGCGCCGCAGGACACGCCGTTGCGTTCTCCAGCCGTACCATCGGCACCGACCATGAACTTCGGCACGATGAAGAGCGAGATGCCCTTGGTGCCCTCGGGCGCGCCTTCGATGCGGGCGAGAACGAGGTGGACGATGTTGCCGGACATGTCGTGTTCGCCGGCGGAGATGAAGATTTTCTGGCCTGATATCTTGTAGCTGCCATCGGCTTGCGGAACGGCCTTGGTGCGCAACAGGCCGAGATCGGTGCCGCAATGCGGCTCGGTCAGGTTCATGGTGCCGGACCATTCGCCGGAGACCATCTTCGGCAGATAGGTCTTCTTCTGCTCGTCGGATCCGTGAACGATGATGGCAGCGATGGCGCCCTGGGTTAGACCCGGATACATCATCAGCGACATGTTGGCGGCCGAGGTGTATTCGCCGACGGCGGCGTGCAGCGTGTAGGGCAGCCCCTGGCCGCCGAACTCCTCCGGCACGGCAAGCCCCGTCCAGCCGCCCTCGCAATAGGCGTCATAGGCCTGTTTGAAGCCCTGCGGCGTCGAAACCGAGCCGTCTTCCTTGCGCGTGCAGCCTTCCTGGTCGCCGGAGTAATTCAGCGGGAAAAGCACTTCCTCGGCGACCTTGGCGGATTCACCGAGAATCGCCTCGATCATATCAGGCGTGGCGTCGGCGAAGCCCGGCAGGTTGTTGTGGCGCTCCAGACCCAGCACATCGTTCAGCACGAAAAGCGTGTCGTTTACCGGGGCCTTGTAGACTGGCATCGTTCGAATTCCTCCAATTCGTCAGCCGGGCGGACCGGCCTGTGCATGTGTCTTACAAAATATTGACGTTTGCGTAAACGTCAAATTTTATTGCATCGCAAATTTGTGAGCCGAGAGGGCCGCGTACGAGACCTGTGCGCCACGGGAACCGCCGCAGGAACACACTGTAAGGGTGCTATCTTTCGCACACAGCTGTGTGTACATGTCTAAAATCTGATCCAAACGGATGCCGTATGACCTCCACAGCCGCTTTCTTCCGCTCCAGCCTGATCATGCTTGCCGTGGGTGTCCTCATCCTGCTCGGCATCGTCGGCTCGTCGCTCTGGCTTGTCCAGGCGAACCGCGAATATTCCGACGAGACGGCCTCGCTGCGCCGCGTGCGCAGTTCCATCGTCGGTGTGCTCACCACCGTGCAGGACGCGGAGACGGGCCAGCGCGGATACCTGCTGGCGAACGACATCGTTTACCTCGCGCCGTACACGTCCGCGCTGGAGAGCCTGCCGAAGCGCCGCCAAGCGCTGGTCGACAACGTCAAGGCGCTGCCGAGCTACGCGATGCAGCTCGATGCGCTGAACGCGGCGATCGACGGAAAGATGAACGAACTCGCCAAGACGGTCGCGCTGACGCGCGAAGGCAAGACGGCGGAAGCGGTGGCGATCGTTCGCGACGATGCCGGGCTTGTCTACATGGACAAGATCCGCGCGATCATCGGCGACTTCCTCGACCAGACCGACAACCGCCTGAGGGTTCTGGTGGAAAAGCAGCTTTCAGCGGCCAGCACGCTGCAACTGGTAACGATCGGTGGCGCGCTGGCGATCCTCGTCGTGCTCGGCGGAGCCATCCTGATCATCGTGCAACACGTGCGCGACCTTTCGCTCGCCACCAAGGAGGTCGAGGTCCTCAATGTCGGGCTTGAGGCGCGCGTCAACGAGCGCACCGAAGACCTGATGCGCGCCAACCAGGAAATCCAGCGCTTCGCCTATATCGTCACCCACGACCTGAGGGCACCGCTGGTCAACATCATGGGCTTCCTGAGCGAGCTCGATACCGCGATGAAGTCGGTCTCGACCTATGTGCTCGCCGACAACAAGACGCTAAGCGAGCAGGATATCCAGGATGCGCGGCTGGCGGTCGAGGAAGACTTGCCGGAAGCGCTCGGCTTCATCCGCTCGTCGACCCGCAAGATGGATGCGCTGATCAACGCGATCCTGAAGATCTCGCGTGACGGACGCCGCAAGCTGCAGCCTGAACGGATCGACCTGAAGGCGATGATCGATACGGTTGCCGCCAACGTTCACCACCAGCTGGTGGAGACGGGCGGGACGACCGAGACCCGCGTTCGCATCGGCAACATCGTCAACGACCGCTTCTCGCTCGACCAGATCTTCGGCAACCTGTTCGACAATGCGGTGAAGTATCAAATGCCGGGACGGCCGCTTAAAATCGATGTCGACGCCTATCCCGATGGGCCCGGGCGTGTCAGGATCGATGTGAAAGACAATGGCCGCGGCATCGCCAGCAACGATCTCGAACGGGTTTTCGAGCTGTTTCGCCGGGCCGGCGAACAGGATCAGCGCGGCGAAGGTATCGGCCTTGCGCATGTGCGTTCGTTAATCCGAAATTTGGGCGGAGACATTACGGTCCAATCCGAACTGGGACAGGGCAGTACGTTCATTCTGACGCTACCCGCGGACCTCACGAAAATCGTACGGAGTATGGAACTATGAAAGCGACCGGTCAGGAAGTCACGATCGTGATGATCGAGGATGACGAGGGCCATGCCCGCCTCATCGAAAAGAACGTGCGCCGCGCCGGCGTCAACAACGAGATCGTGCCCTTCACGCTCGGCAAGGGCGCGCTCGACTATATCCTCGGACCGGATCGCGACGGGTTGGTCAGCAAGGATCGCTATCTGCTGATCCTGCTCGATCTCAACCTGCCTGACATGTCCGGCCTCGACATTCTTGAGAAGATCAAGACCAACGAACACACGCGCCGCATGCCAGTCGTCGTGCTGACCACGACCGACGACGAGCGCGAGATCCAGAAGTGCTACGATCTGGGCGCCAACGTCTATATTACCAAGCCGGTGGACTATGACGGCTTCTCTACCGCGATCCGCAATCTCGGCCTGTTCTTCTCCGTCATCCAAGTCCCCTAACGAGTAGCCAAAATCTGTGCGCATCCTTTATGTCGATGATGATCCGGCCCTAGCCCGCCTCGCAACGCGGGTGCTTGCGCGCAGTGATTTCACGGTCGTTCATGCTCCGTCCATCGAAATCGGGCTTGAGCTTTTCGCGGCCGAGACCTTCGAGGCCGTCGTTCTCGACCACTATTTCGAGAACCAGACGGGCCTGAACTTCCTCGAGGCTATCGCCGAGATCGGCAAGCCGACGCCGGTGCTCTACGTCACCGGATCGAGCGACGCCGATGTCGCCATCCGGGCGCTGAAGGGCGGAGCGGCGGATTACGTCGTGAAGACAGCGACGGACGATTTCTTCCCGTTGCTGATCAGCGCCCTCAATCAGGCGATGGAAAACTCGCGACTGCGCAGCGAAAAGGAAGAGGCCGACCGGCAGCTCGTTGTCGCCAAGGAACGCGCCGAGCTGCTGCTGGCGGAAATGAACCACCGGATCGCCAACAGCCTGTCGCTGGTTTCGGCGATGATCCGCATGCAGATGCAGATCGCCGGCAGCGAAGAGACGAAGACAGCGCTCAACGAGACGCAGAACCGCATCACGGCAATCGCCGGCGTGCATCGCAGCCTCTACACCTCGGAGATCATCGGTGAGGTCGAGCTCGACGTCTATCTCGGACCGCTGCTGGCCGAACTGCATGGCAGCAGCACGATCGCCCGCGGCATCACGCTGAAATCGCAGCTGTGTCGGATCTCGACCACGGCCGACAAGGCCGTCGCGCTGGGTGTCATCCTGATCGAGCTCGTCACCAACGCAACGAAATACGCCTATACGGCTGGCACCGGCGAAGTGCGCGTCGTGCTTGATGCCACCGACGATGGCTTCGCGGTGCTTTCGGTCGAGGACGACGGGATCGGCTATGACCGCACTGTCGGCCCGAAGGGAACCGGCCTCGGGACACGGTTGATCAACGCCATGGGCACCACGCTGGGCGCCGAGATAAGCTACGGGCGTGACGGCAAGGCTGATGGCACCTATGTCGCCGTGCGCTGGCAGCAATAAGACATCCCACTCCTGAAACAGCTTGCGGCCGGCCGTCGATGGGACGCGCTGCAGGTATCGTTTGCTTCCTGCCGAAGACGCGCTAAACTTCGTTGGCTAACCGACGAAAAAGCTTAGGAGGAGCGATTTCATGAGACGGATGTGGCCCGAAGAGTTCAACTTCGTTCTGGACAACGCAGAAGAAGTAACACTCGATCTTCCCGCGATAGAACATGAGGACGGCTCGCGCAGCGAGGCAATCAGCCGGCAGGCGTTGAAAGTCCGCATTCCGATGGAGGATTACGAGCGCATCTGGCCGCTGGCGGAAGCGCGCTATCGGCTCGACGGCAGAAACCTCGGCAAGGCGGTGACGCTGATCACCACCAATCCGCACTACCACGCCTGGCACCCCGCCGATGGCGGCTCGGTCGACAACGTCACCGAAGGCGGACGCCATTTCACCACCAAATATGTCGTCGTGCACTTCCTGCTCGACGATGTGAGGGAGACGGCGGCGGCCTGAGCCGCCACCCTTTCCTCGCCCGCGGTGATCAGGCCGCGTCCAGCGCCTGGGTCAGATCGGCAATGAGATCGTCTGGATGCTCAATGCCGATCGACAGGCGAATGGTGGAATCCAGAACGCCGATCCTTTGACGCACATCGGCCGGAACGCCGGAGTGCGTCATCGTCGCCGGATGGCTGGCGAGCGATTCCGTACCGCCCAAGCTGACGGCGAGCTTGAAGATTTGCAGCGCGTTGAGGAACTTGAACGAGGCCGGCTGGCCGCCTTCGATATCGAAGGAGAAGGTCGATCCGGCGCCGGTGCACTGCGCGGCGAAGGTGCGGCCGAGCGGCGATGACGGCTCGTGATACGGAAGATAGTGGATCTTCTTCACCTTCGGATGCGCGCGCAGGAAGTCGGCCACCGCGAGCGCGTTGTTGTTGGCGCGCTCCATGCGGATCTGCAGCGTTTCCAGCGAGCGGCCGAGCATCCAGCAGGAATGCGGATCGAGCTGCGTGCCGATCGCGCCTCTCAGCGCCTTGACCTGCTTCATCACTGCCTTGCTGCCCAACGCCGCGCCGGCGATCAGGTCGGAATGCCCGCCCACATATTTGGTCAGCGAATAGAGCGAGATATCGGCGCCATGCTCGATCGGGCGCTGGAAGACGGGACCGAGCAGCGTGTTGTCGCAGGCGACGATCGGCGTGTGGCCCTGCTTTCTACCGATCTCATCGGCAATCCGGCGCATCATCGCGACGTCGACGAGGCTGTTGGTCGGGTTCGCCGGCGTTTCCACGAGGATCATCGACACACGGCCCTTGGCCATCGCCTGTTCGGCGGCGGCGCGCACCGAGTTCTCGTCGACACCATCGGCAAAGCCGACGGCTGCGACGCCGAGATTGAGGAAGGTCTTGGCGAGCAGGGTTTCCGTACCGCCATAAAGCGGCTGTGAATGCAGCACCGCATCACCGGGACGCACGAAGGCGAGCAGCGTCGTGGCGATGGCCGACATGCCCGACGAGAACAGCGCGCAGCTTTCCGTGCGCTCGTAGACGGCAAGGCGATCCTCGACGATCTCGCTGTTGGGATGATTGAAGCGCGAATAGACGAGGCCGGCGCCCTGCCCTGCCGGCGGCTCACGACGGCCGGAGACATAGTCGAAGAAATCGCGGCCATCCTCGGCGGACTTGAACACGAAAGTCGAGGTCAGGAAGACCGGCGGCTTGACCGCGCCCTCGGACAGTTCGGGATCGTAGCCATAGTTCAGCATCTGCGTTTCGGGATGCAGGGCGTGATTGCCGATATGGGTCTTGGAGGGATGCGGCGCGGTCATGGTCGTCTCCTGCTTCAACGATGGATTGATGACGGCAAATTATATCGAAATGCGCTTGGTGTTATTGCTATTTGGAGCGCGGCTGCGATGTTGGAAGCAACATCATGCGAGAGCGGAGAAGATTTCGTGCAGAAAGTTGCGGATGAGATGGATCGGCGGATTCTCAAAGAGTTGGCCGGCGACGCGCGGCTTGCCAACAACGAACTCGCAGAACGCGTCGGCCTCTCCGCTTCCGCCTGTCTGCGTCGCCTGCGGCGGCTGGAAGAGGCCGAGATCATCCAGGGATACACCGCGCTGATCGATCCCGCCGTCAACGGCTGGACGATGACGGCGCTCGCCTCGATCCGCCTCAGCCGGCAGCACGAGGACGAGATCCAGATGTTCGAGAATGCCGTGCGGGAGTGGGACGAGGTGCTGGAATGTCATCTCGTCACTGGATCGCGCGATTACGTGCTGAAGGTGATGAGCTCCGGGCTCGACGATTACGAGCGCTTCATCAAGGAGAAGATCGCGCGGCTGAAATGCGTCGACACGATCGAGACGAGCTTCGTGATGAACACAATCAAGGCGCGCCGGATCTGACGTTTCGCGTCTTCCTGCCGGCCTACATAGACCTCGCGGCAGCGGCGCTATCCGCCTGCGCCCACTTGTACATTAGAAGACCGATTTCGGCACGAAATCCGTCTCGACAGCCACAAAAGTTAAAAAATCGCCACACCGGTTAACGGGTTGTTTACCACGTTCCGTGAAAGGTGACGTTTGAGCATTGGTGTCCTGCATTCCTTCTTTCAAGTCTCGCGTTTTATGGGATGCGCGCCACACGTACAGCTTGAGGAAAGCCTAATTGACTATCCTCTCATGGACGATGCTCTCTGATCCGCATTCGTTGCGGCTCTGACGGACAAGCCAATGATCGGCCCTGACGAGGGTGCGAACAGATAAGCGAGCAAGAAGATGAACGGATCGCGATCACATTCTCCCCGGCCTTCCGACAGGGCGTCGCTTGACGCGCTGAACCGCACGATCGAGGGATTGGAAGCACGGATCGAAGGCCTGATCGGCAGCGGAGTGCGCGAGCAGCGCAATCGCCAGCCGGCGCCCGAGCGCGAACCCGCCCCCGCCACTTACACGCCGCGCGCGCCCTACGCCGCCGACGAGCCGCGTCCCGATCCGCTCGCCGAGATTCGCCAGCGCCAGCGCATGCTCGACGCCAGCCGCGAGCGCGCCGCCCGCGAGACCACCCCTTACGCACCCCGCGAGCAGGCGACGGCCTACGCGGCGCAGCCGGCTCCCGCACACACGCCAGCGCCGCAGCCGCGCGCGGCCGTTCAGCAGCCACAGGCACCCGTCGCCAATCCGCGTGGGGCAGAAGACACGATGACGGAAATCGCCCAGGCGCTCGTCAGCCTGCGCCAGGACCTCAAGCGCGATATCTCCGAGGGCGTTGCCCGCGAAATGGACGCGCTGCGCGGCGAACTGCGCGAGATCAAGGCAACCGCCGCCGATCGTCCCTTCGCCGAAGACATTCATGCCGACATGAGCCGGCTTGCCGACAGCATCAACCATCTGGCCGCCCGTTCCGAGACCTCGGAGGCCCATGGCCTGCGCGGCGAATTCGAAGATCTGCGCTCACTGATGGACGGGTTGGCGCGCGAGGATTCGCTGCGCCACATGGACCAGCGCTGGGACGGCTTCGAAAACCAGCTGCACGCGCTCGACACATCCGGCCTGCAGGAAGAGCTGGTGGCGCTTGCCTACCGCCTCGACGACATCAAGCGCCATATCGGCGGCATGGGCGAAAGCCCGGCCGTCAAGGCGCTCGAAGACAAGCTCATTTCCATCGCAACGGCGATGGAGCAGTTCGGCAGCATGATCCAGCCGCATGACCGGGCGATGTCCGAGCAGTTCGCGTCGATGGACAGCCGTCTCGATGAGATCAGCCGCGCGATCGCCGCGACCGGCCGCGCCGCGACATCCAGCGATCCGGCTACCATGCACCGCCTCGAGGGACGGCTGAGCGGCCTTGCCGACCAGATCGAGTTGATGGGCCAGAGCGTTGCAAGCCGCGCCAACCCGGCCGATGGGCTTGCCGAACGGCTCGAAGCGCTGACGGCTCGCGTCGAGGAAGTCGCCAATGCCGAGGCCACGTCGCGCCTCGACGAGCGGCTCGAACATCTGGCCTTCCTGCTCGAAAAGAGCCAGCGGGCCGCACCGCAGCCCGAACTGACCGGCGCGCTCGCCGATATCTCGCGCAAGATCGACGCGCTTGAGAACGGCGCCGTCAACGACGCCCTGGCGCAGCGCCTCGATTATCTCGCCCGCCGCATCGACGAGATGGAATTCCAGCCGCAGCAGGCAATCCAGACCCCCGTCGACGACGCAGCCTTCCTGCGCATCGAGGACCGGCTGAGCGATATCGCCGCCCGTCTCGACGAGAGCTCGGCGGCACCGGCGACCGACGCGAATGCGCTGCGCAATCTGGAAGACCAGATCGCCAATCTTTCCGCGCTGATGAGCGAGCCGCGTCCGAGCACCGAGATCGCCATCGATTTCGACCGCCGCATGGGCGCGATCGAAGATTACATGGCGACCAGCGACGAATATATCGTCGAAGCGGCCCGCCAGGCCGCCGAGGCGGTTGTCGAGGCCTATTCGCGCAACGGCGCCCTGCAGGGTGGTGGCGCCGGCGTCGACATGTCCGCACTCAATGCGCTTGCTGCCGATCTCCGCCATCTCGAGGATCTGAGCCGCAGCGGCGAGGAACGCACGCACAAGACCTTCCAGGCGCTGCACGAGACGCTGGTGCATATCGCCGACCGGCTCGACGACATGGAAAGCCGCACGGCCCGGCCGCCGGCACGGATGCCGGCCGCCGACGTCGATTTCAACGTCGATCCTTACGCGATGGCTGAGGCTGGCGCCGAGGAAGCCGAGAAGCCCGCCGTGTTCGGCACACGTGTCCCGGAAGCGGTACGCAAGGCCGAGCCCGCGCCTGAGCCGGCCGCACCGGCGATCGCCGCATCCGACACCAGCGCCATTGCCATCGAGGCCGCCAGCAAGCCTACCGCGGCCGCGGCAAAGGGAAGCCTGCTCGTCAGCCTCGGCAAGCGCCTGCTGCCGTCGAAGAAGGCCAAGACCGGCGAACGCGCCGTCATCGACCCGTCGCCGTCGATCGATCCTGTTGACGTCATGCCGCCGGAAGCCGCCAACGAGCCGCTGGAGCCGGGCTCCGGTGCGCCTGACGTCAAGAAGATCCTGGAGCGCGTGCGCGCCAGCCAGAACGCGGCCCGCACCAACCCGAAGCCGGCAAGCGATACGGATCGCGCCGACTACATCGCGGCTGCCCGCCGCGCCGCCCAGGCAGCAGCGCTTGAAGTCGATCCCAGCGGCAAGGCTGGATCGGTGAAGGGCGAGAAGAAGGCGAAGATCAAGGACCCGGCCAAGGACTCAGGCAAGGGCAGCGCATTCTCGCGCTTCCGCCGTCCGATCCTTCTTGCCGTCGGCGCCGTGCTTCTGGCGATCATGGCCTTCCCGCTCGCCCGTACGCTGACCTCGGGCGCGCCCGCGCCGACCGCCGAAGTGGCAACGATCACCGACGGGCAGAACGCAACGCTGCCCGCCGATAGCGAAACCGCGCCCGAAACGTCCGCACCCGTCGCGGCAGCGCCTGAGGCACCCGCTGTCTCGACGCCGGCACCGCCCGTGACGGCCAATGTCGCACCAGCGTCAACGGAGCCGGCAGCGCCTGAGCGGCTGACCGAAGCCGCGCCGCTTGGCGGCAATGGCGCGCTTGCACCTTCGGGCGCACCGCAGGATACGTCCGCCTTCACCGCCAACAACGCGGCACCATCGGCGGCCGAAACCGCACCAGCCGCAGCGGCACCCGAGATCGCCGTTCCCGACACGATCCAGCCGAAGTCGCTTGCGGATGCCGCGAAATCCGGCGATGCGCTGGCGCTGTTTGAAATCGGCGCGCGCTACAGCGATGGCCGTGCCGGCGTGACAGCCGACCCGAACCAGGCGCTGAACTGGTACCAGATGGCGGCCGACAAGGGCTTTGCGCCGGCGCAGTACCGCCTCGGCAGCATGTATGAGAAGGGCACCGGCGTTGCCCGCGACGCGAACAAGGCCAAGCAGTTCTACGAAGAGGCCGCCAACCAGGGCAACGCGAACGCGATGCACAATCTCGCCGTGCTTTACGCCTCCGGCGCGCTTGGACAGCAGGATTATTCGGCCGCCGCCAACTGGTTCACCAAGGCCGCCAACCTCGGCATCACCGACAGCCAGTTCAACCTGGCGATCCTGTGCGCCCGTGGCAACGGCGTGCCGCAGGATCTGACGGAATCCTACAAGTGGTTCGCGATCGCGGCCAAGGGCGGCGACAAGGACGCTTCGCAGAAGCGTGACGAAGTCGCCAATGCCATGAAGCCGGATCAGCTGGAGAAGGCCCGCGCCAAGGCGGACCTCTGGAAGGCCGAGCCGCTCGACAACAAGTCGAACGGCATCGAGGTTCCGGATGAATGGGCCGGCACCGCCACCAAGACCTCGAGCGTCGACATGAAGCGGGCGATCCGCAACATCCAGGCGATCCTGAACAATAACGGCTTCGACGCCGGCCAGCCGGATGGCGAACTGGGCACCAAGACGGTTGCCGCGATCAAGAGCTTCCAGAAGTCGATCGGCCAGGAGCCGAGCGGCAAGATCAACGACGCGACGGTCAAGGCGCTGCTGGAACGCAACAAGGCGCCGTCGACCAAGGCTTGATCAAGCAATGGCTCAAACAAAAATCCCCGCAANNTTGCGGGGATTTTTGTTTGATGAAGGCGGTGCTTGCCAGCGCCCTCGTCTGAAGCGTGCTCAGTCCGGCATGATCAGCGAGCGGTGGGCGGCAACGCCGGCCATGACGCCCGCTGCGGATGCCATGGTCGCATTGGCCATCGCAACAGCAGCATCGCCTGCGGCGTAGACGCCCTTCACCGTGGTCTGCTGAAAGCCGTCGACGCGGATAAAGGGGCCGGTGGGGCCGGTCTCCAGCGCGCAGCCGAGCTGTTCGGCAAGTGGGCTCGTCAGATGCGTCTTCGGCGCGACGAACAGGCCACCGAGTGGTAGAACACGGCCGTCCTTGAGGCGGACGGCTTCCAGGTCGGTCCCCTCTCCCAGCAATTCGACGACCGGGCTGCGAACAATCACGACGCCGCGCGCATCGAGCAAGGCCGCCTGCTCGGGATCGGGCTCCCATTGGCCTTGCGTAAAATAGGTGGTCGGCCCCCAATCCGGGATCATCTGCGCCTGATGCACCGACATCGGATTGCCGGCGAGTACGCCGAGCGGCCGGTCGGCGACTTCGTAGCCGTGGCAATAGGGGCAATGGATCACCGTCTTGCCCCAACGCTGCTGCAGCCCCTCGATGTCAGGCAGTTCGTCGCGGACACCGGTGGCGAGCACGATGCGGGTGGCGCGCTGCGTGGTGCCGTCGGCAAGCGTGAGGGCGAAGATATCGCCTTCCCTGCCGATCTCGGTTGCTTCGCCCTCCAGCTGCGTCACCGTCTTGTAGAGGCCGAGCTGGCGGGATGCCTCGGCGATGATCGCCGCCGGCGCCTTGCCGTCCTGGCCGAGGAAGCCGTGAGAGGCTTCCGCGAAACGGTTGCGCGGCTTGCGCCCATCGATCACCAGCACCTTTCGACGCGCGCGGGCAAGCTGCATGGCAGCGGACTGGCCGGCGAAGCTGCCGCCGACAACGATCACATCGTAGGTCATGACGTTCTCCTATCTTTCGCATCTTCATATGTTACATGAAAGCTTGCCGTCAAGACACGTAACCTATCTTGTTACAGATCGGCACTGGCGCTAGATTGATCGCAACAGGAGTAAGCGAATGAGACGCGACAGCCGCCTTTCGCGCATGCTGCACGTGCTGATCCATATGGACCGGCACTACAAGCGCGCGACATCGGAAACCATTTCGAAAATGCTCGGCACCAATGCCGTGGTCGTCAGGCGCACCATGGCGGGGTTGCGCGACTTTGGCTACGTCCGCTCCGAACAAGGGCATGGCGGCGGCTGGGAATTGGCGCGCGGTCTCGACCAGATCACGCTCCTCGACATCTACGAGGCGATCGGCAAGCCGCCGCTGTTTGCCATCGGCCCTTCGGTCGATCAGCCGGAGTGCCTGGTGGAACAGGCCGTCGATGCCAAGCTCGGCGATGCGCTGAAGGAGGCAGAGGCGCTTCTGCTGGAACGCTTCCGCACTGTCACCATCGCCGACATCGCCGCCGATTTCGACCGGCGCATGCCCGAAGGACAGTGCAACATCCACGGTAACATTCACGCGGAACAATCGGCATCCAGCTGAATTTACGCGAAAGGCGCGGATCTTTTGCCGAAGCTGGCCGACAGCACTTGATCCATTGCCGACCGATCCTTTAAGCCTTGGCGACGCCGGGGAGAGGCTTAGCGCAGCGCAGGGATAATTGCATCATGGAAATATTCACATCCGCCGGCTTGCTGGCGCTTCTGCAGGTCATTGTCATCGACCTGGTTCTGGCCGGCGACAATGCCGTCGTTATCGGGCTCGCGGCAGCAGGCCTTGCGCCCGATCAGCGCAAGAAGGCCATTCTGGTTGGTATTCTGGCCGCCACCGTGCTGCGCATCGCGCTTGCCAGCGTCACCGTGCAATTGCTCGAGATCATTGGCCTGCTGCTGGCAGGTGGCATCCTGCTGCTCTGGGTCTGCTGGAAGATGTGGCGGGAAATCCGCGCCAACAATGCCCAGGACGGCGAAGGCGAGCATGCCGAGGGCGCGCAGGCGCCGCGCAAGACCTTCTTCCAGGCGGCGACGCAGATCGTCATCGCCGACGTCTCGATGTCGCTCGACAACGTGCTTGCCGTGGCGGGTGCCGCCCGCGAGCATCCGACCGTGCTTGTCATCGGCCTGATCCTTTCGATCGCGATGATGGGTATCGCCGCGAACTTCATCGCGCGCCTGCTCAACCGCTATCACTGGATCGCCTATATCGGCCTGGCGATCATCGTCTATGTCGCCCTGCACATGATCTATCGCGGCGGCCTGGAAGTCTGGCCGCATGTCGCGGCTGCAACTGGCGGCTGACCTCGAACGGACGGCCCGTCAGGGGCCGTTGACCAGCTTCAGGATGAGCGCCTGCACATTGCCGCCGTCGCTCATCTCCACCCGGTCGAAATCGCGGCCGCGCTGGCGCTGCCTGCCGGATATCTCACCGAGCCTTTCTGTGAGATTGGCGCGGATCTTGCGGCAGTCGGGATCATCCGGCGCGGAAAAGCCAAGGCTCAGTGTCTCGATCTCATGCACCATGTCGATGATCGTGTCGCCATGCACGCGCTCATGCTTGCGGATCGCCTCGATGAAGCTGTTCCAGCTGGCTTGCACCGATGGCGAGAGCTTGGCGGACGGTTTGGGCAGCGTGTAGATGATCGTCAGCTTCGGCTTGGCGACCGTCAGCTTGCAGGCACTATCCGGCTGCCGCTCGTATTTGCGCGTCCATGTCAGCTTGAACGTGGTGTGGGCGATCACCCTGGACTGGCCGCCGACCTCGGGGCCGCGCTCGCCGATAGAGCCATAAAGTTCAGCCCCGGTCGTGCCTGATATGGCGTAGTTGCGCACCTCCTCGGTCGGCTTCCACTGCGCGAGCGCCGCAACCGGCACCGATGCGATCAGCGCACCCAGCGTCAACATTCGAATGGCTGATCCCACATCGTTCCCCGTGCTTTGTTCCGCGCGGCCAATCTAGGGAGCCGCCACCTGGCGTTCAATCGCACTGCTGGGGGATCGGCCGCTTCCGCGCACAAGTGTGCCGTGATTGTCACAAAACCTGAAAAAAGCCTGATTAATCAGAATTCTTCGCGTATTGAGGAGACGCGGTGTCGCTGATCGAAAGCCTATCGCAACGATTTCAAGCTACGGTGTCTCATTCGCATAAAACGTGGGGAACGCAACGGCCCGTCGGGTCGTCCGCAAATCGGGGTCGGCTGTGACAATCTATCTGCCCATCGCAGAATTGTCGGTGAACATTTTCATCATCCTCGGCATGGGTGCGGCCGTCGGCTTCCTGTCCGGCATGTTCGGCGTTGGCGGCGGCTTTCTCATCACGCCGCTTCTCATCTTCTACAACATCCCGCCCGTCGTCGCCGTCGCCACCGGCGCAAACCAGGTGGTGGCCTCGTCGATCTCGGGCGCGCTGACCCACTTCAGGCGCGGGACGCTGGATGTGAAGCTCGGTTCGGTGCTTTTGGCGGGTGGTCTCGCGGGTGCCACCGTCGGCATCTGGGTGTTTTCGCTGCTGCGCCGGCTCGGTCAGCTCGATCTGATCATCTCCTTGATGTACGTGCTCTTTCTCGGCACGGTCGGCGGGCTGATGCTGCTTGAAAGCGTCAACGCGATGCGGCGCGCATCGAAGAACATTCCGGCAGCGCCACGCCGGCCGGGACATCATCACTGGGTTCACCGCCTGCCGCTGAAGATGCGGTTCAAGAAATCGAAGATCTTCCTTAGCGTCATCCCGATCGTGGCACTCGGCTTCGGCATCGGCATCCTGACCTCGGTCATGGGCGTCGGCGGCGGCTTCATCATGGTGCCGGCGATGATCTATCTGCTGCGCATTCCGACCAACGTCGTCGTGGGGACGTCGCTGTTCCAGATCATCTTCGTCACCGCCTATACGACGGTCGTGCAGGCCGCGACCAACTTCTCGGTCGATATCGTGCTGGCCTTCATCCTGATGATCGCGGGCGTGATCGGCGCGCAATATGGCGTTCGCGTCGGGCAGAAGCTGCGCGGCGAACAGCTGCGTGCGCTGCTTGGCCTGCTCGTTCTCGCCGTCGGTCTTCGCCTTGCCGTGGCGCTCGTCGTCACGCCGAGCGATATCTATTCGGTCGTGATGGGTGCCAACTGATGCGTCACCTGCTCAGGACCCTGCTCGTCTCCCTCATGCTGCTGCCGACGACGGCCGGCGCGCAGACGCTGCTGCCCGGCCAGGCGCCGCAGCCGGTTGCCGAGGGACTGGAGATCGGCACTTCGACCAGCGAGATCGCCATCACCTCCGACTTTCACGGCGCGGATCTGACGATCTTCGGGGCCGTGACCAACACCGACAGCCTGCTGCTCGCGATCGGCCAATATGACGTGGTCGTGGTGCTGGAAGGCCCGCGTGACAATGCCACGGTGCGCAAGAAGGAGCGGGTGTTCGGGATCTGGGTCAACACGCATTCGATGACCTTCGAGACTGTGCCGCATTCCTATTCGATGTCGAGTTCGCGCATGCTCGACGACGTGACGACGCCGCTCGATCTCACCGATCGCGGCATCGGCATCGATCATATTCCGCTGACGCCGATGGGCTTTCTGGGCAATGCCAGCAATGTCGGCGAGTTCCGCGACGCCTATCGCCGGCTGCAGGAGCGCAGCGGCCTTTATGTCCGCGATCCGAGCGGCGTGCGCTTCGTCAGCTCCAACCTGTTCAAGGCCAGCCTGCGGCTGCCGGCCAACATCCCGAACGGCGTGCACACGGTTCGCGCCTATCTGTTCAAGAGTGGCAAGTTCGTCACCGAGAAATCCGCCCCCTTGCGGGTGATCAAGACCGGCATCGAGCAGACGATCACCGATGCGGCACACGAGCAGCCGATCATCTACGGCCTGTTTGCCGTGTTCCTGGCCGTCGTGACCGGCTGGGGCGCCAGCGTGGTGTTCCGCAAGGAGTGATCGATCGCCGTTTCGGCTGGATGGGCCTGCCCCGGTCTCGCCACGAGATGATCACGGCATCGTCATTGTCTAAAAACCGACCATTAACGTTTACCAGTTAGTAATCTCTCCGACGTCGAGAGGTTTAGTCATGCGTATCCGTACTCTCCTTGCCGTCGTGGTGCTGGCTGTTCTTGCTGGCTGCGCGACTGCTCCCAAACAGACCCGGAACATCTGCGCGGTGTTCGACCAGCGCGACGGGATCTTCACCAGCTGGCAGCGCTCGGCGGAGAAGGCCGAGAAGAAATACGGCGTGCCGGTGCCGATCCTGATGGCGACGATGTATACGGAATCGGGCTTCCAGCCGAATGCGCGGCCGCCCCGCACCAAGCTGTTCGGCTTCATACCGTGGAAGCGGCAGTCGACTGCCTACGGCTATTCGCAGGCGCTTAACGGCACCTGGGATCACTACCAATCGGCTACCGGAAACTGGAGCGCGAGCCGCACCAACTTTTCCGACGCGATCGACTTTATCGGCTGGTATCACTGGCAGAACAGCCAGACGACGGGCATCCAGCTCAACGACGCCTACAGCCTCTACCTCGCCTATTATTCCGGTCCGAAGGGATATATGCGCGGCGACTGGCGCTCGAATGCGCAGCTGCAAAAGACCGCGCAGCGTTTCGCGGGCATGGCTGCGACCTATCAGCAGCAGTTGCAGGGCGGCTGCAGCTGATTTGAACGAAAACGGGCCGGCGGTATCGCCGCCAGCCCGGTCTAAGTGTTCGTGATGAGATCAGGCGGCCTTGGCCGGCTTGTCGATCGGGTGCTGGGCGCGGAAGCCGACGGCCAGGCGGTTCCAGACATTGATGGCACCGATCGCAACCGTGATGTTCATCATTTCGGCTTCGCTGAAATGCGCCTTGAGCGCTTCATAATCGGCATCGGGTGCGCCCGTCTGGGCAACCTTGGTGACGGCATCGACCCAGCCGAGCAGTGCGCGTTCGCGTTCGTCATAGACGGGCGATTCATGCCAGACGCACATGAGGTTGATCCACTGCTCGCTCAGGCCGTCGTGGCGGGCTTCCTTTACGTGCATGTCGACGCAATAGGCGCAGCCGTTGATCTGCGATGCGCGCAGCTTGATCAAGTGGATGAAGCGGCGTTCGAGGCCGGACTTCTGGACGTAGTCCTCAAGCGCGAGCACAGCCTTGTAGGCATCTGGTGCGGCCTTGGCGAAATTGAAACGCGGTTGCATGGCACTTTCTCCTTTGATGGCTCAGCGAGCCGTTCGACGTTCATGCAGTTCCAGGAACGCGCAGCTTCTGGCTGCGATCGTCCCGTCGTCGATCTCCGCCAGTTCGGCGCCGAGATCGGCAATGGTGGTCTTGGCAAGCTCGGCGCGATAGACGCGCTCGGCCTTCAGCATCGCCGCCGAGATGTTGCACGGCTTGGCGAAGAAACGATCCGGCGCCGGGTTCGGCCCGCGCTGGCGGATCTCGTTGCAGCGAAAAGCAGGCGCCGGGCCTTCGACGGCAAGCACGATGTCGAGCAGCGTGACCTTCTCCGCCGGCCTTGCGAGGCGATAGCCACCCTTGGGGCCGGGCACGGTGTGAAGGATGCCAGCGCCTGACAACGCCTGCAGATGCTTCAGGAGATAGCTCGTCGAGACCCCGTGAAACTCCGCGAGTGCGGCCGCCGAAAGTACCCCGCCCTCGGAAAGACCCGAAAGCATTGCCACGCTGTGAATGGCCTGTTCGACACCGTCTCCGAGTTTCATGTGACCAGCTCCTCAATTCATGGATAAAATATATCCATGATTATGCTGCCTGTCAATCTTCTTTCCGAGGCGCCACGATTGCGTCCGGGGCGGTAGACTTTCGGCTTATTCAGCAAAGGCTTGTGAAGCGATTGGGATCAGCTAAGGTTGCAGTGTCAAAACACTCCAAAAGGGAACATCAATGAAAAAGACGATCTTGCTGACCGCCGCGGCACTTCTCGCCACGGCGCATCTGGCCTCCGCCGAAGACACCATCCGGATCGCCACCGAGGGCGCCTATCCTCCCTTCAACTACGTGGAATCGGACGGCAGCCTGAAGGGGCTCGATGTCGATATGGCCAAGGCGCTCTGCGAGGAAATGAAGGCCAAGTGCACGATCGTCGCCCAGGATTGGGACGGTATCATTCCCGGTCTACTCGCCAAGAAATACGACGCGATCATCGCCTCGATGAGCATCACCGAGGAGCGCAAGCAGCAGATCGACTTCACCAACAAATACTACACGACGCCGCTCGCCGTCGCCGTGCCCAAGGACAGCCCGATCAAGGGCGTTACGGTCGAGGACATGAAGGGCAAGGTCGTCGGCGCGCAGGCATCGACGACGCAGGCAAACTACACCAGCGACGTCTACGCCAAAGGCGGCGCCGAGGCGAAGCTCTATCCGACGCAGGACGAGGCGGTGGCCGACCTGCAGAACGGCCGCACCGACGCGCTGGTCTCCGACAAGTTCGTGGTCGTCGACTGGCTGAACAAGGCCGGCAAGGATTGCTGCAAGCTGCTCGGCGACGTGCCCGGAACAGAGACGCAAGCCGGCATCGGCATCCGCAAGGGCGAGACGGAACTGAAGGAGCGCTTCAACAAGGCGATCGACGCGCTTGTTGCTAACGGCACCTACCAGAAGATCACCAAGCAGTATTTCCCCTTCGATATCTATTGATCACCCGATAATAGGATCGGCCGGTTGATGCACGCCAGCCATGGCGCAAAGTCAGCCGGCCAATCCGCCGACGCCTTGCCGCTTCGCCCCATGCCGAAGCCGTGGCCGCCATTTTCCAGCTGGTGCAACTCCACCGGCACGCCGGCCTTCAGGCAGGCCTGCTGCAGGATAACGGTGTTTTCAGGATTGGAGATCGGATCGTCCTTTGCCTGCACCAGAAACATGGGCGGGCAGCGGGCTCTGACATGATCCTCGACCGACCATTCGGCGCTAAGGGCCGCGCTCGGATGTCTGCCGACCAGCATGCGGCGGGTCCAGGTGTTGTCGTAGGGCGGCTTCAGCGTGATGACGGGATAGATGAGCGCCGCGAAATCCGGTCGCGCCGATTGCTTGTCCGCGGCATCGACCTCTCGATAGGAAGCGAATGCGGAGCGGGTCGCCGCAAGGCCGAGCAGGTGACCGCCGGCCGAAAAGCCCAGCACGCCGAGATGGCCGGGATCGATACCGAAATGCGCGGCATTGGCCCGGATCAGCCGGATCGCGCGCTGCGCGTCCTGCAACGGCGCCAGCGGGCCGGCCGCCCAACCCTCTCCGGGCAAACGATAGGACAGTACGAAGGCGGTGATGCCGTGACTGTTCAGCCAGCGCGCCGCCGGCCTCGCCTCGTTGCGCATCGAGATCCGCCGGTATCCGCCACCGCCGGCGATCAGCACGGCAATGCCGTTGGGTTTTGCCGGGGCATAAACCGCGATATCGGGCATGGCGATGTTGCTGATCGCGCCTCTGGCATTTTCGACGATCGCGCCGGATGGGCCGCCTCCACCCGGCGGCTCGTCTGGCCACAGCGGCAGGATTTCGCTCGGCGCATCCGCCGGGTTGCCGGCGGCCCGGGCCCTGCCCGGCAGCAACATGTTCGGCATCACGGTTGCGGCGCTCAGGGCGGTCAGCAAAGATCGGCGCGTCAACATCTGTCGTTCCATCGATTTGCGTTGCTGATTGCAAGGCGCACCAGCAATGCGGCGGAATTACCGGCCGCATCGACGATCGGCTAACACGACGCCTTCTCATCGGCGCGGTTTGAACTACATTCAGGCGGTGGACCAGATCGATAGCGAGCGCCTGATATCCCTGCCTGCCCCCTTTACCCGCTGGTTCGCGGAGAAGGGCTGGCAGCCGCGCAGGCATCAGCTGGAGCTTCTGGCGCGCGCCGAGGCCGGCGAAAGCACGCTCTTGATCGCGCCGACCGGGGCCGGCAAGACGCTCGCCGGCTTTCTGCCATCGCTCACCGATCTCACCCGTCGCGGCAAGATACCGCCCGGATCGGCCTTTACCGGCATCCACACGCTCTACGTGTCTCCGCTGAAGGCGCTGGCGGTCGATATCGAGCGTAATCTGATGAAGCCGGTGCAGGAAATGGGGCTTCCCGTTACCGTCGAGAACCGCACCGGCGACACGCCGGTTTCCAAACGACAGCGCCAGAAGCTCAGCCCGCCCGACATCCTCTTGACGACGCCGGAGCAGGTGGCGCTTTTGCTTGCCAATGGCGAGGCCGAGCGCTTCTTCAAGGATTTGAGATACATCATCTTCGACGAACTGCATTCGCTGGTCACCTCGAAGCGCGGCCACATGCTGTCGCTGGGGCTGGCGCGGCTCAGGCGGCTTGCGCCGAAGCTGCAGACGATCGGCCTTTCGGCCACTGTCGCCGAGCCGCTGGAGCTGCAGAAGTGGCTGGTGGCGCAGCCGGAAGGTGGCGAGCGGCATGCCGGGATCGTCACGGTGGAAGGTGGGGCCAAGCCCGATATCTCGATCCTGTCCACGGAAGAGCGCATTCCCTGGTCCGGCCACTCCGCGAAATACGCGATCCCCGATGTCTACAAGCAACTGCTCGAGCACCAGACGACGCTGCTCTTCGTCAACACCCGCAGCCAGGCGGAGATGCTGTTTCAGGAGCTCTGGACCGCCAACGACGACAATCTGCCGATTGCGCTGCATCACGGCTCGCTCGACGTCGGCCAGCGGCGCAAGGTGGAGGCGGCGATGGCGGCGAACCGGCTGCGCGCCGTGGTCGCCACCTCGACACTCGACCTCGGCATCGACTGGGGCGATGTCGATCTGGTCATCCATGTCGGCGCGCCGAAGGGCGCCTCGCGACTGGCGCAGCGTATCGGCCGCGCCAACCACCGGATGGACGAGCCCTCCAAGGCGATCCTCGTTCCCGCCAACCGCTTCGAGGTGATGGAGTGCCAGGCAGCACTCGACGCCAACTATATCGGCGCGCAGGACACGCCGCCGGTCGGGCGCGGCGCGCTCGACGTGCTCGCCCAGCATGTTCTCGGCATGGCCTGCGCCGAGCCATTCGACATGCTGGAGCTCTATGACGAGATCATCAGCGCATCGCCCTATGCCGACCTTGGCTGGGAGACCTTCGAGCGGATCGTCGATTTCGTCGCCACTGGTGGCTATGCGTTGCGCACCTATGAGCGTTATGCCCGCATCCGCAAGACCAGGGAAGGCCGCTGGCGTGTCTCCAATCCGCAGGTGGCGCAGCAGTACCGCCTGAACCTCGGCACCATCGTCGAGAGCCCGATGCTGAACCTGAAGATGGTGAAGCGCGGCGAAGGCGGCCGCATCGGGCGCGGCGGGGCGACGCTCGGCAAGATGGAGGAGTATTTCTTCGAGCAGCTTTCGCCTGGCGACACCTTCATCTTCTCCGGCAAGGTGCTGCGCTTCGAGGGTATCCGCGAGAACGAGGCGCTGGCAAGCCAGGCCTATTCCAACGATCCGAAGATACCATCTTATGCCGGCGGCAAGTTTCCGCTCTCCACCTATCTCGCCGACCAGGTGCGCTTGATGCTCGATGATCCCGACCGCTGGCACCGGCTGCCGGACCAGGTGCGCGACTGGCTGGCGATCCAGAAAGAGAAATCGATCCTGCCGAAACGCGACGAGCTGCTGATCGAGACCTTCCCGCGCGGCAGCCGCTGCTACATGGTGGCCTACCCGTTCGAGGGGCGGCTGGCGCATCAGACGCTCGGCATGCTTTTGACCCGCCGGCTGGAGCGCGCTGGCGCCAAGCCGCTCGGATTCGTCGCCACCGATTATTCGCTCGGCATCTGGGGGCTGGAGGACATGGGGCGGATGATATCAAACGGTAGGCTCAGCCTATCCGACCTCTTCGACGAGGACATGCTGGGCGACGATCTCGAAAGCTGGCTCGACGAATCCTTTCTTTTGAAGCGCACCTTCCGCAATTGCGCCGTGATTGCAGGCTTGATCGAGCGCCGGCACCCGGGCAAGGAAAAGAGCGGCCGGCAGGTGACGGTGTCCGCCGATCTGATCTACGACGTGCTCCGAACCCACGAGCCCGACCACATCCTGCTGCAGGCGACGCGACAGGATGCGGCGACCGGGCTTTTGGACATCGGCCGTCTTGGCGATATGCTGAAGCGAATCAAGGGGCACATTACCCACCGCCCGCTGGAGCACATCTCGCCGCTCGCCGTGCCTGTGATGCTGGAGATCGGCAAGGAGCATGTGCATGGCGAGGCGCAGGATGTTCTGCTGGCGGAAGCCGCGGACGATCTGATTGCCGAGGCTTTGGAGTAAAGTCCCCTCCCCAACCCCTCCCAAC
>UBJO01000104.1 GCA_900465665.1 Hyphomicrobiales bacterium
GGGGTGTTCGCAGCGCTCACTGTCAATTGCAAGAAGCTGAAGCTCTGCGACGCGGACTGCTTCGGTTTGGTGCCGGGTTCGGCGGTGAGCATATCCCCGTGACCTATTCAATCATGGCATCCGGTTTGAAATGTGTGTCGTGAATAATCGTGACTATGATCCACGTCAGGTTGCCGATGTCTTGATGCAGGTTGGCGTGCCGGTTTCGATGAAGGCTCCGGTATCGCGCAGTTGCCCGGTTTCGGCATTTCGTTCGAATACTGAAATCCGGTCGGAGTCTTGGTTCGCGCAAAACAGATGACGACCTGATGGGGAAAGGGCGAGGTTGCGCGGAGTCTTGCCGCCGCAGGAGATGCAAGAAAGAAGCTCGACAGCACCATTATCCAGCGCCTTGAACACCGAAATGCTGTCATGCCCACGATTTCCACCGTAGAGAAAACGCCCGCCGGGCGAGATCTGAATGTCGGAACAATGGTTTTCGTGGGTTTCCGGAAGTGCTTTCGTGGAGCTGATCGGTGTCAGCGCCCCTGATCGAGCATCCACGGCAAAACTTGAGCAAGTCGAGTTAAGCTCATTCAGCACGTAGAGAAAACGCCCGTTCGGGTGAAGGGCCGTGTGTCGAGGTCCAGCACCGGCCTCACACTGCGTTTGCGAGAGACGGAGGAGTTGATCGCCCTCCAATCGATAGCTTGTCAGTGTGTCGCAGCCGAGATCCGCCACCACGAACACATTGTCGCTGATCTCCACGACACTGTGGGCGTGGCTGCGTTCCTGCCGGGCGGTATCGGGTCCTTGGCCGATCTGACGTATGGTTGCGCTGGGAGGATAAAGACCATCTTCGTCTGTGAATGGAAATGCCACCAGAGATTGGTCGGGCCCGCCGTCCCCCATGCTGTAGTTTACGACCATTAGCTTCTTGCCGTCTCGAGAGACGACGTTATGAGCGGTGATGCTGCCGCGAGAAGGCTGCATGTTGAGATAGGTGAGGGCGCCAGACGTTTTGTCGAACGAAAACGCGGTGATGAGTCCCTCTCGCCAGCCGAAGATCTCGGAGTTGGCATAGACTGCCCTTCCATCCAAGCTCACCGATAAGTAAGTCGGATTGTCGATATCGGCACATTCGGTGACTTTCGTTGCCGCGAGCGTTTCCTCGTCGAACCGATAGACGCTCACGCCCGCGCCGTTTGCCGACGCGAAGTAGGGGGTCTTCCGATTACAGGACCCGATGAAAAGAAAATATGCGTCATTCATATCCGGCCTCCCGTTCCGTCCATGCATCGTCTCCTTGATCGCATAATCGAATGGACTTGCAAAGGTGATGCATATGTGAAAGTGATATTCACATAAGAAATTTCGTTGCCGGGGAGGGCATCGTTGTGGGCCAGGAGGCGACCGTCGGGATTTCGTCCACGCATCCATCCGACATGCCGCATGAGCATGCCGATTTGCCGGTGTGGAACGCCGAAAACTGGTTTTACGAGGATTGGCCCGAGGGACAGAAGATCCGCTCGTTGCGCCGAACGATCGGCGAAAGCGACAGCCATCTTTTCAATGTGCTGGTGACCGACATACATCCCTACGTGCAGGATCAGATGTTCGCGGAAAGCGAGGGCGTCTTCGGTCGGCGTCTGGTCGCCGGCGCCTTCGTCTTTTCCGCTGGGCTCGGCCTGGTCGCAACCAACTGCGTCAATGCCTTCTCATATGGCTATGACAAGCTGCGCTTCATAAAGCCGGTCTTCATCGGAGACAAGATCTACACGATCCGCACAAATCTCGCCAAGCGCCCTCGCTACCAGGAACTCGGCCTGATCAGGGCAAGCTATGAGGTCTTCAAGGGCGAGGGTGAGCTTGTTCTCTACTGCGAGCACCTGCAAACCGTGAAGTACAAGAACCCGGCCGATTTCGCCGGCAAGACGGAAAAGTAATCTGCGATGACGCATTCGAATGATCTCCCCCTCAGCGGCCTCGTGGTCGTCGACATGAGCCAGTTTCTGTCAGGCCCATACTGTTCGCTTCGGCTGATGGATCTTGGCGCCAGGGTGATCAAGATAGAGCGCCCGGATGGTGGGGACCTGTCGCGACGTCTTTATCTCAGCGACACCGAAATCGGCGGCGACTCGACGATCTTTCACGCAATAAACCGTGCAAAGGAAAGCCTGGCGATCGATCTTAAAAACGAGAGCGATCTGAAGGCATTAAGGACATTGCTTCAGAGCGCGGATGTGGTCATCCAAAATTTTCGGCCTGGCGTCATCGAGCGGCTCGGGCTTCACTATGACGCCGTCAAGGCTCTGAACCCTCGTCTCGTATACGCATCGATCAGCGGCTATGGTGACGAGGGTCCATGGGTCAAGCGTCCAGGCCAGGATCTGCTCGCGCAGTCACGCTCGGGCGTCATGTGGCTCAATGGTGACGAGGATCAGGGTCCCGTTCCCTTCGGCCTGGCGATCGGCGACATGTTGGCGGGGGCCGCCGCTTGCCAGGGCATTTTGGCAGCACTTGTGCGCCGCGGCGTCACAGGCAAGGGAAGTCTCGTCGAGACCAGCTTGATGGAAGCCTTGGTCGACTTCCAGTTCGAGGTTCTGACCACTCATCTCAACGACGGCAAGCGCCTGCCGAAGCGATCCAATTTCCGCAGCGCGCATGCTTATCTTTCCGCGCCCTACGGTGTCTATGCCGCAAGCGACGGCTACCTCTCGATTGCCATGACACCGATACCCAAACTCGCCGATCTCCTCGGCATGCCAGAGCTCGATCCTTATCGCGACGATCCCTCGAGCTGGTTTCGTGACCGCGACCGCATCAAGGAGCTCATCGCCCAGAAGATAGTGACACGCACGATCGACGAATGGCTGGCCATTCTCGAGCCGGCCGATATCTGGTGCGCACGAGTGCTAAATTGGCATGAACTCATGGCGAGCGACGGCTTCAAGGCGCTTGACATGCTGCAGACGGTAACCCGCGACGACGACGTCTCGATCCTCACCACGCGCTCGCCCCTTCGCGTCGATGGAAATCGTCCGAAGTTCGACCGCGCAGCACCCCGCATCGGCGAACATAGTGCAGCAATCCGCGAGGAGTTCGGGTTATGAGCAAGGTGATGTTGAAGGGCATGACATGGAGCCATCCGCGCGGCTACGATCCAATGGTTGCCTGCTCTGAACTCTTCGAGGCAGAGACAGGCATTGCCGTTCACTGGGAAAAGCGCTCCCTGCAGGACTTCGAGGCCTACCCTGTCGAAGAGTTGGCGCGCGCCTACGACCTGATCGTCATCGATCATCCCCATGTCGGACAGATAACTCATGAGAAATGCCTGCTGCCACTCGATGTAACGGATCGCGCTGAAGAGCAAAAGGCGCTCGCCGCAGGCAGTGTCGGCGCGTCCTACCCAAGCTATAACGCCGAGGGTCGTCAATGGGGCTTTCCTGTTGACGCGGCGACGCAGGTACAGGCATACCGGCCGGATAGACTGGCCAAGCCCGCCGCCACTTGGGAGGAGGTCATCTCGCTGGCAAGGGAAGGGCGGGTCTTGCTGCCGCTTCGTCCTCCACACACGCTGATGACGTTTTACACGCTCTCAGCCAATCGCGGGCATCCCTGTCGTGTCGACCCCGGACACGTGATCGAGCCCGCGGCTGGCGCCAAGACCTTCGAAATGATGCGCGAGATTGCATCGCTCGTCGATCCCGCATGTTTCGACATGGACCCGATTGCTGTCTTCGAGGCGATGTCATCAGCCGATAGCCGCATCGACTGCGTGCCGCTCATCTATGGCTATGTCAGCTATTCCATCGCGGGTTTCCGAGACAGACTTTTGCAATTCGCCGACATTCCCGTTGCGGGCAGCTCTGGCCCCATCGGCTCGGCGCTCGGGGGCACGGGGATCGCGGTATCGGCCTTCTCCAAAAGTCCGAAAGAAGCGATCGACTTTGCCTATTGGATCGCGAGCGGCCCCATACAGCGTGGACTATACGCAAGCGCCGGCGGACAACCTGGCCATTCCGACGCCTGGGAAGACGACACTGTCAATCAACACGCCTCGGAATTTTATCGCGCGACCCGCGCCACCCTTGATGGCGCCTGGGTGCGGCCGCGTCACAACGGCTACATGGCTTTCCAGCAGCAGGCATCCGACCGCATCAATTCGGGCCTCAAGGAGGGTGAAGCGGCTGGCCAGGTAATCGCCGATCTCAACAGGATGTTTGCCAATAGCTTTTGAAATTGGGCGCGGGAGGAACCAGGCGCCGATAAGGAGGAGTGAAATGAGAAAGAGCATCTGCAGTTTGCTGGCGGGCGCAAGCCTTGCAGCCCTGGGCGTGCCAGCCATGGCGCAAGACGATGTCGGCACCGTCGTGTCAGGTCTGCCCGATCTTTTGAAGGCGCAGTATGATGGCGCTCCTCAAAAGGTCGGCCCATCGGCCTGGGGCAACTGGACGCCGCCGGCCAAGCCTTGGAAATGGTGTCACTCGGAATCCTACCAGGGCAATCCCTGGCGCGTTACCGTGACCAAGGAGCTGAAGCGGCTGGTCGACGGGCTGATTGCTGATGGCAGTGTCTCCAGCTTCGAAGTTTCAGATTCCAACAACGACGTCAGCCAGCAGATCAACCAGATCCGCGCCTTCATCGACAAGGGTTGCTCGATCATCACCTCGATCCCAGGTTCTGCGACCGCTCTCGACGACGCGTTGGACGCAGCCGCCGCAGCCAAAATCCCCTTCGTCACTGCGGCGGGCTCGGTGACCAGCCAAAACGCGATCAATGTCGATTCCAACTATGCCCGCTGGGGCTATGACATGGTCACGGCCATCAACCAGGCGCTGCCCAAGGGCGGTAATGTGCTGATGGTGGAAGGGATTGCCGGTCATCCGATTGTCGCTCAGGAACGTCAGGGTGCCGACAAGGCTCTTGCCGAGGACAAGAACCTGAAGGTTGCTCGATCGGTCAACGGCAACTGGACCGCTAACGTCACGAAGACGGTCGTGCTCCAGGCCATTGCTACCAATCCGGCACCTGTCGATGCTGTCTGGACAACCGGCAGCGAAAGCCGGGTCGTCGCCGAGGCATTCGCGCAAGCCGGCCGCCCCGCACCGCTTATCACAGGATCCCTGACAGGCGATGCGCTCGGTTATTGGAAGGCCAACCCGGACAAGTACAAGTTCGAGGGCCATGCGCTATTGCCCCATTGGACCGCACAGACACTCTTTAGAGTGGGCGTGCGTATGCTCGACGGGCAAAAGCCGAAGCTGAACACGCTCATGATCCCGATCCCGGCCGTTCACAACGCCGATCTGCCGAAGTGGTACAAGGACTGCATGACCCCCGATGCGGTGTCGATCTTCCCAGTGCCGCCGACGGATCCAATGCCGGAAGATCTGCTCAACGCCTATTTCGACGGTGCCAAGCCGACGCCGGGATGGGATTACGCCAAGACGCCCGACGCCTGCGCCAAGTAAGATTGACGGGCTGCGGTCCATGACCGCAGCCTCCCCGGATCGGATACATGCTAGAAATCGAAGGCCTATCAAAAAGGTACGGGGAGACCGTCGCGTTGTCAGGCGCGACGGTCACGTTTCGTGCCGGAACCATACACACGATCCTTGGCGAAAACGGCTCGGGCAAGAGCACGCTCGTCAAGATCCTCTCAGGCATCGTTCCCCAGGATGAAGGTCAAGTCAGGCTTGACGGCGCGCGCCTTGCCGCCACCAACCCGGCCAGCTTCCAACGCGCCGGTTTCGCGACCGTCTTCCAGGAAATCCTGATTGCACCTGATCGCGACGTGACTGACAACATCCTGCTTGGGCTCGATGGCTTGTGGACGCGCGGTGTGGCGCGCAAAAGCCGGCGCGAAACGGCCGCCAACGCGCTCAGCCGCTTTGCCGTCACCGACATTCCGCTCGATGCGACGGCCGGATCGCTTCCCCTGGCCGCCCAGCAGCTCGTAGTCTTGGCGCGGGCGGTGGTGCGGTGCCCACGCGTCCTGATCCTCGACGAAGTGACGGCAGCGCTCGACTTTGGCGACCGCCAATCCGTCTTTCGCCTGATGCGGGAGCTCGCTGATGCCGGAAGTCTGCTGATCTTCATCACTCACAGAATGGACGAGGTGAAAGCGCTTTCCGACAGGATATCGATCCTCAGAGGCGGGTGTGTCGTTCGAACCGAAGAGGCCGGCATCTCCTCATCGGAAGAACTCTTAGCCGCAATGGCCCCGCGCATGGCCGAGGAGTTGAGCCATGTCTGATGTCAGGTTGACCATCGACAATCTCCAACTGAAGGCAGGCGCCCGACCGATATCACAGACGATCGCGGCGGGCGAAATCGTCGGTCTTGCCGGGTTGGACGGCCACGGACAGCAGATATTCCTGGAAGCGCTTGCGGGCCTTGTCGCACCAGCAAGTGGACAGGTTTCTGTGATGCGCCAGGGGCAGGGTAGGCCTTTACAAGACTTCCGCCAGGCTGTTGCCAACGGTATCGCCTATCTGCCACGGGATCGACGGGCGACCGGAATTTTTCCATCCATGTCCGTGCTCGACAATTTCGCGATCGCGACCGTCTGGAAGGACACGACTGCCGGGCTGATTACAGCGGCCAGGCGTCGCGAGCGCTTTGAAGCCTATCGCCAGAAGCTCTCGATCAAGGTGCAGGATCTCGATGCGTCGATCACCACGCTATCAGGCGGCAATCAGCAAAAGGTGCTTCTCGCAAGAGCCCTGGCGCTCGGCCCCGACATACTCCTCCTGAACGACCCGACGCGCGGTGTCGATGTCGCGACCCGCCACGTGCTCTACGGGGTCTTTCGCGAGCTTGCGGCAGACGGCATGACCTTGGTGATCCTGTCGAGTGAAATCGAGGAGATCCTTCTTCTTTGTGGCCGGTTGCTGGTCTTTCGCGAGAATGAGATCTCGGCCGAAATGGCCGGCGCTGAAATGACGGCTGAGAACGTTATCTCCGCTATGTTTGGAAAGGCCGTTTGATATGGGCGCCCGCTTTTTCGGTCTTGCCAATCTGATCAGGAATGCAGGCTTTGCAGCGGTTCTGTTCGTCCTGCTGCTGGTATTGAACCTGATCCTTAATCCGACCCGTTTTGCTCCAGGCAACTGGGGGACGCTGATCGGGCTTGCAGCGCCGCTGATCGGCGCATCTCTTGCGTCGGCGCCCGTTATCCTGGCCGGGCGCGGTGGTATCGATATCTCCGTTGGACCAGCCATGGGCTTCGTCAACGCGATCGTCATCCAGGTGCTTTTTCTCACCATGGGCATTTCCTCGCCCGCCGTGCTGATACCTGCAGCACTCCTTGCCGGACTGGCGATCGGCGCCATCAATGGCTTTCTGGCGACCGTCGTGCGCATCCAGCCGATCGTTGCAACGCTTGGAACCTATCTCGTCCTCGGCGGGGTGACGCTGACAATCGTGCCGTCGCCCGTCGGTCCAGCCCCTGGTTGGCTGAAGGCCATGTCGGCAAGCTGGTCGATCTTGCCCCTTGCCTCTGTTGCGATTTGCTGGCTGCTTATCAAGAAGCTGCCTTACTACGACCTCTTGATGGCGGTTGGCAGCGACGATCGCGCTGCCTATACCGCCGGGGTGCCGGTTACGAAAGTTCGGTTCATTGCCTATCTGATCACCGGTCTCTTTGCTGCGATCGCTGGCCTGATGCTAACGGCATTGATCGGGTCGGCAGATCCCAATATTGGCCCCAGCTATACCTTGATCGCCATCGCATCGGTCGCTCTTGGCGGCGTCAGCCTTGCCGGTGGGCGCGGCGGCCTTGCGGGAGCGGCGATTGGTGCGATCGATATCTTCTTGCTGCAAAGCGCGCTGACCGCCTTCAATGTCTCAACCTATGTCCTTCAAATCGCATATGGCGCGATCCTGGTTGCTGCCGTCGTGCTGACTGCGCTTCAGGAAAAGAGCGCCAAAGGAGCGCGCGCCCGATGATGACGACCAAACTCTTGAAGGGGACGACTGGCCGGGCAATCGGCGCCTTTGCGATCGTCATCCTGCTGCATGTGATCGGCACGATCCTCATTCCCGGTTATTCGCAGCCTTTTGCGATCCGCGCGCTGCTTGTGCTCGCATCGCTGCTGGCGATTGCATGCATCGGCCAGACCCTTGTTGTCATCCTTGGCGGCATCGATCTGTCGATACCCTTCGTGATCGGCTTTGCTAATGTGGTGGCGGCCCAACTCTATGGCCAGCAATGGAATTTCGCGATCGTCTGCCTGATCGTCGCATTGATTGCCTTATTGATTGGTGCATTCAACGGCTATGTGTCCCGAAGTCTGAACATCCATCCGCTGATCGTAACGCTCGGAACTGGCATGGTGGTCCAGGGTGCCGTTTTATTTTGGACAGCCGGCTTTCCGTCGGGGTCGGCGCCACAGGCGATCTCTGACTTTGTCTCGATCGGGGGAAGTGCCGGGCCGTTGCCTTTGCCGTGGGTGGTCCCGTGCGTGGTCATCCTCGCCGCAATCGTCGCGTTGATACTGGCCCGCACGCCGTATGGCCGCAGGCTTTACGCCCTTGGCAGCAACCCTTTCGCTGCACCGCTAGCCTTGATCAATCCTGTCGGCATGTGGGCCGTGACCTTTGCGATCAGTGCCTTGTTCTCGGCAGTGACGGGCGTCTTGCTGCTCGGATTTACAGGGTCGGCCTACGGCGATGTCGGCCAGCCCTATCTTTTCCAGACGATTGCAGCCGTGGTGGTCGGTGGTGCAGCATTGATCGGCGGGCAGGGAAGCTATGTCGGAACAATCGCAGGCGCACTGGTGCTGACGGAAATCAACACGCTTCTCATCGGCCTCGGCTTCCAACCGTCAGCGGTGCAGGCAGCGCTCGGTGTCATCATCGTCGCGCTGGTTTCGGTCTATGGGCGTGAACGCCACGTCAGCAAGACGATCTAATGGTTCCCGCCTGCACTCTGCGTGCCAAGTCTGTGCCTTTCGACAGTTGCGGAGACGCGGTCGCATGTCCGAGCCGTGTCCCAGTCGTCGCGTCCGCCTCTCGATGCGAGGCTGGCTGTTGGCCTGCGATGGAACAGTTGGTCTCGAAACCAGTTACTCCCGTGATGCGGGGCGGGTAAGTGAACACGCCCACTTGAGCATCGCGGATGAAAGGTGTGTTTGATGAAGAACTATATTGCAGCCTTCGGCCTGTCGTTGCTGATCGCAGCTCCCGCATTCGCCTTTGATGTGAACGGCAAAGGGCAGGACAGCTTGCTTGGCGGTGACGCAAACGTCTGCTACCGCGAGCCGTGGAGATGCACCAAACACCCTGAGCGCGCCGAGCGTCAGTATTATCGTGACCGCTATCATCGTGACGCCGATCGTCGCGACGATCGGCGGGCGCGCGATTGGGATCGCCGTCACTACCGCGATTGGAATAATTAGGCTGAGCCCGGACTGCGGGTTAGCCTGACCTTTGTACCTTGATTCTTCGGACCATTGGCAATCGATGCGGTCGCGCTTTGAAAGGGCGGTCGCGGAGGCCGCATGTTGGAAGAAAAGATTCATTTATGAAGACGGTTGCGATTTCGCAATCTCGTCTGATCCGACCAGGATAGAGAGCTGCTTGGCGGTTTTTTGCAGATGCGTGATCGTGCGGGTGATATCGGGGGCCCCAGGCGCGTTGACCAATGCGATATAGGGGCAGGTGAGCGCTGCCATGCACGTCCCGTCGGCACCGAGAACAGGCGCTGAGAGGTTGTAGACACCGGCCGTCTGGGCGCTCGGCATCATCTCGTAGCCCTGCGTTCTTATCTGGTCGAGGCGCTCATAAAAATCCTCCGACAGATCGATGTCGTCACGGCTTCGCACATGCTCGGAGATCATCAAATCGCGCTCTTCTTTATCCCTAAACGCCAGAAGCACATGGCCGGAGCCGGTGTCGAAGAGGTTCACATGTGAGCCAACGCGGATGGAAATCCCCCAATAGTCAGGCGCTTCCTGCTGCGCAATGACAACGGCGTTGCCGCGATCAAAGACCGCAAGGTGGTTGGCCTGGCGGGTCTTTTGGGCAAGCTCACGCATAAGCGGCGTTGCAAAGGAGGCGAGCCGCCTGGTCGGCGCGTGCAACTGTGAAAGCCCAAAGAGCTTGAGCGTCAGTGCAAAGCGGTCGCCCTCGAGTTTTGCGACATAGCCGCGACGCACCAGTCGATCGAGCATGCGATAAAACTCGTTCGCGCTGCGGTCGAGACGTTTGGCGATCTCCGTCTGTGACAGACCGTCCTCCACACTCGCCAAGAGTTCCAAAATGTCGAGACCCTTGTCGAGCGCCGGTGCGCGGTAACGGTCTGCGTCATCGTTTTCCATGTACGGTCTCCTATGAATAAGAGTTGCATATACGCAGATTGCGCTTTCGAGAAGGGAAACTTCCGCTTGACGAAGGCTCTTTCTTGTCGTTTGTATATAAAAATAAAACTCATATGTGAGGAGCCGGCTATTCCTTGCGGATCGCCGTTTTGGAGGACAGGAATATGAGAAAGTTGATTGCCAGCCTCGCGGCTGGGATTTCGCTGGCTGCGTCGGTCGCCAGTGCTGCCGATTTGCCGGGAAAATTTGAAGGCGTGACGATCGATGCCAAATTGATCGGCGGCCAGCAGTATGAGCCGCTCTATGCGCGCATCGCCGAGTGGGAGAAGGCGACGGGTGCCAAGGTCAACGTTCTTTCTAAGAAGAACTACTTCGAGCTCGACAAGGAAATGAAATCGGATCTGGCCGCGGGCGACATCAAGTGGTGCGTTGGCTCGAACCACTCGTCTTTCGCGCCGATCTATGAAGGTCTCTATACCGACCTGAAGCCGCTGCTGCCTGCCGACGAGATTGCCAAGTTCGTCGATTCAACGATCTCGGCATCCACGATCGACGACAAGCTGGTCATGTTGCCGCGCGCACAGTTCGATGTTTCGGCAATGTACTACCAAAAAAGCCTCTACAGCGACGAAGCCAAGAAGAAGGCTTTCAAGGAAAAGTACGGCTACGACCTGGCTCCGCCGGATACCTGGAAGCAGGTGTCGGATCAGGCGATCTTCTTCTCTAATCCGCCGAATTTCTTCGGCACGCAGTTCCCCGGCAAGGAGGAGGCGATCAATGGCCGCTTCTTCGAAATGCTGGTCGCTGAAGGCGGTGAATATCTCGACAAGGACGGGAAGCCGACCTTCAACTCCGAAGCCGGTGTCCGCGCTCTCGACTGGTTTGTGAACATGTATAAGGCCAAGGCGGTGCCGGTCGGAACCACAAACTATCTCTGGGATGACCTCGGCGCGGGTTTTGCATCCGGCACAGTCGCACTTGATCTGGACTGGCCGGGCTGGGCTTCCTACTTCAACGATCCGAAAAACTCGAAGATTGCCGGCAATGTCGGCGTCATCGTTCAGCCCGCCGGTTCCTCCGGCAAGCGGACCGGCTGGTCAGGTCATCACGGTTTCTCCGTCACCGAGGCCTGCGGGCACAAGGATGCGGCGGCATCGCTCGTCTGGTTCCTCACCAACGAAGATTCCCAAAAGATCGAGGCGGCAACTGGCACCTTGCCAACCCGCAAGGCGGTTTGGGACTGGGACATCGAGCAGGCTGCGAGCGATCCTTACAAGAAGGAAGCTCTCGGCGCCTTCCAGGAAGCGATGAAACATGCCTTCCCGGTTCCGCGCACGCCCGAATGGATCGAGATTTCCAACGCGGTCTATCCGGAACTGCAATCGGCTATCCTCGGCGACAAGACCTCCAAGGAGGCTCTCGACGCCGCAGCCGACAAGGCGACGAACATCCTCAAGGACGCCGGCGCTCTCTAATCCTGTCATAACGGGGCCCGCACCTGCAAAACGGGTGCGGGCCCGATTTTGAAAGATCGGAGCTTCCTTAGGCTCCCTCATGCAGTCCAGGCGCCGATATGGCGTGGACAGGTTGTTCGATGTTCAAAAAAATCCCGACACCCATAGTCTTGCTCCTGCCGGCCATCATCGTTCTGGCGGCTGTCGTCCTGGTGCCACTGCTACTTTCTCTTTATTCCAGTTTCACACCGTTCCGCCTGACCCGGCCGCAGACGCTCTTTGTCTTTGTCGGCTTGCGGAACTATGTTCGCATCCTCACCGATCCCGTGTTTCTTGCAGCTTTCGTGCGCACCGTGGTGCTGCTGACGATCGCGCTCAATCTTGAAATGTTGCTCGGCCTGGGGCTGGCGCTGCTCGTCAATCGGGCAACCATGGGTCAGCGTCTGCTGCGCACCATGATGATGTTTCCGATGATGTTTTCCCCCGTCCTCGTGGGCTTTCAGTTCAAATTCATGTTCAACGACAATGTCGGCCTCATCAACAACGCGCTTCAGGCGCTCGGACTGACAGACACCGCGATCCCGTGGCTGATCGACGGCAACCTCGCGCTATTTTCGATCGTCGTTGCCGAAGTCTGGTCGTCCACAGCAGTCTTTGCAATCCTCATCCTGTCCGGGCTGCTCGCCATGCCGCAAGAACCCGTGGAGGCCGCCCGCGTCGACGGTTGTACCCCCTGGCAAACGTTCCGCTACGTCATATGGCCGTTTCTCATGCCCTTTGCGTTCATCGCCATGACGATCCGCTCGCTCGATGTCGCGCGAGCCTATGACATCGTCAAGATCATGACGGATGGCGGCCCGGCGCGGCGAACCGAGCTCTTGTGGACACTGGTCGGACGCACCGCCTATGCCGATGCTCAGATGGGGCTTGCCAATGCCATGGCCTACGTCTCGATCATCTTGTCGATCGCGTTTACCGTTTATTTCTTTCGGAAGCTGGCGCTTGCCCGCACCCAGATCGGCGCGGAGTGGTAGTCATGGACAGCAATACTCGACAGCGCCTGCGTCGCCGTATCGGCCGTGTCTTTTATCTGATCGGACTGTTCCTGGCGATGCTTATCATCTGCCTGCCAGGCTTCTGGATCGTTCTCAGTTCGCTGCGACCGCCGGTCGAAATCATGGCGAAGCCTCCCGTCTGGATCCCGAATGAGCTGTCGCTCGATGCCTACCGGGCCATGTTCTCCGGCATCGGCAAGGGCGGCATCCCCATCTGGGACTACTTCCGCAATTCGCTGATCATCTCGATCACCTCGACGGTCATCGCGCTCGCAATCGGCATGTCCGGCGGCTATGCATTCGCGCGCTTCAAGTTCGCGGGCAAATCCGCAACATTTCTCGACTTGATGCTGACGCGTTCGGTGCCAGGTATTGCCCTTTCGCTCCCGCTTTTCATCCTCTATTCGCGCATCGGCATTATCGATACGCATTTCGGGCTGATCCTGACCTATGTAGCCCTCAATGTGCCCTTCACCATCTGGCTGATCGACGGCTTCTTCCGTCAGGTCCCAAAGGATCTCGCCGAAGCGGCGCAGATCGACGGCTGCACGCGCTGGCAGGCCTTCTGGAAGGTCGAGTTCCCGCTGGCCGGTCCAGGTATCGCATCAGCGGGCATTTTTGCCTTCCTCACCTGCTGGAACGAATATGCCCTTGCCTCTCAGCTGACACGGTCGGTCAACTCGAAAACCCTGCCGGTTGGTCTCCTCGACTATACGGCCGAGTTCACGATCGATTGGCGCGGCATGTGCGCCCTTGCAGTGGTGATGATCGTTCCGGCGCTGGCGCTCACCTTCATCATTCAAAAGCATCTCGTATCCGGCCTGACATTCGGCGCGGTCAAAGGTTGATATCCCATGGCTCAGGTCTCCCTCAAGAAACTCGTCAAGCGCTACGGCGCGCTCGAAATCGTTCACGGCATCGAACTCGATATTGCCGATAAGGAATTCGTCGCGCTCGTCGGCCCATCTGGATGCGGCAAGTCGACGACGCTTAGGATGGTGGCCGGACTTGAACCGATTTCAGGTGGTGACATCGAAATCGGCGGCCGCCTCGTCAACGATCTGCCGCCACGCGACCGCAATATCTCGATGGTCTTTCAATCATACGCTCTCTATCCGCACATGAGCGTGCGCGAGAACATGGGTTTCTCGCTGAAGATCGCCAAGGTCGCGCAGCCGGAAATCGATCAGCGCGTCAACGAGGCAGCGGCCATCCTCAGCCTCGAAGCTCTGATGGACAGGCGCCCAGCGCAACTGTCGGGCGGCCAGCGCCAGCGCGTCGCCATGGGCCGAGCCATCGTGCGAAACCCCGACGTCTTCCTGTTCGACGAGCCTTTGTCAAATCTCGACGCCAAGCTGCGCACGCAGATGCGCACCGAAATCAAGAAGTTGCACGCCAAGGTGCAGGCTACGGTCATCTACGTCACCCACGACCAGGTCGAGGCCATGACACTCGCCGACCGGATTGTCATTATGCGTGACGGCCATATCGAGCAGGTCGGAACGCCTGACGACGTGTTCAAGCGCCCCGCGACGCGTTTCGTCGCCGGCTTTATCGGCTCTCCACCGATGAACATCCTGGATGCCACCATTGATGATGGTCATATGATGTTTGCCAATGGCGACCGTCTGCCTTTGCCCGAAAAATTCAAATCCGCCGTCACCCGCGGCCAGAAGGTCACATTCGGTCTGCGCCCAGATGATATTTTCCCGACTGGTCACGGTCTGGTTTCGGGCAACGTGGCGGAAGTCCACGAAGCGAGCCTACCCGTCACCATCACCGAGCCGCTTGGCAATGAAACGCTTGTCTTTGTTGAATTTGCCGGTCGCGAATGGGTGGCGCGCATGCTCAACCCCCGCGCCCTTTCAAGCGGCGAGCAGCTGAAGATGAGCTTTGATCTGTCGCAGGCGCATCTCTTTTCGGCAGACACCGGCAAGAGCCTGGCAAACTGAGGGTAGGGAGCAACACATGGCACGCATCGAGAAGATTGAAATCCGCATGGTCGACCTGGCGCCCAAGGTCAAGCGCACCGATGCCATCCAGAGTTTCGTCAGTCAGGAGACTCCGATCGTCGTGATTACCGACGCCGACGGCGCCACCGGCATCGGCTACAGTTACACGATCGGTACCGGCGGATCGTCGATCATGCGGCTGTTGTGGGATCATCTCGTCCCGGTATTGATCGGGGAGGATGCTGATTGCATCGAGGCGATCTGGCGCAAGATGGAATTTGCGACCCACGCAACGACGATCGGCGCGATTACGGCCTTGGCGCTCGCCGCAGTCGACATCGCCTTATGGGATCTTAGGGCCAAGAAGCAGGGGCTGCCTTTATGGAAGCTGGCAGGCGGGGCAAAGGACAGCTGCCCGCTCTACACCACCGAGGGCGGCTGGCTGCACATCGAAAAGGAAGCGCTGGTCGAAGATGCGCTCCTGGCGAAGTCGAAAGGCTTTTCCGGTTCCAAGGTCAAAATCGGCAAACCGCATGGGGCCGAGGATTACACGCGACTTGCGGCTGTGCGCGCAGCGGTCGGCGATGGCTTTGAAATCATGACCGACAGCAACCAGGGTTTCATGGTGGATGAAGTCATCAGGCGCGCCGCGCGCCTGAAAGACCTTGATCTCGCCTGGATCGAAGAACCATTGCCGGCGGACGATCTTGACGGACATATTCGTCTCTCTCGCTCGACAACGACACCAATCGCCGTGGGCGAATCGATCTATTCGATCCGCCATTTCCGCGAATACATGCAAAAGGGTGCCTGTTCGATCGTCCAAGTCGATGTCGCACGTATCGGCGGCATCACACCCTGGCTCAAAGTCGCCCATGCCGCCGAGGCTTTCGATATTCCCGTTTGCCCGCACTTCTTGATGGAACTGCATGTCAGTCTGGTCTGCGCGACGCAGAATGGAAAATACGTGGAATATATACCGCAGCTCGATCAACTGACCACCAAGGGCATCGAAATCCGCGACGGACGCGCGATCGCGCCCTGCGAGCCCGGTATCGGTATCAGCTGGGACTGGCAGGCCATCGAAGACCGGTCGATTGGCGAGTTCACCAAAGAGCGTCGCGGCTGAGGAGAATGTCCATGCAGCGGATGGGAATGGTTATCGGGCTCAAGCCCGCAAATGTCGCGAATTACAAACGCCTTCATGCGTCTGTATGGCCAGAGATCCTGGCGCTGATCACTGAATGCAACATCAAAAACTATACGATCTTCCTCAAGGAACCGGAGAACCTTCTTTTCGGGTATTGGGAATATGCCGGAGAAAATTTTGATGCCGACATGGCAAAGATGGCTGCACACCCAAAGAACAAGGAATGGTGGGCCGTCTGCATGCCCCAGCAACAGCCGCTTGAAACGCGAAAGAAGGGCGAGTGGTGGGCGATGATGGAGGAGGTGTTCCACCATGACTGAACCCTTCGACCCCAAAAGCCTCCGGCAATCATGGCCGCGCCCCGCCAAGCCGCGTCCAATCGTGATTTTTGGCGCTGGTAGCATTGTCGGCGACGCGCATCTGCCGGCCTACAAGAAAGCCGGATTCCCGGTTGCGGGCATTTTCGACCCGAATTGTGCCAAGGCAAGCGCCTTGGCACAAAAATGGGGCACGATGGCTTTCGTATCGCAAGAACAAGCGCTCGAGGTCGAAGGCGCAATCTTCGATCTGGCCACGCCGCCCGCAGCCCATGCCGCCATCCTCTCAAAGCTTCCACCGGGGTCGTTCACGCTGCTTCAAAAGCCAATGGGCGGAAATCTAGAGGAAGCCACCGAGATCCTGTCATTGTGTCGGTCGCGCCGGCTGACGGCCGCGGTCAACTTCCAGCTGCGTTTTGCGCCGATGATGCTGGCGCTTAAGGACGCAGTCGCCAGGGGCTATCTTGGCGAAGTCGTCGATTTCGATGCCTGGCTCGCATTGGCAACGCCATGGGGCCTATGGCCTTTTTTAAAGGGGCTGCCGCGCATCGAGATCGCCATGCACTCAATCCATTACCTTGATCTCGTCAGGGATCTGCTGGGCAACCCGCTCGGCGTCCACGCCAAGACCATCGGTCATCCAAACCACGAAGTGGCGCAGACCCGAACCGCCGCCATCCTCGATTATGGCGACAAAATCCGTTGCGTCCTGTCAATCAACCATGACCACGATTTCGGCAGACGATTTCAAGCCTGCGAATTTCGAATATGTGGCACAAAGGGCGCCGCTTATCTGAAGCTTGGCGTCAATCTCGATTATCCGCAAGGAGAGCCGGACGAGCTTTGGATCAGGGCGAGTAACGCCGACAAATGGGTCGCCGTTCCGCTTGAGGGGAGCTGGTTTCCAGACGCTTTCGCCAATCGGATGGCGAACCTTCAACGTTTTGCGTCCGGCGAGGACGATATGCTTATCGGAGCCGTCGATGACGGATGGCAGACAATGGCGCTCGTCGAGGCCGCCTATCAATCCAGCACTAGCCCCGCCACACCGATAAGTCCGCTGCCGAAGGAGTAATCACATGTCCGAGCAAATCATCCATTTCGAAGACTACGAACTCAATGCGGTTCGCACGACGACCGGCCGGACGATCACCGAAACCGACTTCGTCGTCCATGCGGGGCATACGGGCGACTTCTTCCCACACCATATGGATGCGGAATTTGCCAAGACGCTACCTGGCGGCCAGCGCATCGCACACGGCACGATGGTGTTTTCGATCGGCGTCGGGCTGACGGCGTCGCTCATAAATCCAGTCGCATTTTCCTACGGCTACGACCGGCTGCGCTTCGTGCGGCCAGTTCATATCGGTGATACGATCCGCACGCGGGTGACAATCTATTCCAAGGAAGACGATCCTAAGCGGCCAGACATGGGCCGCGTCGTCGAGCGCTGCGAGGTATTGAACCAGCGCAATGACCTCGTGCTTGCTGCAGATCATATCCTGCTCGTCGAGCGCGGACCGAAAAAGGCTTGAGCGCAATGTCTTTGAAAACACGCTCAGCCAGTGGCATAAGGCGTCGGTAAAGATCGGACAAAGGGCGTTAAGTTCTCCCAAGACGGACTGAGAGGTGCAGATGCAATGCTGGCCTGCTGGCATAGAATGGCAACAAAGCATTCACTCTTCGGGCTTGGCCGCTTGGGAACTTGGATCCACCACCGCGACAGTGGCGCCCCAACTCGATCTTTTCTTCCACAGTCACCATAAGATTTCGTAGAATGGATGACCGGAGGATTCTGATGAGCCCAATCACAACTATGCCGTCCCGTCCCAAGCCAGGTATATGGCCGAGTGAACGCCGCCCCATTCTAGACTGGCTCATGAACGAGACGAGTTCACAGCGTTTCCTGGACAATTTGCTTGTTGAACTCTGCGAGCGCCTCGTGCTCGAAGGCGTACCGGTCGACAGGTCGTCGCTGCACCTCAGGATTCAGCACCCTCAGTGGCAAGGCGCCCGGATCCTGTGGCAGCCCGGCCTCGAGCAAGCCCATATCGACACATTCGACTACAATGTCGACACCACGGAGCTGTTCCTTCGCAGACCGGCCACGGAAATATACAACGGGGCCTCGGAGGTCAGGCAACGTTTCGTCGCGGGCAACGACGAGGCCGCTGCCTATCCGCTTTTCGAAGAACTTCAAAGGGATGGCTTTACGGACTACGTGGCATGGCCGATCCAGCATACATTGGGTAAGCGCCACGTCGTCACCTTCGCGACGAAGAAGAGCACTGGATTTTCAAAGTACGAGCTCGTTTATCTGAAGGACTTGCTCCCGGCACTCGCCCTGGCAAGTGAAATCCGCATGAAGAACGCCATGGCGCGGACACTTTTGGAAACATATGTCGGACCGCATGCCAGCGCGGAGATTTTGGCCGGCGCGACGACGCGAGGCAGCGGGAAGACCGTGAGTGCCGCAATCATGATTTGCGACTTGCGCGATTTTACAGCGTTGTCTGACCTATGGCCACGAGACGACATCATCGAGATACTGAACGGCTACTTCGATGCACTCTGCGAACCGATCGAGGCTCGCGGCGGCGAGATCCTGAAATTCATGGGAGACGGTCTCCTGGCTGTGTTCCCGCTCAGCAACCCCAATGCCTGCGCAGACCTCTTGGAAGCCATAAAGGACGGCCGCAAACGAATGAGCCACTTGAATGAAATGCTGGTGAAAGGCGGGAAATCGCCTCTTCGATACGGTATCGGTGTCCATGTCGGCGACGTGATGTATGGCAACATAGGGTCCAGAAAACGCCTGGATTTCACGGCGATTGGCCCCGCCGTCAATATCGCGTCCCGTTTGGAAGAGCTTACGAAGGAAGTAAGGCGGCCGGTTTTGCTTTCGTCCGAGTTTGTCCAGCTTGTGCAGGGATCGCCGTCAGAATTTTTTGAACTCGGATCGCATAGGCTGCGCGGGCTCGAAAAGCCGGTGAGCGTATTTGGACTTGTTGACTAAGCAGGCCGCGACACCAGTACGCGTTTTGGCGCGCTGCAGGTCCATAACGACCGCGGGCGCTCAACCCAGAAGCTGGGGAGCGCCCGTTGGTTGCAAAGGCCGCGAACGCCGAATGTTCAGCAGGCGGCCTCAAGTGGCGCCGATATAATCGTGTTGGTTTGAAACGTGAACCGCTGAATACGCAGCCCAGCTATGCGTACAGGAGTGATCTGCTCCTTCTGACCGCTATGAAGTGACGCGGACGCTCTCCGTATGAGCTTGCGCAAGCACCGGGTGTCATTTCGGTTCCGCAATCTCGGCCCACTAAGGTCGACGCCTTGTTTTTGCCGAATGTTGTCAGCAGCCATTGTTGAATGGTCCCCGACAACTAGTTTCGGAGCTTGACCGATACTGAAGCGGAGATGGGTCGCGAATGCTGAAATCCTTCGAACATGTGGGCATGACTGTCAGCAACATGGATCGCGCGATCCGATTTTATTGCGAGCTACTCGGGCTGACGCTGCATCTGAGAAAAAAGACGGACGACGGCGCGGAGCTAGCCTTCTTGGACGCGGGCGGCGGGATGCTGGAGGTTGTCGCTCCCGCAAATGGGGCCAAGCCAGCGATGGACGTACCCGACGACACTGCCGGATTGCGCCACCTGACATTTCTCTACGAAGACGTCGACCACACGTTCGCAAGGCTCGAGATGGCCGGCGTTGACATAAAGGAGCGACCGCGTTTTGCTTATAATCCCGAGGTGCTGCAAAAAGTAGCCTTTGTGCGAGATCCCGATGGTATCATAATCGAACTCGCGCAGCGGAAAACTTGATCGGGCCGATGGCGACATGTGTGGGGAGGCGGATTGGGGGCCTCGATCGCTGCGCCGGTTCCGTCTTCCTTGGGCACTGGGTGCTTGTTGCGGCGAAGGGCCTCGAGCTTTGGGGGTAACGAGCCCTTCGCCTGTCACTCAAGCGTATCAGGGAACTCCCGAGCGACAGTCTATGGTAGCCGATTTACCGGCTCGGGCAAGATGGGCAGGCATCGTTGCTGGCAAGATCCCCTGTCCCCGAGGCCATGACCGATCGAGGAAGCATAGGGACATCTCGCCGGTGAGATAAGCCGCAATGCGATCAGTTCGTGAGCTAGCGTCAGCCGGCATTGCCATCAGGTGTTTGGATCTGAGAATGCGATTGTTCGGAGGAGTGAACGGTAACGTGAAATGTTGATCCGCTTTCGTCGACCACGTCGAACCTGACCGACCGAGCTTTTCCGAGTTGGTCCAGCATCTTCTCCGCGGCCTCTTGAGGTGTTGCTGCTTCGACTGACGCAGTGCTAGTCACGGCATATCTTTGGTTGATCATGTTTGTCTGCCTCCAAGACGAAAATTTTGAGCTTGTCGCGAGCGCAACGGATCATGGGGGATTCGGTTCCTTGGGACATTGCCGGGCGCCGATTTCGAAGGGCAGGGATTAGGCTGACAATTGCGCGCGCATCTCAAGGTAATACAGCGTCTCGTGCTCGATTTCGGCGATAAGGCGTTCATACTCGGTGATTTCTTCGGTGTCGCGTCCAAGATCTTTTATTTTGCGCAGGTGGAGGACGGCAATGCTGTAGGCTTCGCACATCTCGCCGATCGATTGGCGGTAGGCCGAAAGTGCTCGAACCTCGGGAACGCGAAGCGACAGGAGAGCCCAACCATGGGCGACGTGGTCAATTCCAGTTTCCATTTTTACAACCCGCTCAATGCGCAACCCGTCTTAGATCTTCCACGCCGTCGTCCATAGATGGCCAAAAGTCTGATGGCAGCTCGTCTGGAAAGCAAGTCCTACGGGGCAGTGATGTGGAGGGCCAAGAGTTGCAGAGCCTCAAGGCCCTCCACGTGCCGAGGAAGCTGTTAGGAGACCATCTCGGCGGGGAAAAAACCATCCAGAGAGAAATATGTTCCAAAATGAAAACACGGAAGGGCCGGTCAAATGGACGTTGGCGCGTCGTAGGTCTTGATGACCTGTCCGAACAGCGTCATCGTGATCAGGCCCGCAATCACGGTTCGGTGGAATGATGCCGCTGCCCGGTATATGAGTAATCCCAGGCTGGAAACCGAAGGCGAGAAGCTGGGGATGCCGCCTTGGCGTGACTTGTTCTGATCACCCCGATGTTGACTTTGTCACTCAGGCATTTCACATGCTTCGCTTTAGCTTCTGTCCTTGGACTGCCCGGAGAATCGATAAATGGCCGAACTAACAGTTTATATTGGATGGGATTCGCGCGAAGAGATTGCCTACCAGGTCGCTAAGGCCACGTTGCTCGCGAACGCCTCCATTGATGTTGAGGTTCACCCTATCAAGCTGCAGGAGCTCGTCGACCAGGGTGTCTACACCCGTGAAGTCGATCCTTTGGCTTCAACCGAGTTTACCTACTCCCGTTTCTTCACGCCCTG
>UBJO01000103.1 GCA_900465665.1 Hyphomicrobiales bacterium
CATTCGGCAACGCCAAGGATGTGTTCCTTGGTGACCGACTGGCCGTCCTCGAAGCGCAGCAGGTTCTCGAGCAGAACCTTCATCGAATAGGGAAGCTTGGAAACGCCGGGCAAGCCGTTTGCTTCGGCCTTCGGCAGGCTGAAATAGACATAGTCCTTACCATCGACGGTAAGAACGGAACGACAGTGGAAGCTATCAAGTGATTTGGTCATTTATTTTTACCTCTAGGACGATAGTGCGAGAAGATATGCCACAGACATATCGGGCCCGTTGTTTCTTTGACAACGGGCCCGATTTTGCATCCTGGATGGCGGAGGATCAGGCTCTTCGCTCGTTCCCGCCTGGTCGCCATTTTATCAGGCGTTTTTCGATGACATCAAGAATGCTGTCGATAATCAGGACGAAGATCGCAAGGATCAGAATACCTGCGAAAACGCCGACCGCATCGAAATTACCTTCAGCCTGGGCAATGAGGTAGCCAAGACCGGCGGAAGAACCGAGATATTCGCCGATGATGGCACCGACGACCGCAAAGCCAACGGATGTGCGCAGCGAAGACAGAATCCAGCTGGCGGCGGCCGGGAAGTAGACATGACGCAGGAGATCTGAGCGCTTCGCACCGAGGATACGGGCGTTGGACAACGCCACCGGGTTGACTTCGCGAACACCCTGCATGGCGTTGAAGAAGGTTACGAAGAATACCAGCGTCACAGCGAGTGCGACTTTCGACCAAAGGCCAAGGCCCAGCCAGAGAACGAAGATCGGCGCGAGAACCACACGCGGAATGGCGTTCAGGCCCTTAATGAAAGGATCAAGGATACGCGAGGCGCTGCGGCTGAGGCCGAGCCAGACACCTGCCGCTACGCCGAGACCTGTGCCGATGAGATAACCGAGAATGGTTTCCGTCAAAGTAATCGTCACATGGCGGTAAAAGCCTGTATCGCTCACCCATCTGACGACTTGGTCGAGAATATCGACAGGTGCCGGAAAGAAGAACACGTCGATGATCCCAAGCGATGTGCCGAGCTGCCAACCACCGAGAATGACGACCAGCAGACACAGCTGGATGAGACGTTCAGTCATGGCGTTCATAGCTTTTCTCCACTTCGCCGCGCAGCGACGCCCAAATATTGCGGTAAAGATCCAAAAAGCGCGTATCGAGCTTGATCTCGGCGACATCACGCGGACGATCGAGATCGACCGGGAAGCTGTCTATCAGCCGGCTGCGTGGGCCAGCTGCCAGAACGACGACGCGGTCGCCGAGCGCAATGGCTTCTTCAAGATCGTGGGTAATCATGACGACGGCGCGGCGCTCCTCCTGCCAAAGCCGCAGCAATTCGTTCTGCATGAGGTGGCGTGTGTGGATGTCAAGCGCAGAGAACGGCTCGTCCATCAGGATCACTTTCGGACCGCTGATTAGCGCCTGGGCCATCTGCACACGTTTGCGCTGTCCACCCGAAAGCTGGTGTGGATAGCGTTGTTCGAAGCCTTTGAGGCCGACCTTTGCGAGCCAAGCCAGCGCGCTTTCGCGACGCGTAGACGCGCCGACCCCCTTGAACATCGGACCCAGCTCGACGTTTTCAAGCGCTGTTTTCCAAGGCAGCAGGGCATCCTGCTGGAATAGATAGCCAATTTCATCATCGACGCCGTTGACAGCTCTGCCATCGATTGAAACGGTGCCATGAGAAGGTTTCAACAGTCCTGCTATAGCATTGAGAATGGTGCTCTTCCCGCATCCCGTGGGGCCGACGATGGCGAGAAACTCGCCTTCCGCCACCGTCAGGTTGACATTCTCCACTGCGACGAATGAGCCGAAAGACATCGTAACGGCGTCGATAGACACCATCGCCTTTCTGCTATCATGCACACCGTCTTCTGGCGTGGGTTTGACTACGGCCAATGACATTGTCTCCTCCTGTCAGTTCGCAGCCGCGCGCGGCGCCTTGCCGACGAAGCTGTTCGTGTATGTCTTCGAAATGTCTATCTCGGCTGCCGCTACCTTCTCGTTGAAACTTTTGAGAACAGCGAGCGGTGTCTTGATATCCTCTTCGTTGAATTTTCCGTCCGTCGAGAAGATTGCCTTGGCGTTCTGGACCGCCTTTACGTAGGTCTCGCGGTCGCCGGAAATGAATTCTTTGGGCAGCTTTTCGACGATTTCCTCGGCCGAATGCGTGTTTATCCATTCTAGAGCCTTGACCGTGGCGTTGGTGACTTTCTGAATGGTTTCAGGGTTTCCGTCGATGTAAGATTGCGTGGCATAAAGAACCGATGTCGGGTAAATGCCGCCGTAAATTTCCTTAGCACCCTCGTCGCTGCGTGCATCGATCAGGATCTTGCCAACGCCCTTGGCTTCGATGAAGGTTGCCGCTGGGTCATAGTTGACGAGCAGATCGATCTTGCCTTGCTCGAGAGCGGCAACGGCAGCAGAGCCGGAACCGACGCCGATAAGAGCGATATCATCTGCCGAAAGATTGTGTCGCTGAAGATAGTACCGCACAAAGAAGTCAGAGGATGAACCGGGTGAAGTGATGCCGACTTTGGCACCCTTGATGGTTTCCGGCTTTGCCGGGTCGAATGTCGATTTATTGCCGCCAGCCAGAACGAGACCGGAGTTTCGGGCCAGTACGACGAAGCCGACGACGGCTTTCTTCTGCGACTGCATCTGGATCGTGTGGTCGTAGAAACCGACAGCGATATCCGTGGAGCCTGCCACGAGGGCCTGCAGTGTCTTGGAACCGCCCGAAGCAAAGTTCTCCACGGTGACGTCAAGTCCTTCCTTCTCGTAAAGGCCTAGACCCTGAGCGACCGGAAAGGGCAGATTGTTCAGGTTGTATGAGCCAACGCTGATGCGAACCGGTTCTGCCATGGCCACTCCAGCGAATGCTACAGTTGCAGCGAGCGCAAGAATAAGTTTACGCATTGAATTTCCTCCAAGTTAAGTGGCGCCCTCCCGGCAACCACGTGAATTATGCAGCGCGATCGAGTTTGGTGACAGGCTTTGCGAAGACTTGACCTTCAAAAAGTCGACGTGCGGTTCGTAGAATTCCGGCAATCAGCTTCCCATCTCGGTAATGGAGCTTGACGTCGAGATGACCGCTAGGATGTTCGATAGAAAGAGCCAAAGGTGGCCTTCGTATGCCGATGAGTCTGGCGGCAATTGTGCCTTCCGTTATGCAGGCCGTTGCGATCCCGACAGCGCCCGTCGTTGCAAGTGACGGGTGACACTCATGCGGCATGAAATAACGCACATTGACATCGCCGCCATTCTTCGCCTTGCTAATGAGCACAGGCTTGGGCGTGACCTGGTTGGTCACGTCCCCCATACCCATCCGTGTGCCCGCTTCCAGTCTCACAACTTCAAGCTTTGCCATAAGGGATGCGTTGCCGTTGAGATCTGCGGCGCTCTCGTAACCGCTGACGCCCAATGCTTCTGCATCGATGAGGATCATCGGCATCGCGCAATCGATGCAGGTGACGGCGATGTCGTCGATCAGTTCCATAGGATGGCCAGAGGGAAATAGGCTGCCTGTCCTTGCTCCTCCAGCGTCCATAAATGTCAAGGCGATCGGAGCTGCCTTACCCGGCACACCATCGATACTTGCATCACCGAGGTAGGACACCTGACCGTCAGGCGTTGGGACCTCCACCTCAATAAGCTTTCCGGTGTTCACGTTATGAATGCGGACAAGCGTCGTCGCACCCTGTGCCTTCATGAGGCCGGCCTCGATGGCGAATGGGCCGACGGCAGCCAGCATATTACCGCAGTTCGGCGCCGTATCCACTATCTGCTGGTCTATCCGTACCTGTGCAAAAAGGTAATCGACATCGGCACCTGGAATAGTCGAGGGGCCAATGATGGCGACCTTGCTGGAGACGGGATTGCCACCGCCGATTCCGTCGATCTGGAGAGGGTGACCCGAACCCATGATGGAAAGCAGGATCTGGTCGCGCTCGTCGGTCGCACGCGGAAGATCCGACGCCAGGAAGAACGGCCCCTTCGACGTGCCGCCGCGCATCAATACGCAGGGAATAGAGATCAAGTCATTCATGCTTGTGCTTTCACCTCCACTCATGTGTAGTGGGTATCAATAAGTCGATTTATTGCACTCTGTGGCAAATCGATTGATATGGGAAATGCGAATATTCGGAGTATTGATGCGTTATGAGCATTAATTGCGAAATACTGGATCTTAGGGCCTTTCTGAGTGTCATCGAGTTGGAAAGCTTTCATCGTGCTGCCGAGGTGCTCAACCTGTCGCAACCCGCGCTGAGCAGGCGCATCCAGAAGTTAGAACTGGCAATCGGAGCTCCCCTGCTGGAACGCACCACGCGGCATGTCAGTTTGACAGCTTTGGGCGCGGAACTCATTCCGCTCGTGCGTCGTATGCTGGAGGAGTTCGACGGATCGTTGTTCGTCGCGCGCGATGTCGGTGTCAATCGGGGCGGGTTGGTGACGATTGCATGCCTTCCGACGGCTGCCTTTTACTTTCTGCCAAAGGTCATAAAACAGTTCAACACAGAGTACCCGAACATCCGGTTTCGCATTTTGGATCTGCCGGCCACCGAGGGATTGCAGGCCGTGTCGCGTGGAGAAGTCGAGTTTGGTATCAACATCATGGGGACATCCGATCCCGACCTCACCTTCGACCGGCTCGTGGAAGATCCGTTCGTACTCGCTGCACGCAAAGAACATCCGCTTGCCAAAAAAGACGAGGTCGGATGGGCAGACCTAGAGCCATACCCTCTGATCACGGTACACCGTTCCAGCGGCAACCGAACACTTCTGGATGCGGCACTCGCCAAATCCAACATCAAACTGCGCTGGTTTTACGAAGTGACCCACCTCTCAACCTCGCTGGGGCTGGTTGAGGCAGGGCTCGGCATCTCGGTATTGCCGCAAATGGCAACCCCGCAAGGTGAACATCCATTCCTCGTTACGCGTCCAATTCGCAATCCTGAAATTTCGCGCATGATCGGTGTCGTGCGACGACGCGGCGCAAGATTGTCACCAGCAGCTGAACGGTTCCTCGAGATGCTTATGGGCGCTTGGGGCAAGTACGGGACGACTGCGTCCGATCCCAGCTGAAGCCGAGTGCATTCCCGAGGCTCTCCTCTAAAGGCTGGCGAGGGTGGATCAGGAGGACCGAGTTCGAAATCCACGTCGATTGGCGATAGGCGTTGTCCAGGCCTTGAGCGCGAAGCTGACTGCAGGAGCACCGAATTGGCCGATTGAGGACGCGTTTTCGAACCATGCTCTTCTATTGCCTTGTTTGATATTCCGTCGCCAAGCCATTCTCCGGATCGGTGGACCACCAAACTGTGGCGTTCTTCGATGGCCACCCATGGCGCGGGCTTACTCTGACACGCCTGAGAGAGGCAAGGATTAGCAAATGGCAATCAATTATCTTGGGTCGCGTTACACGGCGACCAGCTGTCTCATCAACACCGCTGCAATGGACACGTTCTTTTAAGTCCGTTCGACCGGGCGTAGAGGCCGCTCTTCAATCTATCGCCTAACGATCATCGAAAACTTTGCCGGCATGAGGTGCACCACAAAACTTTTGGCCGTCGGCCAAGGACAATACACGCAGCCCAAATCTTTCAGAGCATGCAAAACCGCTGGCAGTCCCACCGCAGAAAGTTGATCTACTTAGCGCGGTTGTCGAGGAAGCCGACGATCGCGCCGGGTGGCGGAACCTATTTTACGTTCCTCTCCGTCAGAGCCGACATACCATTAAAACCACGCCGCGCATCCGTTACCCCACAGGCGAGGATGACCGCACATGACCAGACGATCCGACCAATGCGCCTCCATCAGGCCACCATCGAGGCAAGCAGCTGCAGTTCAACGTTTCGCACCGAGATCTCGACAACTGCCGACATCGGTTGCGTGGTCGATGGCTGGCCTAGGCCGACCTTGTCGGCAATCTCCAACGGGATGAACATCGTCGATCGATCGAGATAAATGAATGACCGCCGTTCCAAGCGGATCTGGCCAGAATGACCGTCATGTCGGCGAGCCGCATCACCAGCGCGGGCACCGTGTTCATCGGCTTTCGCCAGTATCCTTAGTTTGGCCTCGTGCGACAACCGCCATATTCGCCCGGTCTCATGCGCGTGGGTAAGCCGACGCGCCAACACGTGGCGAGATCAAGACAAAATCTGCAGGCTGGCAGCGTCAGACGATACAACTTTTTCAAATGCGTGAATATCGATCGGTGGACTAAAGAGATAACCTTGATAGATCAGGCAACCGACCTCGCGCAGGTGTTTGTACTGTTCAACCGTTTCAACACCTTCGGCGACAACCTGCAGGTTCAGCTTACGCGCGAGTTCTATGATGGCCTCGGTCACGACCATGTTGGAAGCTTTGGAAAACATGTTGCGCACGAAAGATCTGTCGATCTTGATCTGGCCAAGCGGGAAACTATTAAGAACGCTCAAAGAGGAATAGCCAGTCCCAAAATCATCGAGCGACCAAGCAATGCCGAATTCTCGAAGAGCGTTCATCTTGGCCACTGTCGCATCCACATTGTCGACAAAGATGCTTTCGGTGAGTTCAAGCTTGAGTTTCGACGGTGAGGTGCCGCTAAGGCGGACGATTTCTAAAACATTCTGAACGAAATCAGGTTGGCGGAACTGCGAGGCACTGACGTTGACGGCTATAGTCAAATGCTGCATTTGCGGGTGTGTTGACCACCGAGACACTGGTTGGCCGCGCCTGCCAATCATTCGGGCGCCTGGACGTGATCGTCAACAATGCAGGCATTGGTCCGATTTCTCGTTTTGATGCGCTGCGTGTCGATGACTGGGACGCCATGATCGACGTCAACCTTCGCGGCACGCTCTATGGTATTGCAGCAGCGCTTTCGGTTTTCGCGCGGCAGGGAGGAGGCCATGTGATCAACGTCCTGTCGACCGCCGGCCTCAAGATCGTCCCGACGATGGGGGTCTATGCCGCCACCAAGAACGCGTTTCGCACCGCTACCGAAGCCCTTCGTCAAGAAGCAGGTCCAAACCTGAGGGTGACCGAAGTGTCTCCGGGCTTCATCGACACCACTTTCACCGATTCATCGATTACCGACGAAACCGTCAGGGCTAGGATCAACACGCAGAAAGAGCAGCTGGCAATCTCGCCGGACGCTATCGCACGCGCCATCGCCTTTGCGATCGAACAGCCCGGCGATGTCGAGGTTGGAAGCATCGTTGTTCGTCCGACGGCGCAGGACTGAAGTTGCGTCCGCTCGCCGTCGGATGTGATCCTGGCTTTTGCTCACGATGGCGCCGTGCTGCCAGTGAGAGTGTCGCCATTCCCGTGACCACGCGGCTTAAGTCGGCTTCATACCTCTATTGCCCAAGCCAACCGAGGGTGCGTGTCAGATCTGTGCCATGCCGCCATCGACAGCTAGTTCTGCGCCTGTCGTAAAGCTGCTCTCGTCACTTGCAAGGAAGAGCGTTGCTGCCGCCACCTCTTCAGGCCGACCCATGCGACCAAGCGGGATCATGCTGGACAAGGCATCTCGAACCTCCTTTGAGGCGCTTGCCATCATTGCCGTATCGGTTGGTCCGGGGCTGACAACGTTGACGCGGATTCCTTTCGAAGCGAGCTCATTGGCCCATGTGCGGGTAAACGAACGAACTGCCGCCTTCGTCGCACCATAGACGCCGTATCCCTTCGTGCCGATATCGCCGGCGATGGAGCCTATCAGCACGATCGTTCCACCAGCCTTCATGAGGTCGAGCGCGCCCTGTGCCGCAAAGACGAGAGACCGCACATTCAGGCCAAATGTCCGATCGAAATGATCCTCCGAAATGTCTTCCAACGGCGCATATTCCGACAGGCCCGCATTGATCACGAGGACGTCGATCCGGCCATGTTCTGACCTGATCTGTTCTAGAACAAGCTGAAGATCGGCCTTCTCGCTGGCGTTTGCTTGAATGACCCGGATGCTGCCGGAGCCTCCTGTTTCCAGCAAACTCTCTCCACCTTTGCGGCTGGTTGCATAGACCTGCGCGCCTTCGCGGCCGAAGCGTTGAGAAATCGCTCCACCGATGCCACCGACACCGCCAATCACGAGGGCGACCTTGTTTGCAAATATGCTCATGTGAACTCCATCATCGTTGATGAAGCCTAGATATACGCTCTATACCTACGGTCAATTACGCACTAAAGGTAAAGCAGATATCGAGGAGTATACCTATGACTGCACCGGATGAAGGTCCTTTTCTCAAAGTAGACCCCTCCCGCCGGCCCAAAGCTGTGTCCACTGAGGCCTTGCTGGATGTGGAGAAAGCGCGTCCGGTGCTGGAGCAGATCGCCAACAAGTGGTCAGTGCTGATCCTGACGGTCCTGTGCTCCAGGCCATCCAGGTTCAACGAAATCATGCGGCGCCTCGACGGTATTACGCACAAGGCCCTTTCCGAAGCCTTGAAGCGGCTGGAACGCAATGGGCTCATTCACCGCGAAGTTCTGACGACAACGACACCGGTTGGCGTTGAATATACGATTACTCCGCTCGGCCGCTCACTCCAGCAACCGTTCGAGGCGCTTTATGCATGGTCGATGGCCTACGGTCCGGAGCTTGAGGCCGCCCGTCGGCAATACGATCGCGTTCGGGACTAGCATTACAGTTGCGTAATTCTCTGTAGTCTGAATCTATAGGTCTCCATGATTCGGAGGTCATGGATGGCAAGTGCATCAATCGAGACAACGCTTGAGCTATGGGCATCATCGTTGCGTGACGTTAAGGCTCGTATGCGTGGACTGTTTACGCAGGAGCGTGTCGCTTCATCCGCGAACCTTTTTCTGGACGGCTTGCTCGGTGACGAGCGGCGTAAGACAGGTTGGATGCGTGCTGAGGCGGCCGGTGATCCCGGCCCGTGGCGGCAACAAGCCATTCTAGGGCGCGGGCGCTGGGACGCCGACGCACTCCGCGATATCGTGCGACAGTATGTCGTGGAAAACCTCGCCACAGATGATGCTGTCCTAGTCATCGACGAAACAGGCTTTCTCAAGCAGGGCAAGACGTCGTGCGGTGTTGCACGTCAATATACAGGTTCGGCAGGCAAGATAACGAACTGCCAGATCGGTGTGTTCGCCGCCTATGTGTCCGTTCGCGGTCATGCCTTTATCGATCGAGCCCTGTACCTGCCCAAGAGCTGGGCCGCGGATCCGGTAAGGCTTTCGGCAACCCATGTTCCTCAGGGTACAGCCTTTGCTACCAAGCCAGGCCTGGCTGTCGATATGATCCGGCGAGTATTGGCAGCCGATGTGCCGTTTTCATGGGTGGCTGCAGATGCGGTTTATGGCGTTGGGGACGTTCAGAGAACACTGCGCCGAGCCTGCAAAGGCTACGTTCTTGGAGTCAAATCGGACCACCATTTCGGCTCTTGGTCCGGAAAGCCTCCGGTCGCCGGCACAGCGCAGGAGATCGCCCATGATCTCGATCCAAGCGCATGGCAACGTCTCTCCGCTGGTGAGGGCACCAAAGGCGCACGGCTTCATGACTGGGCCTACTGCGAACTCGCCGATCTCGATGCCGACGAATATAACGAGACAAAGTCAGGGCTTTGGACCCGGGGCCTACTGATCCGGCGCAATATCAGCGATGGTGAGCTTGCATTCTTCACAACATGGTGCCCTGCCGGGACGGACATCCAGACGCTCGTTTCCGTTGAAGGCCATCGCTGGGCGATCGAGGACAGCTTCGAGACCGCCAAGAACGAGCTCGGACTCGATCACAACGAAACCCGCTCATGGCATGGCTGGCATCGCCACGTCTCCCTCGTCATGCTGGCCTTTGCCATGATGGCGGTGATCCGGTATCGCGCTAATGACGCGACGCCCCCAAAAAGACCGCGGATGCCGACCATCAGGATTTGATCCGCTGGTCTATCCAGGAAGTCCGGCGCATCGCCAACAGACTCGCTCAGCGTCGCATAAACCCCGCCTATGTCATCGCATGGTCATGCTGGCGGCGCGCCCATCAGGCGACCGCTCGGCGAGCTCATCTCAAAACAAAAATGCAACTGTAATTCTAATTCGCTGTCATCGGGCAGAGTTTTACCTCCAGCCTGACACCCTGACGATCTGCATGCCAAAATTCTTGCCTTGTAGGAGCATTCTCAAGACCGCGACCGAGGTCTTCTGCCCTTTTGAAGCTGCCATCGCAATCCACGCTGCAAATGGATCGTTGTCGCCCTTAAGGGGCGACAACGGTTGGTCAGATCGCGTTTGCCAGCTTGTTGTCGATATACAGTTGTCGAAGCTTGAGCGTCTGCAGGCCCGGCTTGCCGTCTCCGACCGGTTGCCCATCGATCTTGGTGACCGGTAGAACGAAGTTGGTGGCCGAGGTGATGAAGGCTTCCGCAGCATTTTTCGCTTCCTCAGGAGTAAATGCACGTTCTTCGACGCCGAGGCCGGCGTTGCGCGCAATGTCGAGAACACTCAAGCGCGTGATGCCGTGCAAGATCGCGTTCGACAGGCCGCGCGTGATCAGCTTGCCGTCCTTGCTGATGATATGCGCCGTCGCGGCGCTCGCCTCGGTAACGAAACCGTCCTCCACCAGCCAGGCATCATCGGCGCCCATGGATGCTGCCTGCATCTTCGCCATCGAGGGGTAAAGCAGCTGAACCGTCTTGATGTCGCGCCGAGCCCAGCGCTGATCGGGAACCAAGGCGACGGAAATTCCGGTCCTTACCTTCGGATTGTCAAGCACAGACTTTGCTTGCGTGAACAGAACCAACGTCGGCGTCACATTTTCAGGAAAAGCGAAGTCGCGGTCGGCCGCGCCGCGGGAAATCTGTAAATAGATAAGCCCTTCCTGAAGACCATTCTTCAGAACGATCTCGCGATGAACAGACAGAAGTTCCTCTTCCGTCAGCGGGCAGTTGATGCCGAGCTCGGCCATCGAGCGCTGCAGGCGAGCTGAATGCCCGGCATATTCAAGCAACTTACCATCGACAACGCCAGTAACCTCGTAGATCGCGTCGGCGAACAGGAAGCCGCGGTCGAAGACGGAGATTTTTGCGTCAGTTTCGGCAAGCCAGCTGCCGTTCAAATATACGGTACGGGTCAAGATCATTCCTCGTTCAGATTTCAGGCTTGGAAAAGGGGACTATATGAATTCCGGCGGCGGTGAGTTTGTCACGCAGCGCACGCGCCGTCACCGCAGCGCCCGGCGTGTCGCCGTGAATGCAAACCGTGGCGGTGTCAACGTCGAGGCTCTTTCCACCGATCGTCGGGATCTTGTTGTTGCAGACCATCGCGAGCACCTGATCGACACTCTGCTCTACATCATGAATGACGGCACCATCCATCTGCCGTGGCGCAAGCATGCCGTTGTCGAGGTAGCGCCGATCGGCATAGACCTCGCACGCGACGCTAAGGCCGGCGCTTTGCGCGGCAAGCATGGTCTGCGAATAGGGGAGAGTGATGAAGACAAGGTTCGGATCGACGGCGCGGATGGCACGCACGCAAACCGCAGCCAGTTCCGCATCCTCGGCTGCCATGTTCCCGAGCGAGCCATGCGTCTTCACATGGGTGATCGGCCAGCCGAGTGCTGTCGCCATCCCCTGGATCGCGGCGATCTGATAAATAATCTGTGCCTCAATATCCTCCGGCCGCTCGCCAGCGATCCTACGCCGGCCGAAGCCATAAAGATCCATGAAAGATGGGTGGGCGCCGACCGCAACACCATGCTTCTTTGCCCTTAGGATCGTGTCGCGCATGACGACGGGATCGCCGGCATGGAAGCCGCATGCCACATTGGCCGTGGTGATGATCTCCATCATGGCCGCATCGTCGCCGATCTTATAGGCGCCGAAGCTCTCGCCCATGTCGCAGTTCAAATCAACGGATACCATGGTCGAACTCCTTGTTGCGAGGGGGCTGCCGGCCATTCTTCAATCGCCGACGCATGCAGGATAGTGCTTGACATACAGTTGGTGTACTGAAATGACAAGGGCATTATCGATGGAGAATCTCGCTTGCCGAGACGTGTTTGATGGTGATGGTGGAAATATCTCTTGCTTTCCGTTTGCGCTCGGCACTTAGGCCTCTTGAGCGGCATTCTACTGCGCCCGCGCCCCTCTTACAGGTAAAGTCGGGTCCATGGCCATAATGCAGTCGGTCCATTCCAAACATCCGCGCATTATCGCGTGCGGCGACAGCGCGCTCGTCGTCGAGCTCGCCGACCAGATAGATGAAGAGACGAATAAGCGCGTGATTGCCCTCGCCGACATGCTGGCGACACAGCCGATAGCGGGCGTCATCGAAACCGTCCCAACCTATCGTTCGCTTCTCGTCACCTATGATCCGATCGTCATCCGCGGAAAGCGCCTATCCGCTTTGCTCGAAACACTGCTCGGTCAACTGTCTGCCGGTGTCGCAGATGCGCGCCGCATCATCGTACCCGTTCTCTATGGTCACGATGTCGGGATCGATCTCGACGAACTCGCGCTTATGAAGCAGATGTCGCGAGAGGAACTGATCGCGTTGCATACCTCGGCGGATTATCGCGTCTATATGATCGGTTTCGCGCCTGGCTTTTCCTATCTTGGCGGCCTGCCGCAGCCATTGCATACGCCGCGGCTGGCCGTTCCACGCCAGCGGATCGAGGCGAGCGCGATCGGTATTGGCGGCAAGCAGGCCAGCATCAATTCCGTTCCCGGCCCAAGCGGTTGGCGGTTCATCGGGCGCACGCCGCTCAAGCTCTTCGATCCAACCCGGCCCGAGCCATTCCTGTTGCGCGCCGGTGATCGCGTGCGGTTCCGGCCGATTGATCTCGACGAGGCCGAAAGCCTTGATGCCGCGATCAGGCAAGGCGAGCCGGTTGAAGAATGGGAGACGCCATGACTGTACTCCATATCAAACAGGCCGGCCCGATGCTGACGGTCCAAGATCTCGGCCGCACCGGGCTCATGCACCTTGGTGTCTCCGGCGCCGGCGCCATGGACCGGATATCGATGCTGATCGGCAACCGGCTCGTCGGCAATTCGCAGAGCGATGCGGCGCTGGAGTTTGCGCATGTAGGCGGGACTTTCATGGCCGAAAAGCCAGTCCGTTTCGCGGTCACCGGCGGCTCCGTCGATATCACTGTCAATGGCGAGATCAGGCACGGTTGGGAAAGCCATTGGCTGATGCCGGGCGAGGTCCTGAAGATCGGCGCATTGCGGCAGGCCGTTTGGGGTTATCTCGCCATCTCAGGCGGCATCGCGACGCCGAAGGTTCTGGACGCACGCTCGACGCATCTTCGCTCCGGTCTGGGTGGTATCGATGGACGGCGTTTGGCGATCGGTGATTGTTTGCCGCTCGGTGAAGCGAAGCCGGCAGCGCTCCTGGCGCTGCGCAAGCCCTTCTCGCGATCGACCGGTCCAGTGCGTGTCGTTCCGGGGCCGCAGGCGGATCATTTCGACGCCGACGCGTGGAAGAGTTTCCTGCAGGAACCTTTTGGCATTACGCCCAGCCGGGACCGCATGGCGCAGGTTCTCGAGGGACCAGCGATCCACGCTTTCGCCGGTCACGATATCGTCTCTGATGGTACGGTGGCAGGCTCGATCCAGGTGCCTTCCTCCGGCCGGCCGATCGTACTGATGGCGGAACGCCAGACGACGGGCGGCTATCCGAAGATCGCGACCGTTGCCTCGGTCGACTTGCCGCGGCTGGCGCAGACGATGACGGGCAGTACCGTTCGCTTCAAATCCATATCGCAGGAAGAAGCTGAGGATCTACTGATCGCCCGCAATCATGCGCTCACGGATATTCTTGCTTCCTTCGAAGAAAAATCAGAGTTCGCGGCAAAAGCGGAGGAACGACACGCATGAGCCAACCGCTTGCCAAGCAGGCCCATACAAGGATTATTGAGATGATCCTCGCCGGGCTCCTCAAGCCCGGCGACGTCTTGCAGGAAGCAAAGCTCGGCGAGGAACTTGCTATGTCGCGCACGCCGGTACGCGAAGCGATAAAGCGCATCGAGGCTGAGGGACTTGCCATCCAGGAGGGACGCTTTCTCAAGGTGCGCACGCTGACACCAGGCGAAGTCAACGAGATTTTCTTCATGAGAAGCGTCATCGAAGGCTATTGCGCCCGTCACGCAACAGCTGTGGCTCCTGCTGTTCTCGATAGTCTCGAACGCCGGGTAACCGCACTGATGACGGAAGGGCCCGGCGAAGAAGACGAGCAGCGCCGGGTCGACGACGATTTCCATCTGACGCTGGCTCGCTCCACGTCCAACCAGATGATGGTGCGTACGATCAGCGACCTCAGACGCCGGACGTGCATGTTCGACCACAGCCTCGTTCCCGCACGCTATCTCAAGGGCTGCGAGGAGCATCTGGAGATTATCGCGGCATTGCGCGCCCGGGATGGCGAGCGCGCCGGAGAGGTGATGCGTCAACATGTCCTCAACGCCCGCGACGCGATTGTCGGACGGTTGAAAACTCAAGAGCGGAAAGCAACGCGATGAAGTGCTTGATCGTTCAGCCCATTCACAAGGACGGCCTTGACCTCTTGCGGCAAGCCGGCGTGGAACCCGTCCTGTGCCCGTCGCCGGATATGGAAATCGTGTCGGCGATGATCGTCGGCTGCGACGCCGTCATCACTCGCGATGCGGGCCTATCGGCGGCGCCCATTATCGCAAGCGACCGCCTAAAAGTTGTGGTCGTCCATGGCGCCGGCCACGATGCCGTCGACAAGCACGCCGCACATCAAAAGGGCGTGCTGGTGTGCAATACGCCTGGCGCCAACGCGCAATCTGTCTCGGAACTCGCAATGGGGCTGACGCTTGCGGCAGCCCGGCTGGTACCGGCCGCTGATCGCTCTGTCCGCGCTGGCGAGCGCGGTTTCCGCGAGGCCCACACGTTCCATGAATTGTCCGGCAAGACCGCGCTCGTCGTCGGGTGGGGCGCGACCGGCGCCGGCTTGGGGCGGATGCTTTATGCAGCGCTTGGCATGCGGGTTCTCGTCTTTTCGCCGCGAAGCACAGACATCGGCCCGTTCCAGCGGGTGAGCACGCTCGCCGAAGGTCTCGCTCAGGCTGATGTCATCTCGCTTCACACCCCCATGCGCGATGAAACGCGGGGCATGATCGGCGCCAGCGCTTTTTCGGCCATGAAACCGGGTGCCATTCTCGTCAACACTGCGCGTGCCGGCCTGATCGACGAGACGGCACTTTGCGAGGCGCTCGCGAGCGGCGTCGTTGCAGCTGCCGCACTGGATGTCTATTCGCCGCAAGCGCCGAGTGGTCCGCTGGGCGCCACCGAGCGCGTCATCTTCACCCCGCATCTTGGCGGCACGACGCCCGAGGCGCTGCAGCGCGTCGCTGTTGGTGCTGCCCACAATGCGCTTCTGGCGCTTTCTGGCGAGAAGCCGGCCACAACCATTGATTTTCTGCCGGAGGTAGCCTTATGAGCGCAATCATCAGGGACACGATCAATCGCCTGCTTGATCGCATCAACGCCATTTCCGATCCCGGTCCAGGCTTCACCCGCCCATCCTACAGCCCCCTCGAAAGCCGTGCGCACGATGTGGTGGCCGAGGAGGTCGAGCGGCTGGGCATGGCGGTATCGCGGGATGCAGCCCTCAATCTCTTCGCGCGCCTACCAGGCCGCGATCGCAATGCACCGCCGATCTATATCGGCTCGCACGTCGATACTGTTGCAATGGGCGGCGCTTATGACGGCGCGGCCGGTGTCGCCGGCGCCGTTGCGCTTGCGGCGGCCTTCGTGGACAGCGGGCAGGTGCCGCCGGTCGATCTTGTCGTTATTGTTACGCGCGCAGAGGAAAGCGTGTGGTTCCCCGTCTCCTATGCCGGCTCGCGGGCCGCCCTCGCGCGCCTGACAGCGCCTGAACTTCAGGCGAAGCGGGCCGATAACGGCCGGACCCTCAGTGACCATATCCGTGCTGAAGGCGGCGACCCCGATGCCATATTGAGCGGTCCGGGCCTTTCGCCCGCACGCTTCATAGAACTGCATATCGAGCAGGGGCCGGTGCTTGACGACGCGAAGGAAGCCTTCGGCATCGTCGATGGCGTGCGCGGCGGTTTGCGGTATCGTGAAGCAAGGATCGATGGAACCTGGGCGCATTCCGGCGGAGCGCCGCGCGCGGCGCGTTCGGACGCGGTATTTGCACTCGCCGATCTCATCGTTGCCATGGACAGGCACTGGGGGAACATTCTTGATGGCGGCGACGATCTCGCTGTGACTTTCGGTCGGGTCGATGCGGCGAGTTCTGAACACGCCTTCGCCAAGGTGCCGGGCCGGGTCGATTTCTGCGTCGATCTACGCAGCGACGATGTCGCGGTTCTTGAACGTGCCGACGCGCTGTTGCAGGCCGAGGCGGCATCGATCGCTGCGTTACGCGGCGTGCGCTTCGACTTGGGGCAACAGTCGCGCAGCCAGCCGACGCGCCTGTCGGCTGATCTCGGCAACATGATTGCCGATGCGGCGCAACGGCTCGGCCACTCCCCGCGCCGGATGTTGTCGGGAGGCGGCCACGATGCGGCCGCTTTCGCGCAGGCCGGCTGGCAATCCGTGATGGTGTTCCTGCGCAACTGGAACGGCAGCCACAATCCCGATGAAGCCATGGACAATGCGGATTTGGCTGCCGCGGTCGAAACCTTGTATGCCGCTATTGCCGGCGAAGCGGGCGGTCACGATGAGTGAAAAGGAAAACCTGACACAACAGGTCTATCGCGATCTGAAGCAGCGCATTCTCGAGGGGCAATTTTCCGCCGGGGACATGCTGACCGAACGTTCGCTCGCGCAGGACTCGGGCATATCACGCACGCCGCTGCGCGCGGCGATCTCGCGCTTGGAGAAAGAGGACGTAATCTCAAGGCTGCCGAACGGCGCGCTCATGGTGCGCCAAGTGACCGTCGAGCAGTTGCTCGAGATCGTCCAGCTCAGACGCTTGCTTGAAGGAGCAGCGGCCGAGACGGCAGCGACCCGGCCCCTCACGTCCGATCTCATCCGCTCGCGCGAACTCATGCGTGCCTACGCCAGTGGTGGCGACATCGCTTTCGATCACTTCTGGCTCGACGACGATGCATTTCACAACGCCGTTGCCTATGCAGCCGACCTTCCCTTGCTCGCGGCCATGCTGACCGAGATGCGCGGCATTGCGCGCCGCTGCACCATTACTCGCACCCACGACCGTTTCGACCAGCAGGCGCTTGAACACATCGCGGTCATCGACGCTATCGAAGTCGGGGACAGCGCGGCGGCGCGAATGGCGATGGAGACCCATTTCGACAGCGTGCGTGCCCGCTTCCTCGGCTGGCTAGCGCGAAGTTGAGATATTGAACATGCAATCCAAGATACTGAATGAAAGCATCGATACGCTCCGCGCAAGCGAGGCGGCGTTTTCGCGCGACGAGTTCTCGCGGCGCCAGGCACGTGCGGTGTCGGCGCTTGCCGGCAGCGGCCATGAGGCGCTTGTCGTCACGGGGCCGGAGACGATCTACTGGCTGACCGGACGCCAGACCGCCGGATACTTTGCCTTTCAAGCTTTGATCCTGACGGCGTCGGGGGACCTGACGCTGCTTGTGCGGCAGTTGGAGTTCTACGGCACGGTGGCCAACACCTGGCTCTCCGATATCGTCGTCTACCAAGATGGCGAGAGCCCTGTCTCGACGCTCATGGCGCTGTTGCGGGAGCGAAAAATCGCGCGGCCGGCGATCGAGCTCGGTGGCTGGTTCCTTCCCCCACGAGTGGCCGAGGAGATCTCTAGGGAGCTCGGGCAAGAGCGTCTTGCCGATGGCTCGGATATCCTGCCGCCACTGCGCATGGTCAAATCGGCCGATGAGCTCGCCGCCATCCGCGCTGCCGCGCGATACGCTGAGGCGGGCATGATCGCGGCCATCGACGCCTGCCGTGACGGTGCCAGCGAAAACGACATCGCGGCGGCCATGCTGCAGGCGGCGACACAGGCCGGTTCCGAGGCCATGGCGATGGAGCCGCTCGTCTCATCGGGACCGCGTAGTGGCCTGCCGCACATGACTTGGCGCCGGCGCCTGTTGGAGGCGGGCGATCCCGTGTTCCTCGAACTTGCAGGAAGTCATGCCCGTTATCATTCTGCGCTCATGCGCAGCGTCTGGATCGGCGGCCCGCCTGATGACGCACAGCGTATGATGGATTGCTCGCTACGCGCCCTCGACGGCGCGCTTGCGGCGATCCAGCCGGGTGCGTCGTGTTCGGCGCCACATGAGGTCGCACAGAGTATCATCGACGAGGCTGGCTACACCGCGGCGTTTCGAAAGCGCATCGGCTACTCGATGGGCGTCGCCTTCGCGCCCGATTGGGGCGAGGGGGGGATACTTAGCCTGTTTACCGGCGTCTCGCGCCTGATCGAGCCCGGCATGGTGTTCCACCTGCCGGCGACACTCCGCAGCTTTGGCCATTGGACGGTCGGCGCGTCAGAGACGGTGATCGTTACCGAACACGGCGCCGAGCCGCTATCGAGCCTGCCCAGAACTCTTACCATTCGCTGATTAAGGCCATTTCGCCATCATAAAGGAGACCACCGTGCGCTCACTCTTCCATCTCGCCTACCATGTCACCGATCTCGACGCGGCAAGACGCTTCTACGGCGACGTCCTCGGTTGCGCCGAAGGCCGCTCGACCGATACCTGGGTCGATTTCGACTTCTTCGGCCACCAGATCTCGCTGCATCTTGGCAAGCCGTTCGATGTCACGCGCACCGGCAAGGTTGGCGATCACATGGTGATGATGCCGCATCTCGGCGTGGTGCTGCCGCTCGAAGATTGGTTGGCGCTCGCCGAACGCCTGCAGAAGGGCGGTATCGCCTTCGATATTCCACCGGTCATCCGCTTCGAGGGTGAGCCGGGCGAGCAGCGGACGATGTTCTTCTTCGACCCGAGCGGCAACCCGATCGAGGTCAAGGGCTTCAAGGACTTCGATAGCGTCTTCGCACACTAAGCAAAAAAGACCGGGCGACAATCTTGCCCGGTCCTTTCTGGGTTTCGGTTGCAGTTGGCGCTTTGGCTAGAAGACGCTCGGCGACTTTGTCAGCAACTCATTGCTGTGCGTGCCGATGATGATGATGTCTTCGAAGAAGGCAGCACCAACGCCGTCGAGCGACAAGAATGCCTCGACGCCGAACACCATGTTTTCTTCCACGACATCTTCAGGCATCGACATCGTCGTCGAGATGCGCGGCAGCTCGAACCCGAGACCGATACCGTGGCCATAGAAGGGGAAGTTCTTCATGATCGGTGAGATCGAGCCGCCGAATGCCGCCGTCATGCGATCACCTTCTGCCGCGACGTCAAGCAGCTTCGTGCCGGGTCTCAGCATATCTGACAAGCGGTGCACGATGTTGCCGGCGGCTTCGATCAGGCGTCGTTGTTCGCTGCTGGCCTTGCCACGCACCGCTGTGCGTCCCGGATCGAGGTAATATCCCTGAAACAGCGGGCCATGGAGCGTGCCGGTCACGATGTCGCCGATAGCAGGCACATCGGCGCTGTAGCCCGTAAGGGGGAAGCGTTGGTCGAAGCCTAGCGTGTCACCATGGTTGGTGCCGATCATCTGGACGCGTCCACCGCGGCGTACGACCTCGCGTGCCGCCTCCCCAGCCGCTTCGCGTTCCGACATGCCGCTGATCAGCCCTTCCATCAGAACTGTCATCCCCTCCGTCGCAGTCTCGCCCGCGACGCGATAACAGTCGAGTTCACGCTTGCTCTTGATACGACGAACGGATCTGACAAGGTCGTCGGCAGGTACCCATTTGATATCAGGCGCGATCGCTTCCAGCTGCCGGTAGTATTTTATCGGGATCAAGTTGGTGCCGACGAGCGCGACAGGGCCCTTCACTGCGCGTTCTACGAGCGAGCGGGCGACACTTTCGAACGGATGGTTGCTGCTAAGCACGTCATCGATCGATACAAGATCGCGACGAACTTCCGGCTCGTCGATATGCAGTTGCGGGGTCTGCCCCTCCTGGAGGATGACGCCCGCGAAGGACCGCGCGGTCCAAATCATCGAATCCATGCCGCTGCTGATCGCATAGTGATTGGAGAGGTAAAGGATGTCGCCGCAATTGTCGGTCGTTCCGCCACCGCGCCCAAAGACGACAGTGGTGGTAAAGCCGCGCCGTTTCATCTCGTTTTGAACGCGAGACCAGCGGGCCTCGTATTCGTCCAGCGGAAAATAGCGCTCCATCATATCACTCCGTATGCACTCATGCGTAAAGGCCTCGATTTTCGGTACACCACGAGTATCCGAACGTCAATCGAGGCTTTCGAGTTTCTGCTAATGAATGCGTCAATGGGTCGAATGTGCTCATGCGATAGGCATATCATGTCTAAATTATATACAGAAAGACGATTGCATAGGCGATAATTTATTGAAATTGCTACTTGAACTCCACTGGTATACTGAATAGGGTTGCCGGGAATTGATCGATCGGACCATCCCAGCAACGATCGCATCGAAGAAAGACGAGTTTGAAATGAGCCTAGACGCAGACATCGTGCCCGCCGCCAGGGGGCGCGCCTTCAAGATGAAGGCGGGCCAATTCGCCCTTTTGACGAACACCCACGGAAACCAGGTCGTCGATGCCTGGGCATTGGCCGAGGCCGATCACTTCGAGACGTCTTCGCTCGACCACACGCGGTCGATAAACAGTAACATCTTCTTCACCGAGGGTATGGCGCTGATGAGCTCCCGCCGCCGCCCCATGCTGACAGTGGTCGCAGACAGCGCCAAGGTAAGGCATGACACATTGCTCTGCCCATGCAATCGCGAGCTCTATCAGCAGCTCGGTTGCCAGGAATATCACCGTAGCTGCACCGACAATTTTCACGAGGCGCTCTCCGACCTGAAAATCGAAATACCCTTCACGCCAGCCTCGCTAAACGTGTTCATGAACGTGCCGGTTACATCCGATGGCACTGTCGATCGCGTCCCGCCGGATACTCAGGCCGGCGACTATGTCGTCATGCGCGCCGAAATGGATCTGATCTTTGTCCTCTCCGCCTGTCCGCAAGACATCACGCCGATCAACGGCGCCGCGCGCACCCCGCGCGACGTGGCGGTGAACATTTTCGATGCCTATCCGTCGGAGGTGCCGGCATGAGCGAACCGCTTTTGAAACTGCGCGACATCCGCAAGAGCTTCGGCGACAATGAAGTGCTGAAAGGCGTTTCGCTGGACGTCAAGGCTGGCGAGGTGGTCTCGATCATCGGCGCCAGCGGCTCGGGCAAAAGCACCTTCCTGCGCTCGATCAACGCGCTCGAAATGCCGCAGTCTGGCTTTATGGATTTCGAAGGCCTTTCCTTCGACTTTCGCCCGCCGTCTCGCCTCTTCCCGACACCGTCGCAGCTGCAGTCATTGCGGGCGCGCGTCGGCATGGTGTTCCAGAGCTACAATCTCTGGCCGCACATGACGGTGCTCGAAAATGTCACGCACGCGCCGATCAGCCTCTTGAAGCTTCCGCGCGCGCAGGCAATCGAAGAGGCCGAGGCACTTCTGTCACGGATTGGCCTGTTCGAAAAACGTCACAGCTATCCGTCGCGCCTGTCGGGCGGCCAGCAGCAGCGCGTGGCGATTGCCCGTGCGCTCGCCATGAAGCCGCGCCTGATGCTTTTCGACGAGGTCACCTCGGCGCTCGATCCGGAGCTCGTTCATGAGGTTCTGGTGCTGATGGCCTCGTTGGCGTCCGAAGGCATGACAATGCTGCTGGTCACTCACGAGATCGCTTTTGCGCGCGACGTTTCCTCGCGCGTCCTATTCTTCGACAAGGGTGTTATCGCCGAAGAGGGACCGCCCGATATTCTCAGGCACCCTGAAAGCGACCGCCTGAAGCAGTTCCTTCATCGCATCCTGCATGACGACGTTGGTCATTCCTTCTCGAACGATCAAAGTCACGGAGAGCAGGCGTAATGAGCGGTTTTATCGAAGAAGTTCAGCTCTATGGTCCAGGCTTTCTCGAAGCCGCCTGGACGGTATTCGGCCTGACGATCTTGACGATTGTCGTCAGCTGGGCATGCGGCCTGCTGGCCGCGCTGGCGCAGCGTTCCAATTGGAAATTCGCGCGCGTGGCGGCGGGCTTCTACATCTGGTTCATTCGCGGCACCCCGACGCTGATCCAGGTGTTCATCATCTATTTCGGCCTGCCGCAGATCGGCATTCGGCTTTCGCCGTTTACCGCCGGCGTCATCGCGCTCGGCATCAACAGCGGCGCCTATGTCGCCGAAATCATCCGCGGTGGCTTGAACGCCATCCCGCGCGGCCAGTATGAATCTGCCCTGGCGCTTGGCTTCAGCCCGAGCGAGACCATGCGCACGATCATCCTGCCGCAGGTCTTCCGCATCGTCCTGCCCGCGGTCACGAACGAGGCGATCTCGACGCTGAAGAACACCTCGCTTCTTTCGACCATCACTGTCGTCGAACTGACGCTTTACGCGCAGACCCTGATCGCGGCTACCTTCCGTCCCTTCGAATTCTACATCGCCGTGGCGGTCATCTATCTCGTGCTGACCACGATCCTCACATTCGTCGCCTCCTGGCTTGAGCGACGCTACGCAAACTTGGGTTGAGGCCAGCCATGAGCGTGCTCCCGATCGACTCGCTTGAAACGCCAAGATTTTGCGGTGTTCCGACCTTCATGCGCCTGCCGCAGGCGACGACGCTGAGCGGGCTGGACGCAGCCGTAATCGGTCTCCCCTCCGATTCCGGCGGTCCGTACCGCACCGGCGCGCGCTTTGCGCCGAATGCGGTGCGCGCCATGTCGGTGATGCTGCGTCCGATCAATCCGTATCGCGGCAACATCAACGTCTTCGAAGAGCTCGTTGTCGCGGATGTCGGCGATGCCAATGTCGTGCCGGGATACGAAATTGAATCCCTCGAGCGCATCGAGGAGTCGGTCGCGGCTCTGGTCAATGCCGGCATCGTCCCCTTCGCAATTGGCGGCGATCATTCTATCACCCTTGCCGAAATCAGAGCGCTCGCCAAGGTCCATGGTCCTATCGCGCTTGTTCACTTCGATTCCCACACAGACACCTGGGACAAGTATTTCGCCGGCAAGAAGTACAGCGCTGGAACGCCGTTTCGTCGTGGCGCCGAGGAAGCGATCATCGATCCCTTGCACTCGATCCAGATCGGCATGCGGGGATCGCTGTTCCAGAAGGACGATATCAGCCAATCGATCGATCTCGGCTACGACGTGCTGACGACTGACGATGCACTCGATCTCACCCCTCATGGTCTAGCACAGCGGATCGCCGATCGCGTCGGTGGGCGCGCGACCTTCATATCCTTCGACATGGATTTCATCGATCCATCTGCGGCACCCGCGGTCCAGACACCTGAGGCGGGTGGACCCACGGCGCGTGAGACGCTCCAGATTCTGCGCGCCCTTAGCGACCTCAACCTCGTCGGCTGCGACGTGGTTGAGGCCAATCCGCTTTACGACGGGCCAGGGCAGATCACCGCCTTGATGGCCGCTACCGTGTTGGCGGAGCTGATGGCCTTGCTTGCTTCCCAACGCGCCAAGGCGAAGGGCTGACGAAAACCGGCGCCACGACGCCGAGTGAATGCACCAAATCAACATCAAAGGGAACTGACCATGAAATTGAAGTCTCTGATCATCACCGCCGCCGCACTTGCGGGCATGGCCGTGAGCACCGTCGCCCACGCCGCCGACCTTGAACTTCTCCAGCCTGGCAAGCTGATGGTCGCCACGGAAGGCACCTATGCACCGTTCAGCATGCGCGCGCCTGACGGCAAGCTCGATGGCCTCGAAATCCGCGTCATGACGGAAGTCGCAAAGCGCCTCAACCTCGAATATACGCCCGTCCTGATCAAATGGGATTCGCTGCTCGTCGGCCTTCAGGCGGACCAGTACGATGTCATCAGCGCCGCCATGGACATCACCGAGGCCCGTCAGCAGCAGGTCACCTTCTCGAACGGATGGCTGGAATCCGGTGGCCGTATCGTCGTGCCCAATGGTTCCGCAATCAAGAGTGCTGCCGATCTCAAAGGCAAAACGGTTGGTGCTCTTGTCGCCTCGAGCTGGACGAAGATCGCCGAAGAGAAGGGCGCGACCGCCAAGGGCTACAAGGCCGAATCCGATGCCATGCAGGATCTTGTCAACGGCAATGTCGACGCCGTCATCACCGATGCGATCGCCGCTGCCTACGCCATCAAGTCTGCGAAAATGCCCCTGACCATGACCGACGATTATGTCAGCCATGTCCAGAAAGGTTTTGCCTTTAAGAAGGGCAAGCCGCATCTGGTCGAGGCAGTCAATAAGGCACTGGCCGACATGGTTGCCGACGGCACCTACGCCAAGCTGACCACAGATCTGGTCGGCTTTGATCCGACCCCCAAGGACCCGATCAAGACCATTCAGTAACGATCGCCTGGCCGGGCACAAAAAAGTGTCCGGCCTTCCTTTCTTGGTATCGCCCGCCGTCCGCAATGGGCAACCCATGCAGAGCATATCGATGTCGTCTCGCATCGCGCTTATCACGCGCTTATCCAAAGCAGCCGAAGACAACTGGCTCACAGTCCTCAGCGCGGCTATGCCGCGTGAGACCATCCGTCCCATTCATGCGCTGTCGACCGAAGAGCTTGACCTCGTCGATATCGCCATCGTCGCCAATCCCGATCCTGTCGATCTCGGGCGGCTGCCGAACCTGAAATGGGTTCATAGCCTTTGGGCGGGCGTCGAGCGGCTGGTTCTGGAACTCAAAGAATTCTCGCATCCGATCGTGCGCCTCGTCGACCCGGATCTTGCGCGAACCATGGCGGAGGCTGTGCTCGCCTGGACGCTTTATCTCTCCCGCGACATGCCGGCCTATGGCGTGCAGCAACGCCAAGGTCTTTGGCAGCAACTCCCCTACCGATCGGCACCCGACACCCGGGTCGGCCTATTGGGACTGGGGGCTCTTGGTCGCGCCGCCGCCCAGCAGTTGCAGCAAGCGGGTTTTGCGGTCAGTGGCTGGAGCCGGACCGAGAAGAAGGTCGACGGTGTGACGACCTACTTCGGCCCGGGGGGCTTGGAAGCCATGCTAAAGGCATCCGACATCGTGGTTTGCCTGTTGCCGCTGACGGCCGAAACGACCGCTCTCCTCGGCACGCGCGAGTTTGAGCTGCTGCCTGCGAATGCTGGCTTCATTAATTTTGGGCGTGGCCGCATTATCAAAACGCTTGATCTCGTGGCCGCACTCGACACCGGCGCCTTGAAGCACGCAGTGCTTGACGTCTTCGAGAACGAACCCCTCGATGGGAAGAGCCCTCTATGGGGGCACCCCGGGGTGACCGTACTGCCACACATTTCGGCTCCCACCAATCCGTCAACTGCCGCGCAGATTGTCGCTGACAGGATTGTTCAGTACCGCGCAGATGGTCTTCTGCCCGATGGGATAGATTTCAATCGCGGCTATTAGTCTTCCACCGATATCCTTTGCAAGGTCGAACACGCCGTTGCGACGGATTCCCGACTGCTTGACCCGTCGATTGCAGTGGATGTTTTATGGAGGCTTCGGCAGGCATTCGGCCGAATCCTAGTCCATCCGCAGTGCACCGCGCGGTGGAGCGTATAAGAAGCGCCCGGCTGGTTATCAGCCAGGCGCTTCCTGTCAGGTGCCGGCCTTCATGGCGGCTATCAGTTGTTCGAAGCTGCGGACGCCCCTGTTATAATTGCGGGCAACTGCAGTCATGAGTTCCGCGACCGCCGCCGGGTCCTTGGCTGTTCCGCGTTCACGTGCGATCGTCTTAACGACATCGACGCAGATGCGCAGATCTTCCTTTGAAAGATTGTTTGCCATCTGATCCTTAGCCTAGAATGCCCGCCAATTTTTGGCGGGCAATCCTGCTTAATAGTCCATTCCGGCGCCGGTCGGCAGAGCCGGTGCGGCGTCCTTCTTCGGCTTTTCGGCGATCATCGCTTCCGTGGTCACAAGGAGACCAGCGACGGATGCGGCATCCTGAAGCGCGGTCCGCACTACCTTGGCGGGGTCGATGACGCCTTGAGCATAGAGATCACCGTAGTCGCCCGTCTGGGCATTCCAGCCGAAAGAGAAGTCGGTTTTCTCCCGCAACTTGCCCACGATAACCGAGCCTTCCGCACCGGCATTTTCTGCGATCTGCCGCACGGGTGCCTCGATGGCACGCCGGACGATGTCGATGCCGACCTTTTGATCCTGGTTGGGCGTGGCGAGATTGTCGAGAGACTTGACCGCGCGAAGCAGAGCAACACCACCGCCGGGCAGTATGCCTTCCTCGACGGCCGCGCGAGTTGCATGAAGCGCGTCGTCGACGCGGTCCTTCTTCTCCTTGACCTCGATTTCCGTCGAACCGCCAACCCGGATGACTGCGACGCCGCCGGCGAGCTTGGCAAGCCGTTCTTGCAGTTTTTCGCGGTCGTAGTCGGAGGTCGTTTCCTCAATCTGAGCACGGATCTGCGCGACGCGGCCGTCGATCTCGGCCTTCGAGCCGACGCCATCGATGATGGTCGTGTTCTCCTTCTCGATGGCCACCTTCTTGGCCCGGCCGAGCATGTTCAGTGTCACGCTCTCGAGCTTGATACCGAGATCCTCGGAGATAACAGTGCCACCCGTAAGGATAGCGATGTCTTCCAGCATGGCCTTACGACGGTCACCGAAGCCCGGAGCCTTGACGGCGGCAATCTTCAGACCGCCGCGCAGCTTATTGACCACGAGGGTGGCCAGCGCTTCGCCTTCGACGTCTTCGGCGATGATTAGGAGCGGTTTGCCGGACTGAACGACCGTTTCCAGAACCGGAACCATGGCCTGAAGGTTCGAAAGCTTCTTTTCGTGGATAAGGATATAGGGGTCTTCCAGTTCGACCCGCATTTTATCTTGGTTGGTGACGAAGTAAGGGCTGAGGTAACCTCGATCAAACTGCATGCCCTCGACAACTTCGAGCTCGGTCTCTGCGGTCTTGGCTTCCTCGACTGTAATGACACCCTCGTTGCCGACCTTCTCCATGGCTTCGGCGAGGTACTTACCGATTTCCTCATCGCCATTGGCGGAGATCGTCCCCACCTGGGCGATTTCCGAATTGCTGGTAATCTTACGGGCGTTGGTCTTCAGCTCCTTGACGATGGCGTCCACGGCGATATCGATGCCACGCTTCAGGTCCATCGGGTTCATGCCTGAGGCAACCGCTTTGGCACCCTCCTTGACGATTGCCTGGGCTAGAACGGTCGCCGTCGTGGTGCCGTCGCCGGCAAGATCGTTGGTCTTCGACGCCACTTCGCGCAGCATCTGGGCACCCATGTTTTCGAACTTGTCTTCGAGTTCGATTTCCTTGGCAACCGATACACCGTCCTTGGTGATGCGCGGCGCGCCGAAGGACTTGTCGATCACCACGTTGCGGCCCTTCGGACCAAGCGTTACCTTCACAGCGTTGGCGAGAACGTCGACCCCACGCAGCATGCGTTCGCGGGCGTCAGTGTGGAATTTGACTTCTTTTGCAGCCATTTATCTAACTCCTCTATAGGCAGCTATTTGACTGATGGTTGGCGGTAGGACGGATTAGGCCGCTTTTTTCTGCTCGGCCTGGGCTTCGATGATACCCAATACGTCGCTTTCCTTCATGATCAGCAAGTCTTCACCGTTGATCTTGATCTCGGTGCCGGACCATTTGCCGAACAAGATGCGGTCGCCGGGCTTGACGTCGAGCGCCTGGATCTGGCCTGCCTCGCTACGAGCGCCAGTCCCTACTGCGACGACCTCGCCCTCGGACGGCTTTTCCTTGGCAGTATCGGGTATGATGATGCCGCCCTTGGTCTTCTCCTGGGATTCAACCCGGCGGACAAGAATGCGGTCATGAAGCGGTCGGAACGACATGTTTTCCTCCGTTGAGCAAAAATGATGACGTTGAATGCCCTGGCCAGACCGGATGACCAGTCCGGGCAGGTGCGAACCTCATTGAGCGTTCGCGCGAAAAATTTATTTTCGGGATTTTCCAATTTCAAGAGGGGCACTGCGAAAAATTAGCACTCAGCTATGATTGCTGCTAAAATGCTGAAAAAGCGCAGAAAATCGACGCGGGGTTTCTCGATTCTGTTGATCGGGACAACGTTTCGGATCACCATCACCGTGTTACGAAACGGAGATGAAGCATGCAATTCTCAACGGATCTCGAACGGCAACTGAATGGCTACGGCTTGACCACCGCCCATATTCTCTATCGCATCCCGGACTTTGAATCCGTCCTGCAGACCTACGTCTGGCAGGACTACGATCTCGCCCCGGACTTTCCTCAGATGCACAAGTTTCTGGACTTTTGGAAAGCTACCCTCGATGGTCCTCTTCACTCGGTTCGCTATAGTCACCGGCGCTTGATCGGGCCGAACCAGTGGCGCCGTGTCGATGGCGAATTCAAGATGCACTAAGTCTTGAAACTGAGATTTCCACCTTCTCACTACCCCTGCGATCGGCCTTGTCCAGGGGCGATCGCCTTCAACGCCTGTGAGGAATGGATGAACGAGGAACGGAGTGTCTAAAATCATTTGGATGCCAAGATCGCCCGCATGGACGAGGTTATCGTCGATGTGATGCTATCATTGTAAAGCGCCGCAGGCCGGCTCTCGTCTGGGGTGGGGCCGGGTCTCGACGATGTCTGCGACTATGCGGAAGTGATCCAATTAAACGTCGAGGAACTGGAAGGCGAAAGACCCCAAATGCTGAGCGGGTATCCAGCGAGGATGCCGCTTACCGACATCGCGTTATCAGCCGATAGGTGCATTGACGATACCAAACTTATGGTCGGCAAAAAATTTTTGATGCGGATCTTGAAAGGGATAGCCGTCCAAACCAGATCGTTTGGCGCCAGCCGCTTAGACAGGGTTGGCTTCGCCG
>UBJO01000102.1 GCA_900465665.1 Hyphomicrobiales bacterium
CGAGACCACGGGCTGCGCGGAAATCGGTATTCTCGATCTGGGCGTCATGGCGCAGCCTGGCGGCACGGGCTCTGGCTTCGAAGCGCTTCTGGCGACGCGAGGTCTGTTCCCGTTCGAGCAGGATCGCGAGCCATTCGCCGTGCTCGAGGCTTCTCGCCTCCGGTTGAATCTCCAGTTCCTGGAAGGCGGAAGCCATCCCGGAAAGGCCGAGTTGCCGCAGCGTGTCTAAAGTGGGATTGGTCAGCATTCTTGATTGTCTCCTTAATGAAAGTAGGCTTTGCCGCGAAGATTAGCGTGCTCGCCGACAGCGGCAGGTTCGGCGGAATATCGTGGTGCCTTATAGGTGCTGATGAGCGCGCTGATGCTCTTGCAAGTCAGTCCGCCGATCTCGACGGCACGGGCGGACACTGCTTCGGCCTGCATCGTAGGAATGGCCTGGTAGAGCTTCAGCACGCCAAGGCAGGTTCGAAAGCCTTGTTCGGGATGAGGACGGCTGGCCAGGATAGCTATGATCAGCCCCTCGGTCTGAGGCCCAATGGAAGCACCCCAGCGCTGGAACCTTGCAGGTGACCATTCGGCATAGCGCCGGTGCGAGCTAGGCATATGGTCAGGATTGGTTCCGTAGCGAGAACCGCCGTACCGGCGTTGGTGGGCTGCGATCCTCTTGCCCTTGAAGAAGACCTCGATCGTGCGGCTCGTGGCCCGGACATCGACCTGCTGGCGGATGAGCGTATGGGGCACGGAGTAGAAATAGTGTTCGAACTCGACGTGGTAGTCGGTCAAGACCCGCGCCAGCTTCCATTCGGCGTACTCGTAGTCCTCTGCCGGGAGAGCCGCGAGTGCTGGGCGTTCCATGGTCTCGAATATCTCCTGGCGGGTTTGGCCCAACCGCTTCATGACGTGCGTGTTGATCCGCTCGACGGCATCCCGGATGGCGGCGTTAGCTTCCTCCAGTGAGAAAAAGGTATGATTGCGCAGCCGGCCGAGGATGCAGCTCTGAGCGAAACGTACGCCGGCCTCGACTTTTGGCTTGTCTTTCGGCCGCTTCGGTCGCGCCGGAAGCACGCCGACGCCGTAATGGGCCGCCATCCTGCCGAAGCTCTGGTTGATCTCTGGATCGTAGAAGCTCGCCTTGTTGACGCCGGACTTCAAATTATCCGGAACGATAAGGCGCGGCACGCCACCAAAGAAGGCGAACATGCGAACGTGCGAGCCGATCCAGTCCGGCAGGGTCTGGGTCCAGGTGGCTTCTGCAAAGGCATAACTCGATGCGCCAAGCACGCCGACAAAGATCTCCGCCTCGCGGATCTCGCCGGTCTTACGATCGACGATAGGCAGCTTCTTGCCGGAATAATCGACAAACACCTTGTCGCCAGCAATGTGGACCTGCCGCATCGTGGGCGTCAGACGCCGTTCAAAGCCGCGGAACAGGTCGCAGAACCGACTGAAGCCGTAGCCATCCGGATAGACGGCCCGATACTCCTCCCACAGGATCGTCAGGGTCACGCCGGGCTTCTTCAGCTCGATCGCAATGACGCTCCAATCCGGCTCTGGTAGTCGCCGCACCCCTTGCTTGGTGCCTTGCCTGGCGAAAAGTTTGCCTTCCAAGACGTCGTCAGTCAGATCGGCAGGCAAAGGCCAGGACAGCCCTGCCGTCGCAGCTCGCCCGATCCCGTCCTGTACAGTGCTGCGGGCGATACCGAGCAGATCGGCAATGTCGCGAACGCTCACACCGTCCGATCGCAGTCGAAGTAAATGTCGGATTTGTCTCATGGTCAGCCTTCGTCTCTTCGACATGCCATCTCCTCACGTTCGAAAGGAAATACATGCCAAGGTTGCTGACCCAGGGACACTGCCTACGTTGAAAAGCTGTCCGGTATCAAATCGGAATCGCGTCCGGTTAATTCTCGGAATCGTGTCCGGTTTTTGATCGGAATGCCGTCCGGTAAATCATCGGAATCCACAATCGTGACCGATCTCTATCCTGCCGGGTCACCGTGGACGGGAGCCGCCGCTGGTTGCATTTTCCTAAACAACGTTCGCAAGTAGGGCTTCTGTGGAAGTCATCTCGACCTGGACTGAGAACCTTGCGCCAAGAAGCTCCAGGGTCGAATCGTGGGTGCTATCGGCCCCACTGCACACTGCGTCATGCGGAATTAGCAAGCGATAGCCAAGGTCGATCGCGCCGACCACCGTCGCTAGTACGCAAACATCTGTCTCCCCGCCTGTGACGATGAGGGTATCGACGCCGTCTTGGACCAGGAGCTGATGAAGCCGTCCGTCCACCCAGGGGGAATACGTCCGCTTGTCAAAAACCCGCGCTGGCGGGGCAAATCGAGCCAAGGCTGGCAAAAGGTTAACAAGCTCGCGCGGTATGCGGTTCAGGGTCATCTGATCCCATTTTTGGTAGTATGCCTTCCATGCACCTGGCATTTCCCCAGCCGAGCGTGGCGGTATAAAGCGGGTGAAGATGGTCCGTTCGGGTGCTCGCGCCGTCAGTTCCTCGATTTGATCGGATACCTTCGCCATCCATGGAACGTTCCACGCGGTCTCCTCGTCGAACATCCTTTGCATATCAATACACAGATGAGCCCACCGTGGCATGATCTCCTCCATGTCGTGCCGGCAACATCAAACCGGTGTTTACGAACCAAATCCTAGTAATAGGCCCATCGCGGTCAATGCAAGAAAGCCGGTCACGGCCAATCCAGTCGTGAGATAATCACTAAATCGGCCTGGCTCCGCGTTCCTGATTTCGCCCCTAGTCGCCAAAACGGCGGAGAAGCCGGCAAACATCCAGCATAGTAGCGTTGCGCATCCCAAGATGATGGCCCAATTGACTGGCGTGGCTGAGATTGCTGTCATGAGAGCACCTTCGCTTGAACTGCCGCGTTGACGAAACTCTGGCGAGCCAACTCCGCGCTTCCGTGCTCCATCAAAGCCTTGCGGCACCTGGCTACCGCCAAGCTGAATTCTGCACTATCCTTCGAGGGCCATTGGCCTTGTAACGCTAACAGGGCGGCATCGGGCCCATTAATACATTTACGGCTACCGCCAGCGATCCGCAGGTGAACCGGAACCGCCCATCGGATTTGGAAATCGACATCAATCACCGTAGGCATTCGGCACCTCCTTCTATAAGCATATGTACAACCTCGCTCAGGATTGCCGGTTCCCGCGGTACGAGCTTGGTCCGCAATCGCACGATTGGATCCTGATTTAGGTTGTGTCTCATGACGGGTTCATCAGCAACATCTTACGAATGCATCAACACGGAACGCCGTCTGCCGCACCATCGCGGTCGATCCAACGGAGTAACTCATGTGCGCGAAACCTACGATATTCTAGATCGAGGCGGCTGCAACTCGACCCACGAAGACGGCGGCAAGATCTATATCGCTCTGTACGTCAACAATCCCGCTAAATTGACCGCAAAAAAGCCTGTCGACTGCTGACGTAACGCCCTCAGTGATCTCATCGAGGTTCACAACGTACTTACTGCCCACTGCTTCGCCAACCCAATAGGCGACCAGATTGCCGGCAACGGTGAAGCCCAAATCGTTCAGGGCCGAGTAAGCTTTGGCAGAAACGTGATGAGCGCCATCGTGTCCCCCGCCCCGGCCGTAGAAATCATCTGCCCCGTGGCGCCGGTCTCCTGAGACTAAAGCGTTCATGGCTCAAGGGCGCGTTCGGCGACCGAGGATGGTTGCCCAAACCAAGTACTTATCCCCGTTATCATGTTCGCATCCAAAATCTACCTTTCTGACGTTGGGCCGCGCGTCACACATTCCTTCGTCGGATGTGGCGCCGGGCTTGGTGTCATGGTTGGCCGACCGGATGCTTTCGCCCTCGACACGCCTTTTCGGGTGGACCGCGTGCAATAAGGTCTAGTATTCGGTCGGTGGATGACGGCTCGCGCCCGCTAGGTTTCGAGGTGCCGTTCAGAGCGATTGCCTTAAGTTTCGTCGGATGCTTTGCGTTGATGATCGCGGGGGCCAAATGCATATGGTCCGCCTTTCTCCAGGGCTCGATGGTAGGCGGGACGGGCGTGGATGCGTTTGATCCAGTCTGCTGTGGCTCGTTTACCATCGTCGAGAAACCCACGTGACCCCGCCGCCTCAAGCGGGAAACTCATCATGACGTCGGCCGCGGTGAACTCGGCTCCAGCGAACCATTTGCGACTGCGGAGTTCCTGCTCGAGGAAGTGCAGGTGCGTTTCGAGCATCGGCCGTATACGCTTCAATGCAAACCGTCCGAAAAGGGGTATTTTCGATGCAACAAGGCTGGCGAAGAGTATCGGCATCAGCGAGCCCTCGGCATAGTGAAGGTATTGGCGATATAAGACGACTTCCCGGGGCGTCGGAGGCGGGCCCAGCTTGCCGTCGGCCACGCCGGTCAGGTATTCGACAATCGCACCAGTCTCCACCAACACCTGGCAGCCTGTGGGGCTATCGAGATCCTCGACAATCGGAGACTTTCCGAGCGGATGAACTGTCCGCAATGCCGCGGGAGCGGACATATCCCTATTTCGCTCGTAAAAGCGGATATTGTAATCAAGTCTCAGCTCCTCCATCAGCCAAAGGACGCGCTGGGAGCGACTATTATTGAGGTGATGGACGATAAACAGGTGAATCCTCCGTGGTCGTGACCAGCATAAAGAAGCTAGATAGCCGTCAATGGTTCCACTCGCAGCTAGGGTTTGGCAAGGTCGCGAGTTTTCGCTTGAGCAACGCGACTAGGTTCGAGCTTCACATCGTCGCCGAATTGTCGAGGCCGCGGGCTAGCAATCAAGAAAGGGTTCGTCGCCTTTCAATCACAACTGGCCATCCTGCGCGCAACCGGGTTAAACCATGCGGCCCTAGTCGAGCATTGAGGCCGTTGAAAAGTTTCGCTCAATATTCGCTGGCAAGTCAGCACATTTGCGACGCCAATAAACGTTCGCCTTTAGCCGCGCAAACTTCAAGACCGCAGCTGGCCCTTTGCGGACATGCGTCGGCCCAAGACGGCAGTCGGCCCCTTGCGGTCGTCAGTGCTTACGAAGGATCGTTCATGAATGAAGATGGCATAGGTTCCTTAGGTCTTTCCGTCTCCCTTTCCGGGCGCGCCCGGCTTTCCACCGGCACCGCCTGACCCGCCCTTTCCAGGGTTCTGACCCTTTCCAGGTTTACCTGGTTTACCTGGTTTCCCTGGCGCACCAGGCAATCCAGTCTTTGGAACTTCGGTCATAACCACCCTCCTCTGCAGCAGCAATTACACCTGGGGATGAGAGTTTGGTGGCAAACTGCGTTTGGCGTTGTGGACCAATCGCTGATCGATCGGCCCCAAGATCAGTGTTGCGACGTGATTGCGGATTCATGAAAAGTGCTTTTGGGTCGACGTAGCGCGAATCCAGTGAGCAACCTGACGGCTCTTTTTTAACACCGTCGGCGCCACGAAGCGGGTCGGCTGCCACCTTTTCACAGCATCCTGACAGTCGAACACTGAGTGCCAGCAACAACTCACAAACTGGATCGCAATCACGCTCAGCGACACGCGCGCAAATCTGCAGCCTATTAGCAGGTGCTCTGAGGATGGCCGTCCGCTCTTCGACAGACATACTTGCGAACGGTGGTGGGGTAGTCATAAATTTCTCCCACACGTAATTCCGGGCACTGATCAAGTAGCGTGCTTTTCCAGCCTAAGCCGCAAATCGCTCATCGAATAAACTTTGGCGTGGACGCGTTCACCCGCAGGCACACCCCTAATTGCAAACTTATGCAGCCTGCTTTGTACTGGTGGAGGGTTGGGTATTTTCGTGTGCGTCGTGACGGCTTGAAGACCAATAGTCGTTGGCGCAACATAGTTGCTGGATCTGGCATTCATCATCGGTACTCCTACTTTTAGGCAAGAGCACGTGGAATCTCCCAATCGGCTCTGCCCGGAAGAATAGGCCGACAGCGAACCTTACCCTCTCTTGTGCTAATCGCCTAATCTTTAATAAACATTCGATATGAGCATTTCCAGGTCTTTCACTGGCGGCTTAAGCGTCAATTGAACCGTACCGTGCAAGTCCTGCCAAACTTCGAGGTAAGACGCCACGTCGTCGAGCGGCCCCAAGAGCGAAAGGACCTTCGAAGTATATGGTCGAAATTGGATGGGGCATACGGCGGTTCTTTTTACAACCGACAGTGCGAGTGGCCGATCAGGTAACGGTCGCACATGGCGCGTAGCGGAAGACCGCAGTCGGCCCTTTGCGGTCATGCACACGCACGTTAGTGAGCAAACCAACCGGGCGCTTTGATCGCATCGCAATCCAAACCAGGTAGCCGATCACTTCATACACACAGTGAGGCGATCAAGCTCCTGAACCATTTCTGCGCTGGATGTACGTCGTTTCGGCGATGCCAAGCCATATTGTATTGAACACTGGGCAGGTCCAGCGGCGGATCCATCACGCGCAATTCCGCGGCACGTCCCGACGCTTCTACAACCCCTTCCATGAGCGTTGCGATCATATCCGACGACGCGACCAGAGCGGGCGCTGCATACATCTGCGGAAGGGTGAGAGCGAGGCGGCGGCGCAGCCCTTGCTTCGAAAGTGCCGCATCCACCAAGCCGAAATTGTCATTTTCGGGCGACACGAGGAGATGCGACAGTTCCAGAAACGTGTCCAACGTCATCGGTTGGTCGGCTTGAGGGTGGCCGTTTCTGACCACGCAGACAAATCTCTCGGCAAACAAGGCTTGGCTCAAGATACGCCCCGCCGGCGTGGGTGGTACGCCGATCGTTACGTCGGCTTCTCCGTCATCGAGCAGCGTCACTGCATCGTCGCGATGTACGAAGCTGCGAATTTGCAGGATGACTCCAGGCGCATCCTGCCTGAGCCGCGCGACCAGCCTTGGCAGGATGAGGTGCGCAGGATGCTCGGCCAATCCGATGGCGAAAGTCGCCGTAGACTGCGCGGGATCGAAGACCTGCCTGAATTCGAGCGTTCTTTGAATATCGGTCAAAGCGCGGCTGATCGGCTCCGCCAATTCGAGAGCCCGCATTGTTGGATGGAGACCATCGGGGCCTCGCACGAACAGTTCATCGTTCAACAGCGCGCGCAATCTGCTCAAGGCCGCACTCATCGCGGGCTGCGTGCGGCCAATGCGGATGCCGGCACGCGTAACGCTGCGCTCCGCGATCAGGGCGTCAAAAGCGACAAGGAGATTGAGATCGATACCATGTAAATCCATTTTGTGGATATTATCGCATACATAATATCGATTTCAATAATGTTTCGGCGCGAGCTATTTCCGTTTCATTGAATGAACACGGAGCCAGTCAATGCCCAATGAAACCGAAATTCAAAGCAGCGGGATCAGCGAAGCCGATCTGCAGATGTTGAAGACCTTTTACCGCGCCTTCGCCGGCCAGCCCGCGCTTCTCGACGATTGCGTCACCGCCGACTGGCAGGACATTCCCTTGGCGCCTGGCCAGGCCACTGGTCGCGAAGGCGCAAAGCCGCTGATCGAGGGCTTCGGGACCGTGTTTGCGGAGCTGCGCATCGAGATTCTCGAAGTTATCGGCGGACCGAACCGCGCCGCTGTCCGGGCGGTCATGAAGGGGCGCCAGGTAGGCGAACTGTTTGGGGTTGCCCCGACCCAAAAAGAGTTTGCGCTGCCGATCCACGAATTCCATGCCTTCGAAAACGGCCGACTGACCCGCACCCATCACATGGAGGACTGGATGGGTTGGTTTGCACAGGTGGGCGCTGCCCCGAACGCCGCCTGAGGATGTTCAGATGAAAAGCATGATCCTTTCCGCCTATGATCGTATGCCGCAGTCGCAAGAGATTGCAGCCCCCGTTCCGGATGATGGCGAGGTCCTCGTCCGCGTCGTCGCCGCCTCGCTCAATCCACTTGACGTGAAGCTGCAAAGCGGCCTGGCGCATGACTACTTCCCCCTCAATTTCCCCTCTGCAATCGGCACGGACCTGTCCGGCATAATCGAGAAGACGGGGTCACTGACATCGCGCTGGCGCGCTGGCGACAAGGTCATCGCCCGGCTCGATCCGACACGCGGTGGAGCCTTTGCCGATTTCGCAATCGTACCGGAAAACCAACTCGTCCTGATACCCGAGACGATAGCACTGGAGACTGCGGCGGGCATTCCGACAGCAGCGGGAACTGCCTGGCAGGCGCTGGTCGAATATGCCGGTATTGTCAGTGGCCAGACGGTTCTGATCCACGCCGGTGCAGGCGGGGTCGGGAGCTTTGCGATCCAGTTCGCCCGTGGACTGGGCGCTCGCGTCATCGCAACCGCCTCGGGCGACGGTATCGACATCGCGCGTAGGCTTGGCGCCGATCTCGTGATCGACTATCGGCACGAGGATTTTGCCGACAAGATTACCGACATCGATTTCGTTCTCGACACGATTGGCGGCGAAACCCAGCGAGAATCCTACAAGGTTCTGCGTCGTGGCGGCAAGATCGCCTCGATCGTGGCGCCGTCGGACGACACCACGGCGAAAGCCTACAGCGTCGATGCCGAGTTCATCTTTCACAGTTCGAACGGCGCTCGCTTGACCGAAGCCGTTAAGGCAATCCAGCCCTTCGATGTCGAGATTCTCGTCGACAGTGTGTTGCCGTTCAGTCAATTCGATCGCGCTTTCGAACGCCAGGCATCCGGGCGCGCTCGTGGAAAGATCATCTTGACCATCTGACCAAAGCAACGACGCGGCCGCGTCTTGCGGCAGTCGCGGCCCGATGTCAGCAATCGGCTCGAAGCGTAAGAACGCAGTCGGCCCGAAGCTGTCATCCCGTCTTTACAATTTTTTGCATTTCGCCACCTCGCCACTCCCGCCATTCCTGCATCAGTTTGTTGCGGGGTATGCCTATACGCTCATCGAGGACGTCTGCTTGAAGAATGCGATCTGCGCGGAAGTGCCGAAACGACTGTTTCGATTGGCACCACGCGATCAATAGGCTGTGTGTGTCGGCATAGCCCAGAAGCACTGGCCAAACGATGCGATTGGTAACGGTTCCATCTGCTGCGCAATAGTCGATCAGAAGTTTTCGTCCCTCCCTGATCGATAGCCTAAGCAGACGTGTATCGCCCTTCGTGTCATGGCTGACATCATCCGCCTTTATGCCGACCGCGGGCTGGGCGATAAAGGGAAGCAGGTCGTGCGGCATGACGGACGTTATCTTGGCAATCACGTCTCTGGCAGCGTTCCGCATGGCATCGTCATTCAATCTGGATACCATTTGAACGCCAAGGACCACAGCCTCGATCTCCTCGGGTGTCAGCATGAGCGGCGGCATGTCGTAGCGCGGATCGAGAATGTAGCCAAAACCCGCCTCCCCCTCGATCGGGACGCGTTGAGCGATCAGGTGAGAGATGTCCCGATAGACCGTACGTTGCGATACCTCGAGTTCGCCGGCCAGATCGGACGAGGTGACCGGTCGGTTCGATCGTCGCAAGATCTGGATGATCTGGAAAAGGCGATCCGCTTTGCGCATTGCTGCTGACTCCTGCTGCCATAACGTTGTCAGCACGCCTGTGCGATAAAGGCAAGGACAGAGACGGTGCATTCAGAAGGAGAAGATCATGAAGCTCGCATCCACCCGCCTTATTGCCTCGGACATGACCCAAATGGTGGCGTTTTACGAACTTGTGACAGGTGTCAAAGCCGACTGGCCCGCCCCGGTCTTTGCGGAAATCGTCACACCCGGCGCGGTTCTCGCAATCGGCAGCTTGGAGACGGTAGCCTTGTTCAGCGCAGGTAGTGCGGAACCGAGAGCGAACAGGACGGCTATCCTCGAGTTCATGGTATCGGATGTCGATGCAGAATTCGCGCGGCTAAAGGATCAGGTCGAGGTCGTCCACGAACCCAAGGATCTGCCATGGGGAAACCGAACCATGCAGATTTCGGATCCGGAAGGTACCCGCGTGGCGCTCTATACGCGAGTCACGGACGCTGCCAAAAAGCGTTTCGCGGGCCGTTGATGCTATCAGTATCGTAAGTGGCCTTCTGCTTAAAAGGGCAAAACGGCAATAGCCACACCACGTTGGCTAATGCCTTCTATGATCAGAGGGTTTCGCCGTTAAGATCTGTGCTTTTGGCGCGGACTGGAAGGGCAGATGGAAGATGTGGGCACCCGACCGTATCTGGACCGCACGTGCGTTTGAAGCTGAGCCTGCCCGTCGACCATGTTGGAGAGGCCGAAAGGTTTTAGGGCTTCTTCTGTTTGCTGGACTCTACAGCCTTGGCCCCGAACGTAGCCGGCGCTGCGGCTGGAGCCGCCTTGTCCTTCTTCGGCTTGCGGATCTCTTTGTTGCTTCTAGCTTGACCCTTAGCCATCGATTCCTCCTGGTTGAGATACCGTCGCATTACCGAGCAGCGCTGGTGAAAATGCAAGCCATATCTTGGCCATCAAGTCTCTGTGTGCCAGGCCGCCGCGCGGGCCTAGCGCGCCGTTGAATATCCTATATCGGTCAGTAGTTCCGACCAACACCCCACACCATGAACAAGAACGAGGCTGTAGCGGCAAAAGCTGCGATGGCGAGATTGGTATCCATGATAACC
>UBJO01000100.1:0-43251 GCA_900465665.1 Hyphomicrobiales bacterium
GAATTGTCGAGTCTCTTCGACCACAAAAGATATGTTTATCCCTATGCAAAAACAGAAAAGCCCGGTTGCAAACAACCGGGCCCCTGAATTTTTACTGAAAGTCTTCGATCAGCCCTCGAAGAATTCCTTCATGCGGGCGAAGAAGCCGGTCGATTCCGGATTGTTCTCCTTCGACGACAGCTCCTCGAACTCCTGCAGCAGTTCGCGCTGGCGCTTGGAGAGCTTCTGAGGGGTCTCGATCTGGATCTGGATGTAGAGATCGCCGGTCTGGCTGGAGCGCAGCACCGGCATGCCCTTGCCCTTCAGGCGGAACTGCTTGCCGGCCTGGGTGCCCTCGGGAACCGTGACGCGCGACTTGGTGCCGTCGAGCGTGGCCACATCGAAGGTGCCGCCAAGGGCCGCCGTCGTCATCGAGATCGGGATGGCGCAGTAGAGATCGGCTCCATCGCGCTGGTAGAACTCGTGCGGCTTGACCGACAGGAAGATATAGAGATCGCCCGCCGGGCCACCGCGCATGCCGGCCTCGCCCTCGCCCTGCAGGCGGATGCGGGTGCCGTCCTCGATGCCAGCCGGAATGTTGACCGACAGCGAACGCTCTTCCGTGACGCGACCCTGGCCGTGGCACTTGGTGCAGGGATCGGGAATGATCTGGCCGCGCCCGTGGCAGGTCGGGCAGGTGCGCTCGACAGAGAAGAAGCCCTGGGCGGCGCGCACGCGGCCGGAGCCCTGGCAGGTGCCGCAGGTCTTCGGCTGGGTGCCGGGCTTGGCGCCGGAGCCGGAACAGACGTCGCAGGTGATCGAGGTCGGAACCCGGATTTGCGCCGTCTTGCCGGAGAAGGATTCCTCCAGCGAAATTTCCATGTTGTAGCGAAGATCGGCGCCGCGTTCGCGACCGCCGGACGAGCGCTGCCTTGCGCGGCCGCCGCCCATCATCTCGCCGAAAATATCCTCGAAGATATCGGAGAAGCCGCCGCCGGCGAAACCGCCGCCACCGCCGCCCATGCCGCCATGTTCGAAGGCCGCGTGACCGTAGCGGTCATAGGCCGCGCGCTTCTGCGGGTCCTTCAGCGTCTCGTAGGCTTCGTTGATTTCCTTGAACTTCTGCTCGGCGGTATGATCATCGGGATTCTTGTCCGGATGGTATTTCATCGCCAGCTTGCGGAAAGCGCTCTTCAGCTCTTTTTCGTCAGCCGTCTTGGCGACACCCAGCGTTTCGTAAAAATCGGCTTTTGCCATTAAGGATCAGACCCCGGAAATGGATTTCCGGCTGCCATGGTGAGCAGCCGGAATGTCAGTTTCAAACGTGACCGTTGCGAGCCGCTTACGCGGACTTCTTGCGGTCGTCGTCCTTGACTTCTTCGTAGTCGGCATCGACGACATTGTCATCGCCGGCTTCGGCGGAAGCGTCTTCCGCGCCACCTTCAGCCTGCTGCGCTTCGTAGATCGCCTGACCGAGCTTCATGGACACTTCCATGAGGGTCTGGGTCTTCGCCTTGATGTCCTCGGCGTCCGGCTCGGTTGCCTCGACAGAGGTCTTCAGAGCGGCGATCGCGTCGGAGATCGCGGTGCGATCGGCCTCGGTGACCTTGTCGCCGTAATCCTTCAGCGACTTCTCGCTGGAGTGGATCAGGCTTTCGGCCTGGTTCTTGGCTTCAACGCCTTCGCGACGCTTCTTGTCGGCTTCAGCATTGGCTTCGGCGTCCTTGACCATCTTTTCGATGTCGGCGTCGGAAAGACCACCAGAGGCCTGGATGCGGATCTGCTGTTCCTTGCCGGTGCCCTTGTCCTTGGCCGAAACCTGCACGATGCCGTTGGCGTCGATATCGAAGGTGACTTCGATCTGTGGAACGCCACGCGGTGCCGGCGGCAGGCCTACGAGGTCGAACTGGCCGAGCAGCTTGTTGTCGGCAGCCATTTCGCGCTCGCCCTGCGACACGCGGATGGTGACGGCGGACTGGTTGTCGTCGGCGGTCGAGAAGGTCTGCGACTTCTTCGTCGGGATCGTGGTGTTACGCTCGATCAGACGGGTGAAGACGCCACCCAGCGTTTCGATGCCGAGAGACAGCGGGGTTACGTCGAGAAGCAGAACGTCCTTGACGTCGCCCTGGAGAACGCCGGCCTGGATGGCGGCGCCGAGAGCGACGACTTCATCCGGGTTGACGCCCTTGTGCGGCTCCTTGCCGAACAGCTGCTTGACGACTTCCTGCACCTTCGGCATGCGGCTCATGCCACCGACCAGAACGACTTCGTCGATCTCGGCTGGCGTTACGCCGGCATCCTTGAGGGCTGCCTTGCACGGCGCGATGGTGCGCTGGACGAGATCGTCGACCAGGCTTTCGAGCTTGGCGCGGGTCAGCTTCAGCGTCAGGTGCTTCGGACCGGTGGCATCAGCCGTGATGAACGGCAGGTTGATTTCGGTCTGCTGCGACGAAGACAGTTCGATCTTGGCCTTTTCGGCAGCTTCCTTGAGGCGCTGCAGAGCAAGCTTGTCACCCTTGAGGTCGATGCCGTTGTCCTTCTTGAACTCGGCAACGAGATATTCGACGAGACGCATGTCGAAGTCTTCACCGCCGAGGAAGGTATCGCCGTTGGTGGACTTCACTTCGAAGACGCCGTCGCCGATTTCGAGGATCGAGATATCGAAGGTACCGCCACCCAAGTCGTAAACGGCGATCGTCTTGCCGTCCTTCTTGTCGAGACCGTAGGCCAGCGCTGCCGCCGTCGGCTCGTTGATGATGCGCAGAACTTCGAGGCCAGCGATACGGCCGGCATCCTTGGTTGCCTGGCGCTGTGCGTCGTTGAAGTATGCGGGAACGGTGATGACGGCCTTTTCGACCTTTTCACCGAGGTAGGATTCAGCGGTTTCCTTCATCTTCTGAAGGATCATCGCGGAGATCTGGGCAGGCGAATAGCCGGTGCCGCGGGCCTTGACCCATGCGTCGCCGTTGTCGCCCTTGGTGATCTCGAAGGGAACGAGGCCCTTGTCCTTTTCAACCGTCGGATCGTCGTAGCGGCGGCCGATGAGGCGCTTCACTGCGAACAGCGTGTCCGTGGGGTTGGTGACTGCCTGGCGCTTGGCCGGCTGACCGACGAGGCGCTCGCCATCTTCGGAAAATGCAACGATCGAAGGCGTGGTGCGCGCACCTTCGGCGTTCTCGATGACCTTTGCGTCCTTGCCGTCCATGACAGCGACGCAGGAATTTGTCGTTCCAAGGTCGATACCAATTACTTTTGCCATGTCATTTACTCCTTGAAGCAAGCTGTCTGAACCCCGGGAAGGCATTTCGATGACAGCCCCTTACGGGATGGGTCTCTACGTTTGACGCAATCGTGATTGCGGTGATGCGGCGTATATAAGGACGGGTTTTCGCGACTGCAAGGCGGGAAATGTCCTGAAAACCAGCAAAAGAAGCCAACAGCAATTAATTTTCGCCGCGCGCCCGAAGGCACGTTTTTTGTTGCGCGGCAAAGCGTTTACTCACCCATGATCAGGTCGAGAAGCGTGGTGCGGCGCGGCTGGTACGGCTGGTGCTGCGGACCACCCCCGACATCGCCCGGCGGCAGCGCATTTCCATAGCCATAACCCTCGTCTTGAGCGACGTCGGCAGGCGGTACCGGACCGCCATAAACCGGAGGCTGCTGCTGGCCGCCACGGCGCACCGGCGCCTGCGGATACTGGCTCCGCTGGTCGTTGCCGCCGCCACCGAAGACGCCCGAAATGATGCTGCCGATGGTGCCCTGCTCCTCGACGGGCGGCTGCATGCCGCCGGTGGAGCCGGTCATGTTGCCATTCATGTCGTTGGGCATTCCGCCCTGCATGTTTGGCTGCATGTTCGGATCGTTCGACGCCATCGGCTGGCCGTTATCGACAGGTGCCGCCGGATTGACGAACTGGCCGTTGCCGAAGAGCGGCGCGGGCGACAGGCCCTTGTGGGCGGCGACCATGAATTCCTGCCAGGCCTTGGCCGGAAGACCACCGCCGGTGACCTTCTTCATCGGCTTGCCGTCGTCGTTGCCGAACCAGACGCCCGTGGTCAGGTTGCTGGTGAAGCCGACGAAGAGGGCGTCGCGGGAGTTCTGCGTCGTTCCGCTCTTGCCGGCGACCTGCCAGCCGGGGATCTTCGCGGCCTTGCCCGTTCCCTGCTCGACGACGCCGATCATCATCGCGTTCATGTTGGCGGCGACCGCCTCGGAGAGAACGCGCGGCGGGTTGTCATAGGTGTTTTCGTAGAGAACCTTGCTGCCATCGGCCGTCGTCACGCGGCGAATGACATGCGGCGTCGCCTTGTAGCCGCCATTCATGAAGGCGGCGTAGGCGCCGGTGAGTTCCGTCAGCGACACTTCCGAGGTGCCGAGCGCGATCGAGGCGTTGGACTGCAGCTCGCTCTCGATGCCGAGGCGGTGGGCGAGCTTGATGACCTGATCGGGGCCATCATACATGACCAGCTGCGCGGCGACGGTGTTCAGCGATTTCGCAAGCGCCGTCGCCAGCGTCACCTCGCCATTGTACTTCTTCTCGTAATTCTCCGGCGTCCAGTCGCCGATGCGGATGGGCGCGTCGTTGAAGACGGAGAAGGGCGTCAGGCCTTTTTCGAGTGCTGCCGCATAGACGAAAGGCTTGAAGGAGGAGCCCGGCTGGCGCTTGGCCTTGACCGCGCGGTTGAACTGGCTGTCGGCATAATCGCGGCCGCCGACAAGGGCGCGGATCGCGCCGGTGCCGTCGATCGAGACGAGCGCTGCCTGCGAGGCATCGAGCTTGGCGCCATCCTTGCCGAGCACGTCGTTGAGCGACTGTTCGGCGCGCTTTTCCAGCGTCTTGTCGATGGTGGTATCGACAACGATGTCTTCCTTGACGTCGCCGATCAGCGCCGGAAGCTCGTCCATGACCATGTCGGCCACGTAATGGCCGGCGCCATCCCAATAGCGCTTCGCCTTAGCGGGTGTCTGCGACATCGCGGTCTTGACCTCGTCGTCGGAGATCATGCCCTGGTCGCGCATGGCCTGCAGCACCACCTGGGCGCGGTCGTTGGCGGCCTGCGGATCACGCGCCGGCGACAGGCGCGACGGCGCCTTGACAAGACCGGCGAGCAGTGCCGCTTCGCCGAGGTTCACATCGCGCGCCGACTTGTTGAAATAGCGCCGCGAGGCGGCTTCCACACCATAGGCGTTGGAGCCGAAGAAGACGCGGTTGAGATACATCGCAAGGATCTGGTCCTTGGTGTATTTCTGCTCGAGCCAGAAGGAGAGCAGCACTTCCTGGACTTTACGCTCTAAAGTGCGGTCGGGCGAGAGGAAGAGGTTCTTGGCGAGCTGCTGCGTCAGCGTCGAGCCGCCCTGCACCATGTGGCCCGAGGTCAGGTTGGTGACGAAGGCGCGGGCGAGGCCGAGCGGATCGACGCCATAATGCGAATAGAAGCGCCGGTCCTCGATGGCGACGATCGCTTCTGGAATATACGGCGACATGTTTTCCAGCGCCAAGGCTTCGCCGCCAGTGGCGCCGCGATTGGCAATCACGCTGCCATCGACAGAGGTGATCTTGACGTTGGGCGGACGAGCGGGAATTTCCCAGCTGCTGGCGCTCGGCATGCGCGAGCCATAATAGACGACCAGACCGGTTACCCCGATGCCGACCCATATGCCGAGCACGATGCACCAGTAGACCATGCGGCGGATGAGGCCAAAGAAGCCGAGGCCCTCGCGCTCCGGCCGCCGGCGCTTGCCGCCCCTGCCATCGTTGCCACCACCATTGCGGCGGCGCGGCGGCTCGCGGTAGCGCGGCTCGTCGTCGTAATCATCTTCATAGCGGGCGGAATCGGGTTCGCGCCTTGCGGGCGGGTCGCGGCGCGTGGAGGACTTCTGCGCCGTGCGCTTGACGGGGCGTCCGCCGCCGGCGACCCGGTCATCGGCGCCGAGCGCGAAATCATCGCCATCGTCGCGGCGCTCGCGGCCGCTGAAGGATGGTTCGATTCTATCGCCTGATCTGCCCCTGCCTGCCATATACGCCCGCTGAACCTCGCTTCAATCGCAAACCGAGGTTTGCCCCAACCCGCATTCCACCGGCTTCAAGCCCGATGGTTGCGACGGCCGCATCACGCTGGCCGCATCTTTACCCGGTTGAACTTTAAATGCGGCGATTTAAGGGGGAGTTAAGACCTCGTTAGCCAAAGGCAAACGCTTTTGAACACAGTGTTTTTACCCTGTGTCACCTGCCGCAATAATGCCTTGGTTGGTTCAGCTTCCATTCACCCGAACGGCCCTCTAATCCACGTGCAAGGGACTTGCATAAGGAATGAGGTGCAGAGATGCGCAAGACAATTATCGCGATCGCGATCGCACTGACCGGGCTTGGCGCCACGGTTGCCGAAGCCATGCCGATGGGCGCCGTTCAGAGCGGCGTCACCAACAATGTCGTCAAGGTCGACTATGCCTGCGGCCGTGGTTTCCACGTCACCCCCTGGGGCGATTGCCGCCCGAACTGGCGCCGCCCGCCGCCACCGCGCTACGAACGTCGCTACTACCGCGACTACGGCTGGGGCCACCGCCCGCCGCCGCGTTACGGCTGGCGCGACGATCGCGGCCATCGCCCGCCGCCATGGGCTCGCGACGGCTACGGCTATCGCTACTGAACGGCGAAACGATCGCACCGACCACTCGAAAGGCCCGCCCATCGCGGGCCTTTTTTCGTATGCGCGAGTCACTGGCGAAAGCGGTCGGGTTGCGCTGTTTTGGCGCGGCTGCCATTTGTTGCAGGCATCACAAATCCGACATATATCGCGGCCATTGCGCCCCTTACTCGCGCATCCAGCGCATCAAGTAGGCAGACAATGACCATCCATTCGGCAACAGCAGACGATTTCAGCCCCAGAGAGATCTGGAGCGTGCATGATTTCGCGCGCCGTCATCGGCTGTCGAAGATGGAGGAGAGCCGTCTGAAGATGCTGCACGGCCCCTATGCCGCGATGCGCGATCTGATGGCATCCGGCAAAAATACAGCTTCCGGCTGGTGACGCGGAACCATTTCCGCTTTCGCCCATTTCTACCCAAGCGAGGCAACACGCCTCGCGGCAGATCGGCCGTCTCCCCTCAACACGAGCCGATCGAATTCAGGCCCGGCGTCTCTCAGGAGCGTCGGGCTTTTCATTTCCTCCCGACAAACAGAAAGGGCGACCTTTCGATCGCCCTTCTCATAATCACCGTTGGTGCTTGATCACTGCTGGTTCTGGCCGCAGTTCGGATCGCCCGGCTGGCAGACCGGCGGACGGCGGCGGTCGTGATCGCGACGATCCGGGCCGCGATCGAAGCCCGGCTGTCCGGGTTGGCCTGGCTGACCTGGCTGGCCGGCCTGTCCTCCCTGGCCGCCTTGGCCACCCTCGCCACGCCGGCCGGGCTGACCCGGTTGACCTGGCATGCCTGGCTGGCCGGGCATGCCGGCGCGACCGGATTGATCATCAAACTGCGGCGGGCGGCCCGGACGGCCACCATTGTCCTGACGCGGATCGGGACCACGGCCAAAATCGGGACCGCGACCGGGGCCACGGTCGAAATTGGGCTGGCCATTGTCGAAGCCGGAACGCGGGCGATTGTTGTCGTAACCCGGGCGGTTGTAATCATAACCAGGGCGGGGTCCGCCATTGTCATAGCCGGGACGCGGACGGCCGGGATTGTCGAAGCCCGGGCCGGGCGGCGGGCGGACGGCTGCCGGGCGGTCATAGACCGGGTTACGGCGCCAGCGGTCGCGCTGACCGTAGAAGGACCGATCGCGGTAATAGCGATCCCAGTAATTGCCGACGCTGAAGACCACCGTCGGGATGCCGAGCGGGCGATAATATTGCGGATCGACATAGACGCGGCGCTGCTGATAGAGCGCCTGCACATAGCGGCCCGCGACCCAGCCGCGGCCGTTGTAGAACTCGACATCGCACCAGGGCACATCGGCAAGGCAGCCGTGGATTTCGACGGATTCGCCGGCGGGAATGACGGTTACGGCGGGATACTGCGTGCTCGGGCCGGCGCGCATGTTGACGTTGGCGGTCGCGAACCCTTCGGCGGCCTGAGCTGCCACCGGGGCCAGCAACAAGGCTGCGACGGCGGTGATCTTCATCAATGTGGTCTTCACGCTTGCACTCCCTAGATAGAGCGGCCGAAACGCCGCCCCTTCAGAAAACTTTCGGGCTTATCGCCTTATCAAGACAACAGTGAACAGCTTCCCGGCCAAAGTTTGGCGAGAGTGATTCAACTTTTCTTTCAATGACTTATAGCATCCGCTGATGAACGCAGCTTGAACGGTTCGAGCGCCAGGGCCTTGAAATGGGCCGGCGCAATCACGATATCCCGGTCATCGGATGCAGTCGTCGATCACCAAGCCGCACCATGGAGCGCATGGAGAATTGACCTGCCTATCGCGAGATTATCGTTAACGCTTCGTTAACCTTTCGCGGGCAGTCTGACTGCAATATTCGCTTTCACTTTGACCACGGATGTACTGGCACTGATGCGAAGCGAATGACGAAAGGCCGGTTTCAACCCGGCCTTTTTGTTCCTCTGGCGCCCCGATCTTTAAAAATCGGTGCGCCTTTTTCATTTCATCGACGCCGATTACGCCGCCAGCGCTTCCATGATGCGGATCCAGGAGCGGATGCCCTTGTGGTACGAGGTCAGCTCGTACTTCTCGTTCGGCGAATGGATGCGGTCGTCGCTGAGGCCGAAGCCGACCAGCAGCGATTCCATGCCGAGCATCTTCTGGAAATCGCCGACGATCGGGATCGAGCCACCCATGCCGATAACGACGGCGGGCTTCGGCCATTCGTCGGAGAGCGCCGTCTTCGCTTTCGTCAGAACAGGCGAATCATAGGAGAGGTGGATGGCCGGCGAGCCGCCATGCGGGTGGAACTCGACCGAGCAATCAGCGGGGAGTTGCGAGCGCACATAGGAGCGGAAGCTGTCGCGGATGGCGGCAGGGTCCTGCGTGCCGACGAGGCGGAAGGAGACCTTGGCCGACGCCTTTGCGGCGATCACGGTCTTGAAGCCTTCGCCGGTGTAGCCGCCCCAGATGCCGTTGACTTCAGCGGTCGGGCGGGCCCAGGTGAGCTCCAGCACCGAGCGGCCCTTCTCGCCAGAGGGAACCGACAGGCCGACCTCGCCGAGGAAGCTCTCGGTGGTGAGGCCGAGTGTTTCCCAGGAAGCCTTGATGTTCGCGGGGGTTTCCTCGACGCCGTTATAGAAGCCATCCAGCGTGATGCGGCCGGTGTCGTCGTGAAGGCCGGCGAGGATCTTCGTCAGGATATGGATCGGGTTGGCTGCCGCACCGCCGAAGAGGCCCGAATGCAGATCGCGGTCGGCAGCGGTGACGACCACTTCCTCACCGACGAGGCCGCGGAGCGCAGCGGCGATCGCCGGCGTGTCGCGGTCCCACATGCTGGTATCGCAGACCAGCGCATAGTCGGCCTTCAGCTCGGCGGCATTGGCCTCGAGGAATGGCTTCAGCGATGGTGAGCCGGATTCTTCCTCACCCTCGAACAGGATCGTGACGCGCACGGGCAGCGCGCCGTTGATTTCCTTATAGGCGCGGCAGGCTTCGACGAAGGTCATCAGCTGGCCCTTGTCGTCGGCGGTGCCGCGGCCGGTCAGGATCTTGCGGCCGCCGGCGGCTTCCTGCACGGAAGGCTCGAAGGGGTCGTTGTCCCAGAGATCGATCGGATCGACCGGCTGCACGTCGTAGTGGCCGTAGAACAGCACATGCGGAGCCGAAGAGTTGGCGCCATCGTGATGGGCGACGACCATCGGGTGGCCGGGCGTGGTGCGCACCGAGGCGTCGAAACCGATGTCGCGGAGATAGGCCACCAGCCACTCGGCTGCCTTGTGGCAATCATCCTTGTAGGCGGGATCGGTCGAGATCGACTTGATCCGCAACAGCTCGAACAGCTTGTCGAGGCTCGAGGGCAAATTCTGGTCCGCGCGCGCGAGAACCGGCATCAGGTCAGGCATTTCCGACTCCTTCTTGAATTTTTGCCGGACGATAGACCAAAGCATCAGCGCTTTCGAGGTGAAAAACGAAATAAGAGCACACGCCAGACTCTGCGAGAACGCACAGCCAGAGCATGGAAAAGTTGGAATTTGCAATTCATAGTTATTTAAGAAGACGCTTGATAACCTCCAGAGATTGGTGCTGGAGGTGACTGATGTTTACCGTGATCGCCTGTATTCGTGACAATCATGACTGGCGCTTGATCATTGCCGCCGTCGTCGTCTGTTTCATCGGAAACCTCACCGCCATGCTGCTGCTCTTCAGGGCGCAGCAATGCGATCGCGCCCAGCAGCGCAACTGGATCATGGCCTCGGCATTCGCCATCGGCGTCGGCATCTGGGCCACCCACTTCATTTCCATGCTCGCCTATGACGGCGGCTATTCGATCGCCTACGGGCTGGGGCTCACCACACTCTCGGTTGTGATCGCCATCGGCGTTTCCTATCTGGCGCTGCTTGTCGCCACCGAGGGCAGCAGCCGCTTCGCCTTCGCGCAGGGCGGCGCGCTGATGGCGCTGGGGATCACCGCCATGCACCTCACCGGCATGCAGGCGGTCGAGGGCCAGTTCAACATTCTCTTCAACGCGACGGCGACACTCTCGGCGCTTGTCATCAGCGCGGCACTTGCAAGCGTTGCCTTCCTGATCTTCCGTTCGCTATCCGGCTCCAAGCGCGTGCTGCTTTCCGCAACCGCAATGGTGCTGGCGATCGCCGCCGCGCATTTCGTGTCGATGAGCTTCATCACGTTGACCCCTGAGCCGGGACGGCAGATGACGGCTGCGATCGTGGAGCCGAAGGCGCTGGCGGGTGTCGTCATGGCGGTCTCGACGGCGCTCATTCTCGCATCGCTCGGCATGGTTTTCCTGGCGAGCCACCTCACCGACCTCAAGGGCCTGGCGAACGCCACGATGGAGGGGCTGCTGGTGCTTTACGAGGGGATGATCCTCGACGCCAACGAGCGATTCCTCGAAATGTCCGGCTGGCAGCTCAACGAATTGCGCGGCCAGAAACCGGACTTCCTGCTGCTGCCTCCGGGCGGGCTGCAATCCGGCGTGCATCATGAGACGCTTCTGACCACCCACGGCGAGACGGAACTGCCGGTCGAACTCATGCTCCGGCGGATGATCTATCGCGGCCGTAGCTGCGATATCCTGGCCGTACGCGATCTCACGGAGCGCAAGCGCGCCGAGCAGATGATCGAACACCTGGCCCAGCATGACGTGCTGACCGGGCTTCCGAACCGCTCTCTCTTCGACACGCGTCTCAGACAAGCAATCCAGGTGGCGCAGCGCAAGCGTGGACAGGTGGCGGTCTTCTATCTCGATCTCGATCGCTTCAAGGCCGTGAACGACCTGTTCGGCCATGCCGAGGGCGACCGGCTCCTGTGCAAGGTCTCCGCGATCCTGCAGCGCGTGGCCGACGACAGCGCCACCATCGCGCGGCTTGGCGGCGACGAGTTCGCCATCATCCAGAGCGGCAAGCCACAGCCCGATGGCGCGCGCGGCCTTGCCGACGCGATCCTTGCAGGCGTCGCCGCCGAAATGGACGTCGCCCGCGATCCGACCGCCGTCGGCGTCAGCATCGGCATTGCGGTCTACCCCGCCGATGGCGACACCGGCGAGCTTCTCTGCATCAACGCCGATACGGCGCTCTACCGCGCCAAGCATGCCGGCCGCGGCAAGGCCTGCTTCTTCGACGCGGAGATGGATGCCGCCGTCAAGGCGCGGCGCGAGATCGAAAACGAACTGCGCCACGCGATCACCCGCAACCAGCTTTTCGTCAACTATCAGCCGATCCTCGACAGCCGCACCGGCAGCATCAGCGGCTACGAGGCGCTGATGCGCTGGAACCGGCCGGGGCATGGAAGCTCCGAGCCCGACGTCTTCATCAAAATCGCCGAGGAGAGCGGGATCATCGTGCAGCTCGGCGAATGGGTGCTGCGCCAGGCCTGCACCGAGGCGGCGCGCTGGCCGCAGCCGCTGACGATCGCCGTCAACGTCTCGCCGGTGCAATTCATGCTGCCCAATCTCTACGACAGGGTGGCCGCCATCCTGCACGAAACCGGGCTTGCGCCGCAGCGGCTCGAGCTCGAAATCACCGAGGCCGCCTTCATCCGCGATCGCGTGGCGACGATCTCGACGCTGATGCGGCTGCATGGTCTCGGCGTTCGCATCGTCATGGACGATTTCGGCACCGGCTTCTCCTCGCTCTCCAACCTGCGCGCGCTGCCCTTCGACAAGATCAAGGTCGATCGCAGCTTTACCGGCATCCTCGAACACGACGCCGCCGCCCGCTCGATCGTGCGCGCCATCATCGGCCTCGGCCACAGCCTCGGGATACAGGTGGTGACGGAGGGCGTGGAGACCGAACTGCAGCGCCAGATCGTGACCAACGAGGGCTGCGAGCAGATGCAGGGGCTGCTTCTCGGCAAGCCGGATATCGAGCCCAGCGTGAAGATGGCGGCGCGAGAGAGCTATCTTTCCGCGCATGAGAAGCAGCAGAAGACGGTGTTGCTTTATCCGCAGGTGGTTTCGACGTCGAAATAGGCGGGCATTATCTGGGGCGGAAGACAGATCCGGGCGTTTCGGATAGGCTGCGCCTTCCCGCCGATTTGTCAAACGTTCCGCCGACATGACCGATAATTCCGACACTGCCCGCGCCGCCATCGATGCTCACGACACGCTTGAGATCTTCACCGACGGCTGCTGCGAGCCTAGCTCCAGCAATGGCGGTTGGGGCTTCGCCGTCTATCGCGATGGCGTCGAGATCGCATCCGGTTGCGGCGGCGCTGGCAAGACCGCCAACAATGCGATGGAGGCGACCGCCGTTCTGGAGGCCGCGCGATGGGTCAACGCCCACGCGGCGGCGGAGGCGGTGGTGACGATCTGGTCGGATTCGGTCTATGCCGTGAAGGGCTGCAACGAGTGGCGGCCGATCTGGCGCAACAACGGCTTCAAGAAGATCACCGCCAATAGCCGGCTCAGAAGCCGTGGCATCGCCGATGCCGATGTGTGGAGGGCGATCGACGCGGTACTCTCGGGATCAGCGACGATCACCGTTTCATGGTGCAAGGGCCATGCCGGCACCGAGGGAAACGAGCGAGCCGACAGGCTTGCGGATAGCGGGCGGCTGTCAATCGCGGTGAAAGCCCCGCTCAAGCGATCGCGATAATCTCCAGCTCCTGGCCACCGGCATCGACCACATCGCCGACGGCCTTGCCGATCAGCACACGCGCCACCGGCGAGACGTAGGAGATCGACCCGGCCTTCGGATCGGCCTCGTCCTCGCCGACGATGCGATAGGTCTGCACGCGCCCGTCCTCGCGCTCGAAGGTGACGAGGCTGCCGAACGCCACGGCATCGCTGAACGTAGGCGCGGGCATGAGCTGGGCAGTGCCGAGGCGGGCCGCGAAGTAGCGGGCATCACGCAACGGCGCGGCACCCTGGCGGCGGCGCTCGTTGATGTCGTCGATCCCCAACGTCGCCTCATAGGCTTCGCGCGCTTGGCTAAGATTGAGCTCCAGTGCCTTCAACCCAGCCTCGGTGACGAGGTTCGGATGCTGCGAGATCGGCCGATCGGGAATCAGCGTTTCCGATGCCGTCTCGAAGCTTTCTTCCTTGGTGAAGGCGACCGCCAATCTTTACTCCATACCGATATCAGGGATATCTTCGTCCCTTGCTTGTTCGCAACAGCATATACCGGCGCGGCGGCGAGCGCCAACGCCGGCAAGATGCCGCACGATCGCGCTTAGTTCGTCGTGCCGAAGACAACCTCTTCCAGCCATGGATTGGAGAATTTGCGTTCCGGGTCCATGCGTTCGCGAAGACGGGCGAAGTCGGGGAGCTTCGCGTAGTGCCTGCCGATATGTTGGCGGGTGAATACCTTGCCCCAGTGCGGCAAGGGCGAGAAGGGCGCCAGCGCCTGCTCGATCTCGGCGGCGGCGGCATCGACCGCAGCCTGGTCGCGAACCCAGGTGAAATGGATCGACAGCGTATCGCGATTGAACTGCGGGCTCAGCCACAGGCCGTCGGCGGCGACGGTGCGGAGTTCGCCTGATTGGACGAGATGCGCGAATTTCGGGCGGATCGACAAGAGCGCCTCGACGGCGGCGGCGCCATGCTTGCGGGGCACATGATATTCGGACTGGATCTCGGCGCCGCTGCTCGGCGTAAAACCCATCTTGAAATGCGGCAGCCGGTCCGACCAGCGGCCGAAGGCGCCCAGCTGCTCGGTGGCGTTTTCGGCGTCGAGGCCGATGATCGGATGGCGCTTGATGTCGGCATTGACCGCGCCGTGGAGGGCATCGGGATGATTGCCGCTCTTTTCCGTCTCCTTCAGCCAGACGGCCCCTGCCTTCTCGCCCCATTGGGTGAAGACGCTGACGCTATAGGCCGCCGCCATGATGGCATCGAGGTTGGACAAGAGCGCGTCCCAGCTCAGCCCCTCATAGACGTGCTGCGCGACCTGGAATTCCGGCTGAACATCCAGCGTCACGCGGGTGACGACGCCGAGCGCGCCCAGATGCACGACCATGCCTTCGAAATCTGCATCGCCGCGCTTTACCTTCACCAGGCTGCCATCGCCGGCGACGAATTCGAGGCCGGAGACCGCCGTGGCCAGGTTGCCGTTGCCGTCGCCCGAGCCGTGCGTCGCGGTGGCGATCGCGCCGGCGATCGAGATGTGCGGAAGGGATGCGAGATTGTGGATGGCGAGCTGGTGGCGCTGCAGGAAGAGCGCGAGCTCGCCATAGGTGCAGTGGCCGGCGACCGAGACCTGGCGGCCGCCGCTTTCGACGACAGGATCGATCGGCATCCGCTCGAGCGACATGGCAGAGCTGCCATCGACGATGGCGTTGAACGAGTGGCGCGAGCCGAGCGTCTTGACCGCTGCCGACCGCGCGACGATCGCGCTTATCTCCTCAAGCGAGGACGGATAATGGCAGTCCTTGAAACCATAGTGAAAGCTTTCCGCCCAATTGGCGGCAGGCACCTGCGTCATGAGTGAACCTCCTCGAATCCCGCAGGAGTGGTAGCACGACGATGGAGGCGGAGACAAAGGAAACCCTCTTCCCCTCGGCCGCGAATCTCCTAGATTGCGCAGTATTCGCATGAGCTTATCGACGGGGAGGATGGAATGGCGGAGAAGACAAAGGGTGCCACGGGCGAGGAAGCCGATGCATCAAAGCTGATCGACCAGCGGATCGCGGAGCTGACCGACTGGCGTGGCGCGATGCTGGCCAATGCGCGGCGCATCATCCGGGACGCCGATCCAGAGGTGATCGAGACGTGGAAGTGGCGCGGCGTTCCGGTGTGGGAGCGTTCCGGCATCATCTGCACCGGCGAGACCTACAAGACCGCCGTGAAGCTGACCTTCGCCAAGGGTGCATCGCTCGACGATCCCTCCGGCCTGTTCAACGCCAGCCTCGAGGGCAATGCCCGCCGCGCCATCGACTTTCACGAGGGAGATACGATCGACGCGCCGGCCCTTACGGCACTCGTGCGGGCGGCAATCGCGCTCAACATGACGAAGGCCACGAAGAAGCCGAAGGGCGGTTGAGCGGGCGGCGCACGCACGCCTAACCACCAATGCGGAGGATAGTCTGATGCCGAAGATCGACGTCGCCACCGTGCCCCGCGTCAAGGGCTCGCCTTACCCGGAGCCGCATGCGGCGGCCTGCGCCGAGCGGGTCCGCCAGCGGCTGGGTGACGCCGGCGGGCTTTCCGATTTCGGCATCAACCTCATGCACCTGCCGCCGGGAAACTGGTCGAGCCAGCGGCACTGGCACTCGCATGAGGACGAGTTCGTCTATGTGCTCTCGGGCGAGGTGGTGCTGGTCGAGGATGACGGCGAAACGCCGCTTCGCGCCGGCGATTGCGCCGCCTTTGCGAAGAACACCGGCAACGGCCATCACCTCATCAACCGGTCCGATGCGATGGCGATCTATCTGGAAATCGGCTCTCGTGACATGGCCGATCTCACCACCTGTTCCGACATCGACATGATGAGCGCAAACGCCGATGGCCGGTTCGTTCACAAGAATGGGAGCCCCTATCCGAAACCTTGACACCCCTGCCCCGCGACCTTCACCGATGAGAACCGGGGACGCATAATATTCATTTGTTCATGATTTTGTGCGAGGCATCTCATACACGGATTTAGGTGGGGAGCACGTTTGCAATGGCTGTTGCGCGCGCATTCGGTACATCTTCCGCGGATGTGAAACAGCGGGAACTCGAGCGCCTAGCGGCGCTGGAGCAGCTCGACCTGCTCGATTCGCCGCGCGATGAAGGCTTCGAGCGGATCGTTCGGCTGATCAAGGAAGTGTTCACCGTCGACATCGGCCTTGTCTCCCTGATCGACGCGCATCGCCAATGGTACAAGGCCTGCTCCGGCCTCTCGAACAGCGAAGTGCCGCGCGAGGATTCCTTCTGCCGCTTCGTGGTGGACCTCGACACGGCCGTGATCGTGCCCGACGCGACCCGCGACCCGCGCTTTGCCGCCCACCCCGCAGTAACAGGTGAAAACCATATCCGCTTTTATGCCGGCGTTCCGCTGCGCACCAAGAGCGGCCACACGGTCGGCACTGTCTGCGCCATCGATCGCACGGCGCGCTCCTTCGGGCGCAAGGATCTCACCATTCTCGAAGAGATCGCCGGCGTTGCCATGGACCGCATCGAACTGATGCAATCGGCGGCGACCGACAGCCTGACCGAGGGACTGACGCGCCGCGCCTTCAAGGAAGAGACCGACCAGCTGATCGGGGCTGCGCTGCGCAACCAGAAAAGCCTCGCCTGCATCGTGCTCGACATCGACCACTTCAAGACCGTCAACGACACGCATGGCCACGCGGCCGGCGACGAGGTGCTGAAGGCGGTGTCTTCGATCTGCCGCTCGGTGCTTCGAAGCGGCGACCTGTTCGGCCGGCTGGGCGGCGAGGAATTCGCGATCATCCTGCCCAATGTCGACCGCGAGGGCGCACTCGTCGTGGCCGAGAGACTGCGGGCGGCGATTTCGGCCGAGCCGATCGTCGGCGAGTTCGGCTCGCTCGAGGTGACGGCGAGCTTCGGGATTTCGGCGCTCTCGATTGTCTGCAAGGAGATCGACACGCTTCTCGCCCAGGCGGATGCCGCCATGTACGAGGCCAAGCGCAGCGGCCGCAACCGCTGCCTCTGCTGGCAATCGATCAGCTCGGATCAGCCGAGCGGCGCGCGCCGACGGGTGCTGAAGGCCGGCTCGATCCTCTTCAACGACCGCCGCTCGACGATCGACTGCACCATCCGCTCGCTCGGCGCCGACAGCGCCGCACTCTCGGTTTCGAGCTCAACGGGAATCCCGGCCGAGTTCGTATTGATGATCAAGGGCGAAGGCTTCGAGACGCACTGCCGGGTGGTCGCGCAGGACCGGCAAAACCTGGAAGTTGCGTTCCGGGGCTGAGCCGATGGCGCTCAAAGGGCGAAAAAGCGGCGAAATTCGTAAGAATTCGAAACAACTTGTGACTAAGTGGCTCCAAAAGCTGACCTTTTCGTCTTGAAGCTGAAACATAGATATCGGATATTACGTGCACGTTAAGGAAGACGTCATGATCCGTATGATTGAAGATCCCGCCGAATTGGCCGGGGAAGACATCACCGGCAAGTATATCTTGCGGAAATTGAACTACCACTGGTTTGCCTATGGCAAGGCCGGCATCGTGACCGCGTGCAAGGGCACGATCCTTCATATCGATCGCGAAGAGACCGTCTATTCCGAGCGTTGGGGCCGCCGCGCCTACACCGGCAACGGCAAGCGCTATCCCGGCGGCGTCTGCCCGATATCGGCCATTGCCTGCGTCTGCGACACGCCGGACGAGGTGAACGCCGTCATTCAGCTCGATGTCGAGGCACAGGACGAGTTCTATCAGCTGATCGCCAAGACCGAAGCGCGCGTGCAGGCTCTGGCCGCATCCTCGCAGAACCAGATCTACCTCGCCGCCGCCGAATAAGGCGCCGGCACCTCTCCCTGATGGCGCGGCTCGCGCCGGGACCACACCCAAATCTCAGAGCTTCTTGGCGTTCTCCAGCAGGCGACGGATGTATTCGAGCGTCAGTTCGCGCTCGAATGTCTTGAAGCCATCGAACAAAGCGAGATCGGCCTCACGGGCGGCCAGCACCGCATCGTTTTCCATCGTTTTCGCGCGGTCGGTGAGGAACACCAGCTGGGCGCGCTTGTCGGAGGGATGCGGCCGGCGCTCGATCAGGCCATCGCGCTCCATGCGCGACAGCGTGTTGGCCATGGTCGCCTGTTCGATATCGACACGGGCGAGCAGCTGCTTCTGCGTCAGCCCGTCCTCGGCCCAAAGCTCCAGCAATATCGGAAACTGACCCGGCGAAAAACCCAACCTTGCCGCGCGCTGCTGCAGCGAGCGGGCAAAGCCCTTGGCCAGCTGGCTGGCGAGATAGGCTCCCGAGTCCATTCGTTCCGTTCCCATTTTTTCAGTTAGGCGCAAAACCCAGCCACGAGCAATGCAACAAATCGTATGCGATGCTTTGAAAGACAGACATTCATATTCATACAGCTGGAGATAGTGCAGAAAAACAAAGCCGCCATAGCCTGGAGGTAAGGCTATGGCGGCTTCAAATAGGGGACAAAGGCCCGGAGAGGGGATGAGGCCTTTGTCCAAGTCCAATGCGGCGGGGGACGAGCCGGCAATCAGACCCTCGACGTGATCAATGTCGCGTCGGTGATATTTATTTGTAGTTCCGAATGTGGCTTTTCAAGGGAAAGAAAAGAATTGACTATTACATTTTGGTAACAGTCCAGTGAGCGGCTTGTGCGAGACTCACGCAGCGGGCGGAAGGCGCGGGCCGATGAGGCGTTCGAGTTCGGCGAGGCGCTCCTCGATGTCGTTGACGGACATCCGGTTTTGATAACTATCCTGCACGGCATTGATCACTTCGTTGTACTGGCGCAGGCTGTCGGAACGCAGTTCCCGAATATGATCGACACTGTCATGCATGACGCTGTCCTGCAGATCCAATCGACGCAAGATCGCTTCCATCTGAAGATCAACGCGGGAACGAAACTGGTTCAGGTCTATTTTTATTTGCCCGAGCTCGGACTTCATTCCGCCGATCTCTATCCTGATCTTCGCGAACTCCTTGTCGTACCGACCCACCGCCTCGACCTGCCGACCGATCTGATTGTTCAACCCCTTCATGCCGTCGATCAGCATCGAGAGCTGATTGAAAAAATAACGCTGCGATTCGGGCTCTCCAGACATTGCGGACTCCCTTTGGCCATCGCCCAATGTACGGGCGAAAAACGCCTGAAACAAGCCGCAGCTATTGAGGGGTTATGGCCGTTTCCGCGCGTTTTCCAGCACTTCCCAAGCATGTGCGCAACGCGCCAGCACCCTAACTTTATATGGACCTCGCAGGGCCGGCGCGCTATCCATGCTGCCATGAAAAAAGGCGATCATCTCTTTCTTGTCGACGGCTCCGGATTCATCTTTCGAGCCTTCCATGCCCTGCCGCCGCTGACGCGCAAATCCGATGGGCTGCCTGTCGGCGCCGTCTCGGGTTTCTGCAACATGCTGTGGAAGCTTTTGACCGAGGCGCGCGACACGTCGGTCGGCGTGACGCCGACGCATCTGGCCGTCATCTTCGACTATTCGTCGAAGACCTTCCGCAAGGATCTCTATGACGCCTACAAGGCCAACCGCTCGGCACCACCCGAAGAGCTGATCCCGCAGTTCGGACTGATCCGCCAGGCGACGCGCGCCTTCAACCTGCCCTGCATCGAGACCGAGGGTTTTGAGGCCGACGACATCATCGCCACCTATGCCCGCCAGGCCGAAGCGCTCGGCGCGGACGTGACGATCGTCTCCTCCGACAAGGACCTGATGCAGCTCGTCACCGATAACGTCCACATGTACGACAGCATGAAGGACAAGCAGATCGGCATCCCTGACGTGATCGAGAAATGGGGCGTGCCGCCGGAAAAGATGATCGACCTGCAGGCGATGACCGGCGATTCCGTCGACAACGTGCCTGGTATTCCCGGTATCGGCCCGAAGACGGCGGCGACGCTGCTTGCCGAATATGGCGACCTCGACACGCTGCTTGAGCGCGCCACCGAGATCAAGCAGGAGAAGCGGCGGCAGACGATCATCGAGAACGCCGACAAGGCGCGGCTGTCGCGCGAACTCGTCAAGCTCCGCACCGACGTGCCGCTGGAGCTTGCCGTCGCCGACCTCATTCTCGAAGCGCAGGACGGACCGAAGCTGATCGGCTTCCTGAAGGCCATGCAGTTCACCAGCCTGACGCGGCGCGTGGCCGAGGCCTGCGAATGCGATGCGGGTGCCATCGACGCGGTCGACGTGCCGGTCGAGTGGGGCGCGAATGCGCATGGGCCTGATCTCGATGTGGCGGAGTCGGCGCCGGTTGCCGGCGGAACGCCTGAGGTCGTCGGCGATGCCGTCGCTGTTCCGACTAAAGTCAACGGCTCCGCCGCGCCCGAGGGCAGCTTCACGCCGTCCGATTTCGCCAGGTCGCGGGCCGACGCCTTCGCCAACCTGCCCTTCGACCATTCGCGTTATGTAGCGATCCGCGATGTCGCGACGCTCGACAAGTGGATCGCGGATGCGCGCGAGACAGGTGTGATCGGCTTCGACACCGAGACGACCTCGCTCGACGCCATGCAGGCCGAGCTCGTCGGCTTCTCGATGGCGATTGCCGATAATGCGAAGAGCCCCACGGGCGTCAACATCCGCGCCGCCTATGTGCCGCTCGGCCACAAGACCGGCGTCGGCGACCTGCTCGGCGGCGGCATGGCCGAGAACCAGATCCCGATGCGCGATGCGCTGCCGCGCCTGAAGGCGCTGCTTGAGGACCAGTCGGTGCTCAAGGTCGCGCAGAACCTGAAATACGACTACCTGCTGATGAAGCGCTACGGCGTCGAGACGAAGAACTTCGACGACACGATGCTGATCTCCTACGTGCTCGATGCAGGCACCGGCGCGCATGGCATGGATCCGCTGTCGGAGAAATTCCTCAACCACAAGCCGATCGCCTACAAGGACGTGGCCGGCAGCGGCAAGTCGAACATCTCCTTCGATCTCGTCGATATCGACCGCGCCACGCATTACGCGGCCGAGGATGCCGATGTGACGCTCAGGCTCTGGATGGTGCTGAAGCCGCGGCTGGCAGCCGAGAAGCTGACCTCCGTCTACGAGCGCCTGGAACGGCCGCTGCTGCCCGTGCTCGCGCATATGGAAGAACGCGGGATCACCGTCGACCGGCAGATCCTGTCGCGCCTTTCAGGCGAGCTGGCGCAGGGCGCGGCGCGGCTGGAGGACGAGATCTACCAGCTGGCCGGCGAGCGTTTCAACATCGGCTCGCCGAAGCAGCTGGGCGACATCCTGTTCGGCAAGATGGGCCTTGCCGGCGGCTCGAAGACGAAGACCGGGCAATGGTCGACCTCGGCCAGCGTGCTGGAAGACCTGGCGGCGGCCGGGCTGGAACTGCCGCGCAAGATCGTCGACTGGCGGCAGCTGACCAAGCTCAAGTCCACCTATACCGATGCGCTGCCGGGCTATGTGCACCCGCAGACGAAGCGGGTGCATACCTCCTATTCGCTGGCATCGACGACGACGGGGCGGCTATCCTCGTCGGAACCCAACCTGCAGAACATTCCGGTTCGTACCGCCGAAGGCCGCAAGATCCGCACCGCTTTCATCTCGACGCCGGGCCACAAGCTGATCTCGGCCGACTACAGCCAGATCGAGCTCCGCGTACTTGCCCATGTCGCCGAGATCCCGCAGCTGACGCAGGCCTTCGCCGACGGGATCGACATTCACGCGATGACGGCGTCCGAAATGTTCGGCGTTCCCGTCGAGGGCATGCCGTCCGAGGTGCGTCGTCGTGCCAAGGCGATCAACTTCGGCATCATCTACGGCATCTCGGCCTTCGGTCTTGCCAACCAGCTCTCCATCGAGCGCTCGGAAGCCAGCGACTACATCAAGCGCTATTTCGAGCGCTTCCCGGGCATTCGCGACTACATGGACGGCACCAAGCAGCAGGCGCGCGACAAGGGCTATGTCGAGACGATCTTCGGGCGGCGAATCAACTATCCGGAGATTCGCTCCTCCAATCCCTCGGTTCGCGCCTTCAACGAGCGCGCGGCGATCAACGCGCCGATCCAGGGCTCGGCCGCCGATGTGATCCGCCGGGCGATGATCAAGATGGAGCCGGCGTTATCAGAGGTCGGGCTTTCCGAGCGGGTGCGCATGCTGCTGCAGGTGCACGACGAACTGATCTTCGAGGTCGAAGACGAGGACGTCGACAAGGCGATGCCTGTCATCGTTTCGGTGATGGAAAACGCCACCATGCCGGCGCTCGAAATGCGTGTGCCGCTGAAGGTGGATGCGCGCGCGGCGACCAACTGGGACGAGGCGCATTAAGCGCCTCGCGTTCGCGCGAACGCACAAGAGACGCTCTAACTTTTTGCATCCACGCATCGGACTTTCCGAAAATCGATTTTGATTTTCGAGCCGATGCGCGGGCGCCTCATCGAAAAATCGCTAAAATTTTCTTTATCAAGCAAGCCACTGAAAACACTCGATTTACGCCTTGCTGCGGCTGTCGCGCAGAGGCGTCGAGAAGGAACTTATTAACCTTCATTTCCTAAGCCGGAAGAGGATAATAGTTGCTAATCATGAGTGAGTGGCTGTCGTATGCGCTTTCCTAGAACCAATCTGACGGATGCCGGCGAGGTTTCCGCCGACACCCAGGGCGAACAGCTGCAGGAACAGGCCGGCGAGAAGCCGGTGCCGCCGATCTGGCAGAATCACTTTTCGCTGGCGCCGAATGTCCGCTTTACCCGCACGCCGGAGAGCCAGATCAACCCGCGCAAGCAGCCGGCCGAGCCGGTGCAGCAGCGGGTGATGGAGCCGGAACAGGTCGTGGCAGCCGCACCGCAGCCCGCCCAAGTGGTGGCACCGGCGGCCGTGAAGGTGATGGCGCCGGTGGCCCAGCCGATCGTCGTGACGCCGCAGCCCGCCGCGCAGCCACGCCAGGGCTATGTCGCCCGCCAGGCCGCCATGCAGCCTGCCGTCACGCAGCCACAGCCGCACGTTCAGCAGCAGGCGCTGCGCAATGCCTATGCGCCGCAGCCGGCTGGCCCGCGCGCACCCTTGGTCACGCCCGGCGCGCCCGTAGTCACGCCTGGCGCGCCCGTGGTCAACGTGCCCTTCGACGTCTACCAACCGGCAGCCAATTGCGCCGCCGTCGAGGAAAACGCGATTGTCGTTGCCGAGACCGCCGACGAAGCGCAGTTCCACGCCGCGTCCAACCTTTCCTCGATCTCCGACTTCGCCTTCTGGGAAGTGATGTCATTCGAGGATGGCGAGGCGCCCGTCGAGCCGGTGGAAGCGGCATCGCAGGTGCAGATCGTCGCGCCGCAGACCGCCTCCGAGCCCCACTCGATCATCAGCCAGTTCCGCATCATGGAATGGCGCCCGGGCAAGCAGCCCGTCGTCGCCGCGCCCTATGCCGCGCCGCTGCCCGTTGCCGTTGCGCCCACTCCCGTCGTGGCCCCGATCACCGCGCCTGTCGTAACAGCTACGCCTGCCGCTTCCGTTGCAGCACCTGTTGTCGTGGCGCCTGCCCCGACCACCGGTCGCGCACCGATCCGCCAGCCGCTTGCCGTCAGGCTGAAGCAGCAGACAGCTGCCGCCGAGGCACTGGCGCCCGCCCCTGCCCCGCAGGTCGTGCAGCCCATCGCCATAGAGCCGCAGCCATCTGTAGCGCAGCCGATCGCGCCGATGCCCGTTCGCTCGCAGCCGGCAATCGCGCCGCTGGCGCCCGCCGCCCGCATGGTCGCGCACAAGTTCGTGCCGTCGAAGGTCGACGCCTCGGGCTATGAATTCCCCTCCAACTCGCTGTTGCAGGAGCCGCCGGAACGCATTGGCGAGATCATGTCGCAGGAAGCGCTGGAGCAGAATGCCGGGCTTCTGGAAAGCGTTCTCGAAGATTTCGGCATCAAGGGCGAGATCATCCATGTGCGCCCCGGCCCAGTCGTCACGCTCTATGAATTCGAGCCGGCGCCGGGCGTCAAATCCTCGCGCGTCATCGGCCTTGCCGACGATATCGCCCGCTCGATGTCGGCCCTTTCGGCGCGCGTCGCCGTGGTGCCCGGCCGCAATGTCATCGGCATCGAACTGCCGAACGCTCTGCGCGAAACCGTCTATTTCCGCGAGATGATCGAGAGCGCCGATTTCGAGAAGAGCAGCTACAAGCTGGCGCTCGGGCTCGGCAAGACGATCGGCGGCGAGCCTGTCATCGCCGAGCTTGCGAAGATGCCGCATCTGCTTGTTGCCGGCACCACCGGCTCGGGCAAGTCGGTCGCCGTCAACACGATGATCCTGTCGCTGCTCTACCGGATGACGCCGGAACAGTGCCGCCTGATCATGATCGACCCGAAGATGCTGGAACTGTCGATCTATGACGGCATCCCGCATCTGCTCACCCCCGTCGTGACCGACCCGAAGAAGGCCGTGATGGCGCTGAAGTGGGCGGTGCGCGAGATGGAAGAGCGCTACCGCAAGATGTCGCGCCTCGGCGTGCGCAATATCGACGGCTACAACAGCCGCGTGGCGCAGGCCAAGGAAAAGGGCGAGACGATCCACATCATGGTGCAGACCGGCTTCGACCGCAGCACCGGTGCGCCCATCGAGGAGCAACAGGAACTCGACCTGACGCCGATGCCTTACATCGTCGTCATCGTCGATGAGATGGCCGACTTGATGATGGTGGCCGGCAAGGAAATCGAAGGCGCGATCCAGAGATTGGCGCAGATGGCGCGCGCGGCCGGTATCCACCTGATCATGGCGACGCAGCGTCCCTCCGTCGACGTCATCACCGGCACGATCAAAGCCAACTTCCCGACGCGCATCTCCTTCCAGGTGACGTCCAAGATCGACAGCCGCACGATCCTTGGCGAACAGGGCGCCGAACAGCTGCTCGGCCAGGGCGACATGCTGCACATGCAGGGCGGCGGCCGCATCTCCCGCGTCCACGGCCCGTTCGTCTCCGACGCCGAGGTCGAGAAGGTCGTGGCGCATCTGAAGACGCAGGGGCGCCCGGAATATCTCGACACGGTCACCGCCGACGAAGAGGAAGATGGCGAGGAAGAAGACAGCGCCGTATTCGACAAGGGCGACATGGCGGCAGAGGACGGCAACGACCTCTACGACAAGGCCGTGAAGGTCGTGCTGCGCGACAAGAAGTGCTCGACCTCCTACATCCAGCGCCGCCTCGGCATCGGCTACAACCGCGCCGCCTCGCTGGTCGAGCGCATGGAGAAGGAAGGGCTCGTCGGCCCCGCCAACCATGTGGGCAAGCGCGAGATCGTCAATGGGCGTGGCGAGGGGGATTGAGGTCTCTCGCCATGCCGACCGCACGGTGGTGCAGCTTTCACAGCCGTTAGCTGATTAGGCACACCACGAGGCTTACCCCCCTCTGCCTGCCGGCATCTCCCCCACAAGTGGGGAGATCGACTCGTTGAAACGTCTCGCCCAGCAATAACAGTGCCGGAGCGTAGCGAGGCGATGAGGGGGTGGAGCGGGAGCGACGCCCTGAGCGGCAAGCGAAGGGCACTCCTCTCTCAATTCTTCTCTTCTCAAACCCCATCTCCACCAACCGCCACTCCGTTGCCCGCGCAACGGTTTTCGAATTGACAGATCCGCGTCAAAATGATTGATCCGGTGCAGGTTTCGAGTGCCTGCCGCCTGCGGACGCAAGTCACGGTAAAAGCTCGACGTGGATATCGTCTCACCCTCGAAGCATTTCGTTGGTGGCAATGCAGGCTCCCTCCTCAATCGAAATGCCTCATGTGAGGAGTGCGTGATGTCTGCGAGACAATCACCCGACAATCGATTCCTGACCGCGCCCGTGGGCCGGATTTTTGCCACGACCGCCTTGCCGATGGTGGCCATCATGACGATGAACGGCCTGCTCGGTATCGTCGATGCCGCCTTTCTTGGACGCTTTGTCGGGGAAGAGGCCATAGCGGCCATCAGTATCGCGTTTCCCATACTGCTTGTGACCATCGCGCTTTCGACGCTTGTCGGCAGCGGCATGTCCAGCCTGCTTGCCAGACAACTCGGCGCCGGTGCGCGCGAAGAGGCGGGCGCGGCCTTTGCCCGGGCGCATGGCCTGGCGATCATGATCGGCCTGGCGCTGATCCTGCTCTTCCTTATCGGTGGCTGGACGTTTGCGACGCGGATGGCCGGAGCTGCGGAGCCTATCGCCAGGATGGCGTGGGTTTTCCTGATGATCACTCTTTTCGGCACGCCGCTGCAGTTCCTGCTCGGCATCCATGCGGATGCCTGGCGCAACGAAGGCCGGGCGGGCAGCATGGCACTGATGTCTCTCGGCGTGACATCGATCAACATCCTCTTCAACTACATCCTGATCGTGCCGCTTGAAATGGGCGTTGCGGGGTCGGCATTGAGCACCGTTTTGGCGCAAGGGGCGGGCCTTGCTCTCCTCGTCGAGGGCCGGCGGCGGTCCCGGGGCATGATGCCGCTTGGCGTCTTGCGGCGGAACGCATGGCATGGGCAATGGGGGCAGATCGCGGCACTCGGCGCTCCCGTCAGCCTCACGTTCCTGGGGATGGCGCTGACGGCGACCTGCGTGGTTCTTGCGCTGCCGTCGTCGGGCGAAGGCCATTCGCAGGCTGTCGCGGCCTATGGCATCATCACGCGCATCCTCGGTTTTGCCTTCCTGCCGCCGATGGCCGCAGCACTCGCCATGCAGAGCATCGTCGGCAACAATGTCGGAGCCGGGCGCTGGGATCGCGCCGATCAGGTCCTGCGGATCGCAGCAGGAACCGCCTTCATCTACGGCGCCGCCGTCGAACTGCTGCTTCTGACACAAGGCCGACTGATCGCTTCCGCCTTTATCGCCGATGCCGGCGTCATCGAGGAGGTCGCCAGAATTCTCAAACCGATGGCGGCGCTCTATCTGTTTTCGGGACCGGTGCTCGTGCTTGCGCTTTATTTCCAGGCGATTGGGAGACCTCTGCAGGCAGGACTTCTGACGCTGATGAAGTCGTTCGTGCTTGTTCCGGTCGCCATCACTGTCATCGCCGCGTTCCTGAACCGAACGGCCATCTGGTTTGCGTTTCCGATCGCTGACGGGCTGACCGTGGCGATCGCTGCGGTGGTTCTCGGCGCCGTCGCGATACGCGGCGGAGAGCGGATGAGACAGGGGTGATGGAGCCGGCGACCTGTCGGGCATGAAAGCGTGGGAGGCGCCCACCAATGGCGGCTCCTGCGGTATTTAGCCCGCAGATGCCAACTCACCCGCATCGCCGGCATCCAGCCCACTCACCGCCACCCGATAGGCCGAAGGCGATCTGCCGTTCACCCGCTTGAAGGCGTTGCTGAAGGCGCTTTCGGAGGTGTAGCCGAGCGAGCGGGCGACGGAGGCGATGGGGGTGCGGGCTTCGCGGAGCGCCCGTTCGGCAAGGCGCATGCGCCATTCCGTGAGATAGGCGAGCGGGGCGATACCCGAGACCGCTTTGAAATGGACGGCAAAGGAGGTGCGCGACATGGCACAGGCGCTGGCGAGTTCCTCCAGATGCCAGGCGCGCGCGGGTTCGCCATGCATCAGGCGCAGCGCCGGCGCGATCCTGGGTTCCGCCAGCGCCTTCAGCCAGCCGGCGGGCATGCGGTCGGCGGCGCTCAGGTGCGAGCGCAGGATCTCGATGAAGAGCAGCTGGGTCAGCTGCGCGGAGGCAAGGGCCGCGCCCGGCTGGCCGATATCGCGCTCCTCGATCAGCCGGTCGAGCAGCCAGCGGAAGATGGCGGCCTGCGGCGAGGCGGCGCGGGTGTGGATCCAGGTCGGCAGGATATCCGACAGCAGGCCGCCCCTCAGCGGATCGAGCGCGACATGGCCGCCGATATGGGCGAAATCTCTGCCATCGCCCAGCGTCATCAGCCGCCGTCCGGTGCCCGTGAAGATGCTCATGGCGTCGACGGGCTGAAGTGATGGATCGCTCGAGAGAACGAAGCTGCGCTTCTTGGCGAGCAGGCCGACATCGCCCTCCTCGAAGCGGATCGGCTCGGCCTCGCCTTCCAGCGTCACCCAGCAGCCGCCCTTCACCACCGCGAAGAACTTGATCTTGTCGCGCCCCGGAAAGGCGATCGACCAGGGGCCGCCAGCGGTAAAGCCACCGGTGACGATCGCCTCGGCTTTCGTCAGGCTCAGGACATCGGAGAAGGGATCAGTCAGCATTATCGAACTATCGCGCAAGTCATGCGGATTTTCAAGCATTCACAGTACAGACCTGGCTGCCTACCTTTCCGTCATCGAAGTTCGCCGCGATCCGATGCGGCGGCAGAAGCATGAGGCAGATTATGACGACTAATAGAAAAGACACGCTCGTTCTCGTCACCGGCGGCACCGGGTTCATCGCGCAATATTGCATGCTGGCGCTGCTGAAAGACGGTTGTCGCGTGCGCACCACCATCCGTTCACCCGGGCGGGAGGACGAGGTGCGCGCGCATCTCAAGGTAGGCGGTGTCGATGCCGGTGACCGGCTGTCCTTCGCGATCGCCGATCTCGATCATGACAAGGGCTGGGCGGAAGCGGTGGCCGGCTGTACCTATGTGATGCACGGCGCCTCGCCGACGCCATCGGGCGACCAGACGCGCGAGGAGGACTGGATCGAGCCCGCCGTCAACGGCAATCTCAGGGTGCTCAGGGCGGCACGCGATGCCGGCGTCAGCCGCGTGGTGCTGACCTCGGCCTTCGGCGCCATCGGCGTCGGCCACGGGCCGGACCACCGGCGGCCGTTCGACGAGACCGACTGGAGCAATCTTGAAGGCAATGTCGCGCCCTACCAGAAATCGAAGACGCTGTCGGAGCGCGCCGCCTGGGACTTCATCGCCCGCGAGGGCCAAGGCATGGAGCTTTCGGCGGTCAATCCGGTCGCGGTCTACGGCCCTGTTCTCGGCGCCGACTATTCGCACTCGATCCGGCTGATCGCCAACATGATGAAAGGGCAGCCGGGCTGCGTGAACGTCAATTCCTGCTGCGTCGACGTACGCGATGTGGCGGACCTGCACCTGCGCTGCATGACTAACCCCGCGGCTGCCGGCGAGCGCTTCCTCGCCACCGTCGGCGACAGCCTATGGATGGTCGAGGTCGCGGAACTGCTGCGGCAAAGGCTGGGTGATGCGGCGGCCAAGGTCTCGACCGATGTGTGGCCGGACGAGCAGGTGCGGATCGCCGGCGAGACGAATGCGCAGCTGAAGGCGGTGGTGCCGCTCCTCAACTACGACATGAACGCGACGGGGGAGAAGGCCGAACGCCTGCTCGGCTGGGCACCGCGCTTGCGGGAAGAGGCGATCGTTGCCTGCGCCGAGAGCTTGGTTCGGCTTGGGTTGGTATAGGGATTTGCGGGCCGTAGTGCCGGTGTCGATCGGCGTTACGCCTCGCCTCGGGTGAGCGCCATCACCGCGTCGGTGCTGGCCCCTCCCCATGGTTCACTCGAACGCTCGAACCTGAGCACACCAGCGACCTCTGACGTGCCGCCGGAATCGTTGGGGTGGGCGATGCCGTTCATGACCTTTACTTCGGCGAAATCGAAGGGGCTGACGCCTTCGATGACGGCGACGTTGATGCCGAACTGGCTGGTGTTGGAGCGGCGCTGGTGGTGGGTGTAGATGCCGCAGGTCTTGCAGAAGTAGTGCTTCGCCGTGCCGGTATGGAACTGGTAGAGCGTCAGATTGTCCTCGCCCTCGACGAACTCGATGTCATCGAGATTGGCGGAGGCGGCGATGGCGCCGCGCATGCGGCAATAGGAGCAGGTGCAGCGGCGGATGGTGTTGAACTCGTCCGTCAGCCGCACCTTGAACTTCACGGTGCCGCAATGGCAGGTGGCGTTACGCTGGGGTCTTGCGTCGGTCATGGGGCGTCCTTGTGATGTCGTGCAAGTGTTCGAGGCGGGTGTCGGCGCGGTATCGGATCGTCTATCGTTAGCCGGATGCAGCGCATCTCGCCAGGATGTCGTCGATAACAGACGCAAGCGGCGCGGTGGCGTCGATGACTGTGGCGGCGGAGGGGATATCCTCCTTGGTCGCGTGCAGCCGCAGGACAAGTTGCTGTTCGGCGGGGCTTGCGCCGAATTCGTCGTTTGGCCTGGTTGCTAGTCTCTTCATCAGCGTGTCCGCATCGATGTCGAGGACGAAAACGTGGTCGAAGAGATCGATGAAACGATCGAAATTCCTGGAGCCGCCACAGAAGAAGGAGATCGCGTTGCTTTGGTCATTGACCAGGGTTTTGACCTTATCGATGTCCCAGAGATGGTGCCGGTGACCAAAGGCGACATCAACCGGATTTTGCCGGGGCGTGGCATCGCTCAGGGGCTCGCCTGTCACCGGATCGCCTTTATAGGCGAGCTCGCGGTCGCCATGGACGACATGGTAGCCGCGCTGCTGCAAGCCTGACGCAACCGAGGTCTTGCCCGTGCCGGACACGCCTTCGATCAGAACGTTTCTGACGCCCATTTTGCTCTCATTGGATAGATCACAGGTATTGTTGGCGAGCACACAGACTAGCGGTGCCGGTGGTGCCTTCTAGCGTAGAATTCTATCATATTTTCGACAGTGAGATTGGGGCTTGGTGTTGGAATGGGGTCGTGCCGTGGGTTACCCCCCTCTGTCCTGCCGGACATCTCCCCCACAAGGGGGGAGNNGGCAGAGGGGGGTATCACGCGGCAAAACCTGAATGAAAGGCGACGGCAGCAGGCGGAGTTCCTACCACACACCACAAAACTCCGCGCCGGAGACCTCTCCGCGACGGCATGGCAGGATGAGAATGGGCAGGCGGTGGTCGGTATAAGATGGGATTGTCAGGCAATATCGCCTGCCCGATCATATCAAGGTCTCCGGATATCCAGGCCGACAGGAGCGTCTCTCGGCCTTTCGCTTCCGGATGGATGGGAGGTCCTGACGACCAAATCATCCACCTTTCAACAACCATCATCGGACGCCGGGCTTGCGCCCTGATGTGTCAGATCCGGTTCGCGACCCGGCTCCCTGTCCAATGACGCCATCAGTATGAGAGCGACGATTGCGGCGGGGATGGATGGGGACGATAAAATCCGCAAGCGACTGATATCGCCGTGATTTCTTTCATCGCACTATAAATTTATCCCCGCATAGTGGCAATCTCGGCCTCGGCGCGGCGGAGCGTCTCGGCAACGAAGGCGCTCTTGCCGCCGGTATAGTGGTCCCAGTCGCCGGCGGCTTCCTCGGCGAGGCGCTGCTTCAGCGCCTGGTATTCGGCGGCGCGGTCCGGGTGGAGGCGGAGGTGGTCGCGGAAGAGGAGGCGGTCGTGGTGGGCGGGGTTGGCTTTAAGGCAGAGGTAGAGGCGCAGGCCGTAGCCTTCGTGCTCGCGGGTGAATGGCAGGCGGCCGTCGCCATGCGGGTCGCCGTGGGCGCGGAAGCCGGAGAGCGCGAGTGTCTCGGCGAGAGTGGCGAGTGCTGCGGCGTCGATCAGGACGGCGTCGAGGTCGATCTTCGGCTTGGCGGCGAGGCCGGGGACGGCGGTGCTGCCGATGTGTTCGACAGCAAGGATGAGGCCGGGCGCGAGCGAGAGGAGTTCATCGCGCGCGGCCTGGAAGAACGAGGGCCAACGCGGATCATACTGGATAACCCGGATCGGCCTCATCGTCGTCAGCCGATCTCTTGAAGGAAGCCCTCGAGGACTTCGACCATGCGGCGTTCGCCCTGTTCCAAGGACCCACTATTGTCGAGATCGACGACGTCGTAATCGCCGCGCACGGTGAGCGGGCCGCGGGCCAGGCGGGCCATGATGTCCTCGTGGGTCTCGCGGCCGCGGGCCTCCAGCCGGCTTGCCAGCACGTCGGCGCGGGCGGTGACGTTGATCACCTTCAGCCGCGGGAAGACGGCGTGGAAATGGTGCAGCGCCGAGCGTGAGCCGTTGGCGATGACGAGGCTTCCGGCTGACAGCGACACCGAGACTTCCGAGGGGATGCCGTATTTCAGGCCGTGGGCTTCCCACCAGACGGAGAAGCTGCCGGCCTGCTCCATCGAGGCGAAGCCCTGGGGCGAGACGGCGAGATGATCCTCGCCGCCGGCATCATGATCGCGGGTGATGACGCGGCGGACGAAATGGACGTCCTGCCGCTCCCGGAAATGCCGGGCGGCTGCCGCCATCAGCGTGTCCTTGCCGGCGCCGGAGGGGCCGACCACGACCACCATGATGCCGTGCTCGGTGCCGGGAACGACGTGGGGCTCGTGCGAGGGATGGGTTTCGTGCGCGGTCATGCGACCCGGCGCCCTTCGCGCCAGACGGAGCGGCTGACCGGAACGCCCTCGTCGCGGAAGACGCGGACGAGATCGGCGCGGAGCCCGGTTGCGATGCGGCCGCGATCGTTGAGGCTCACGGTGCGGGCCGGTGTCGACGTGACCATGGCGATCGCCTTCGGCAGCGAGATGCTCTCGACTTCATCGGCGATCAGGAAGGGTGCGTAGAGCAGGCTGAGCGGCACGTAATCGGAGGAGAGAACGTCGAGCACGCCGCGCTCGGCGAGATGGCGGGCCGCGATGTTGCCGGAGTGCGACTTGCCGCGCACGATATTGGGCGCACCCATGAGAACGCTCATGCCGTTTTCATGCGAGGCCTTGGCGGCGTCGAAGCTGGTCGGGAATTCGGCGAGACGGACGCCGTTTTCGATCGCCTCGTCGACATGGGCGAGCGTCGCGTCGTCGTGGCTGGCGACCGTGATGCCGCGCTCGGCGCAGACCTTCGAGATCGCGACGCGGTGCGGCGTCGAGTTGCGCTCGGATTCCGACACGCGGCGATCGACGAACTTGGCGAACTCGGCATCGGTGAGGCCGCGCTTCTTCTGATAATAGAAGATGTACTGGTCCATGGTCTGGAACTGGCGCTGGCCGGGCGCGTGGTCCATCAGCGAGACGAGGCGGACATAGGGGTCGTTTTCGAAATCGGCGAAGTGCTGCAGCACGTTGTCGGCGGAGACTTCGCAGCGCAGGTGGATGAGGTGCTCGGCGCGCAGGCGGCCTTCCTTCTCGGCCTTCTGGATGGCATCGGCCATGTCGCGCATCTCACCATGCTCGAAGCCGCCATCCTCGTCCGCGCCCATGCGCAGGCAATCGAAGACCGTGGTGATGCCTGACGTCACGATCTGGGCGTCGTGCGCCTGGATCGCCGCCGTCTTGTTCCAGCGCAGGCCGGGGCGCGGCGAATAGTGGCCTTCCAGATGGTCGGTGTGCAACTCGACCAGGCCGGGGATCAGGTAGTCACCTTCGAAATCCTCGCCGAGGCGGGAGCTGCCGCTTGCGATATCCTCGATCTTGCCGTCGCGAACGAGGACCGATCCTTCGACGATTTCATCCTCAAGGACGATGCGGGCGTTGGAGAAGACGGTTTCTTTGGTCATGGACATCAGATCTTTCAAGGTTTGGCGGCGGCAAGCGGCCACCAGGAATGGGCGGTAAACGGCGCGCCGCGCGTCTCTTCGACGAAAACGGCAAGGCCCGAAATCAAAAGCGGCCGGCCGGTGAAGGCGGCGAAACGCTCGGCGAGAATGGTCTTCATTACCTCGGCGCGCTCTTCCGGCACCTGGCCTGAGAGCGTCATGTGGAACCCGAAGTCATCCATCACGTAAGGATAGCCCCAGCGCAACAGATTGGCCCTCTGGCTTTCGCTGAGCCTGTCCGGATTGCGCCGGGCGATATCGGCCTCGGACAATGCCGCGCGGAAGGGTTCGAACGACTTTACCACGGAGGCCGCGAATTGCTGAAGCGGCGGATGCAGGGAGCCGGGCACGAGCGCGAAGAACCGGCCGAGCTGGCCGAGCACGAGCTCGGGGATCTCGAAGGCGGGTGTCCGTTCCGCGAAATCCTCGACCGCCTGGATGAGATCCTTCTCGGTGACAGAGGAGGCGAGATGAAACGGCGCCTTGATGGTGGCGTGGAAGGCATAGCGGCGCGGATCGGCGGTGAGCTCGAACTGCTCGGCGGCCGGCAGATCAGGATAATCGGGAGCCGGATAAGTTTCGCCGGTGAAGGCATCGCGGCCGAGCCAATGGGCAGCCGCCACGTTCAAGGGATCACCCTTCGGCGGCGTGAAATAGAGTGCGTATCGCAAGGCCAGTATCCCGGAAATCTATGTGGATGCGGGAGGCAGTCTGCCGTGATTTGACCGCCCGCCGCAAGCTTGCTTCCGGCTAAAAGATTTCCGTGACAGAATGATGATGATCAAGACCCATCAATGGGTCTTTTTGCCCATCACCCGCGAACGCAGCGCATTGGAGATATTGTCGAAGACGAAGACGACGAGGAGGATGAGGAGCACCATGTAGGCGACCTTGTCCCAATCGGAATTGGTCTTCATCGATTCCAGGAGTTTCAGACCGATACCGCCTGCGCCGACGGCGCCGATGACGGTGGCCGAGCGGGTATTGGATTCCCAGAAATAGAGCGACTGCGAGATGAAGATCGGCAGCACCTGCGGCACCACGCCGAAGCGCTGGACGACGACGGGGGATGCGCCCACCGACTTGACGCCCTCGCGCTGCTTGTCATCCACATTCTCCAGCGCCTCGGCATAGACCTTGCCCAGCGCGCCGGTGTCGGTGAAGAAGATGGCGGCGATGCCGGGGATCGGCCCGGGGCCGAAGGCGCGGGTGAAGAACAGCGCCCAGATCAGCATGTCGATGGAGCGCAGGAAATCGAAGAGGCGCTTCGTCGCCCAGTTGGCCGAGCGGTTGAGGGTGATGTTGCGCGCGGCGATGAAGGCCAGCGGAAAGGCGAAGAGCGAGCCGAGCAGCGTGCCGACGAAGGCCATGACCAGCGTCTGCATCAGCTTCGACAGGATATCGCCGTGCTGCCAGCTGGCATTGTTGAGGAAATTGTCGAGCACCAGCGAGGCGTTGGACTGCGCGGGATCGATGCGATCACCCGACAGCATGAGGCCGGCGACATCGACGAGGCTCTTGCCCCAGAAGGGCGACTGCGTGTCGAAGAAGAAATTGGCCCAGCCGAGGAAGCGGCGCTGCACATAGACCTGCGTCGAGCGGATTTCCGCCTGTCCCTCGAAGCCGAAGGAGACGGTGACCTTGCTGTCGTCCTGCTTCATGACGGCGGGCGCACCCGGCGGCAGGATGGCGCGATCCTTGGTGATCTCGACAGGATAGAGCTTGCCGCCGAGATAGACGTCGACGCGCTCGGGCGTCACTTCCATGCGGTCGGCATCGCTGCCGTAGGTGACGGTGTAGCCGCCGGCAGCCGTCGGCAGCATCCATGCGATGACCGCATCCTTCGGATACTGGCCGCGGCTGGTCCATTGCGGCACAACCTTGCCATCGACGAAGCGCAGGCGCGGCTGGGCGCGCCAGGAATACCAGTCCTGAACGTAGATCGAGGCGCGGTCCCAATTGCCGTTGACGAAGGTCGGGATGACCTTGAAGAAATTGAATGCGAGCGCGAGGTAGATGATGACGAGGCCGGCGATGAGGGCGAGACCCCAGCGCTGCATGAAGCTGCGGTGGAAGACTTCGGGATAGTTGTCCAGCAGGCGCTGGCGATCGGCGGCGTTGACTGTGAGCGACGACATCAGGCTGCTCCTCGGCCGAATTCGAAGGACTGCTTGCCGATCATGCGGCGGCGGAGCCAGGCGGAGAACTGGTCGACGCAGACGACGGTGATCAGAAGCAGGATGATGATGGCATAGGTCTTGGCGGCATGATCGCGGCCGATCGCCAGGCTGAAGACCTCGCCGATACCGCCGCCGCCGACGGCGCCGATGATGGTGGAGGCGCGCACGTTGATCTCGAGGCGCAGCAGCGTGTAGGAGACGAAATTCGGCATGACCTGCGGCAGGATGGCGAAGCGGACGCGCTCGAGCCAGCTGGCGCCGGATGCGCGCAGGCCCTCGTCCGGCTTCATGTCGGCATTCTCGACCACTTCGAAGAACAGCTTGCCGAGCGCGCCGATGGTGTGGATCGACACCGCGATGATGGCCGAGATCGGGCCGATCGACAGGATGGCGGCGAGCAGGCCGGCAATGACGATCTCCGGGAAGGCGCGCAGGATTTCCATGATGCGGCGCACGACCCAGCGGGTGGCACCGGCGCCGACCAGATTGGTCGAGGCGAAGAAGCAGAGCACGAAGGCGCCGGATGCGCCGAGGATGGTCGAGACGATGGCGACGTTGATGGTGATCGCCAGCTGGTAGAAGAAATTCGGGATATAGAAGCTGTCGGTGATGTAGACGCGGTCGCTGACGTAATCATACTTGATCGAACCATCGGCATAGGGCGACGGCAGGTCGAACATGGCGCGGAAGATCTCCAGCGGGCTGTCCGGCACGAAATGCTTCATGAAGTCGAAGAGGTAGGGAAGGCGCTCGAAGAACTTGCCCGAATTGGCGCTGTTGGCGAAATCGAGCGAGGCGCCGAGGACGATCAGAAACACAACGATCGAGATCACGGTATAGATACGCCGTGTCCGGACCTGTTGCTGGTAATGATCGAGAATTGTGCGGGAGCCTTGCTGCAGTCCGCCCATGTGGTCGGGTTCGGCCACGTGCGCCATGTTGAGCATCCTTGTTGAACGAACGGCGGCACCGTGATGATGCCGCCGCGAGTTTATTCAGAGGTTCGGATCAACCGCCGATAACCGACTTACGAGCGTCGATGATCGTCTGGTAGAAGGACTGGTCGACCGGCGACCAATCGACGTAACCACCGCCGGTGAAGCTGTCGAAGCAGCCCTTGTCGGTCTTCGGCAGTTCGGCGAAGTAGGCGGTGACCTTCTTCTGGATGTCAGCCGGCAGCTTGTTGGAAACCATCAGCGGGCCGTTCGGGATCAGCGGGGACTTCCAGACCTGGACGATATCGTCCATGTCGAGCAGGCCCTTGGTGACCATAATGTGCAGGTTGCCGGAGGTGTAGCCCTGGGCCCAATCGCCGGTGGCGGAACCGAAGGTGGTGCCGACATCGAACTTCTTGTCGAGAACGCCGAGGACGAGGTTCTCATGGCCGCCGCCGAAGCCGGTTTCGGAGAAGTACTGCTTGACCGGCATGCCGACATCCTTCGGCAGCGAGACGTTCGGGACGAGGTAGCCTGAGGTCGAATCCGGATCGGCGAAGCCGAGCTTCTTGCCCTTGGCGTCGGCGAGCGTCTTGATGCCCGAATCCTTGCGGGCGACCATGATCGAGTAGTAGCCGGTCGAGCCGTCTTCCTGCTTGGTGGTCAGAACCGGGGTAACGGCATTCGGATCCTTGAGGTAGATCGAGGCGTAGGAGGAGGCGCCCATGACAGCGAGGTCGATGGTGCCGCCCAGCAGGCCCTGGATGACGCCGTTATAGTTCGGCGACGGGAAGATCTGGACTTCCGAAACGCCGGTAGCGGCAACGAGGCCCGGCTTGACGCACTCGGTGCGGCGAACCTGGTCGGCTTCGTTTTCACCGCCGTCGAGGCCGATACGCAGGACCTTGACGTCCTGAGCGTAGGCCTGGCCTGCAACGGTGGCGATGGCGATCGTTGCCATCAGGATCTTGCGGAACGCAGACATGGTAGTCTCCTTTGGTGACGTTTTTCAGTGACTTTGAAGTACTGGGGATCGGTATTTTTCCGGCTTTGTCCCCCGGCCGGAAACTTGTCAGCGCATGACGGCGGAGGCGGCCATCACGCGGGATACGGCGTCCTGCTGCTTGCCCTTGATGTTATCCAGGCTGGTGGACGTCATGGATTCGTCGATGCCGGCGCCGTTCTTGTCGGTGCCGTAGATCTCGTTGACGGCATCGGCTGTCAGCTCGGACGGCTTGCCGTCGAAGACGACGCGGCCGCCGGCCATGCCGACGATGCGCTCGCAATAGCTGCGCGCGGTATCGAGAGTGTGCAGGTTGGTGATGACGGTGATGCCTTCGCGCTCGTTGATATCGCGCAGCGCGTCCATGACGATCTTGGCGTTCAGCGGGTCGAGCGAGGCGATCGGCTCGTCGGCAAGCAGCATCTTCGGCGCCTGCATGAGGGCGCGGGCGATCGCCACGCGCTGCTGCTGGCCGCCCGAGAGCGTGCCCGCCATCTGCAAGGCCGTCTGCTCGATGCCGAGACGCTCAAGGGCCGCGATCGCCTGCACGCGCTCTTCGCGGGTGAAGACGCCGAGCAGGCTAAGCACGGTGGAGCGATGGTTGAGACGGCCGAGAATGACATTGGTCATCACGTCGAGGCGCGGCACGAGATTGAACTGCTGGAAGATCATGGCGCAATCGCGCTGCCAGTTGCGCAGCGACTTGCCGCGCAGGCCCGACACTTCCGTACCGTTGAAATGGATCGAGCCGGAGCTCGGCTCCTGCAGGCGGTTGATCATGCGCAGAAGCGTGGACTTGCCGGCGCCCGAACGGCCGATAATGCCGACCATCTGGCCCTGAGGGATGTCAAGCGTCACGCTATCGACGGCGATCTTCTTGCCGAATTGACGGGTGACATTCTTCAGCTCGAACATCATGCTCTTCCTCATAGCCCAAACGCGATATGAGGGAGTGCATTAGGCCCGGTCCATGAAGCTCCAATGTCAGTTTTGTGTAAGTGCTGTCACAAACGGGGCTGTGGTGGATTCATTTGTGACAGCGCCGTTCATCTTGTTGTGACAGCGTCACCGCCGCTTCTGCAGCACCTTGTTGCCCTTCGGCCCGGTCATCTTCGGGGTGTTTTTGTCGTTCTCCTCGCGCAGCACCCGCCAGCGGGCGAGACGCTCGGGCGCCAGCGTGCCGGATTTGACAGCGGCCTGGACGGCGCAGCCGGGTTCGTGGTCGTGGGTGCAATCGCGAAAGCGGCAGTGCTCGGCAAGCTCGGTGATCTCGGAGAAGACCTGCTCGATGCCTTCCTGCACATCGCTGACGTGGAGCGTGCGCATGCCCGGCGTGTCGATGACCCAGCCGCCGCCGGCCATGGCGTGCAGCGAGCGGGCGGTCGTGGTGTGGCGGCCCTTGGCGTCGCGTTCGCGGATGCCGCCGGTTGCCTGCGAGCCCTCGCCGCTCAGCCCCGCCAGCGCATTGACCAATGTCGACTTGCCGACGCCGGAGGAGCCGATCAGCGCCAGCGTCTGGCCGAAGCCGCTCCATGGACCAAGCGCTGCAGCGGCATCCTCGCTCTTGGCGTTGAGGACCACCACCGCGAGATCGCGCTGCAGGGCCTTTGCCTGCGCTTCGTATTCCGCGACGTCGGGGGCGAGGTCGGCCTTGGTCAGCACGATGACGGGCGTCGTTTCGGCCTGGTTGGCGAGCGCCATGTAGCGCTCGAGGCGGGCGACGTTGAAATCGGCGTTGCAGGAGGTGACGATCAGAAGCGTATCGACATTGGCGGCGCCGAGCTGCTGGCCCTGGCGGCCTTCGACGCGACGCTGCAGCAGCGTGCGGCGCTCCAGCCGGCGCATTAGGCTGTCGTCCTCGGGATCGACCATGACCCAGTCACCGACGGCGAATTCGGACGTATTCAGCTGATGCGAGATCTTGAGCCGGATCAGGCCATCCAGCGATGTGACGCTCAGGCGGCTGCGATGCACTTCGGCGATGCGACGGGGGATGAGACCATGATCGTCATCCGTCAGCTGATCGGAAAAGAAGTCTGACCAGCCGAGCGAGGCCAGGAATGTCGCTTCGTGATCGGTCGTCAAAGGTTCACCGGGGACTGCGGCGTATGGGTCAAGGCTGGCTCCGTGAAGGGACGCGTGGTGACGCGGACATTAGCCGAAGCTTCGGCGGGAAGATATGGGGTTTGCACCATGAGAGATATCCGCGCTGGAAACGACAGCCGATCCTGATGCTATCGGAGCGACAAGTCACCGGCAGAGATTGGTGCCGTTCGCGCCTCATAGCATCTTGATTTCCCGCGAGACTTTCCTGAAAGCTGCGTTGCCCCTCAAGGAAATCTCCATGTTCGTCTCGGAAGCCTTCGCCATCGGTTCGGCCACCTGCATCGCGCTCAGCTCGATGTTCATCAACGAGCTCAACGGGCGGGTGCCGTTGATGCAGCTGGCGCGCTGGCAGCTGACCGCGGCCTTCGTGATGACGGCGGTGGCGGCGACTGTTGCCGGCGGGTGGGCGACGCTTGGGGCTTGGCAGCTCGGGTCGCTCTTAGCCTCCAGCGTGTTCGGGATCGTGATTGCCAGCACCACCTATTTCGCGGCTATCTATACGGCCGGGCCGCGCGTGACGGCGCTTCTGTTTTCGCTGGCCTCGCCATTCGCGCTGGTGCTCGGATATGTCGCGCTGGGCGAGACGATCGATCTGCGTCAGGGGTTCGGGGTCGTGCTCATTTTATGCGGCATCGTGATTGCCATCGGCTTTCGCCGGCGTCGGCCGGCGCCGATGATCCCGCTTGCCGACGGCGAGCCGATCGCGGAGCCGGCGCCGTCAACACCACCGGTGTCCATGCTTGGGATAACGCTTGGGGTCGTGACCGCGCTCGGGCAGGCGCTGGGGAGCCTGACGGCGCGGCCGGCGATGGCCGCTGGTGTCGAGCCATTCACGGCGATGGCGGTGCGCTCCGGGCTGGCGGTGATCTGCTTCTGGGCGCTTCTGGCGCTTCCCCGGGTGCGGGCGCAGGCGAACAGTTTTCGGGCGCGGGATTTCGGCCTTGCGGCCACCGCCGCCTTTTTCGGCACGGCGCTCGGGATGTCGCTTCTGATGGCGGCTCTGAAGACCGGCAATGTCGGGATCGTTTCGACGCTGTCTTCGATGACGCCTGTCGTCATCCTGCCGATGGTGTGGCTGCGCAGCGGGCAGATGCCGCGTGCGCATGCCTGGGGCGGGGCAGCACTTGCCATCGCCGGCACAGCGCTGATCAGCCTCGGCTAAGCCCCCGGCGCGAATGGCGGTCCATCCGCGCCGGATAGGTTTGATGCAGACGGATAGGCGGCTCAGGCCTCGTATCGCGCCAGGAAGTCCTCGGCGTTGAGCGCGCGGAAATCGGCGAGTGCGGTGCGCAGCCGGTCGTGCTCCCAATCCCACCAGGCAAGCCTGTCCATGCGCTCGCCGATCTCTTTGCCGAAGCGCTCGCGGATCAGCTTGGCGGGCACGCCGCCGACGATGGTGTAGGGTGCCACATCCTTGGAGACGACCGCGCCGGCGCCGATGACGGCGCCGTTGCCGACGCTGACGCCAGTGAGAATAGTTGCTCCGTGGCCGATCCACGTGTCGTGACCGATCGTGACTGTCCTTGCCCGACGGGCAGCGAAATATTCCGCCTCCTCCGGCTCCAGATCACCCCAATAATCACCGGGCCGATAGGTGAAGTGGTGCAGCGTCGCGCGTTCGACCGGATGGTTGGTGGCATTGATGCGCACGAAGGCCGCGATATTGGAGAATTTGCCAATTCGCACGTTCCACAGATGGCCATGTTCCATCACATAGGAATAGTCACCGATCTCGCTTTCCCGGATGCGGCAGAGTTCCGCAACCTTGGTGTAGCGGCCGAGTGTCGTGGTTTCCACCAACGCAGTGTCGTGGATCATCGGTTGCTCTGACAACAATCGGCTCATGCTGCGATCGGCCTCCGTGGCGAGAATTTCTGAACGTCGAGAATGCGGTCGGCGACGGCCTCGCGCACTTCCTCGTCGTGGAAGATGCCGAGCAGGCCGACGCCCTTCTGTTTCTTCTCGGCGATCATCTCGACGACGACGGCGCGGTTTTTCGCGTCGAGCGAGGCGGTCGGCTCGTCGAGCAGGAGGATGGTGTGGTCGGTGATGAAGCCGCGGGCGATATTGACGCGCTGCTGCTCGCCGCCGGAGAAGGTGGCGGGGGGGAGTTGCCAGAGCGCTTCCGGCAGGTTGAGCTTGGCGAGCAACTCGGCTGCCTTTTCGCGGGCAACATCCGCCTTCGTGCCACGGGCAACCAGCGGCTCGGCGACGACATCGATGGCCGCGACGCGCGGCACGGTGCGCAGGAACTGGCTGACATAACCCAGCGTCTGCCGGCGCACCTCGATGATGGTGCGCGGATCGGTGGTGGCGAGATCGACGATGCGATCCTGGTGCTTGACCAGGATCTGGCCGCTATCGACCGCGTAGTTGCCGTAGATCATCTTCAACAGCGAGCTCTTGCCGATGCCCGAAGGGCCGCCGAGCACGACGCATTCGCCCGAGGCGACGGAGAAGGAGACATCCGAGACGACAGGCAGCTTGATGCCGTCGCGCAGATGCATGGTGAAGCTCTTGGAGACTTCCGAAACAACGAGTGGCGTTGCCATGATTGACTTCCCTGGTTTCTGGCGACAATCCGTGAGCTTAGCCGGCTTACGGATTGCGCTCTCAACTATACCTGCAGGATCGAGGAGACGAGGAGCTGGGTGTAGGGCTCGCGGGGATCGTCGAGCACCCGGTCGGTCAGGCCATGCTCGATGACGTGGCCGTCCTTCATCACCATCATCCGGTGCGACAGCAGGCGGGCGACGGCGAGATCGTGGGTGACGATGATGGCCGCGAGGCCGAGATCGTTGACGAGGCCGCGAACGAGATCGAGCAGGCGGGCCTGGACGGAGACGTCGAGACCGCCGGTCGGCTCATCCATGAAGACGAGGCGCGGGCCGGTGACGAGGTTGCGGGCGATCTGCAGGCGCTGGCGCATGCCGCCGGAAAACGCGCGCGGCTGGTCGTCGATGCGGCTCTCGTCGATCTCGACGCGGCTCAGCCAATCGACTGCCGTGGCGCGGATATTGCCATAGTGCCGATCGCCGATCGCCATCAACCGCTCGCCGACATTGGCGCCGGCGGATACCGCCATGCGCAGACCGTCAGCCGGATTCTGATGCACGAAGCCCCAGTCGGTGCGCATCAGGAAACGGCGCTCGGCCTCGCTCATGTGGTAGAGATCGCGGTACTGGCCGTCACGCATGTGATACTCGACGCTTCCCGTCGTCGGCATCAGGCGGGTGGAGATGCAGTTCAAGAGCGTCGTCTTGCCGGAGCCGGATTCACCGACGATCGCCAAGACCTCGCCGGGCCAGAGCTCGAAGGAGACGTTCTTGCAGCCGATGCGGTTGCCGTAGAATTTCGAGACGTCGTTGACTTTGAGAAGGGGGGTGTCGGTCATGGCTATGCCTCCGCGGATGTGTATGTGAGGACATGGAGCGTGGCGGGTGGGTTACCCCCCTCTGTCCTGCCGGACATCTCCCCCACAAGGGGGGAG
>UBJO01000100.1:43262-98727 GCA_900465665.1 Hyphomicrobiales bacterium
AGGGCAGAGGGGGGTATCCCCGGCAGAACGCCAGCTTGAAAACTCCCTCATTCCGCCGCCTCCCTACCCTGCGCCAGCATCTCGCCGACATGGCCGTGCTCCCGCCGGTCCTCGCAGTGATCGGTGTCGGAGCAGACGAACATGCGGCCGCCCTTGTCGTCCAGGATCACCTCGTCGAGATAGACATCCTCGGCGCCGCAGAGCGCGCAGGGCTTGCCGAAGCGCTGGATCTCGAAGGGGTGATCCTCGAAATCGAGGCTGACGACTTCGGTGTAGGGCGGGACGGCGTAGATGCGTTTTTCGCGGCCGGCGCCGAAGAGCTGAAGCGCATCCGACATGTGCATTTTCGGATTGTCGAATTTCGGCGTCGGCGACGGGTCCATGACGTAGCGGCCGGCGACTTTCACCGGGTAGGCGTAGGTCTTGGAGATGCGGCCGTTATGGGCGATGTCCTCGTAGAGCTTGACGTGCATGAGGCCGTATTCCTCAAGCGCGTGCATCTTGCGGGTCTCGGTCTCGCGCGGCTCGAGGAAGCGCAGCGGCTCGGGGATCGGCACCTGGTAGACCAGAACCTGGCCGGCCCCGAGCTTTTCTTCCGGGATGCGGTGGCGGGTCTGGATGATGGTGGCATCCTTGGTGTGCGTGGTGACCGCGACATTGGCGACCTTCTGGAAGAAGGCGCGGATGGAGACGGCGTTGGTGGTGTCGTCGGCGCCCTGGTCGATGACCTTCAGCACGTCATCCGGGCCGATGATCGAGGCCGTGACCTGCACGCCGCCGGTGCCCCAGCCATAGGGCATCGGCATTTCGCGCGAGGCGAAGGGCACCTGATAGCCGGGGATGGCGATCGCCTTCAGGATAGCGCGGCGGATCATCCGCTTGGTCTGTTCGTCGAGATAGGCGAAGTTGTACGTGGCGAGATCGCTCATTCGGCTGCCTCCTTGAGATCGTCATCGCTGCCATTGCGGGCGGCGTCGAAGTCGTTTCGCATGCGGCGGACGAGATCGAGCTCGGCCTGGAAATCGACGTAGTGCGGCAGTTTCAGATGCTCGACGAAGCCGGTCGACTGGACGTTGTCGGCATGCGAGATGACGAATTCCTCATCCTGCGCGGGGGCGGTGATGTCCTCGCCGAGCTCGCCTGCCCGCAAGGCACGATCGACCAGCGACATGGACATGGCCTTGCGCTCGCTCTGGCCGAAGACCAGGCCGTAGCCACGGGTGAATTGCGGCGGCGCCTTGGAGGAGCCCTTGAACTGGTTGACCATCTGGCATTCGGTGACCTGGATGGAACCGAGTGAGACCGCGAAGCCGAGCTCGGGCACATCGAACTCCACCTCGACCTCACCGATGCGGATTTCGCCGGTGAAGGGGTGGTTGCGGCCATAGCCGCGCTGGGTGGAATAGCCGAGCGCCAGAAGGAAACCCTCGTCGCCACGGGCGAGTGCCTGCAGGCGCAGATCGCGGCTCATCGGGAATTCCATCGGCTCGCGGGTGAGATCGCCGATCTCGTGATCCTCCGGCATCTCGCCATCGCCCTCGATCAGGCCTTCATGGGCAAGGATCTCGGAGACGCGCATGACGCGGCCGGTTTCGGCCTCGCGCAGCACCGGCTCCTCGACGGCGCCATCCTCGAGCAGCGAGGGGTCAAGCAGACGGTGCGTGTAATCGAAGGTCGGGCCGAGCAGCTGGCCGCCGGGCAGGTCCTTGTAGGTGGCGGAGACGCGGCGCTCGATCTTCATTTGAGCCGTGTCGATCGGCTGCGAATAGCCGAAGCGCGGCAATGTCGTGCGGTAGGCGCGCAGCAGGAAGGTCGCCTCGATCATGTCGCCGCGCGACTGGCGCACGGCGAGTGCTGCCAGCGTGCGGTCGTAAAGCGAGGCTTCGGCCATGACGCGGTCGACGGCGAGCGTCAGCTGCGCGACGATCTGCTCGATGCCGATGGCGGGGAGCGCGCGATCACCACGACGGCGATCGGCGAGCAGGCGGTGGGCATTCGAAATGGCGGCCTCGCCACCTTTGACGGCAACATACATGGGTCACATCTCCGTTGCGGTGATCTTGGTGGTACGCGGCAGGCAGAGGAAACGGCTGCCGGAGGTGAGCACGATGTCGACGCCGCGCGGGAAGAGCGCGCGATTTTCCGTCCACAGATGCAGGAAGCGCTCGGGGAGCCCAAGCGGCGCGACGTCGGTGACGGTCTTGATGCCGGGGCCCATCAAAGCGAGCCGGCGGCCGCCTTCGAGATCAGGCAACTCGATGACGAGCGTCGTCGAACGATCGGGATATTCCTGGGTGCCGGAGGCAAACAGGCCGAAGGAGGAGAGCGTGGCACCCTCATCAACGAAGGCGAAACGGGCCTCGGCCTTTTCCGGCGTGACCGGCGCACCGGTGTGGAAGCCGAGCCATTGCGGCGTGGCGGACTTGGCCAAGGCAGGCGAAAGCCAGACGGGGGTGTCGTGATCGCACAGCGTCAGCGCGATGGCGCCGGCGGCAATGCCGAGCGGCGCCGGCGGCTCGGCATCGGGCGACACGGTCTGGATGGTGCCGGGGCGGGCCATGGCATCCATCATCAGCTTGAAGACGCTCTGGGCGTGGAACACCGGTTCGGCGAAGCCGCCCGACAGGGCATCTGCGCCGTGGGTTTGGGCGTTATGCGTTTCGGTCTTGAGTGGCATCAGTCGTCTCCGCGAACCATGGTGAAGAAATCGACGCGGGTGGCCGCGGTCTCGTCGGCCTTCTTGTTATCCGCATCGGCGACGCGGGCGGCGATTGGCGCAAGCAGGGTGGTTTCGACGATGTCGCGAGTGGCCGCTTCCTGCCAGAGCGCATCGAAGATCGCCGAGAGGCGGGCCTTTTCGCGATCGGTGCCGAGCGCCTGGGCATGGCCGATGGTGCCGGAAGCGAGGCGGATGGTGGCGCGGGTGACGGTGACCTCGCCGAGATTGAAGGCGGCACCGCCGCCGCCCATGCGGCCGCGCACCATGACGAGGCCGGTTTCGGGGCCGCGCACGGCTTGCGCCACCGGCTTTTCCGTCAATGCCTGCCAGGCCGCTTCCAGCTCCTGCCGCTCGGCGCGGGCCAGCAGATCGACGGTGCGCTTGCGCGCCCGGTCGCCCTCACTCAGCTCGGTCTTGCCTACCTTCTTTTCCGCTAAGGTCATCGCCACATCCTTTAAATGTCTATTGATATAGACAACCATACAAGCTATACCTAGACCTAAATCGCCGAGGTGACAAGCGTGTGACATTTCGGGGGCACATAAGATAAAGGGCTAAAATGGCTGGGCAGGTTCAGAGACAGACGGGCGTGGCACTGTGGCGGCAGATCGCCGACCGGATTCGCCAGGCGATCAGCGCCGGTGCCTACGACGAAACGGGCATGGTGCCGCCGGAGATGACGCTGGCTACGCAGTTCGGCGTCAACCGCCATACGGTGCGCAGCGCGCTGGCGGCACTGGCGCAGGAAGGGATCGTGCGCGCCGTGCAGGGTCGTGGCACGCTGATCGAGCGCAAGGAGCGGCTGAACTTTCCGATCAGCAAGCGGACGCGCTTCAACAGCGGCATCGGCGAGCAGGCGCGCGAGACGCGCGGGCTGCTGCTCGGCCATGGCGAGGAAGCGGCAAGCGACGAGGTGGCGCGCTGGCTGAAGCTTGCGCCGGGTACGAAAGTGATCCGGCTGGAGACGGTGCGCAAGGCGGATGGGCGGCCGGTCTCAAGCGCGACCTCGTGGTTTCCGGCAGACCGCTTCGCGGGCATGCGTGACGCCTATGAGACGACGGAATCGATCACCCGCGCCTTCGCCGAACTCGGCCTATCCGACTATGTCCGCGCCACCACCGAAATCACCGCCGCCCACGCCGAAGCCGCCGACCTCTCGGCGCTGGAGCTGACGCCGGGCGCGATCGTGCTGATCACCAAGGCGATGAACACCGATCTCGACGGCGTGCCGGTGCAATATTCGGTGACGCGCTTTGCGGCCGACCGGGTGCAGTTCACGATCGAGAATTGAGGGTTATCCTAGGACTTCGGCGTCATCATCGCCGGGGGCACCGTCAGGCATGCCTGATCGAAATCGCGCAGCATCGACTCATCTATGCCGCCGATCTTGAACAGCGCCTGCGCGGTAGCATGGATGGCCTCGAAGGCATCCGACTTGAACTTACGCCGGGTCGTCATGGTGCATCTCCCTACTCGGCCCTGAACGTAGCACCCAGTCCAATCGCTCTCAAGCCGGCGTGCTTGACGCTACTTTAGCCCCTCACCTCGCCTCCCACGGAAAGTGCCCCGCCCCATTGCCGGCGTCGAAGCCGGTGGAGAGGCTGAGGTCGCGCCAGGTGGCGTGTTCGGTGGCTCTGAGCACATCGTTCTGCTCGATGGCGCGGATGGCGTCGCTGCCGAGCGGAAGGCGCAGCGGCGGGTTGGCGAGGCTCGCGAGGTGGAGGATGGCGGCGGCGGCTTTTGCCGGATCGCCGGGCTGCCTGCCGTCATAATCGCGCTGGTAGCGGGCCATCTTGCCGACGGTTTCGTCATATTCGGGACGACCTTCGCGGAGCGTCGTGGAGGCGCCGGCGAAATCGGTGCGGAAACCGCCGGGCTCGACGATGCTGACCTTAACGCCGAGCGGGCCGACTTCGCAGCTCAAGGCCTCGGAGAAGCCTTCGACGCCCCATTTGGCCGCAGCATAGGGCGCACGACCGGCCGGGCCGATGCGGCCGCCGACGGAGGACACCTGGATGATGTGGCCGGCGCCCTGCTCGCGCATCAAAGGCAATGCCGCCTTGGTGACGATGATGGTGCCGAAGAGGTTGGTTTCGATCTGGGCGCGGAAGTCTGTGAGGCTGGTATCCTCGATCGATCCGACATCTCCGTAGCCGGCATTGTTGACGAGGACATCGAGCCGGCCGAAGCGCTCGACCGCGGCCTTGACCGCCTGCTCGGCCGATTGCTCGTCGGTCACATCAAGCGAAATCGTCAAGACACTCGAGGGATAGCGCTGCTTGATATCGTCGAGCTGGGCGGTATTGCGCGCTGTGGCGACCAGATTGTGCCCCTGAGCCAAAACCGCTTCCGCAAGCGCTCTGCCGAGACCACGCGAACTGCCTGTAATCAACCAAACCTGTGACATCCGAAATCTCCTTGATCCGTCGAAAGACCATATAGGCCTGACGGTATCTTCTTGAAAGAAGGCACCAGATGGATCTATACATACCTTATGGTAACTGAACTAAACGATGGTACATTCGACTTCTGCGAGACGCTGACGGATGCCGAGGATGCGCTTGCCCGCGAGATGCTGGAGCGCGCCAGCGCCAAGTGGCCGCTGCGCGTCATGCATATCCTGGCCGAGGCCAAGGGGCCGCTGCGGTTTTCACGTGTTCTGGAACGGGTGGAGGGCATCAGCCAGAAGGTGCTGACGCAGACATTGCGCACGCTGGAGGCCGATGGTCTGGTGACGCGCACGCTCTACCCGCAGGTGCCGCCGCGCGTGGAATACGAGCTGACGCCGCTGGGCGGGGAGCTTCTGGTGGAAGTGGTGGGGCTCTGGCAATGGATCGCCAACCGGCTGCCGGATTTCGAAGCGGCGCGGAAGCCGAAGGGTCAGACGGAAAACGGACCCGAAAACTAAGGAACTTTCCGGCCTATCCGGCGAGGCGCCGCGCATCGCAGAGACGCGCGGCGCGATGATATTTAGTGGGCGCCGGACATGTCGCCGAGGACTTCCTTGGAAGCGACGGTGGAGTCGGCGTTGAGCTTGTAGACCATGGGAACGCCGGTCGCGAGGTTGACGCCGAGGATCTGCTCCTTGGTAAGCTTGTCGAGCACCATGACCAGCGAGCGCAGCGAGTTGCCGTGGGCGGCGACGAGCACGGTTTCACCGCGGAGCACGCGGGGCAGGATTTCCGTCAGATAATACGGCCAGACGCGGGCGCCGGTGTCGCGCAGGCTTTCGCCACCCGGAGGCGGAACGTCGTAGGAGCGGCGCCAGATGTGGACCTGCTCTTCGCCCCACTTGGCGCGGGCGTCGTCCTTGTTGAGGCCGGAGAGATCGCCGTAGTCGCGCTCGTTCAGCGCCTGGTCCTTGATCGTCTCGAGGCCGGTCTGGCCGACGTTTTCAAGGATAATCTTCAGCGTGTCCTGGGCGCGCTTCAGGTCGGACGTGAAGGCGATGTCGAACTTGATGCCGGTTTCGGCGAGCGCCTTGCCGCCGGTGTTGGCTTCCTGAACGCCGAGCTCCGTGAGCTCCGGGTTCTTCCAGCCGGTGAAAAGGTTCTTCAGGTTCCAGTCGCTCTGGCCGTGGCGAACGAGGACGAGGGTACCGCTCATTATAAATTCCTCCTGATGAGATCAGTGTTGGGAGAGCCCGAGAACATCGAGCATGGAATAGAGACCCGGCTTCTTGTCGCGCGCCCAAAGGGCCGCCTTGACGGCGCCGCGCGCGAAGATCGACCGATCGCCGGCGCTGTGGGCCATGGAGACGCGCTCGCCTTCGCCGGCGAAGATGACGGAATGTTCGCCGATGACGGAGCCGCCGCGAAGCGTGGCAAAGCCGATCGTGCCCGCTTCGCGCGCGCCGGTGTGGCCATCGCGGACGCGGACGGAATGCGTTGCGAGATCGATGCCGCGGCCCTTGGCGGCGGCTTCGCCCAGCAGCAGCGCGGTGCCCGAGGGAGCGTCGACCTTGCGCTTGTGGTGCATTTCGAGGACCTCGATGTCCCAATCGGCGGGATCGAGCGCGCGCGCCGCCTGTTCAACCAGCACGCTGAGCAGATTGACGCCGAGGCCCATATTGCCAGACTTGACGATGCGGGCATGGCGGCCGGCGGCGGAAATCTTCTGTTCGTCCTCAACCGAGCAGCCTGTGGTGCCGATGATGTGGACGATGCGGGCCTGGGCGGCGAGTGCTGCGAATTCATTGGTGGTCGCCGGCGTGGTGAAATCGAGCACGCCATCGGCGTGCAAGAAGGCGGCCAGCGGATCGTCGGTGATCGCGATACCGTTGCGGCCGAGGCCTGCGATCTCGCCGGCATCCTTGCCGATGAAGGGAGAGCCGGGGCGGCCGACGGCTGCGTGCAGCGTAACACCTTCGATCTCGTGCACCATGCGGATGAGCGCCTGTCCCATGCGGCCCGCTGCACCAACCACCACCAGTTTCATCGCAGCATCGCTCATGTCAGGCGTCCATCATTCACGTATCAGAAAGTCTCGGAGGCCGCGGGCCTCTGAAGGTTGTTGAGGCGAGCGTAAAGACCGTCGCTGCGCTTCGCAAGCGTCTCGTGATTGCCCTCTTCGACGACGCGGCCCTGCTGCATGACGACGATCTTGTCGGCGCGCACCACGGTCGAAAGACGGTGGGCGATGACGACCACGGTGCGGCCGGTCATGGCTTCGTCGAGCGCCTTCTGGACGGCTGCTTCCGATTCGGTGTCGAGCGCGGAGGTCGCTTCGTCGAGCAGCAGGATCGGGGCGTTGCGCACCAGAGCGCGGGCGATCGACAGGCGCTGGCGCTGGCCGCCCGAAAGCGTCACGCCGTTTTCGCCGACCGGCGTGTCGTAGCCTTCCGGCTGGGCGAGAATGAAGTCGTGGGCGTAAGCGAGACGCGCTGCCTCCTCGACCTCGGCATCGCTGGCGTCGGGACGGCCATAGCGGATGTTGTCGCGGATCGAGCCTTCGAACAGATAGGGCTGCTGCGAGACATAGGCCAGCTGCTCGCGCAGCGACTTCTTGGTCACATGGGCGATGTCCTGGCCATCGATCAGGATCTGGCCGGCCTTCGGATCATAGAAGCGCGGGATGAGATTGATGATGGTCGACTTGCCGGCGCCGGAGGGGCCGACGAGCGCGGTGGTCTTGCCACCTTCGGCGACCATGTTGACGCCATCGAGCACATTGTCGTTGCCATAGGCGAAAGCGACATCCTTGAGCTCGATGCGGGCTTCGGTGACCACGAGGGGCTTGGCATCCGGCAGGTCGCGCTGGCGCGGCTCCATGTCGAGCAGTTCGTAGATCATCCGCGCGTTGACGGCGGCGCGCTCCATCTGCACCTGCAGCTTGGCAAGGCGACGGGCCGGATCATAGGCGAGCAGCAGCGCCGTGACGAAGGAGAAGAAGGCGCCGGGCGGCACGTTCTGATAAATCGAGCGGTAGGCGGCGTAGGCGAGAACGCTGGCAACGGCGAAACCGGCGAAGCTTTCTGTCATCGGCGCATTGCGCTCGGACAGCTTGGCAATCTTGTTGCCACGCTCTTCGGCGGCGACGATGATCTTGTTGATCTTCTGCTCGAGCTGCCGCTCCATCGTGAACGCCTTGACGATGGAGATGCCCTGAATGGTCTCCTGCATGGCGCCGAGCACGTGGCTGTTGAGATCGATCGCTTCCTTGGTGGCCTGTCGCAGGCGCTTGGAGAGATAGCGCAGCGCCAGAAGCAGCGGCGGCGCGAGAATGAGGACGGCGACGCTGAGCAGCGGGTCCTGATAGACCATGACGCCGAGCAGGGCGACGAAGGTCAGCAGGTCACGGGCGGTCGAGGTGATCGTCAGGTTGAGGACATCGCGGATGCCGCCGACATTCTGGCTGACCTGGGCGGCGATGCGGGCCGAGCGCGCCTCGTTGAAATAGCCGACCGACAGCGTCATCAGATGCACGTAAAGGCGGCTCTGGTAGCGGGCAACGATGTTGTTGCCGATCTTCGACAGCGCCACCGCCTGGCCATAGCTCGCGAAACCGCGAATGACGAAGGCTATGAAGATAGAGAGGCAGATGACCCAGACGACATCGGCGCGCCTGTTGGCGAAGGCCTCGTCGATGATCGAGCGCATGATCCAGGCGGTAAAGGCCGTCGATAGCGCGACGAGGACAAGACAGCTGATGGCGACGACGTAGCCCCAGATGTGCTCGCGGCCGTTTTCAGCGATGATGCGCTTCAAGACGGCGGTGACCGTGCCGCTGTCGACGGGGCGCTGCTGGGGATCGGATGAACGCAATAAAGACTTCCTGTCTCGTGACCATGCGAGCCGCTGCTGCGGCCCGCGCTCGAGCGGCTCTATAAAGAGTTGGCGCCCGTTTGGCTAGGTCTGTCCGGGCGCCGGACGCTGGGGGGCTATCGGCCCCAGCGGCGGCCATCGGTCGACACGCCGAAGGTGTCGGGCCGGCGGGCGTAGGACGAGAGGCCGGAGAGTGCGGCCAGCGGGTGGGTTACGACATAGGTCGGGATGGTCGAGAGCAGTGCCGTGTGCGGCGCCTTGTCCTCGAAACCGGCGCGAAACTCGGGCTTGCGCAGAGCGGCCAGGATCTTCTGGCTGATGCCGCCGGAGAGGAACACGCCACCGCGGGCCATGAAGATCATCGCCATGTCGCCGGCAACGCGGCCGAGATAGGTCGAAAACAGCGAGATGGTCTCGACTGCAACCGGGTCGCTTTCGGCCAGCGCATGCGAGGTGATATCAGCAGGGTCGCTGTACTTGGGCGCGATGCCATCGGCGGTGCAGATGGCGCGATAGAGGTTGACGATGCCGCGGCCGGAGAGGATCTGCTCGGCCGACACGCGGCCCTCGATCGTTTCGACATAAGGGAAGATTTCGAGATCGCGCTTGCTGCGCGGCCCGAGATCGACGTGGCCGCCCTCGCCCGGAACCGGGATCCAGACGCCGCGCGCATGCACGAGGCCGCCGACGCCGAGGCCGGTGCCCGGCCCGAGCACGACGCGGGAAGCGACCATGTCCTCATGGGCATCGGCATTGCCGAGGCGTTCGCGGTGTTCCGGCGCCAGGTCGGAGATGGCGAGCGCCTGGGCTTCGAAATCGTTGACGACCAGAACGTCCTCGAGCCCAAGATTTTCGATCATCGACTTCGGACGCACGACCCAATCGCAATTGGTCAGCGGGATTTCGTCGTCGCTGATCGGGCCGGCGACCGCGAGGATGGCGGAACGCGGCTTGATCGCGCTCTTTTCCAGGATGGTGGCGCGGATGGCGTCGTCGATGGTCTTGAAATCGGCGGTGCGCACGTTCGGGAAATTGACCTGTTCGGCGTCGGCCGTCTCGATGATGGCGAAACGGGCATTGGTTCCGCCGATATCGCCGATCAGGATCGGGAAGGGCATGGAGGCGTCGCTGGTATCGAGCTGGTGCATGGCAGGTTCCGTTGTTGCGCGTTCGCGCGCCGCTTATGCGTGAAGATTGGCGATCAGCCTGTCGGCCGTGGCCTCGTTGAGTGCCATTGGGATATCATAGACGATCGCAAGGCGCATCAAGGCCTTGACGTCGACGTCGTGGGGCATGGGGGTCAGCGGGTCGACGAAGAAGATCAGGGCATCGACCTCGCCGGTGGCAATCAGCGCGCCGATCTGCTGGTCACCGCCCAGCGGGCCGCTTTTCAACCGGGTGACATCGAGCGAGGGAGCAGCATCGAGAACGCGGCCGCCGGTCGTGCCGGTCGCGAAGATCGTCCAGTTCGCCTTGAGCGTCTCCTCGTTGCGGCGGGCGAATTCCGCCATGTCGTCCTTCTTCTGGTCATGCGCGATGAGCGCAAGGCACTTGCGGCCGGCCATCAGAAGCTCCCCCTCTAAATTCACTGGCATAATTCAATCGATTTGACCGCTTCTATACGAAGCGATCAGGGTTTTAAAGAGCGGTGTCGCGGTGTTCAACCGGCATCATTGCGCTGCGGGCTTGTCATCCGGGATCGGGCCGCGATCGGGCAGCTCGTCGTCATTGGCGGCGGGCGGCGCGTCAATGGGCTGAGCGCGGAGCACTTCGGCGGCCGAAGGGCCGCCATAGGTCGCGGCGCGCACGGAGGAGACCGAGGGCGCATCGAGAACCGCCTGGCAGGCCTTGGGCAGGTCCGACACCATGACCTCGCGCGGCTTGACCGGCTTGGCATCCGGCTTCGGCGGCTTGGGCTTGGCCCATGGCGCCGGGCTGAACCACCAGGCGAGCGACTTGTCGCAGCCATCGCCGGCCACCACGGGCGCCTGCGGCTTGCAATTGACGGCGCCCGGCGGGCACTTGATACGAATGTGGAAGTGGGAATCGTGGCCGTATTCCGGGCGCAGCTTGCCGAGATTGGTGCGATCGCCCGTCCAGGTGTCGCACATCTTCTTCTTGATCGCCGGATTGACGAAGATGCGCTCGACCTGCGGATAGCTCGCAGCGCGCATCAGGAGACGCGCATGGGCCGGCGTCCAGACATTCGGGTTGATCGTCAGGAAGGCGTTCTTCTGCAGCATGGTCGTGAAAGGCAGCGCCTCGCGCTGTTCCGCCGTCATGCGGAAGTTGGGCATCGGCGTCAGCCAGATATCGGCGTCGAGGCCAATCTGGTGCGAGGCGTGGCCGTTGAACATCGGACCGCCGCGCGGCTGGGCGATATCGCCGACCAACAGGCCGGGCCAGCCATCATATTTGGCGGCATCGCGCGACAGCTGCTCGATGGTGGAGAGCATGGCCGGATTGCCCCAGCGGCGATTGCGCGACAGGCGCATAGCCTGCCAGTTCGGACCATCGGTCGGAAGCGCCTCGGCGCCGGCCATGCAGCCCTTGGCGTAGAAGCCATAGGGTTGCGGAGCACCTTGTGTCGGAAGCTGAACGCCGCCGAAGATCGCCTTGGCGCTGCCGGGGCTCGGCTGCTTTTGCTGGGCGGCGACATCGCCGGCGATAAGGCTGGCGCCGATCGCAGTGGCCAGTGCCAGTTTACCGATTGAAGAGAGCGCCTGCGCGATGCGGAAAGCCATGCCGTATCCTGAACTACTGCCGACCAAGGTCGAGTGATTTGCACCCGTTTTACCGTGAAATGCGATTCTGGTGAATCGATGTTTTTCGCGGGCGATTGCGAGACATCGCGTCGGCCGGCAGCGCCGCACTCAGGTGTTGGCGAGGATGTCGGCGGTTTTGCGGACGCGCGACAGGCGCGGGAAGATGCGCTCGCAGGCGAAGGCGTGCATCTCGGCGGTGAACGTCGTCATCGCATCCTCGGCGGCGATGACCGCGTAATTATGGGCGAAGGCATCGCGGATCGTGGCCTCGACGCCGAAGTTGGTGGCGATACCGGTGAGAATGACCGTCCGGATGCCGCGGCGGCGCAGCTGCAGGTCGAGCTCGCTGCCATAAAAGGCGCTCCATTGATGCTTGGTGATGCGCACATCCGGCGTCAGGTCAGCGATCTCTGGCGGTTCGCGCAGCGCTTCGGCCGGCAAGCCACCCTGTGGGAAGGCGATCGGTTCGTCGGTCGGCTGGTTGACAGCATCGGCATAGTCCGCGGAAAATCCGATGGTGACGAAGACGGTCGTGCCGCCGGCCGCTTTCAGCGACTTGGCGATCGCGGCGGTATTTTCGATCACCTGCTGAGCGGAATGAGGCGCGACGGGCCGGGAAATGATAAAGCCCTGCAGATCGATGGAGATCAGGGCGGTGGTCTTGGGATCGTAGAGGGACATGGAAGGCTCCGGAATAAACATGAGGATATCCTCGCAATTGGAAATATGAGGATGCCCTCACAAAAATCAAGTGCCGATCCGATCGATCGTTCGCCGAAGCAGAAGCGCGGGCACGAGCGCGTTGCCATTCTGACCGAGGCGGCCGCCAAGGTTTTTCTTGAGAAGGGCTATGAGGCCGCGACGATGACGGAGATCGCCGCCGAGGCGAAATCCTCTATCGGCTCGCTCTACCAGTTCTTCCCGACCAAGCCAGTGCTGGCCGAAGCGCTGCATATCGAGCGGATGCGGCAGCTGAACGCCGCGCTGGTCGACCTGCAGAACGAGGTCGACGGCAAGCGGGCATCGGAGATCGGCGACGCGATCTTCGCGCGGCTTGGCAGCTTTCTCGAGGATTACCGCGAATTTCCGGTGCTGGCGGCGCGGCGCGATATCCCCAAGGAGCGCAAGGTGAAATCGCGGGCGGAACTGCGCGGTAATATCAAGGCGCTGCTGCAGAAGGCGAGCCCTTCTGTTGGCGACGATCTCGACCTTCTGTCGGCGCTGGTGCTCGAACTGCTGAGGATCATCGTGACGGCGGCGCACGATCCCGATATCGGCGGCGATCCCCGCATGGTGGCGGAGTTGCGGGGGATGCTGCGCAAAAGGCTGGAGGAAGCGACGGCCTGAGCAGCCGGGCTTGCGCTCACATTTGCGCGAAGCCGGACAAAAAAGGTTGCGTCACCTGTTTTTCGCCAGCATTTCGCCTATCCTCGAAAAAAGCGAAACAATTGGGGCTGGCGAATGGCGCGTGCGTGGTCGAGACTTGGTTTGGTGTTTTCTCTGTTGGGCGCTGCCGCCCTGCCCTTGCAGGCCGTCGCCCAGGAGCCGGCCTTCCGGATCGGAACCTCCACCATCGGCGAGCTGAAATACAAGCCGGGCTTCAAGCATTTCGACTACGTCAATCCGGATGCGCCGAAGGGCGGCAATCTGAGGCTTTCGGCATCCGGCACCTACGACACGTTCAATCCGCTGCTTTCCAAGGGCGAGGCCGCCGTCGGCCTGACGCTGCCGTTCGAGACGCTGATGAAATCGGCCGACGACGAGTTGCTCGCTTCCTACGGGCTGCTGGCGGAAGGGGTCTCCTATCCCGACGACGTCTCGAGCGCGACCTTCAGGCTGCGCGCCGAGGCGAAGTGGGCGGATGGCAAGCCCGTCACGCCGGATGACGTGATCTTCAGCTTCGACAAGGTGAAGGAGCTCAACCCGCTCGCCTCCAATTACTACAAGCACGTGGTGAAAGCCGAGAAATCAGGCGAGCGCGACGTGACCTTCACCTTCGACGAGAAGAACAACAAGGAACTGCCCAATATCCTCGGCCAGCTGGTGGTTGTGCCGAAGCACTGGTGGGAGGGCACCGGGCCTGACGGCAAGCCGCGCGATATCGCCAAGACCACGCTGGAACCTGTCATGGGCTCCGGCCCCTACAAGATCGCCGCCTTCACGGCCGGCGCCACGATCCGCTACGAGCTGCGCGACGACTATTGGGGCAAGGACCTCAACGTCAATGTCGGGCAGAACAATTTCGGCTCGATCACCTACAAGTATTACGGCGACCGGGACGTGGAGTTCGAGGCCTTCCGCGCCGGCAACAGCGACTTCTGGCAGGAGACGCAGGCGGCGCGTTGGGCGACCGGCTATGATTTCCCCGCTGTCAAGGAAGGCCGCGTGAAGAAGGAGGACGTGCCGAATGCGCTGCGCGCCACTGGCATCATGCAGGCGCTGGTGCCGAACACGCGCCGCGACATCTTCAAGGACGAGAAGGTGCGCGAGGCGCTGAACTACGGCTTCGACTTCGAGGAACTAAACCGCACCGTCGCCTTCAACAGCTACAAGCGCATCGACAGCTATTTCTGGAACACCGAGCTCGCCTCCTCCGGCCTGCCTGAGGGGCGCGAGCTGGAGATTCTCAACGGCCTCAAGGACAAGCTTTCGCCTTCAGTCTTCACCACGGCCTATTCCAACCCTGTCGGCGGCGACCCGCAGAAGAGCCGCGACAACCTGCGCACGGCGATCAAGCTGCTCAAGGAAGCGGGCTGGGAGATCAAGGGCAACCGCATGGTCAATACCGCGACCGGCAAGCCGATGAGCTTCGAGATCCTGCTTTCAAGCCCGATGCTCGAGCGCTGGGCCGTGCCCTATACCAACAATCTCAAGAAGATCGGCATCGATGCGCGGGTGCGCACAGTTGACGCCTCGCAATATACCAATCGCGTCCGCAGCTTCGACTACGACATGATCTGGAACGTGTGGGCGCAGACGATGAACCCCGGCAACGAGCAGGCCGACTACTGGGGCTCGGGTTCCGCCAACCAGCAGGGCTCGCGCAATTATTCCGGCATTTCCGACCCGGCGGTCGACGCGCTGACCCGCATGGTGATCTTCGCGCCCAACCGCGATGAGCAGGTGGCGTCGATCAAGGCGCTCGACCGCGTGCTGATGGCGGGACACTATGTGATCCCGCTGTTTTATCGTGGCACGCAGTCGATCACCTACTGGAACACGATCACCCGGCCGGCCGAATATCCGACCTATTCGACCGGTTTCCCCGACGTCTGGTGGTCGTCTTCCGCCAAGAAATGAGCGGACTTGCATTGGCCTGACGGCTGGGCTCCAAATGGGCCTACCGAATCACTTCGGACCATGATCAGCGCCGGTACGGACCGGCAGCGGGAGGCTTGACGATTGAGCGGCGATAGACTGGACAGCCTACGACAGAACTCCCCGGAGGCCGCTCGCTGATGGGAGCCTATATCCTTCGCCGCCTGCTTTTGATGATCCCGACCATTATCGGCATCATGGCCATCTCGTTCACCGTCATCCAGTTCGCGCCGGGCGGGCCGGTCGAGCAGGTGATCGCGCAGCTGACGGGCGATGCGCAGGGGGCCGACGCCCGCCTCTCGGGTGGCGGCGGCGACCTGATGGGATCGGGTATGGATGAAGGCGGCTCGAAATATCGCGGCGCGCAGGGGCTCGATCCGGAGCTGATCAAGAAGCTCGAGAAGCAGTTCGGCTTCGACAAGCCGCCGCTGACGCGTTTCGGCGAGATGATGTGGAATTATATCCGCCTCGATTTCGGCGAGAGCTTCTTCCGCAGCACGTCCGTTCTCGAGCTGATCAAGGAAAAGCTGCCGGTCTCGGCCTCGCTCGGCATCTGGATCATGATCTTCTCCTACGGCATCTCCATTCCGCTCGGCATCCGCAAGGCGGTGAAGGACGGCTCGACCTTCGACGTGTGGACCTCGGGCGTGATCATCATCGGCTATGCCGTTCCGAGCTTCCTGTTCGGTATCCTGCTGATCGTGCTCTTCGCCGGCGGATCCTTCTACGACTGGTTCCCCCAGCGCGGTCTCATCTCCGACAATTTCGACCAGCTTTCTTGGTGGCAGAAGCCGCTCGACTACTTCTGGCACCTGGCGCTGCCGCTGATCTCGTTGTCGCTGGCGGCGTTCGCCACCACGACGCTGCTCACCAAGAATTCCTTCATCGAGGAGATCAAGAAGCAGTATGTGGTGACGGCGCGGGCCAAGGGGCTGAACGAGCGCAAGGTGCTTTACGGCCACGTGTTCCGCAACGCCATGCTGATCATCATCGCCGGCTTTCCCGGCGCCTTCATCTCCGCCTTCTTCACCGGATCGCTGCTGATCGAGAACATCTTCTCGCTGGATGGGCTGGGGCGGCTCGGCTATCTCTCGGTGGTCAATCGTGACTATCCGATCGTGTTCGCGACGCTCTACATCTTCTCGCTGCTCGGCCTTTTCGTCAGCCTGATCTCCGACCTGATCTACACCTGGATCGATCCGCGCATCGACTTCGAGCGGAGGGACGTGTGATGGACACCGCCTCAAAGCCCGCGACCGCCACGCCCGTCAAGCCGCCACGCAAGGGGCTGCTCTCGCCCACCAACATAAGGCGCTGGAAGAACTTCAAGGCCAACCGGCGCGGCTACTGGTCGCTCTGGCTGTTCCTTCTCATCTTCGGGCTCAGCCTGTTTGCCGAATTCATCGCCAACGACCGGCCGATCATCGCCTCCTACAAGGGCGAGATTCTGTTTCCGGTTCTCGTCAATTATCCCGAGGAGAAGTTCGGCGGCTTCCTGGCAGAGACCGATTATCGGTCGGACGTGATCGCCGACGAGATCAAGGCCAATGGCTGGATGATCTGGCCGCCGATCCGCTATTCCTACCGCTCGGTGAACTCCAACATCCCGCACTCGGCGCCAACCGCGCCCTTCTGGATGATGAGCGAGCAGGAGCGCTGCTCGGGCTATCCCCAAGGGGTGGACGATCCCAACTGCACGTGGAGCAACCTCAACTGGCTGGGCACCGACGACCAGGCGCGCGACGTGCTTGCCCGCGTGATCTATGGCTTCCGGATCTCGGTGCTGTTCGGCCTTATCCTGACCATCTGCTCGGCGGTCGTCGGCGTCAGCGCCGGCGCCATCCAGGGCTATTACGGCGGCTGGACCGACCTTTTGCTGCAGCGCTTCATCGAGATCTGGTCGTCGATGCCGGTACTCTACATTCTCCTCATCATAGCCTCGCTACTGCCGCCTGGCTTCTTCGTGCTGCTCGGGATCATGCTGCTGTTCTCATGGGTCGGCTTCGTGGGCGTGGTGCGCGCGGAGTTTCTGAGAGCCCGCAATTTCGAATATGTCCGGGCAGCACGCGCGCTTGGCGTCGGCAACCGCACGATCATGTGGCGGCACCTTCTGCCGAACGCGATGGTGGCGACGCTGACCTTCCTTCCCTTCATCCTCTCCGGCTCGATCACGACGCTGACCTCGCTCGACTTCCTCGGCTTCGGCATGCCGCCCGGCTCACCCTCGCTCGGCGAGATGATCGCCCAGGGCAAGGCCAACCTGCAGGCACCATGGCTGGGCCTGACGGCCTTCTTCGCGATGTCGATCATGCTGTCGCTGCTGATCTTCATCGGCGAGGCGGTGCGCGATGCGTTCGATCCGAGAAAGACGTTCGGATGAGGGCGGCCTCGTCATGGCAGGGGTTTGCGGGTAGAGTTGATTTTAAAGCAACCTGCGGAGCACGGCTGTCATGAACAAGATTGTGCGTGATCATTATCCTGTCGCCAACCTTCCCGAGGATTTGAGGGAGGGATTGGGGGACGTGGCGACGGTGCGTGTGGTCGTCGAATCCGAGCCGCAGGCAAGTCGTGCGGCGCAGAACGACGATCCGCTGCTGCGCGACGGACCTATCGAGGCGCATGAACTGATGGCTCTGCGCGAGCGCTATCTTGCCCTGGGTCGTCCACGCGTTACCGAGGAAGAGGCTGTTGCCCGCATTCGTGAGCTTCGCGACGAGTGGGACTATTGATGGATCAGTTCGGTCGGATCTATCTCGACACCAACCTTTTCATTCTTGCGTTCGAGACGGAAAGCGACGTCGCGGTCAAGGCGACCTTGATAATGTCCAAAGCCAAAGCACAGAACCCGCCACGTTTCGTGACGAGTGAACTGACACTGGCCGAACTTCTGGTGCTGCCCTATCGCCAAAACAATGCCTGGCTGGTCGGCCTCTATCACCAAGTCTTCAGCGGCTCCTGGCTGGACATCCAGCCGGTCACCCGCGACATTCTTCTATCGGCCGCTCGGCACCGAGCTACCAATCCAGCCCGCAAGCTCCCCGACGCCGTTCACGTGGCGACGGCGATCGGCGGCGGCTGCACCCACCTCCTCTCTTCCGACAAGCGGATCGGACCGGGGCCGAACGAGGCCCTTCCCTTCGCCCTTGCCAAACCCGACGACGCCACCCTGACCTCCCTGATTGAGAGCCTGTCCTGATGTCCGAACCCTTGCTGTCCGTCCGCAATCTTTCCGTCGCCTTCCACCAGGGGGGCGCGACTTCAGTGGCTGTCGATGGCATTTCCTTCGATGTCAACAAGGGCGAGGTGGTAGCGCTGGTGGGAGAGTCCGGCTCGGGGAAATCGGTGTCGGCCAATTCCATCCTGCGATTGCTCCCCTACCCCTCGGCCAGCCATCCCTCCGGCGAAATCCTGTTCAAGGGCAAGGATCTCCTGAAGGCATCGGACAAGGTGCTGCGCGAAGTGCGCGGCAACGACATCACGATGATCTTCCAGGAGCCGATGACCTCGCTCAACCCGCTGCACAATATCGAGAAGCAGATCGCCGAGATCCTCGAACTGCACCAGGGAATCAAGGGACAGGCGGCGCGCACGCGGGTGCTGGAGCTGCTCAACCAGGTCGGTATCCGCGAGCCGGAGAAGCGGCTGAAGGCCTATCCGCACGAGCTCTCGGGCGGGCAGCGGCAGCGCGTGATGATCGCCATGGCGCTCGCCAATCGCCCGGAACTGCTGATCACCGACGAGCCGACGACGGCGCTCGATGTTACCGTGCAGGCGCAGATCCTCGAGCTCTTGCGACAGCTGAAGGGCCAGCACGGCATGTCGATGCTGTTCATCACCCACGACCTCGGCATCGTGCGCAAGTTCGCCGACCGGGTTTGCGTGATGACCAAGGGCAAGATCGTCGAGACCGGGACAGTCGAGGAGGTGTTCACCAATCCGCAGCATCAATATACGCGACACCTGCTGGCCTCCGAGCCGCGCGGCGAGCCGCCGCTTGCCGACAGTTCCAAGCCGATCGTGATGCAGGGATCGGACATCAAGGTCTGGTTCCCGATCAAGGCGGGGCTGATGCGCAAGGTGGTGGACCATGTGAAAGCGGTCGACGGGATCGATCTTTCGCTTCGCGCCGGGCAGACGCTGGGTGTGGTCGGCGAATCCGGATCGGGCAAGACGACGCTCGGGCTGGCGCTCACCCGGCTGATCTCTTCGCAGGGGCGGATCAGCTTTGTCGGCAAGGATATAGCCAGCTATTCGTTTACGGAGATGCGGCCGCTGCGCAACCAGTTGCAGGTGGTGTTCCAGGACCCTTACGGCTCGCTTAGCCCGCGCATGTCGGTGGGCGATATCATCGCCGAGGGGCTGAAGGTGCACGAGCGCGGGCTTTCCTACGAGGAGCGCGACCGGCGCGTTTGCTGGGCGCTGGAGGAGGTGGGGCTCGACCCGACTACCCGTTGGCGCTATCCGCACGAATTCTCCGGCGGCCAGCGGCAGCGTATCGCGATCGCCCGCGCCATGGTGCTGAAGCCGCGTTTCGTGATGCTCGACGAGCCGACATCGGCGCTCGACATGAGCGTGCAGGCGCAGGTGGTCGATCTCTTGCGCGACCTGCAACAGAAGCACGATCTGGCCTATCTCTTCATCAGCCACGATCTCAAGGTCGTGAAGGCGCTCGCCAACGAGGTGATCGTGATGCGCTTCGGCAAGGTGGTGGAACAGGGGCCATCGGCCGATATCTTCCGCGCGCCGAAGGACGATTACACCAAGGCGCTGATGGCGGCGGCCTTCAACATCGAGGCGCGGCCGACGCCTGCAGTGCAACACTAACGACATCAGAGCCCAGACAACATGCCAGCTCCCATTCTCGTCGATCTCAAGTTCAATCCCTATACCGTCGCGCGCATCCTCAAGACCGCTTTTCTCGATCGCGGCAGCATCAATATCGCCGATCCGGGCACGAAGGGCCGGGATCTATCCGATCTCGACTACGCGCTGCTTTGGAAGCCGGATGCGGATCTCTTCGAACGGGCGCCGAACCTGAAGGTCATCTTTTCCGGCGGCGCGGGGGTCGACAGCTTCATGAACCTGCCCGGCCTTCCGGATGTGCCGATCGTGCGCTTCGTCGACCATAGCCTGACGACGCGGATGAGCGAGTGGGTGGTGATGCAGTGCCTGATGCACCAGCGTGGGCAGGCGGAGCACGACCGGCTTCAGCGGAAGCGCGAATGGGGCAGCGACGTGGCGCCAGAGGCATCGGAGCTTACCGTCGGCGTCATGGGTCTCGGCGTGCTCGGCCAGGATGCCGTCAGGAAGCTGACGGTGATGGGCTTCAACGTCATCGGCTGGTCGCGCACGGCCAAAGAAATCGATGGCATCGAGACATTCGACGCAAGCGGGCTCGACGCCTTTCTTTCGAAGACCGATATCCTCGTCGGGCTGCTGCCGCTGACGCCCGAGACGACCAAATTCTACAATGCCGCGCTGTTTTCCAGGCTTCGCCAGGGCGGCGCGCTCGGAAAGCCGGTGTTCATCAATGCCGGGCGCGGCAAGAGCCAGGTCGAGGCCGATATCGTCTCGGCGATCGAAACCGGCGTGCTTGGCGGCGCTTCGCTCGATGTCTTCGAGGTCGAGCCGCTTCCTTCGGAAAGCCCGCTCTGGGACCTGCCTGGTGTCTTCATCACGCCGCATGATGCGGCGAGTTCGGAGGAGAATGCGCTGTTTCGCCATGTGGAGCGGCAGATCGCCCGCTTCGAGCAAGGCCAGCCGCTGCAATACGTGGTCGATCGCGACCGCGGTTACTGAGGCGGGAACCATCGTTGCCGGTGGCCGTTTCTTTTCCTGATGTTTGAAGGGCGGCCGATGCCGCCCGGTTTGGGAAGGGGCAGGCATGGTGGAGCGGATCGAGAGACCGTGGAGCGAAGACAACGGCCGCGAAGAGACGCCAAAAGACACGACGGCCGGGCGGACCAAACGGAAGTCGCCGACCAGCGTCCGCATCTTACGCATGCTGATCGCGGCCCTGCTTCTGGCGTTCGCCGTCTGGATTCCGGTCGAGATATGGAGCCGCTATCACCTGCCGCAGCCTGACGAGCCCACGAATGCGGAGCCCGCTCCGGCGCAAGGCGGTGGCGGACAGTCCGGCACCGAGGCACCGACGCCCGCCGGGCGCGCAAACGCGCCGCAGACAAACGCGCAGTAGGCGGGCCGACGCTTGCCCAAGCTTTCGGGCAAATGACGGGGTTGTATTTGTTCTGGACATTGCCGGCGCAGTTTTCGATAAGAAAGCGCACAGGCCGGTTGTCCTGCGCCGTTCGCGGCGCCTGCACCCGGATTGGATAGGGTGGAATCGATGGCGAAGACAGATATTGCACGGCGCGTTTACAACCACGCTTGGAAACTCGACCCGATCGTCCGCAGCCTGATCGATACGGACTTCTACAAGCTGTTGATGCTGCAGATGATCTGGAAGCTCTATCCCGACGTCAACGCCACCTTCACCGTCATCAACCGCACCAAGCGGGTGCTGCTTGCCGAAGAGATCGACGAGGGGGAACTGCGCGCGCAGCTCGACCACGCGCGCACGCTTCGGCTCTCCAAGAAAGAGATGATCTGGCTGGCGGGTAACAGCTTCTATGGCCGCGCGCAGATCTTCGAGCCGGAGTTCCTGGCCTGGCTCTCGCATTTCCAGCTGCCGGAATACGAGCTGTCGAAGCGCGACGGACAGTACAGGCTCGATTTCCACGGCTCGTGGAAAGAGACCACGATGTGGGAAATTCCCGCACTCGCTATTATCAACGAGCTGCGCTCGCGCTCAGCGCTACGCGCGCTCGGGCCGTTTACGCTCGATGTGCTCTACGCCCGCGCCAAGGCGCGCATGTGGGAGAAGGTCGAGCGGCTGCGCGAACTGCCGGGCCTGCGCATTTCCGATTTCGGAACGCGGCGGCGCCACAGCTTCCTGTGGCAGCGCTGGTGCGTCGAGGCCCTGAAGGAAGGCATCGGCGCCGGCTTTACCGGCACCAGCAACGTGCTGCTCGCCATGGACAACGACCTCGAAGCCGTCGGCACCAACGCGCATGAGCTGCCGATGGTGGCGGCCGCGCTTGCCGAGACCGATGATGAGCTGCGCAACGCGCCCTACAAGGTGCTGCGCGACTGGAACAAGCTTTACGGCGGCAACCTTCTGATCGTGCTGCCCGATGCCTTCGGCACCGCCGCATTCCTGCGCGACGCGCCGGAATGGGTGGCGGACTGGACGGGTTTCCGCCCCGACAGCGCGCCCCCGATCGAAGGCGGCGAGAAGATCATCGAATGGTGGAAGAAGATGGGGCGCGACCCCCGGCAGAAGATGCTGATCTTCTCCGACGGCATGGATGTCGATGCGATCATCGACACCTACAAGCATTTCGAGGGCCGCGTGCGCATGAGCTTCGGCTGGGGCACCAACCTCACCAACGACTTCGCCGGCTGCGCGCCGACCGAGATCTCCGGCCTCAACCCGATCTCGATCGTCTGCAAGGTCAGCGACGCCAACGGCCGCCCGGCCGTCAAGCTCTCCGACAACCCGCAGAAGGCGACCGGCGAGCCTGAGGAAGTGCAGCGCTACCTGAAGTTCTTCGGCACCGAGGATCTGGTCGATCAGGCCGTTCTGGTCTGAAACGCGTTACAACGCATGTGTTTGAGACAAGGGAACGGCCACGTGATCTCGTGACAGCGACGTGACGTCAATCTGCCGCCCGACCCCGTTCTTAAGTTAACGGCAGTCGCGTTCCGACGCTGCGTTTACAGCATATTGGCGGATACGCAAGGCGGCAGGCCGTGCTTGCCTCGTGATCCCGATCATTCGAGCCGACCGGGCGCCCGCTTTTGGGCGCCCGTAGCCACCTTACTTGACGACGAGGATCGCCTTGCCGCGGACTCTGTCGTAGAGGTCGATGATATCCTGGTTGAACATGCGCACGCAGCCGGAAGAGGCGTTCTTGCCGATCGAGCGCCATTCCGGCGAGCCGTGGATGCGATAGAGCGTGTCCTGGCCATCCTGGAAGATATAGAGCGCGCGGGCGCCGAGCGGATTGCTGAGCCCCGGCGGCATGCCCTCTTTCCACTCGCTGAGCTTCGGATTGCGGCCGATCATCGACGGCGTCGGCGTCCAGGTCGGCCATTTGCGCTTCCACTGGATCACCGCCCGCCCTTTCCAGGCGCGGCCCTGCGCGCCGAGGCTCACGCCATAGCGGATCGCCCGGTCGTTCTTCAGGATGAAATAGAGGAACTTGGTCTCGGTATCGACGACGATCGAGCCCGCCGGCTCGTCGCTGTGATAATCGACCTCCTGGCGCAGATAGCGCGGATCGACCTCTGAATAGCTGATGGCCGGGAGACGATAGTTGCTGTCATCGAGATCGGCATAGATCAGCGGATAATCCGGCCTGTCGACCGGGCGCTCCGGCTGCGAAACGACGGCCTCGGCGACAGGTGCCGCGGCCTCGACGGCCGGCGGCTTGGGCATGGCGACGTCGACCGGTTGGGAGGGAAGCTGCGTGCAGGCCGCAAGCAGCGAAACGCCGGCCGCCGCGACAAGCGACCGAAGAATGGAGAGGCTATGCAATTTCAGGGTATCCAATGCGAGAGGTAAGCTGTGATCCCTTTCCCTGGCCGGGCATCGGTGACCAAATTGTGTTCGCTGGGGCAAATATAGAAGAGCTTGGGAGCTTCGGCGCGGGCCTGTTGGCGGAATGCAACACGGGGCGTGAAGCGCGTTACATAGGGCGCAGAAAGCCAGCTTTGACTAGCCGATCACACGTCAATGGGGAGACGGAGATAGCAGCATCGATTTCCGAGGAAATGGCGGACAAGGTGGGATTCGAACCCACGGTACGCTTTCACGTACACACGCGTTCCAGGCGTGCGCCTTAAACCACTCGGCCACCTGTCCTGCTGCTTGATTTGGCACCCTTCGGCGCAAATCGTTGGAACGGCGCGATATATACCGAGGAATTTTCAGGGATCAACCTAAATCTAACAGTTTTTTGACTTCTTCCAGCAAAAGTGCCGGAATGCGGTCCATTGCGGTTCCGGCGGCAGGGCACTAGTGTCTTGATGTCTTGGAGAATGGGCGCAACTGGCCGGGCCAAATCCGGCGGATCGGTGGCGGAGAGTGTAATGCGTTTCCTTTTGCGTTTGGCGAGCCTGATCGCGCTGGCGGTTGCGGTGATTGCCGGAACGATCGACAGCATCCAGTCCGTGGCGGCATCCTCGGTCGTCATCACGCCGATGGGCGATGCCTGGCAGGACATGAGCGCATCCTCCTTCGAGGCGCTGCAATCGACCATCGCCTACTATATCCATCCCCGCTTCTACACGATCGCCTTCCAGTGGCTGATGATGCAGCCGGCTTTCGCGGTGTTTCTCGTGCTATCGCTCCTCCTGTGGATGGCCGGGTACAAGAAACCGCCGGTGGCCGGCCGTTTCGCGGCTTAGGCCAAGACGCCGGTCTCAAGCGTACTTGCCCGCATTTATGCTACCTGACGTGGCGGTGAATGCCCTTTGGCGGCCATGCGCGCATGATGCGGACACGAGGTTCAGCGCGGTTGGAGGTGCATGGCGGCGTCTCAAATGACTAGAAAAATCGCATTTTAGCGGTGCTTTTGCGTAAAAAACGATTGCACTGGCCGGTTTTTACGCAATGTCGGCAATTTTTTACCAGCCGAAAAATTTCTCGTGAATTTTCATTGGAGCCATGCAAGGATGCGCGAAGCCAGGCCTCCGGGGGGAGGTCGGTGGTTCCGCAGACATGCCTGAAAACGGGCTTGCGGGAGGACCCCTAACAAATAGCAACAACAGGGCTGCACAATGAAAAAATCCCTTCTGACCGTCCTTGCCGTGGCTGCCATGTCCACGACGGCGCTCGCTGCCGACGTCAAGCCGGCACTGGTCTACGGCACCGGCGGAAAGTTCGACAAGTCGTTCAACGAAGCCGCCTACAATGGCGCCGAGAAGTTCAAGAAGGAAACCGGTATCGCCTACCGCGACTTCGAGCCGACCGGCGACACGCAGGGCGAACAGGCCATCCGCAACTTCGCCAGCCGCGGCTTCAACCCGGTTGTAGCAGTCTCCTTCGCCTGGACCTCGGCGATCGAGAAAGTTGCCGCCGAATTCCCGGACACCAAGTTCATCATCGTTGATGCCGTTGTCGACAAGCCGAACGTCCGCTCGGTCGTCTACAAGGAAGAAGAAGGTTCGTACCTCGTCGGCGTTCTCGCCGGCATGGCATCGAAGACCGGCAAGGTCGGCTTCGTCGGCGGCATGGACATTCCGCTTATCCGCAAGTTCGAGTGCGGCTACGAGCAGGGCGCACGCGCCGCCAACGCCAAGATGGAAGTGTTCCAGAACATGACCGGCACGACGGGTGCTGCATGGAACGACCCGGTTCGCGGCGGTGAGCTCACCAAGAACCAGATCGACCAGGGCGCTGACGTGATCTACGCAGCAGCCGGTGCAACCGGTCTCGGCGTTCTGCAGACCGCCGCCGACAACAAGAAGTTCTCGATCGGCGTCGATTCGAACCAGAACCACCTGCATCCGGGCTCGGTCCTGACCTCGATGGTCAAGCGCGTCGACCTCGCCGTCTACAACGCCTACACCGACACCAAGGCCGACAAGTTCACCGGCGGCGTGCAGTCGCTCGGCGTCAAGGAAGACGGCGTTGCTGCTGCCATCGACGACAACAACAAGGCGCTGATCACGCCTGAAATGCTGGCCGCCGTCGAAAAGGCCAAGGCAGACATCATCGCGGGCACCGTCAAGGTTCACGATTACACCTCGGACAACGCCTGCCCGAAGTGATCCGCGCCTGAAATTGGGCGTATGGCGGAATTGATTTTCGCCATACGCCCTTTTCGTATCTGGAGCCTGCTGTGACTGACACGCCCGCTATCGAACTTGTGGGCATCGACAAGAAATTCGGTGCCGTCCACGCCAACAAAGACATCAACCTCACCGTCGCCAAGGGATCGATCCACGGCATCATCGGGGAAAACGGAGCCGGAAAATCGACGCTGATGTCGATCATCTACGGCTTCTACCACGCCGATCAGGGCGAGATCCGGGTCAACGGCCAGGCCGTGACGATCAAGGACAGCCAGACGGCGATCGCAACCGGTATCGGCATGGTGCACCAGCACTTCATGCTGGTCGACAATTTCACGGTGCTCGAGAACATCATGCTCGGCGCCGAGGGCGGAGCGCTGCTCGCCAGAGGCGTAGCGTCTGCACGCGCCGAGCTGAAGCGGCTGGAAAAGGAATACGGCCTCGAGGTCAACCCGGATGCGCTGATCGAGCAGCTCCCCGTCGGCCTGCAGCAGCGCGTCGAAATCCTGAAAGCCATGTATCGCGGCGCCGAGATCCTCATCCTCGACGAGCCCACGGGCGTTCTGACGCCGGCTGAGGCCGACCACCTGTTCCGCATCCTCAAAGTGCTGCGCGACCAGGGCAAGACGGTCATTCTCATCACCCACAAGCTGCGCGAGATCATGGCGATCACGGATACGGTGTCCGTCATGCGCCGCGGCGAGATGGTGGCGACCCGCAAGACCGCCGAGACGACGGTCGAGGAACTGGCCGAGCTGATGGTGGGCCGGCGCGTGCTCCTTCGCGTGCAGAAGGGCGAGGCCAATCCCGGCAAGGTCATCCTGTCGGTGCGCAATCTGACGGTGAAGGACGACCGCGGCGTGGTCATGGTCGACAACGTGTCGTTCGACGTACGCGCCGGCGAGATCGTCGGCGTGGCGGGCGTGGCCGGCAACGGGCAGTCGGAGCTTCTCGAAGCCATCGCGGGCATCCGCAAGCCGCATTCGGGCGAGATCCTGCTCGACGGGCAGCCGATCGACAAGGCCGATCCGGCGCGGCTGCGCGAGCTCGGCCTCGCACACATCCCCGAGGACCGCCACCACATGGGCCTCGTGCTGAAGTTCGAGGAATACGAAAATTCGGTGCTCGGCTATCACCGCAAACCTGAATACAGCAAGGGCCCGCTGCTCGATCTCGAAGCGATCCGCAAGGATGCGATGGAAAAGATCGAGAAATACGACATCCGGCCGCCGAACCCACGGCTGAAGACCGCCAACTTCTCCGGCGGCAACCAGCAGAAGATCGTCGTCGCCCGCGAAATCGAGCGCGACCCGACGGCGCTGATCATCGGCCAGCCGACGCGCGGCGTCGACATCGGCGCAATCGAATTCATTCACCGCCGGATCATCGAGATGCGCGACGCGGGCAAGGCGATCCTGCTCGTCTCCGTCGAGCTCGACGAAATCCGCGCCCTTTCAGACCGTATCCTTGTCATGTTCGCCGGCCATGTCGTCGGCGAGAAGACGCCCGATGCCGGTGAACAGACCCTCGGCCTGATGATGGCCGGCATTGCCGCGTGAGGCCTTGATGAGCACTGCTTCCACTCCCCTACCCCGCTGGATCAACTACGGCCTCATCCCGATCCTGAACCTTCTCACCGCCTTCCTGATATCAGGCTTCGTCGTCTGGCTGATCGGCGAAAGCCCGATCGGGGCGCTGCAGCTTCTCATCGAAGGCGCGCTCGGGAGCGGCGAAGGCATCGGCTTTACGCTGTACTATGCCACCAGCTTCATCTTCACCGGCCTTTCGGTGGCGGTCGCCATCCATGCCGGGCTGTTCAACATCGGCTCCGAGGGACAGGCCTATCTCGGCGGTCTCGGCTGCGCGCTTGTGGCGCTGGCGCTCGACAAGTTCGTGCCGTGGTACGTGACCATGCCCGTGGCCGTGATCGGCGCCGGCCTGTTCGGTGCGGCCTGGGCCTTCATTCCGGCCTGGCTGCAGGCCAAGCGCGGCAGCCATATCGTCATCACCACGATCATGTTCAACTATATCGGCGCGGCGCTGATGGTCTATCTGCTCGTCCACGTGCTGATCGTGCCGGGCAAGATGGCGCCCGAGACCCGCACCTTCCTCGAAGGCGGTCAGTTGCCGAAGCTCGGCTGGATCATGGACATGTTCGGCGCCAAGCTGGGTGCGGCACCCTTCAACGTCTCCTTCATCATCGCGCTGGTGGCGGCTTACTTCGTCTGGCTGCTGATCTGGCGCACCAAGCTCGGCTTCGAGATGCGCACGCTCGGCGTCAGCCCGAGTGCGGCGGCCTATGCCGGCATTCCCTATGCGCGCATCGTCATCATCGCCATGCTGCTTTCGGGCGCGCTGGCGGGCATGATGGCGCTCAATCCCGTCATGGGCTCATCGGCCCGCCTGCAGGTCGAGTTCGTCGGCGGCGCCGGCTTCGTCGGCATCGCGGTGTCGCTGATGGGGCGCAACCATCCTGTCGGCATCGTGCTCTCGGCCATCCTGTTCGGTATTCTCTACCAGGGTGGCGACTGGATCTCGTTCGAGATGCCCAACATCACCCGTGAGATGATCCTCGTGATCCAGGGTCTGGTGATCCTGTTTGCCGGCGCGCTTGAATACATGTACCGGCCGGCGATGGTGCGTCTCTACCAACAGTTCAAGCGGGCGTAAGGAGCGCGACGATGGAATATTACGACATCTTCATCAGCGTTCTGAGCTCCACCATTCGCCTGTCGATCCCACTGATCTTCACGGCGCTGGCGGGCCTGTTTTCCGAACGCGCCGGCGTCTTCGACATCGGGCTCGAGGGCAAGATGCTGGGCTCGGCGTTTGCCGCCGCCTGTGTCGCCTACCTCACCGATTCCGCCTGGGCGGGACTTTGCGCCGGTATCGTCTGCTCGGTCGCGCTGAGCTTCGTGCACGGCTTTGCCTCGATCACCAATCGAGGCAATCAGATCATCTCCGGCGTCGCGATCAACTTCTTCGTGGCCGGTATCACCATCGTGCTCGGCCAGGCCTGGTTCGGCCAGGGCGGGCGCACGCCGCAGTTGGCCGGCGACGCGCGCTTTACGCCGATCACGCTTCCGGGCGCTGATGCGGTGCGCGAGGTGCCGATCCTTGGGCCGCTCTATGCCAACGTGATCTCCGGCAACAATATCCTGACCTACCTCGCCTTCCTGGCGGTGCCGCTCTCGTGGTGGATCCTCTACCGCACGCGCTTCGGTCTTCGTCTGCGCGCCGTCGGTGAAAATCCAGGTGCTGTCGATACCGCCGGCATTTCGGTCAGCTGGCTGCGCTATCGCGCCGTCATCTGCGCCGGCATTCTCTGCGGCTTCTCCGGCACCTATCTGGCGATCGCGCAATCGGCCGCCTTCATCAAGGACATGTCGGCAGGCAAAGGCTATATCGCGCTCGCCGCACTCGTCTTCGCCAAGTGGAAGCCGGTGCCTGTCATGTTCGCCTGCCTCCTCTTCGGCTTCCTCGATGCGCTTGGGAATTTCATGCAGGGCAAGCCGATCCCCGGGATCGGCGAGGTGCCGGTGCAGATCTTCCAGGCCCTGCCCTATATCCTCACCTGCGTGCTGCTCGCGGGCTTCATCGGCAAAGCCATCCCGCCGAAGGCCGGCGGCACCCCCTATGTCAAGGAGCGCTAAGACCATGTCCCACGACCTCTTCGAAGCCGCCCGCGGCGCCATGGCATTCGCCCACGCGCCCTATTCGAAATTCCCCGTAGGTGCTGCGATCCGCGCCGAGGACGGCAAGGTCTATACCGGCGCCAATATCGAGAACCTCTCCTTCCCGCAGGGTTGGTGCGCGGAGCCGACGGCCATCAGCGCCATGATCATGGGCGGGGCGAAGAAGATCGTCGAGATGGCCGTGATCGCCGAGAAGCTGCCGCTCTGCCCGCCTTGCGGCGGCTGCCGGCAGAAGATCTCGGAATTCGCCTCCAAGGACACGAAGATTTATCTCTGCGACGAAGCCGGCGTGCAGAAGACCATGACCATGGACGAACTGCTTCCCTTCAGCTTCGAGACCGAACTCTGATGCAGGCGGCGCTCGACCTGCTGAAGGCGCGTCTCGGCGGGCTTTCGCCGCGCTACGGCGTGATCCTCGGCTCCGGGCTCGGCTCGCTGGTGGCGGAGCTCAAGGATGCGGTTCGGATACCCTATCAGGATGTGCCGGGCTTTCCCGTCAGCGCCGTCTCAGGCCATGCAGGCGAGGTCGTGGCCGGCACGCTTGGTGGCGTGCCTGTCATCATGCTGTCGGGGCGTGTGCACTTCTACGAGAAGGGCGACGCCAACGCCATGCGGCGGCCGATCGAGGTGTTGAAGGCGCTCGGCGTCGAAGCGCTGATCCTGACGAACTCGGCGGGATCGCTGCGCGAGGATCTGGCGCCGGGATCGGTGATGCAGATCACCGACCATATCAACTATTCCGGCATCAACCCGCTGATCGGCGAGGAGAGCGACCGCCGCTTCGTGGGCATGACGAATGCCTATGATACCGAGCTTGCTGACGCGATGCGGCGGGCGGCGGAGACGACGGGAACGGCGCTATCGCAGGGCGTCTACATGTGGTTCTCCGGCCCGAGCTTCGAGACGCCGGCGGAGATCCGCATGGCGCGCATTCTCGGCGCCGATGCCGTGGGCATGTCGACCGTGCCTGAAGTGATCATCGCGCGAATGCTCGACATGAGGGTTGCGGCTGCTTCCGTTATCACCAACTATGGGGCCGGAATGACCGGTTCGGAACTGAGCCACGACGAAACCAAGGAGATGGCGCCCATCGGCGGTGCCCGTCTTGCCGCCATCCTGAAAGAGATGATCGCGGCTGGAGGAAATGACGCATGAGCAATCACTCGCTGAAGGAAACGGCGGCCGTGGCGCTGTCGTTGCTTGATCTCACCAACCTCAAGGACGACTGCACGGAAGCGCAGATCGAGGCCTTGTGCGCACGCGCGCAGACGCCCTACGGCAATAGCGCCGCGATCTGCATCTGGCCGCGCTTCGTCGCGCATGCGCGCTCGATCCTCGGCAGCGGCCATCCCGTGAAGATCGCCACCGTCGTCAACTTCCCCTCGGGCGACATGGAGGTCGCCGACGTGGCGGCGGAAACGCGCGAAGCGATCGCCGACGGCGCCGACGAGATCGACCTCGTCATTCCCTATCGCAAGTTCATCGCCGGCAGCGGCCGGGCGGTTACCGACATGGTGGCAGCCGTGCGCGCCGAATGCGGCGAGGCGGTGCTGTTGAAGGTGATCCTCGAGACCGGCGAGATCAAGGATGCGGCGATGATCCGCCGCGCCTCGGAGCTGGCTATCGAGGCAGGCGCCGATTTCATCAAGACCTCGACCGGCAAGGTGTCCGTCAACGCCACGCTTGAAGCCGCCGACATCATGCTGCGCGCCATTCGCCAGAGTGGTCGCAAGGTCGGCTTCAAGCCGGCGGGCGGCATTGCCTCTGTGGCGGATGCGGCGCTCTATCTGAGCCTTGCCGAGACGATCATGGCGCCCGACTGGCCGATGCCCTCGACGTTCCGCTTCGGTGCTTCGGGCGTGCTCGACGATATCCTCGCGGTTCTCTCAGGCACGCAATCGGCACCGGCGACCGCCGCGAGCTACTGAGATGATCCCGCAGGAGATCATTCGCCGCAAGCGCGACGGCGCGGTGCTGTCCGATGAGGATATCCAGGCGTTCATCGCAGCCCTTGCGGCGGGCAAGCTCTCCGAGGGGCAGGTCGGCGCCTTTGCCATGGCCGTGTGGTTCAAGGGGATGCGCCGCGAGGAGACCGTTTCGCTTACCATGGCGATGGCGCGCTCCGGCGACATGCTCGACTGGAGCGATCTGGACCGCCCGATCGCCGACAAGCATTCGACCGGCGGCGTCGGCGACAATGTCTCGCTGATGCTGGCGCCGATCGCGGCGGCCTGCGGGCTGGCGGTGCCGATGATCTCGGGGCGCGGGCTCGGCCATACCGGCGGGACGCTCGACAAGCTGGAATCCATATCAGGCTATACGGTTACCCCTGATGCCGTGCTGTTTCGCAAGGTGGTGCGTGAGGCGGGCTGCGCCATCATCGGCCAGACGGCGGCGCTGGCGCCTGCTGACGGCAAGCTCTACGCGGTGCGCGACGTGACGGCGACCGTCGATTCCATTCCGCTGATCACCGCCTCGATCCTGTCGAAGAAGCTGGCCGCCGGGCTGCAGACGCTGGTGCTGGACGTCAAGGTCGGCAACGGCGCCTTCATGGCCTCATCCGAGGAGGCCGAGCAACTGGCGCGGTCGCTGGTCGAGGTCGCGAATGGAGCCGGGCTGAAGACGTCGGCTGTCATCACCGACATGAACCAGCCGCTGGCAGATGCCGTCGGCAACGCGCTGGAGATCCGCAACGCGATCGCGTTCCTCGCGGGCGAGAAGAGCGGCACGCGGCTGGAGACGGTGGTTCTCGCCTTCGCGGCCGAGATGCTCGTCCAGTCGGGTGTCGCATCCTCGCGTGAGGGTGGCGAGGCGCGGGCGGCCGAGGCGCTGTCATCTGGTAAGGCGGCGGAGATATTCGGGCGTATGGCGCATATGCTGGGCGGGCCGTCCGACCTTCTGGAGAAGCCTGACAGCCATCTGCCGGCTGCCCCAGCCATCCGGCCTGTCGTGGCCAAGCGCAACGGCTGGCTTGCTGCCTGCAACAGCAGGGATATCGGGATGAGCCTGATCGATCTCGGTGGCGGGCGGCGGCATCCGGATGACCGGATCGACCATCGGGTCGGGTTCAGCGATATCCTGCCGCTCGGCACGCGCGTCGAGCGCGGCGAGCCGATCGCCTTCGTGCATGCGGCGAGCGGTGATGCGGCGGAGATAGCGGCTGCGGCGTTTCAGGCGAACTACGTGATCGGCGACAGCGCGCCGGCGCTGCCACCAGTCATTTCATCGCGCTTCTGATCGATTACTGCTTCATGCTGAGCGAGCCGTCGGCGACCGCATAGGAGGCGAGCTTCTTCAGGAAGCTCATGCCGACAAGCGTCGAGGACAGGGCCTCGTCCTTGAGGACGAAAGCCTCGACATCGCGCACGCGGATGCCGCCGATCTCGACGCGGTCGAGCATGATATGCGCGGCCTTGGTCTGGCCGTTGGCGGTGTTGACCGAATAGCGGAAATCGAGCTGGTTGGCGGTGTAGCCGAGACGGCGGGCCATGGTCTCGTTGAGTGCGACATAGGTGGCGCCGGTGTCGATCAGGCCGGAGACCGACTTGCCGTTGATGCGGAAATCGCCGGTGTAGTGGCCCTGCTGATCGGCCTGCAGGCGCATGCTGGTGCCATTGCCTGAGATTGCGGTCGTGGGGGTGGGATCGATCGCGCCGGAGACGAAATTGGCGGAGATCGGGCCTTCCGGGCGCGTAGGCGTGCTTCCGATGAAGGAAGGAACCTGTGTGGCAAGCACCGCGGCGATGCCTGCGAATATGACTGTACGCAAGAGCATGGAAACAGAAATCCTTCCTGTATAAACCGTGCATCATGCGCGGCCGTATCTTTAGCAGCTAAGCCACAATTGCTGAAAAGTTGCTAACGGCGGAAGGAGATAAGGCCTGGAAACATAGTCCAGGCCCCATGTAACATTTCAAATGGTAAACGGCTCGTTAATTACTTCGTGCCGTACATGCGGTCGCCGGCATCGCCGAGGCCGGGCATGATATAGCCCTTCTCGTTGAGATGGCTGTCGATCGAAGCCGTGTAGATCTTCACGTCGGGATGGGCCTCCTGGAAGTTCTTGATGCCCTCGGGGGCGGCAAGCAGGCAGAGGAAGCGGATGTTGGTCGCGCCGCGTTCCTTCAGCTTGTGAATGGCGGCGATCGAGGAATTGCCGGTCGCTAGCATCGGATCGACGACGATCATCAGGCGTTCGTCGAGCGCTTCGGGCGCCTTGAAATAGTATTCCACCGGCTGCAGCGTGTCGTGATCGCGGTACATGCCGATATGCGAGACGCGGGCGGAGGGGACCAGCTCCAGCATGCCTTCGAGCAGGCCGTTGCCGGCGCGCAGGATCGACACGAAGACCAGCTTCTTGCCTTCGAGGATTGGCGATTCCATCGTCTGCATCGGCGTTTCGATGGTTGCCATCGTCAGCTCGAGATCGCGCGTCACCTCGTAACACAGCAAGGTGGAGATTTCGCGCAACAGCCGGCGGAAGCTGCCCGTCGACGTTTCCTTGCGCCGCATGATGGTGAGTTTGTGCTGCACGAGCGGATGATCGATGACCGTTACGCCGTTCATGGCCGAGCCCTTTCTTTGGCTGTTCTTATAGCATGTTTCTTCCACGGAATTTGTCTCCGCCGCAAGAGCGGAGGGCAAATTGCCCCTATGATCCCCAATCTGGGATCCCCAATCCGGCCCCGATCGGGACGGATCAGAGCCTGCCCAGAAGCTCACTACGGGTGGCTTCGTCGACGAAGGCGGCCTCGATGCCGGTGCGGGTGATCGCATCGATCTCGGCGTCGCTGAAGCCGAAGACGGAGGAAGCGAGCTCGTATTCCCGCTCGAGCGAGGTGTGGAAGAAGGGCGGATCGTCGGAGCTGATGGTGACGCGCACGCCTTCATCTTTCAGCGCCCGCAGCGGGTGCGACTGGAAATCCGGGAAGACCTTGAGCGCGATGTTCGAGCCCGGGCAGACCTCCAGCACCGTGCCGAGATCGACCAGCCGCTTGACGAGATCTAAGTCCTCGATAGCGCGCACGCCGTGGCCGATACGGGCCGGGCGAACGGCATCGAGCGCATCGGCGACGCTGAAGGCGCCGCAAACCTCGCCGGCGTGTATGGTGAGGCCGAGGCCGGCGTCGCGGGCGATGTCGAAGGCGCGGGCATAATCCGCCACGCGGCCCATGCGCTCCTCGCCCGCGAGGTTGAAGCCGGTGATAAGAGGGTTGCGGGCGCTTGCGGCATATTCGGCGGCGCCGATGACGCTCTCGGGACCGAAGTGGCGTTCGCCGGTGACGATCAGCCGCGCCTCGATGCCCGATGCTGCCTTGGCGCGGCGGATGCCCTCGCACACGCCTGCGATATAAGCGTCGGCGCCGAGGCCGATGCGCTTGCCGTGATCGGGCGAGACGATGAGCTCGCTGTAGATCGTGCCGATCGCGGCGAGTTCGGCCAGATAGGTTTCGGTCAGCAACGCATAGTCCTCGTCGGTCTTGTAGACCTCGGAGATCTTGTCGTAGCACTCGAGGAAGCTTGCGAAATCATGCCAGACATAGGCGCCGTCCTTCAGATAGGCGCTGATGTCGATGTTGTACTTGCGGGCCTGCGCCAAAGTGAGCGCCGGGGGCGCGGCACCCTCCAGATGACAGTGCAGCTCGACCTTCTTCAAATGTGACGTCAAAGAAAACTCCTCCCGTGCGGGCCGGCGGGGATACGCAGGTGCTGCGCGATGGTCTCGCCGATATCGGCGTAGCTCGAACGAATGCCGAGATTGCGCGGGCGATGGCCGGGACCGTAGGCGATGATGGGAACCCGCTCGCGGGTGTGGTCGGTGCCGCGCCAGGTCGGGTCGCAGCCGTGATCAGCGGTAATGATGACGAGATCGCCGGGCTTCAGCTTGCCGCCGACTTCCGACAGGCGCGCGTCGAAGGCCTCGAGAGCCGCGGCATAGCCCGGCACGTCGCGGCGGTGGCCGTAGAGCATGTCGAAATCGACGAAATTGGTGAAGACGAGATCGCCATCCTCGGCGACATCCATGGCTTCCAGCGTCGCGTCCATCAGCGCCGCATTGCCGTTGGCCTTGACGACACGCGACACGCCCTGGTGGGCGAAGATATCGCCGACCTTGCCGACGGCATGGACGGTGCGGCCTTCCTTCACCAACCTGTCGAGCAGAGTCGGTTCGGGCGGCGGCACGGAGAAATCGCGGCGGTTGCCGGTGCGCTCGAAGCTCGTCCTGGTTTCGCCGACGAAGGGGCGCGCAATGACGCGGCCGATGTTTTCGCGGTCGAGAAGGGCGCGGGCGATGGCGCAGAAGGTCATCAGCCGCTCGAGGCCGAAATGCTTCTCGTGGGCGGCGACCTGGAAGACGGAGTCAGACGAGGTGTAGCAGATCGGCTTGCCGGTGCGGATGTGTTCCTCGCCGTAGCGGGCAATGATGTCGGTGCCGGACGCGTGGCAATTGCCGAGGATGCCGGGCACTTCGGCGGCGCGGCACAAGGCTTCAACCAATTCGGGCGCGAAGGCATCGCCCTCGGTCGGGAAGTAGCCCCAGTCGAAATTGACGGGCGTGCCAGCGATCTCCCAATGGCCTGATGGCGTGTCCTTGCCGCGGGAGACCTCGTTGGCCGAGCCGAAGCTGGCGTAGACCTTCTCGGCCATCGGCATGCCCACGGGGACCTTGCCGGATGCCGCCTTGGCGAGATGCAGGAGGCCGAGCGCGGACAGGTTCGGCAGCTTCAGCGGTCCCGATCTCAGGCCCTCGCGGTCGCCCAGGCCGGCGGCACAGAATTCGGCGATATGGCCGAGCGTATCCGCCCCCTCGTCACCATAGGCGGCCGCATCCGGCGCGCCACCGACGCCGAAGGAATCCATCACGAATAGAAAGGCACGCGGCATGTTTCACCCGACACTAAAAAGCTGGCGCGCCGGATTGCCGGCCGCAGGGTCACAAGCCTTATAACGGAGACGGGAGGATGGCAAATGCGAGCGCGGCGCGGCCGTGCTCAGCAGTCGCTGCAGAGCACGTTGTCGCCCTGGCGCTGCCGGTAATAATAGGTGCGGCTGATGGTGAGAGTGCTGTTGTTCGGCATGAGATTGGGCGCGAAGAGGAACAGCTTGTAGGGTATGGACAGCTCTGAGCGGACGAGGAAGCTGTTGGCCTTCTTCAGATCGGTCGGCACGGTCACGGCGGAATTGACCGTGTAGGGGCGGCTGTTGTCCTGCGCCCAGGACCATTTGACGGTTGGGTTGGCGGCAGCATCGATCTGGATGCCTGTTATCTTCAAGCTCAGCGTCGTTCCGGCATTGTAAGGCACGAAGATCGCGGCTGCGGCATTGGGCATGTCCGCGAGCCAGGACTTCGTCACGGTCTGCTGCTGGGTGACGATATCCGCCACGGTGGCGGCTGCACGCGAGGCGCGCTTGCTGACGCTGAGACCGATGGTGATCTCGAAGGCGCCGACATAGAGCATCACGAGGATCGGGAAGAGAATGGCGAACTCGATCGCACCCATACCATCGCGGTCACCCGCGAAGCGACGAGAAAGGGCCTTTAGCTTGGTGATTGCGCTGCGGATCCTCATCACGGGTATTGCTCGTTCTGGAACGCGGCGGTTGCGACAATCAGGAAGTAGGCCGAGGATCCGTCGGATGGCCTGACATTAGAGATGTAAGGGCGGATGAGATCGCCGATGACCTGCCATTTGTAATAGGCCCGCACCATGTTGATGGTCCCGGCACCGCCAGGCGCGTATTGAAGCGCCGATGTGTCGAGATCCGAAAAGGTGGCCGTCGATTTCTTCGGGATGGTGGTCGGAATGGCCGCAAAGGTAGAAAACTTCTGGACATCGACGAATAGTTTGCTCGGCGTAGCCGCCTCCGTCGAAGAGCAGGTGATCAGGATCGAGATTTCCTTGCAGAAGGCGGTGCGAAATGCCGTGCGGTCGGTATTGGCAGCCGTGATCTGGCCGGTCCGGATCTTGCGGCTCATCGTATCGACAGCGTTGGACACGAGCTCTTCGCCAGCGAATGCAATGAACGTCTCGATGATCGCGAAGACCACCATGAAATAGGGAATGGCAAGAAGCGCGAATTCGATCGCCGCGGCGCCGTCACGCGAGCGCCTGAAAGCGGCAATGGACCACCGCCGCCTGCATTCGCGCCGATCCGTCCGTTCCGCTGTTTGATCCAATTCCGTCATGGCCTGCATCCGACACAGCTTCGATCACGCACTTTTAAGTGCCGAACGTTGATTTTCCGTTTCAAGCCGGTTCAGAAATTTAACAACAAGTAAAAGAGAACTGTTTGCTCAAGGCCCAGCCGTGGCGGCGCCGGCGCCCGCTGCCGCCGTCGTGTCGCTGTGCTGTTCGCAGTTCGGCGTGCACGAGAGCACCGTGCGCTCGGTCTGGCGGAATACGCGCACCGTGTTGGCTTCATCGATGGAGACGAGAATGCTCTGGTCGAGGATGGCGTTGCCGTCTGCGTCGAGCAGGACGAGATTGGTGCTGCCGAAGCTGCGGCCCGTGAGCACGATGGTCTTGGCGTCGGCGACCGTCGCATCCGCCACCTTGGCATTGCCGACGATGACCTTGCTGACGGGACGATCAAGCTTCAGCACGCGCGCCTGATCCATGTAGACCCTGAGCATCTGCTGCTGTTGGGCGAACGCGGGTGCGCAAGCCGCGGCGGCGGCAAGAACACTGGCAAGGACTAGCCTTATGCCGCTCAATGACATCTGGATTCTCTCACGATCACGACGCTAACTTACCGAGAGCATAGAAAAAAATGGTGCATGAAACCTTAATACCGGAGTGATCCCGTCCATAACGAGACGTTAACGCGTCCCGACCAGTACTGAAATGAGGCAAACTGCTTCCATGAGCGCGGATCAGGTAACGGCTTGAGGCGCCGCCCCATCAGAAATCCCTTATTCAGCAGTAACTTCCGCATGATATTTAAATTTCTACGGAACTACTGAAACGATTACTTACCATAGCGGCTGACTGCTTCTCATTTACACATTGGTAACCCATTTTTTTAAGCCGATTGAAAGAGCGGTTCGTTAGGTTGTGCTCATCCGATCAACGGCAAACAGTTGGCGGACGTGCTGAACATCAACTGGAGTTAGGAGTTATCATGACCAAGCTTGTAAGCCGTTTTCTGAAAGACGAATCCGGCGCGACCGCAATTGAATACGGCCTGATCGCAGCGCTCATTTCCGTAGCGCTCATCACCGGCGCATCGGCGCTCGGCAGCAAACTGAACATCATGTTCAACAACCTGTCGAACACGATCTCTTCCAAGACCCCGACCTGATATCGCCTTCGGCGACACGATATACGCCAGACCTTAACGGGTCTGGCGCTAAACATAGGCTCACGCGAACACGCGGTGGGCCTTTTGTATTAAGGATCGATAGCAGAATGATCGCAGCTTCCGTCTTTGTGATATTCCCGCTGTGCCTCGCAATCGCGGCATTTTCCGATCTGTTCACGATGACGATCCCGAACAGGATCTCCATCATTCTCATTGCGTCTTTCTTCGCCATCGCGCTTTTGACCGGCATGCCGCTTGCCCAGGTCGGCAACCATGCCGCCGGTGCGCTTGCCGTATTCGTCGTCTGCTTCATCCTTTTCGCCACCAACACAATGGGCGGCGGCGACGCCAAGCTCCTGACGGCATCCGCACTCTGGTTCGGCCTCAACCCAGCCATTATCGAGTTTCTGGGCTATGTCGGCATCTTCGGTGGCTTGATCACCTTGATCATCGTGATGATCCGGATGCAGGCGAACACGATTCTCGCGATCGGTCTCCCTGTTCCAAACTCCATTCTCATGGCCAAGAAGATCCCATACGGCATCGCAATCGCGATCGGCGGTTTTCTTGCATTTCCGTCTTCGCCGCTGTTCATGAGCGCGCTGCAGGGCCTGAAATAAAGGCGCTTAAGCGCTTGTTAACCTAAGATCGAAGTCTTTCGTTAACTATAATTACACCAATTGGAGCCAATTCTCCGGAACGAATATTTCGATTCCCTGGGGAACGCTGATGAAACCCGCCCGCATATTGATCCTTGGAGTGGCCGTCGTCGCCGCCGGTCTGGCCGGCGTTCTGGCGATGAGCCTTGCCGGCCGTGGCGGATCGGTCGTGACCCAGGTCCAGCAGGTGGTCGAGAAGGAACCGACCGTCAACGTGCTGGTCTCCAGCGCCAATCTTCCCGTCGGCGCACGGCTCGACGACAAGGCGGCGCACTGGATGGCCTGGCCACAGGGTGGCGTCGTACAAGGTTTCATCACCGAAACCGACAAGCCGGATGCGATCAAGGACCTGCAGGGCGCCGTCGTGCGCATGCCGATCTTCGAAGGTGAGCCGATCCGCGCGGAAAAGATCGCCGATTCCAACAGCCGCATCATGTCGTCGCTGCTGCCCTCGGGCAAGCGGGCCGTCGCAACCGAGATCTCGGTCGCGACGGGCGCCGGCGGCTTCATTCTGCCGAACGACCGCGTCGACGTGATCATGGTGCGCAAGGAGAAGACCGGCGACAAGTATCTGACCGAGACCGTGCTCAATAACGTGCGCGTACTCGCGATCGACCAGCAGGTTCAGGAAAAGGACGATGGCTCCAAGGCCGTGGTCGGTACGACCGCGACGCTGGAACTGACACCCGACCAGACCAAGGTTCTGGCGGTTGCCCAGCAGATGGCCGACCGCCTCTCGCTGGCACTGCGCTCGGTCGCCGACGCCCGCGAGCCGGATACCAAGGCCGCCGACTACCTGCTCAGCGGCGACAACGGTAGCTCCATCGTTCAGGTCATCAAGTCAGGCGCCATCGTCACCGACAGCGCGCCTTCGAAAGCCGAGTAGAGGAAACGGATATGGGCAACTCAACACGGCACATGAAACATCTGATGGCAGGCTGCCTGTCGTTGACGATCGGCTTTACCGGCGTCGCGCCGGGCTTTCTCGCGCCTATCATCGGTGTCAGCACCGCACAGGCGGCCGCCGACGGCATGGTCAACATCACGCAGACTGGCCCCGGCGCACATCGCAGCCTCAAGCTCGGCCTGAAAAAGGCTATTGTCATCGACCTTCCCGTCGATGCGCACGATATTCTCGTCTCCGACCCTGAAATGGCCGATGCGGTGACGCGTTCCTCGCGGCGCATCTACCTCTTCGGCAAGACGGTCGGGCAGACCAACATCTTCATCTTCGGCGCCGATGGCCAGCAGATCGTCAGCCTCGATATCGCGATCGAACGCGACGTCAGCGGCCTGCAGAACAACCTGCGCCGTTTCATTCCCGATTCCAACATCAACGTCGAGATCGTCTCCGATAACATCGTGCTGACCGGCACAGTGCGCACGCCGCAGGACGCAGCGCAGGCGGCTGATCTGGCCGGCGTCTTCCTGAAGGGCGGTGAGGCGACGACGCGCACGGAGACGGCCAGCAGCCAGAGCGGCGGCGACGGATCGGTTGCTCTGTTTGCGGAAAACCGCCAGCAGTCGCAGGTGATCAACCTGCTGCAGATCGAGGGTGAAGACCAGGTCACGCTGAAGGTGACCATCGCCGAGGTTCGCCGCGAGATTCTGAAGCAGATCGGCTTCGACAATCTGGTCTCCAACTCCGGCGGCCTCAGCGTTGCTCAGCTTGGCGCTCCCAGCAGCAGCGCCTCGACCGCAACGCTCGGCGGCGGACTGGCGGCGCTGTTCAAGAGCTCGATCGGCAAATACGATATTTCGACCTACCTGAGCGCACTGGAACAGGCGAAAGTCGTGAAGACGCTGGCAGAGCCGACGCTGACCGCCATTTCCGGACAAGCGGCAACGTTCAACTCCGGTGGTCAGGTTCTCTACTCGACGACCGACAACGACGGCAACGTCACCGTCACCCCCTATAATTACGGTATCAGCCTTGCCTTCAAGCCTGTTGTGCTTTCTTCGGGCCGCATCAGCCTGGAGATCAAGACCAACGTGTCTGAACCGGCACCTTCGGTCAGCGGTTCGGCACCGACCTACCAGCGCCGTTCGGCCGAGACATCCGTCGAACTCCCCTCCGGCGGCTCGATCGCATTGGCGGGCCTCATCCGCGACAACGTCGCGCAGACTTCGAACGGAACGCCCGGCGCCAACAAGATTCCGTTGCTCGGCACCCTGTTTCGCCAGCGCACGGTCGAGCGCGACGAGACCGAGCTCGTCATCATCGCAACGCCTTATCTCGTGCGTCCCGTCGCCCGCAATCAGCTGAACCGGCCTGACGACAATTTCAGCCCGGAGAACGACGGCGCAGCATTCTTCATGAACCGCGTCAACAAGGTCTATGGCGGCAAGACGCCGGTCGCCGACGCCCAGTTCCACGGTTCAATCGGGTTCATCTACAAATGAGCGAAGCGGGATCAGCAATGGCACAACACAGAGACACGCCTATGGCCAAGATCAAGACCAGCGCCCGCCGCCGCGGCTTTTCGACACCGCTTATCGCAGCCGCCGCAATCGCGGCCGCCCTGCTTTCGGGCTGCGCCTCGCGCGACGACCTGACGACGGGCGGCATTCCGGATGATTACCGCCAGCGCCATCCGATCGTGGTGACGGAAGCCGAACAGTCGGTGGACATCCCTGTCGCCTCGACAGACCGCCGGCTCAACACCGCGCAGCGAGACATGATCCGCGGCTTCGCGCAGAACTACGGCTCGCGCGCCACCGGCCCGGTCTACCTGCTGACGCCCGAGGGATCGCCGAACTCCAACGCGGCTCGCCAGCTGCGTGGCCAGGTGCGCGCCGAACTCTCCGCACGCGGCATCGCGAGCTCGAAAATCGTCAACAGCTCCTACGTGACGCTCGACGCCAAGGACGCGGCGCCGATCCGGCTGACCTTCGTGGGCACGACCGCAATGACCTCGCAGTGCGGCCAGTGGCCCAAGGACATGATCAACGACTTCAGCAACCAGAACTACTATAATTTCGGCTGCGCGACCCAGAACAACCTCGCGGCACAGATCGCCAATCCTGAGGATCTCGTCGCGCCGCGCGGCATGACGCCGATCGATGCGACACGCCGCAACGCCGCCATCAAGGAATATCGCGAACGCACCTCGAACATCGAAGACTCCACCAGCAACAATGCTGCCGGCAGCTTCTGATCAGGTCAGGATTGACGATGAGCACGGTTGAATACGACATCACGAACACCGCCGACCTCCAGCAAGCCGAAGAGGCCATGCGCATGGGCGAGTTGGACAACATGCGCCCGCTTCCGCGCATCTCTGTCCACGCCTTTTGCGAGAGCGAAGAACTGCAGCGGGTGATGGAACGCTGCGGCAACGACCGTCGCCTGTCGAAGGTCAGTCTGCGCATCACCAGCGGCGGCATCGCGGCCGCGGCCAACATGTTTGCCAGCGCGCCGACGCCGAACCTTATCATTCTCGAAACACGCGCCAGCAGCGCCGGCCTGCTCAACGAACTCGCGCCGCTGGCAGCGGTCTGCGACCCCTCGACCAAGGTCATCATCGTCGGGTACCACAACGATATCGCGCTCTATCGCGAGCTGATCCGCAACGGCATCTCCGAATATATCGTCCAGCCGGTTGCGATGCCCGACATCATGACGGCGATGGCGACGATCTTCGTCGATCCCGATGCCGAGCCATTGGGGCGCAGCATCGCCTTCATCGGCGCCAAGGGCGGCGTCGGCTCATCCACCATCGCGCATAACTGCGCCTTCGGTATTTCACGGCTGTTTTCGACCGAGACGATCCTCGCCGATCTCGACCTGCCATACGGAACCGCCAATATCGACTTCGACCAGGACCCGACGCAGGGGATTGCCGAAGCGGTCTATGCCCCGGAGCGGCTGGACGAGATGTTCCTCGATCGCCTGCTGACGAAGTGCTCGGAGAATCTCTCCCTGCTCGCGGCACCGTCGATCCTCGACCGCGCCTATGATTTCGACGGACACGCTTTCCAGCCGGTCATGGAAGTGCTGCAGCGCAGTGCGCCGGTGACCGTTCTCGACATCCCGCACGCCTGGTCGGAGTGGACCCGCTCGGTGCTGGCTGCCGCCGATGAGGTGGTTATCTGCGCATCGCCAGATCTCGCCAATCTGCGCAACACGAAGAACCTGATCGACGCGCTGCGCAAGATGCGGCCGAACGACAAGGCGCCGCACCTCGTTCTCAACCAGGTGGGCATGCCGAAGCGTCCCGAGATCAGCCCGTCGGATTTCTGCGAGCCGCTCGAATGCGAGCCCGTCGCCATCATCCCGTTCGACAGCAACCTGTTCGGAACGGCTGCCAATAGCGGCCGGATGATCTCGGAGATGGATCCGAAATCGCCGACGGCCGAGACCTTCTCGCAGCTGTCGCACATCGTTACCGGGCGCATCGCTGTCAAGAAGGCGAGGAAGAGCAGTCTTCTCAGCCTCCTGAAACGCAAGTAGCCCACCAGAAGTGGAATAAGGCATGTTCGGAAAACGCGGAAACGAAGGATCTGGTAAGGCGGGCGGCACGATCGCGCCACCGCCGCCTGTTGCTGCGCCTTCCTCGTCGTCGGCGCCTGCCGTCTTCGTCGAGCCGCAGCGCGAGCAGACCCGCCAGCAGGTGGCGCCGCCGCCGATGCAGACGCCGCAGCGCAAGCGCCCTGCCCGCACCGACGAATATTACGACACCAAGGCGCAGGTCTTCTCGGCGCTGATCGACACGATCGACCTGTCGCAGCTCGCCAAGCTCGATGGCGAGAGCGCGCGCGAGGAAATCCGCGATATCGTCAACGATATCATCACGATCAAGAACTTCGCGATGTCGATCTCCGAGCAGGAAGAGCTGCTCGACGATATCTGCAACGACGTTCTCGGCTATGGTCCGCTGGAACCGCTCCTGGCGCGCGACGACATCGCCGACATCATGGTCAACGGCTCCGGCAAGACCTTCATCGAAGTGGGCGGCAAGACGCTGGAATCGGAAGTGCGCTTCCGCGACAACGCGCAGCTGCTTTCGATCTGCCAGCGTATCGTCAGCCAGGTCGGCCGCCGCGTCGATGAATCGAGCCCGATCTGCGACGCCCGTCTTCCCGACGGCTCACGCGTCAACGTCATCGCGCCGCCGCTCGCCATCGACGGTCCGGCGCTCACCATTCGTAAGTTCAAGAAGGACAAGCTGACGCTCGACCAGCTGGTGCGCTTCGGGGCGATCACGCCCGAGGGCGCGACGCTGCTGCAGATCATCGGCCGCGTCCGCTGCAACATCGTCATCTCCGGCGGTACCGGCTCGGGCAAGACGACGCTTCTGAACTGCCTCACCAACTATATCGATCGCGACGAGCGCGTCATCACCTGCGAGGACACGGCCGAACTGCAGCTGCAGCAGCCGCATGTGGTGCGTCTGGAAACCCGCCCGCCGAATATCGAAGGCGAAGGCGAGATCACCATGCGCGATCTCGTCAAGAACTGCCTGCGTATGCGCCCCGAACGCATCATCGTCGGCGAAGTGCGCGGACCCGAGGTTTTCGACCTCCTGCAGGCGATGAACACCGGCCACGACGGCTCGATGGGCACGATCCACTCCAACTCGCCGCGCGAATGCCTGAGCCGTATCGAATCAATGATCGCCATGGGCGGCTATTCGCTGCCGGCCAAGACCGTTCGCGAGATCATCTCGAACTCGGTCGACGTCATCGTCCAGGCCGCGCGTCTTCGCGACGGCTCGCGCCGTATCACGCAGATCACCGAGGTGATCGGCATGGAAGGCGACGTGATCATCACCCAGGATCTGATGCGCTACGAGATCGAGGGCGAAGACGCGGCCGGAAAGATCATCGGCCGGCACAAGTCGACCGGTATCGGCAAGCCGAATTTCTGGGATCGCGCCCGCTACTACAACGAAGAGAAGCGGCTCGCCGCGGCGCTCGACGAAATGGAAGAGAAGTCGAAGGATTAAGATTATGTTCGGTTTCGATCCGATCGTGCTGGGTATCGTGCTGCTCGTGGCCATTTCGGCCGGCGCGGTATGTTACGGCCTGCTCTTTTCGCGGATGGAAACCGAAAAGAAGGCGGCAAGCCGCGTCAGCCGCGTGGCATCCGCCGAACTCGACAAGCAGAACGTCAAGGCCGCACGCGACCGTGTCCAGGAAATGTCGAAGCGCCGCAAGTCGATGCAGGACAACCTGAAGGATCTTGAGAAGCGGCAGCAGGAAAACGCCAAGAAAAAGCTGACGCTGAAATCACGGCTGACGCAGGCCGGCCTCTCGATCACACCCAGCCGCTTCTACATGTTCAGCGGCATTTTCGGCTTTATCCTGATGTTCGTCGCGTTCCTGGCCGGCGCCCCCACCATGGTGGTGCTCGGGCTGCCTGTTGTGGCGGGGCTCGGGCTGCCGCGCTGGATCCTCGGCTTCCTGATCAAGCGCCGCCAGAACAAGTTCCTCGACGAGTTCCCGAACGCGCTCGATGTTATCGTGCGATCGATCAAATCCGGCCTGCCGCTCAACGACGCGATCCGCCTGATCGCCAACGAGGGCAAGGAACCGGTCAAGGGCGAGTTCCGGCGCGTGGTCGAATCCCAGCAGGTGGGTCTCAGCGTGCCCGATGCCTGCACGCGCATGGGCAACCACATGCCGCTGCAGGAAGTGAACTTCTTCGCGATCGTTATCGCCATCCAATCTCAGGCGGGCGGCAACCTCTCCGAAGCGATCGGCAACCTCGCAAAGGTGCTGCGCGAGCGCAAGAAGATGAAGGCCAAGGTCAAGGCGCTCTCAATGGAAGCCAAGGCGTCCGCGGTCATCATCGGCGCGCTGCCGTTCATCGTCGCGACGCTCGTTTACCTGACGTCACCGCAATACATGATGGTTCTCTTCACCGACCCGCGCGGTCACCTGATCATGGGCGCTTCGGCGGTGTGGATGTCGATCGGCATCTTCGTCATGCGCAACATGGTCAATTTCGATATCTAACAGAGGCAATGCGATGTCGTCCGATCTTGCGAGTTCCCTGACCGACCCCTCGATGCTGATCGCGGTGCTGGTGGCGCTGGCGGTGTTCGCGACGCTCTACACGCTCGCCATCCCCTTCTTCGAGCGCGGCGATCTCAACCAGCGCATGAAGGCGGTATCGACGGAGCGCGAACAGATGCGCGCCCGCGAACGCGCGCGAATGAATGCCGAGACGACGGGCAAGGCTTCGCTGCGCACACAGAACAACCGTTCGGTTCGCCAGATTGTCGAGCGCTTCAACCTGCGCGAGGCGCTGGTCGACGAAAACACCATGAACAAGCTGAAGGCCGCCGGCTATCGCTCGGAAAACGCGCTCAACATGTTCCTGGTGGCGCGTTTCCTCTTGCCCTTCTGCTTTTTCGCGCTTGCCATTTTCTGGGTGTTCGGCCTCGATCACCTCGCCGACAAGCCAACGCCGATCCGCTTCCTCGCAACGCTCTTCTTCGCCTATCTCGGCTTCTACGCACCGAATATCTTCATCTCCAACAAGATGAAAAAGCGGCAGCATTCGATCAAGCGTGCTTGGCCGGATGCGCTGGACCTGATGCTGATCTGCGTCGAATCCGGTATCTCGATCGAAGCCGCGATGCGGCGCGTGTCCGAAGAACTCGGCGAGGCCTCTCCGCCGCTCGCGGAAGAAATGGTGCTGACGACGGCAGAGCTTTCCTTCCTGCCGGATCGCCGCATGGCGCTCGAAAATCTCGGTACGCGAACGCAGATCCCGATCGTGCAGTCGGTCGTGCAGGCGCTGATGCAGGCCGACCGCTACGGGACGCCGATCTCGCAGGCGCTGCGCGTCCTTGCGCAGGAAGGCCGCGACGAGCGCATGAACGAGGCGGAGAAGAAGGCCGCCGCATTGCCGCCGAAGCTGACCGTGCCAATGATCCTGTTCTTCCTGCCGGTTCTGGTCGCCGTCATTCTCGGACCGGCCGGCATCCAGGTCGCAGACCGGTTCTAAGCGCATCGATCGTCAGCCGGCGTTTCCACACCACCGATTTTTAGGATGGACCGTTATGCGGGGTCGTGTGACATTGGATCACGTCACCCCCATCCACGGACCATCGCCATGTCGTAGCTCAGCGTCTTTCTCAGCATTCTCGCAACGCTCTCGATCGGCGCGATGAGCCCCGGGCCCAGCTTCGTTCTCGTTTCCAGGATCGCCGTGTCGCGCTCGCGCATCGACGGGCTTGCGGCGGCCGTCGGCATGGGTCTCGGCGGGGTGTTGTTCAGCATCCTGGCTCTGGCGGGGTTGACCGCCCTGCTCTCGCAGTTCGGCTGGCTCTATCTGGCGCTGAAGATCATGGGCGGGCTCTATCTCGCCTATATCGCCTACAGGATCTGGCGCGGCGCCGGGGAGCCGCTTGAGATCGGCGAGACGACCGCCGCCAGCCGCGCCATCGGCCGCAGCTTCATGACGGCGTTCCTGACGCAGGTCAGCAATCCGAAGACGATCGTCGTCTATGCCAGCATTTTCGCGGCTCTCTTGCCGAAGACCATTCCGCTGGAATTGTTCGTGGCGATCCCGCTCGGCGTCTTTGCCGTCGAGGCCGGGTGGTACACGATCGTGGCGCTGGCTTTCTCGGCCCGGCACCCGCGCCGGATCTATCTCGCCGCGAAGAAGTGGATCGACCGCGCGGCCGGCGCCGTCATGGCCGGACTTGGCCTGCAGCTTGTCGTGTCAGGCCTGAGCGGCCGTTAGACTGGTCAGTTGGCGCTGCTTGCTTCGGTGCCGACATCCTTGGCGGCGAGCTTCTGCCAGGAATTCTGCTGCGACATCATCGAGCGGAGATAGGCGACGTTGGCATCGGCCTGCTGCGGCGAGAGTTCGCCGCGGGCGATCTTTTCAGCTTCCGGGAAGCGGCCCTGCAGGCCGACGACGAGCGCGAGATTCTGGCGCACGCGGCTATCGGCCGTCGGCTGGCTTGCTGCCTGGCGCAGATAGGTTTCGGCGGTCCTGAGATCACGGGTCAGCACGTAGGACATGCCGAGATTGGAGAGGATCGACGGCTCGCCCGGCTGCAGATCGAGCGCGTCGCGATAGCGCTGGCGCGCCTCGCTCGAACGGCCGAGCTGATCGAGGATGGCGCCCTGCGCGGAGACGAGCTTCCAATCAGGACGGTCGGCCGTCTGGGCGCGGCCGATGGTGTCAAGCGCCTGCTGCAACTGCCCGGCGGCGGCCTGCGCCTTGCCGTAGGCAGCAAGCACGTTGCGATCCTGCGGATTGGCGATCGCCACCTGCTGCATGACGGCGAGCGCCTGGGCGTCCCTGCCCTGCATGCGCAGGAGATTGGCGTAGTTGACGCCGTTGACGGGATCGCGCGGGTTCTTCTCGTAGGCCTGGCCGACGCGATCGGTGGCGGAGCGCACTTCCTGATCGTTCATCGTCTCGACCGGCTTGTTCAGCGCGACCGGGATCGAGCCCGTCGTCATCTTGTCCTTGGTGGTGTTGCAGCCGGCCAGCATCAGGGCCAGCATCGCGATTGCCGCACACTGGAGAAGACGGGTTTTCGAATAAGTGTCGACCAAAGCAGTCATCGCGGTTTCCTGAAATCAGAAATCGGCGCCTGACCTAAAAGCGGAACAGGGAAAGGCTTTGACGCAATCTACGCTCAAGCAATAGTCTGTTAACCCTAACGGAACGTTAAGATGCGATTCCCGGACGCCCCCGAAGGATAAACAATGCCGCCGTTCCAGTTCATAGAGAGACCGACCCCCTTCAGTAGCAAGGGCGGCTCGACCCTGCCGATCTTCGCCGTCACACCGGCGCATATCGAAACCGGGACGATCGATCCGATCGCGCTCGATTGGGCGAAAAAGGCGGGTTACAAGGCGGAAAGCGGCTCGCTGTTGCTGATCCCGACGGCGGAAGGCCATCTCGGCGGTGCGCTGTTCGGCCTCGGCACCAATCCTTCCGAACACCCCTATATCACCGGCAAGCTGGCGCGCGCGCTGCCGGCGGGCGACTGGCATATCGAGACGGCGCCGCTGACGGCCAACCGGCTGGCGCTCGGCTTCGGCCTCGGGAGCTACCGTTTCGACCGCTACAAATCCGAAAAGCAACCGGCCGGCACGCTGATGATCCCGCGCGATGCGGATGCCGCCGATATCAAGCGGCAACTGGCCGGCGTGTTCCTTGCGCGCGACCTGATCAATACCCCCACCAACGACATGGGTCCGAACGAGCTGGAAGCGGCGTTCCGCGGGCTTGCGGCGCATTACAAGGCGGAGATCTCGGTGATCTCGGGCGACGATCTCCGTCATAATTTCCCTCTCGTGCACACGGTCGGCCGCGCCAGCGCCGACGCGCCGCGCCTGATGGAACTGCGCTGGGGCAAGAAGGGCCATCGCAAGATCACGCTCGTCGGCAAGGGCGTGTGCTTCGACACCGGCGGTCTCGACATCAAGCCCGCCTCCTCCATGCTTCTGATGAAGAAGGACATGGGGGGTGCTGCCAACGTCATGGGCCTGGCGCTGATGATCATGGATGCCAAGCTGAAGGTTGACCTCCGCGTCGTCATTCCCGTGGTCGAGAACTCGATCTCGTCGAACGCCTTCCGCCCTGGCGACATCTACAAGAGCCGCAAGGGCTTGACGGTGCAGATCGACAACACCGATGCCGAGGGTCGGCTGATCCTCGCCGACGCGCTTGCTTATGCCGACGAGGAAGAGCCCGACCTGATGATCGACATGGCGACGCTGACGGGGGCAGCGCGCGTGGCGCTCGGACCCGACCTGCCGCCCTTCTTCACCGACGATACGGATCTCGCCCGCGACCTGATGGAATCGAGTATCGAGACCGACGATCCGCTGTGGCGGTTGCCGCTCTATGCCGGCTACGAAAAGGACATCCGCGCCAAGTTCGCCGACATCACCAATGCACCGGCAGGCGGCATGGCGGGCGCGATCACGGCGGCGCTGTTCCTCAAGCGCTTCGTCAGCCATGCCAAGAGCTGGGCGCATTTCGACATTTACGGCTGGGCGCCTTCGGAGCGTCCGCACTCGCCCGGCGGCGGCGAGGCGCAGGCGATCCGGGCGCTTTACCACCACATCCGCGAGAGCGTTCGTTAGAGCGCGTCGCGATCGTTAAAATTTTATTCACCCTGTGGGGCGGCAGATCAGCCGCCCCATTGCGTTGTGCGGATACGTGCCGGAAAATGGAACGCAGGCGTAACGAATGCGGGAGGGGCCGTGCCGATCGAATTGACCGCATCGCAGGCGCTCGGGCTTTGGCATGGCGTCTCGCTCGACCAGGTTCGCCACGACGACCGCGATTTGACATTGCGCCAGATGGCGATCCTGCTGCATATCTATCTCGTGCCGCCGCCGCATACCGTGCGCGGGCTGGCCGCCGAGCTCAACGTTACCAAACCGGTCATCACCCGCGCGCTCGATACGATGGGCGAGATGGGGTTGGTGGACCGGGTGCGCGATGACAGCGACCGGCGCAACGTGCTGATCAAGCGTACCGTGGGCGGCGCGCTTTACCTGGAAAAACTGGGCGACCGTGTGCGCGAGCACGGGCGCCGGCTGTGACTTTGAGGACAAGACCATGACCACGCTCGACCGCCGCCTTCACGCCTTCAGGGAAGACCTCGCCGAGCGCGGGCTGGAAGGGCAGGTCACGGCGCAGCGCTTTACCGACGGGACGCCGGCGCGCATTGCAGTGCCGGTCGTGGGGCTAAGGCCGCGACCTGACGCGACCGTTGGTATCGACACCGAGCTCTTGTTCGGCGAGGACGTGACCGTGCTCGACCGCGCCGAGGGATGGTGCTGGATCAAGGCGCGGTCGGACAATTACGTCGGCTATCTGCCCGAGAGCGCGGTGAGCGATAAGGGGCCCGGGCCGACCCATATCGTCACCGTTCAGCGCACCTTCCTCTATCGCGAGCCGGAGCTGCGCAAACCCTATAACGACATTCTTTCGATGGGCAGCCGCGTCGCCGTTGCCGGCACCGCCGAGGCGCGCGGCAACCACTATGTGACGCTGGAAGACGGCACGGCGATCTTCGCCAAGCATGTGCAGCCGATCGGCGCGCTTGACGGCGAGGACTATGTCGATATCGCCGCCCGCTTTGTCGAAACGCCCTATCTCTGGGGCGGACGCTCAGGGCTCGGGATCGACTGCTCCGGCCTGGTGCAGCTTTCCATGCTGATGACCGGCCGCGCCGCGCCGCGCGATACCGACATGCAGGCGGCTGGACTGGGCGCACCGATTGCGCGCGAGGAGCTGCGGCGCGGCGACCTGGTGTTCTGGAAGGGGCATGTGGCGATCATGGAGGATGCGGAAACAATCCTGCACGCGACCGGCCACACCATGACGGTGGTACGCGAGAATTTCGAAGAGGCCGTCCAGCGCATCGGCTGGCTCTACGAGCAGCCCAACGGCTACCGCCGCCCGATCATGTAACCGGCGGCTTCGGCCATGCGGTGACGCCGCCGGACCAGGTCTCGAAGGCCTTGGACAATCGCAGGACCCTCATGTCGTCGAAGCGGGGGCCGACGATCTGCAGGCCGATCGGCATGCCGGATCGGGAAAAGCCGCAATTGATCGACGAGGCCGGCTGCTCCGACATGTTCCAAGGGACGGTGAAGGCGATGTGCTCGAAGGGGCGGGCCGGATCATTGGTCGGCGAGGCCCATTCGGCCGGATAGGAGACGATGGGATTGGTCGGCGAGAGTACCGCATCGACCGTCTCGAACAGCGCGCCGCAGGCCTTGCGCATCTCGATCGTCTGGTTGAAGCCCTTCACGGCGGCCACGCCGCTGACATCGGCTCCGCCCTTGGCCCAGCTGTAGATATAGGGAAGGATGCTCTCCCGGCGCTCCTCGCTCAGCCCCTCGATATCGCCCCAGAAGCGGGCACGCCAGAAATTGTCGAGACCATCGAGCATCGCCCGCGACAGCACCGGGCCGACCGGCACGATGACGGCGCCGGCTTTCTCGAACTGTTTCGCCGCCGCAACGACCGCCGCCTTCACTTCGTCCTCGGCATCGAGGCCGCAGCCGGCGTCGAGCATCAGGCCGATGCGCATGCCTGAAAGATCGATGTCGAGATCGGTCCAGTCGATGTCGTTTGGCGGCAGGCTGGTGCCGTCGCGCCAGTCCGGTCGCGACAGCGTTGCCATGGCGAGCGTCGCATCATCGACCGTACGCGTCATCGGCCCGGCGCAGCGGCCGACATAATAGGGATCGACCGGGATGCGGCCGTGGCTGGGCTTGAAGCCGAAGGTGCCGGTCCAGCCGGCCGGAAGCCGCACGGAGCCGCCGATATCGGTACCGATATGCAATGGGCCATAGCCGGCTGCCGCCGCCGCCGAGGCGCCGGCGCTGGAGCCGCCGGGGTTCTGGCTGACATCCCACGGGTTGCGGCTGAGCGGGTGGAAGCTCGACAGGCCGGACGAGAGCATGCCGTAATCGGGGCATGTCGTCTTGGCGAAGATGATGGCGCCATCCTCGCGCATGCGGGCGGCGATGGGGGCGTCGTCGAGCGCCGGCGTCAGCTCCACGGCCCTGGTGCCGAGCGGGACGGGCTGGCCTTTCGTGGCAATAAGCTCCTTCAGCGTGACCGGAATGCCATCGAGCGGGCCGAGCGTCTCGCCCTTCGCCCAACGTTCGGTGGAGGCCTTGGCCTGCGCGCGGGCGGCGTCGGGGTCGTAGAGATAGAGCGCGGCGATGTGCGGCTCCCAGGCGGCGATATGCGGCTCCAGCGCCAGCCAGTATTCCAGCGGAGACAGGTTCTTCGTCGCAAAGTGCCGCTTCAGGTCTCGGATACTCAGGTCGATCTCGGTCATGGCGCGGTCTTTCAAAATGACATCATAAAATCAGCGGCTGGCCTCACGGGGATCGAGCAGATCGCGCAGGCCGTCGCCCAGCATGTTGAAGCCGAGGACGGAGAGCGCGATGGCAAGGCCGGGGAGGATGGCGAGCCAGGGGGCAAGGGCAAGATAGGTCTGCGCATCGGCCAGCATCCGCCCCCAGCTCGGCGCCGGCGGGGCAAGGCCGAGACCGAGGAAGCTGAGGCCCGCTTCGGTAAGCACGGCGAGACCAAGCTGGATGGTCACCTGGACGATGAGCTGGCTCATGATATTGGGCAGCACGTGGCGCAGCGAGATCGCCAGCCGGGTATTGCCAAGCGCGCGGGCGGCAAGCACGTAGTCGCGGCTCCAGGCCTGCAGCGCGCTCGCCAGCGCAACGCGGGCGAAGACCGGAATGAGGAAGGTGGCGATGGCAGCGATCGCCGTCAGCCGGCCGCCGCCGAGGAAGGCGCCGAGCATCATCGCCGAGAGAATCGGCGGGAGCGCGAAGATGACGTCGCAGACGCGCATCAGAAGCGTTTCGAAGATGCCGCGAAAGGCGGCCGCGGCAAGGCCGGCGATTGTGCCGAGCGTGCCGCCGATGGCGACGGCGACGATCGCGATCGAGAGCGAATTCCAAGTGCCGACCATCAGCATGGAGAGCACGTCGCGGCCGAGCTGATCGGTGCCGAGAAGGCCGAAGCCGAGCGGTGGCTGCAGCTTGTGGATGATCTGCATCTTGGCTGGCGGCAGCGGCGTCCAGACGAGCGACACGAGCGCGACGGCCACGAGGCACGCGACGATCGCGGCGCCAATGATGAGGTTGACGCGCTTGACGCCGCGCATGCGGCGGCGGCCGATATTTGTTGCGGTGGAGACCAGGGGCGCCATCTTAGATCCCCTTTCTCAAACGCGGGTCGATCGCGAGATAGGAGAGATCGACCAGGAAATTCATGAGGATGACGAGGCCGGCGAAGAAGAGCACCACATCCTGCATGACGACGATATCGCGCTGCGACAGCGCCTGGTAGGCGAGACGGCCGAGGCCGGGGAGATTGAAGACATTCTCGACCAGCACGGCGCCGGCCACCAGGAAGGTGGCTTGCAGGCCGAGGATGGTTAGGATCGGCACCAGCGCATTGGGCACCGAATGGCGCCAGAGCACGGTGGCTGCCGACAGGCCCTTGGCACGGGCGGTGCGGGTGAAATCCTCGTGCAGCGTGTCCAGCACCGCCGAGCGGGTGACGCGCGTGAGCACCCCCGCCTGCGGCAATGCCAGCGCGACCGCCGGCATCAGCAAGGCCTTCAGCGCCGGCCAGACACCCGCGCTCCAGCCCGGAAACCCTCCCGCCGGCATCAGCCCGAGCGTGGTCGAAAACAGGATGATCAACAGCAGCGCCACCCAGAAGGCCGGCACGGCGATGCTGACCTGCGAGAAGACCGCCGCGACCCCATCGACAATGCCGCCGCGCCTGGAGGCTGCGGTTACGCCAAGGGGGATCGCGATCGCCACGGAGAGCAGGATGGCGATGAGGGCGAGCGGCAGGGTGACGGCGAGGCGCTCGAGGATGAGGCCGGCGACAGGGACGCCGTAGGTGTAGGAGCGCCCGAGATCGCCGGTGAAGACGCCTGCCAGCCACTCGACGTAGCGGATCAGGAGCGAGCGGTCGAGGCCGAGTTCGTGACGCAGCGCGGCCAGCGTTTCGGGCGAGGCCGAGGTGCCGAGCATGATCGAGGCCGGGTCGCCGGGCAGCATGTCCATGACGGCGAAGATCAGCAGCGAGACCACGAGCAGCGTGAGCACGAGACCGGCGACGCGACGGAGCACGAGGGCGATCATGCGGCGGGCCTTGGGGTGGAGAGATCGGTGCGTTTGCTCCCGGCGTGCGGAGCCCCCTCATCCGACCCTTCGGGCCACTGACCGGGGTCGAGCCGCTGGTCTCGACCCGTCCGTCGGCCCCCCGTTGGGGAGAAGGGAAGAGGGAGTGAGTGGCCACCACCGAGTCTCTTCTCCCCAGCGGGGAGAAGGTGGCGGCAGCCGGATGAGGGGGCTGCAGGCTCGGCGGGCGCGATACCCCCCTCTGCCCTGC
>UBJO01000099.1 GCA_900465665.1 Hyphomicrobiales bacterium
GCCCACCAGCCGACGGCCCCGGCCCCGTCGATTGAGCCGCAGCGCCCGACGGCGACCCAGCGGCATGCGCATCACCCCCAGTCGCCCGCGCCGCATCCCCTTCCCCGATCCTGACGGCATAGCTCGGCACCGCCTCGGCAACATTCTTCACCGTCAGCGGCCCGAGAAAATCGAACCCTACCGCCACCTTGTTGCGCACCTGATCGTAAACCGTGTTCGAGATCACCACGCCACCGGCCGGCGCCTGCGCCTGCAGCCGCGCGGCGATNNGATCACGTCGCCAAGATTGATGCCGATGCGAAACAGCATGCGGCCATCGGCCGGCCGGGCTGCGTTCAACCCCGCGAGCTCGTTCTGCACGTCGACGGCGGCGCGCACCGCCTCGACCACGCTCGGAAACTCGGCGATCAACCCGTCGCCCCAGGTATTGACCACCCGTCCGCCATGCGCCTCGATCAGCCTCGACATCCGGTCGCGATACCGCTTCAGCGTATCGAGCGTCCCCTCCTCGTCGGCGCCCATCAGCCGCGTATAGTCCTGCACATCCGCTGAAAAGATCGTCGTCAGCTTGCGCTGCGTCTCACTCGAACTATCCGCCACCTCAGCTCCCTCTCGCATGATCTCGTGCGTTGCATCCTAGCGCCAACTGTCCATGAAAGTCGAGCAAGTGGGACCGTGCGCAGATCCTCGGGACGAGCCCGAGGATGACGTCGAGAGGATGTTTTCCCCATTACTTCAATAGGTTACGGGCGCCACCCACTCACTCCGCCGTCATCCTCGGGCTCGTCCCGAGGATCTAAGCACGCATCCAAGAATGCAACGGGAGTGGATCGAAGCAAGAGCGCAGCCACAGAGCAAAGCACCCCTTCAAACCCATCACCCCTTGACGGGCGTCTCAGCCACCGGCGTCAGCGGCTTGCGCGCATCGGACCACCCAACCAGATTGTCGACCACCAGATCAGCCATCGCATTGCGGGTCGGAACCGAGCCGGAGGCGATGTGCGGCAACAGCACGGCGTTCGGCAGCGCCATCAGCGCCGCTGGAACGTTCGGTTCGTCGTAGAACACATCGAGACCGGCAGCACCCAAGGCACCCGAGGACAGCGCCTCGATCAGCGCATCCTCATCGACGGTCCAGCCGCGCCCGACATTGATGAACACGCCATCCGGCCCGAGCGCCTTCAGGATATCGGCATTGACGGTCTTGTGCGTCTGCGGCGTCTTCGGGACGATCGCGATCATCGTATCGACGGCTTCAGCGAGACCTTCCAGCGTCGGATAGTGATCATAGGGCAGCGCCTCGTTGCGCGTGCGCGTGTGGTAGCTGATCTTCACCTTGAACGGCTCCAGCCGCTTGGCGATCTCCTGACCGATGCGGCCGAGACCGTAGAAGCCGACATGGCGGCCCTTCAGCGAGAAACGCGACAGCGGATAGCTCTGCCCCGGCTTCCAGTTGCCGGCGCGCAGCCAGTTTTCGGCGCGCGGAAATTCGCGGATGGTGTTGAGCAGCAGCCCGATCGCGGTGTCGGCCACTTCGTCGTTGAGGACATCGGGGGTATTCGTGACGACGATACCCTTGGTCGCGGCATGCCTGGCATCGACATTGTCATAGCCGACGCCGAAGCTGGAGATCAACTCCAGATTGGGCAGCGCATCGATATCGGCGGCGGAGAAGGTACCGGATACGGCGACGCCGCGAATACGGCCTGCGGTCTGCGCATCGAGCGACTTGGCGTCAGCCTCGATGACGTCAAAGCCTTCCTTCAGGCGCGCCAGAGCGCGCTCGTGCATTTTCCCCGGAACGAGAACAGCGGTACGGGACATTGCTTTTCCTCTTCGATTTGTCGCGCGCCCTTGATGACTTGGGATGAAGGGCGGGGATTATGACCGGGGCCGGAAGGGGCTGGTCGATTGGCGGATGCGCATCTCGGGCTTGATGAGATGGATGCCGTCGGGTTCGTGGCTGCCGGCGAGGCGATCGAGAAGCGCCCGGGCGGCAAGCCGGCCGACTTCGGCCTGGCCGTTCCACACGGTTGTCAGCGCCGGCATCGAGATCGACGCCTCCTCGAGGTCGTCATAACCGGTTACGGAAATGTCGGTGCCGGGGACGAGACCGGCGCGGGCGATGCCGTTCATCAGGCCGATGGCGACCAGATCGTTCCAGCAGACGGCGGCCGTCGGTTTCTGCGGCAGGGACAGGAAGTGGACCGCCGCCTCGAAGCCGCCCTGCATCGAGCGGGGGCCCGGAATGCGCAGGCCGGGATCGACCTCGATCTCCGCCTTGCGCAGCGCATTCACATAGCCCTGGTAGCGGTCGCGGCCGGTGGAGGTCTGGTCGGTGCCGCCGATCATGGCGATCGAGCGATGGCCGAGGCCGATCAGATGATTGGTGGCAAGCGAGATGCCGTAGCTGTCGTCGCCGCGATAGGTCGGCAGCTCCGATCCGTCCATCGAGCGGGCAACGAGAATTGCCGGCATGCCGTTATCCTCGGCGAGCTGCATGTCCTCCGGCGGCGTGCCGATCGCCGGCGACATGATGACGCCATCGCCGCCGAGCTGCAGCAGCGTCTCGATGAAGGTGCGCTGCTTTTCGACGGAATCGTAGTGATTGGAGAGAATGAAGGTGTGTCGGCTGCGGTCGAGCTCGCTTTCGATCGCCTTCAGGATTTCCCCGTAGAACGGGTTCATGATGTCGTGCACGACGACGCCGATGATGCCCGAGCGCGAGGTGCGCAGGCTGGCCGCGCGGCGATTGTAGATATAGCCGAGCGCGCGCGCCTGTTCCTTGATCTTGTCGCGGGTGGCGCCGGCGACCAGCGGGCTGTCGCGGAGCGCCAATGATACGGTTGCGGTGGAAATGCCGAGCGTTTCGGCGATCGTCGAAAGCTTGATCTTCTGCGCCACTGTGCCTCCCGGATCGCGCGGAAGGACTGTGACGCGCGATGAACATATGCACCCGGCCAGCTATGAGCCGAGCGTCCTTAAAATGTTTAATTAAAAGATTAAACCGGAGCAGGCAATTTCTAATTTCACAAAACCGTCAGATTTCATCCGGCTCTTCGAGCATGATGGCATCGGCCTGCAGATTGCCGTCGATCGCCTTCAGAAGCCGCACCAGATTGCGGATTTCCTTCTCGGAAAAATCGAGCGTCGCCAGGCGATCGCAGGCTGTCGCGGCCTGCTCGATGGCAGCAACGCTGCCGCGGCCGAGATCGGTGAGGTAGACCTTGGTAAGGCGCGCATCGTCGGCATCGGCCTTGCGCTCGAGAAAGCCCTGCGCCTCCATGCGGCCGATCGTGCGCGTCATGGTCGGCGCCTTGACGCCGAGCTTGTGCGCCAGCGCCCCGGCGGTCATGCCGTCGCTTTCGGCGAGAGAGGTGATGACGCCATCCTGCCCGGCATATAGCCCGCTCTCCAGAAGGTTGCGGGAGAGCACAGTGCGCATCGAGCGGGCGGCCTGCGTCAAAGCCGGCGAAAGATCGACCACCGTATATTCGGTCTGGTCCTTCTTCTTCGACTTCTGCTTCTTGCCGTCCTTGTGCTTCTTACCCATTGCCGTCCCTTTGATCTTGCCGCGCCCTGCCCCCAATCGAGGTTGTGAGGGACGGCAACAGTTTCATTTGGCGCCTAAGCCTTCCTCCAAATCCATTTTGATTTAAAGGCTTATGCATTAAGCATTGAGATCGTTGCGTTATGACATTGCGCATGATCTCGTCATAAACAAGAGGCCTTAGCCGGATGAACGCGCCAGCGACCGAGTTCGACGACCACGATCCGCAATTTTCTGGTGCGGAGCGCGAGCGGCACATCGTTGTCCTGCCGCTCGGCGCCCATGAACAGCACGGCCCCCACCTTCCCTTCGACACCGACACGCTGATCGCCGACGGCATCGTTAGCAGGCTCAAAACCGCGCTTCCTGAAAAGCTTCCCGTGACCTTCCTGCCGACGGAATCAGTCGGCTACTCAATCGAGCATATGGATGTGACAGGAACGCAAACGCTGACCTACGGCGAGGCGATCGAACGCTGGCTCGGCATAGCCGAAAAACTGTCGCAACAGGGCATCCGCAAGTTCGTGATGCTCAACGCCCATGGCGGCAATTCTCCGCTGACGACTGTTGTCGCCACCGAAGCCCGCGTGCGCTTCAACATGCTGGCCGTCGCCACTAGCTGGACCCGCTTCGGCCTGCCCGATGGCGTGATCTCGCCGGAAGAGAAAGCGATCGACATCCACGGCGGCGACATCGAGACCTCGGTGATGCTGGCGCTGCACCCGGACAAGGTGGACATGTCGAAAGCCGAAAACTTCCCCTCCCGCCAATCCGACTTCGCCGCCCGCTACAAGCACCTGCGTGCCTACGGCCAGCACGCCTTCGGCTGGAAAATGTCCGACCTCAACGATAAAGGCGTCGCCGGCAACGCCGCCAAGGCGACCGCCGAAAAAGGCGAGGCGCTGATCGCGCATGCGGTGAAGGGTCTGGTGGAATTGCTGGAGGATGTGGACGCCTTCGACGTCGACACGCTGACATAGCGGGCCGCTTGTATCGGCCGGTGCTTTTCATCATATTGATTGCAATCGCAGTGGCTCACCAAGGAGGCCCGCATGCGCATTTCCGTGAAAGAGGCTGAGGGTCAGCTGACAGAACTGGTCCGCCTTGCCAATCAGGGCGAAGAGATCGTGTTGACGCAGGATGGTCGTCCTAGCGCGCGTATAACACCATTGAAAAAGCCCCTGAGCGCAGAAGAGAAGTCACGAATCTTCAATGAGGTCAGGGAGCGCGTCAGAAAGATGGATCTTCCCCCGGGTCCCGACGCCGCTCACAGCCAGGACTTTCTGTATGATGAGTACGGTCTGCCAAAGTGATCGTAGTCGACACGTCCGCACTCATGGCCTTCATCGCGAGCGAGCCGGCCGCAGAACAGTGCCAAGCTATCCTGGAGCGAGAGCGGGAGATACTGATGTCGGCGGCAACCGTGACGGAGGCGTTGATCGTGGCTGAAGGGCGAGGCATCTCAGCCGATATGCGCTATATCATCGAAACATCGGTCACCGAGATCGTCGAGCTGACATCAATCCGCGCCGAACTTGCAGCGAACGCCTATCGCTCGTGGGGCAAAGGCTTTCACCCCGCCTATCTTAACTTCGGCGATTGCTTCTCATACGCCACCGCCAAGGAGTTCGATTGCCCGCTGCTCTACATCGGCAACGACTTCTCAAAGACCGACGTGAAATCGGCGATCGCGGCCTCCACATCCTAATGTGATCTTATAACATACGAATCCCTTTGAACTGCCGCGCCGCACCCCTTATATGAGACGACGAATTTGAAAGGCCCGGGCGAAAAACCCCGAGCAAGCCCCCACCTATCGAGGTTCTCATGACCGACGCTCTCCAGACGCAACCCAAGCCCATCCCCGTCACCGTTCTCACCGGCTACCTCGGCGCCGGCAAAACGACGCTGTTGAACCGCATCCTGACGGAAGCGCATGGCAAGAAGTATGCCGTCATCGTCAACGAGTTCGGCGAGATCGGCATCGACAACGACCTCATCGTCGAATCCGACGAAGAGATCTACGAGATGAACAATGGCTGTGTTTGTTGCACGGTGCGCGGCGACCTGATCCGCGTCGTCGAAGGCCTGATGCGCCGCCCCGGCCGTTTCGACGGCATCATCGTCGAGACGACGGGCCTTGCCGATCCGGTGCCGGTTGCCCAGACCTTCTTCATGGATGACGACGTCCGCGCCAAGACCGAGCTCGATGCCGTGGTCGCCCTCGTCGACGCCAAGCATTTGCCGCTGCGCCTGAAGGACAGCCGCGAGGCCGAAGACCAGATCGCCTTCGCCGACGTCGTGCTGATCAACAAGACCGACCTCGTCACCCCGGAAGAGCTGGCGCAGATCGAAGACGTCGTGCGTGCCATCAACCCGTCGGCCCGCGTCTACAAGACCAGCCGCTCCGGCGTCGATCTCGCCCGCGTGCTCGATCAGGGCGCCTTCAACCTGGAACGCGCGCTGGAAAACGACCCGCACTTCCTCGACCACGATCACCCCGACCATGTCTGCGGCCCGGATTGCGGCCACGACCATGGCCACCATCACCATGCGCATGATCACGATCATCACCACCATGATCATGACCACGGGCACGATCATCACCACCACGATCATGGACACGACCACCATCACCACGGCGCCGTCTCCCCGATCCATGACGTGACGGTGCAGTCGGTGTCGCTGCGCGGCGGCGAGATGAACCCGGACCGCTTCTTCCCCTGGATCCAGAAGATCACCCAGACGCAGGGCCCGAACATCCTGCGCCTCAAGGGCATCATCGCGTTCAAGGGCGATGCCGAGCGCTATGTCGTTCAGGGCGTGCACATGATCATCGAAGGCGACCACCAGCGTGCCTGGAAGGACGGCGAGAAGCGCGAGACCCGTCTCGTCTTCATCGGCCGCGAGCTTGACCGCGAAAAGCTCGAAGCTTCCTTCAAGGCGTGCGAGGCCTCTGCCTGATGCCGACTGTTGCCCCGTTTGATATCGACGGCCATATCCTGGCCGTCGAATTTTTAGGTGATACCCCCTTCTTCGCCAGCGCCACCGGCACGTTTCACCGGCTGGATGGTTCGGAGAAGGTTACCGAAGCCCATCAGGGCATGCTCACCTGCATCCGCGATCCCTATAGCGAAAGCCTGATCTCGGGCGGCGAAGACGGCAAGGTGCTGCGGATTGCCGCCGATGGCGGCGTCACCGAGCTGGCGCATGCGCCGCGCAAGTGGATCTCGCAGCTCGCAGCCGGCCCGCAGGGCGCCATCGCCTATTCCCACGGCAAGAGCGCGATCGTCCGCCTTTCTGACGGCACCACCCGCGAATTCACCGAGGAACGCACCGTCGAAGGCCTCGCCTTCGCGCCCAAGGGCATGCGCGTCGCCGCCGCCCGCTATAATGGCGTATCGCTGCATTGGGTGGCGGGCGATGCTAAGCCCGTCGATCTCGAATGGAAGGGCGCCCATACAGGCGTGACCTTCTCGCCGGATGGCAACTTCCTCGTCACGACAATGCAGGAAAACGCGCTGCATGGCTGGAAGCTCGACATCAAGCCCGGCTCGGAAGCCCGCCACATGCGCATGACCGGCTACCCCGCCAAGGTCAAGTCGCTCTCCTGGTCGGCCAAGGGCAAGTGGCTCGCCTCATCAGGCGCCCCTGCCGCCATCGTCTGGCCGTTCTCGGGCAAGGATGGCCCGATGGGCAAGGCGCCGCTCGAACTCGGCACCCGCGCCAACATCATGGCGACATCGGTCAAGTTCCACCCGGCCGAAGACATCCTCGCCATCGGCTTCATCGACGGCATGATCCTCGCCGTTCGCCTTGCCGACAGCAAGGAAGCGCTGATCCGCCGCCCCGGCAAGGGTGCGATCACCGCCATGAGCTGGAGCAAGAACGGCAAGCTGCTGGCCTTCGCTTCGGAAGCAGGCGATTGCGGCGTGGTCGATATCGCCGCCTAGGGCATGTCGCGCGAAAGTGTGCAGCGGTTTTGCGGCACCGACATGCGACAGAACAAACACTTAAAGCGTGACGAGCGAATCCGAAGGATCGCGACACGCTTTAAGACACATATCCCGAGACTGGCCACCGGTTTCGGGATATGACACGCTTGAAAACAGTTGGCGTGAAAACAGAGAGCTGAGCCAGATGTCGCAGACCAGAACCGCCATCGCCGAAACCGCAGCCGCCAACGATGCCTCGGCGTGGGTGTTGATCCGCGCCGAGGCCCTGGCGCTCTGCGCACGCGAACCGGTCTTGCGGCCTCTTTTGACATCGCAGGTGATCGAGGCTGCGGATAGCGCGACAATCGTTGCCCGCGTGCTCGCCGCGCGCCTCTCGCGCGCCGATGTCGATACAGCGGCTCTGACGACGCTTCTCCAGGAAACGCTGACACCTGCTATCCTCACCGAGATCCAGGCCGACCTTATGGCAGTGCGCAAGCGCGATCCGGCCTGCACGACCTATCTGCATGCGCTGCTCAACCTGAAGGGCTTCCACGCCCTGCAGATCCACCGCGCCGCCCACAAACTGTGGATCGAAGGCCGCGTCGAGATCGCCAGCTGGCTTGCCAATCTCGCCTCGCTGGTCTTCGGCCCGGACATCCATCCGGCGGCAAGGATCGGCTCCGGCATCATGCTCGACCACGGCTCCGGGATCGTCATCGGCGAGACTGCTGTCATCGAGGACGAGGTCTCGATCCTCCAGGGCGTCACGCTCGGCGGCACCGGCAAGGAAACCGGCGACCGGCACCCGAAGATCCGCCGCGGCGTGATGATCGGCGCAGGCGCCAAGATCCTCGGCAATATCGAGATCGGCGCCTTTAGCAAGGTGGCGGCCGGCAGCGTGGTGGTGAAGCCGGTCCCGGCTCATTGCACGGTGGCCGGCGTCCCGGCAGCGGTGGTGCGCATCCACTCTGCCAGCGAAATCCCCGCCGAAAGCATGGATCAGAATATCTGAGCTCGGGCTAGAGCATTTTTGCGTTTCGAAGAAACGCGGAAATGCTCTAGGCCGCCTGCTCCTGCGCGGGCGATGCCTCGACCCGGTCGCGGCCTCGCCGCTTGGAAGCGTAGAGCGCGGTATCGGCCCGCTCCAGAAGCTTCTTGAAATCGATGTCCGGACCGCTGCAGGCGGCGACGCCGATGCTGAGCGTCGGAAGCGACGCGAACAGCGCCATCGCCGAAACCTGCTGCGAGAATGCCAGCCGCATCCGCTCGGCGACGGCAATCGCCCCATCCTCGGCGGTATTCTTCAGTACCACGAGAAACTCGTCGCCGCCGTGGCGCGACAGGAGATCATCGGGCCGCAGCACGCTGCGCGCCGCACTGGAAAACAGCCGGAGCACATCGTCTCCGACGGGATGGCCATGCTGGTCGTTCAGCTGCTTGAAGTGATCGATATCGACCACCAGGAGTGCCAACGCGTGGGCGTCGCGCACCGGCAGCCGCTGCGCCAGTCCACCGCGATTGAGCGCGCCCGTCAGCGGATCATGATGCGCCAGCGCGATCAGTTCGCTCCTGTTGCGCTCGGCCGCCATCAATACGATCAGCATGCTGCGCAGCGCCAGAAAGATGACCGCCGTCGATGCCATCCAGCTATGGGCGACGGTGGCGCCGTAGGGATCAGGACCCGCAATCTCGCCCGTTGCCGCCATGACGCTCCGCACCAGGAAAATCGCCGCCGTCGGCAGATAGAGCCACGCCAGCAGGCCCGCCGAGAAAAGCTTCTCGCGCCTGTGGATACCGATACCCTCGCGCAGCACCGCCAGATCGCACAGGCAGCAGATGGCCGAGACATAGAACAGCCGCGTCGACACAGCCATGTCGCCTGAGGGCAGAGCCGCGACCGGGAGGCTGATGCAGACGAGCGCCAGCGCGCAGGCAAGCATCGACACCGGCCGGCCGGCGAGCACGCGGATGGCGAAGAACGACAGCAGGTAACCGGCGATGGTCAGCACGTTGCCCAGCTGGATCGACAGCACATAGGGAATGAAATTGCGCAGGCAGACGAGGAGCGTCCCGACGCCAAGCACCAGATAGCTGGCGCCCCACCATGCCGGCCAGCGGCCGAACCGCCCGGTCCAATAGCTCACCATATGCGCGCTTCCGAGAACCAGCAGCGTCATGGCGGAGACGACGTAGATCGTCCGCAGATCCAAAATCATGTACGCGCCTCCAATTCACCGGCGCGTACACGTTACGAGATCGCTATTGCGTTTTGATTGGAACGCTTGGTCGCATTTTAACCAATGCGCTGAAAAGCCCGCTCAGACAGGGCGTGCGGCAGCGATGATCTCGGAGAGAAGCCCGTGCAGCGCATCGCGGTAGCCGGTTCTCGCCGAGGGGCCGTTTTCGTCGGACGTCATCACGACGGTGAGCTTCAGCGACGGCACGATATAGAGCATCTGGCCGCCATAACCCCAGCCGAAATGCACTTGCTCGCCACCGATCTGTCGCGAGAACCAGCCGTAGCCGTAGTCATCGCCCGAGAAGCGCGAATTGGTGCGGTGCTGCCAGGACTGGACGACCCAATCGGCGGGAACGACCTGCGTGCCATCTGGAGCCTTGCCGCCATTGCGGTAGAGCTCGCCGAAGGCAAGCAATGAACGGGCGGTCATCGCCATCTGGTTGCCGCCGAGATAGATCCCCTGCGGATCCCGCTCCCATGCGCCGATGCGAAAGCCATCGACGGGCGCTAGCCACTCCCGCGCCAGGGCAAGCGTCGATTTCCCGCCGACCTTGGTCAGGATCGCCGACAGCAGATGCGTAGAGGCTGTCGAATAGAGCATCTGCCCGCCCGGCGCATCGGCGAACGGCTGCGCTAGCGCGAACCGCACCCAGTTGCGCGACGACACGAAGCGCCCGTAATCGGGACCGGACAGGCGACCAAGCCCCGCTTGCATCGAGAGCAGGTTACCGATGGTGATCTGGCCGAGCCTCGGATCCGGATTGTCGGGCAGGTCGGCCTTCAGGATCGGCGCGATCTTTTGGTCCGGTCCCTCGAGCAGGCCCTTGCCGATGGCGATGCCGACAAGGCTCGAGATGATCGACTTGGAGGCCGACTTGATGTTGACGGATTCCTTGGTCGAATGGCCGCGATAGCCATGCTCGGCGATGATCTCGCCATCCCTGGCGACGACGACAGCCTTCAGCGGCCGCAGCTCCTCGCGCGACGCGCCGCCATCAAGCAGCGTGGTCACAGGGCTCGGTTGCTGCGCGAAGGCGACGGCTGGCGTGAGCGACAGCATGAAGAGAAGTGCGAGGCGCTTGATCATGCGCCATTATCTATGACGGGCGGCCGATCAAATCATCGGCCGCCCCTTCAAACTCACATGGATGTGAAACCTTATGATCGCCCTTGGCTCAAGATCATTGATGCACGCATTTTCGGTTCATCTGGGTTCGCTTTTGCGCCTTGGTGAATTTCGCGATCATCCCCGCCGGACATTTCTTGTCGTCGAAGAGAACGGATTCGCCCGGCGCCATCGACTCGACCGTCGGCTTCGCCGTCACCGTCTTGATTGCTGCAAAGGAAGTCGACGCGCCCGCAAGCAACAGCAGGCAGGCGCAGGAAAGGGAAAGAAGTAGAGACCGTATCATAAGTTCGCCCTCACGTTTTAGTGATAACTAAAATACATTCCTACGGAATCGCGCCGGCGGCAAGTCATCCGATCGGCGGGCAGCACGAATATCCGCGCGCGGGCTGCCCACGGCGGTGAAAAAGGGAGAAGGCAGGCGGTCGAGGTATTGAGTAGTAAGTGTCAGGCTGGTCCGCCTGCCCGATCGTTTCAGGCTTTCCGGCTTCATCAGACCGACAGGAGCGTCTCTCGATCTGGCGTCCCCGGACGAATCATCTGCCCTGACGGCATCCGATTCGACCTTTCGCGACCGTCATCAAGCGCCGAATTATGAACGGAGACCGAACCGGTTCATGAACCCGGCTCCCTGCTCGATGACGCGTTCATGATGCGCCGACCCTACGCCATGGGGATGATTCTCGCCCATATTTTCATCCATATGATTGTTTTTTCTGCATTTTATTAGAACGAAAAGTGAATTTCTTCCCCATAAAGGCGAAGCTGCAGTGTTGCTAAAATATCGTTAAAATTTACCGTCACAGTTTTTTGTTCATCTGGCGTTCAGAAAACTCTTGGGAAAGCCGACTTTTGCGCTCACATTAGATACCAGAGAACTAGGAGTGCATGAATGATTCTTAAGGCCACAGCCGCAGCGACCATATTCGCGGTCTATGCTTTCACGATGTTTTTCATCGCCGCCATACCGGACAATATCGTACAGACTGCCGGGACACAGCTGGTTGACGCCAGCGTCGTGAAATAAGCGCCGCTAGAAAACGGCGAAGCGAATACAGAGGGGATAATAGTCCGCCGGCTCTTCCGGCGCCCCTTCAAACTGATTTCCTGAAACTGGAAATGAAACAAAAAAGCCCCTCCCTTTTGGGGAGAGGCTCTGCCGGACAAGGCCTGATTCAGGCCGCCCTGCGGATCGGCGCGCTGGCCAGCATCCGCCCCGTCGGGACGATCATGCCGGCCGCGCCGTCAAGCCAGCCCTCGACCAGCTCGAGCGCCAGAAAGCGCGAGCGTTCGAACGGACCAGGCATGACGAGATGCTGAGCCTTTGCGGCGAAGAAGCCGAAACGCTCGTAATAGGGGGCGTCGCCCACAAGCAGGATTGCGCCGTGACCACGGGTCTTGGCTTCCAGCATGGCGGCGCGCATCAGCGCCGAACCGACACCCTTGCCCTCGAAGCTGGAATCGACAGCCAGCGGCCCAAGCAGCAGCGCGTCGATGGCAGTACCATCGGCATTGACGCCGGCTTCGACGTTCCACAGGCGCACGGTGCCGATCACGTGACCGTCGCGATCACGCGCAACCAGTGCCAGGCCTTCGGCCGGAACGCGGCCACGGCGGATCTTTTCCGACGACTTGCGGCGGCGGTTCGGGCCCATGGCGCGATCGAGCAGGTTCTCGCGCGCAACGACATCGCCGGCATTTTCGGCGTCGATGGTGAAAACAGAATGCGCAAAGAATGCGCGGACAGAATCAAGAACAGCGGCCATCGTGGCCTCCCGAACTCAAAACCGTTTCAAACGGTATCGTCAGATCATTGTGATGGTGCCGCCCCGGCTGGCTGCGGGGCCGGCGGTATCAGATAATATAGGCCTTCAGCGGCTCGAAGCCGTTGAACGCGACCGCCGAGTAGGTGGTCGTGTAGGCGCCGGTGCCTTCGATCAGGATTTCGTCGCCGATCGAAAGAGTGAGCGGCAGCGGGTAGAGATTCTTTTCGTAAAGCACGTCAGCGGAATCGCAGGTCGGGCCGGCGATGACGCAGGGCTCCATTTCGTCGCCGTCGCGCTCGGTGCGGATCGGGTAACGAATGGCTTCGTCCATCGTTTCGGCCAGACCGCCGAACTTGCCGATGTCGAGGAACACCCAGCGAGCGGCGTCGTTGTCGGACTTCTTCGAGATCAGCACGACTTCCGTCTTGATGACGCCGGCGTTGCCAACCATGCCGCGGCCCGGCTCGATGATCGTCTTCGGCAGGTTGTTGCCGAAGTGGTCACGAAGGCTCTGGTAGATCGCACGACCGTAAGCTTCCGCCGACGGAACGTCGCGCAGGTACTTGGTCGGGAAGCCGCCGCCCATGTTGACCATCTGCAGGTGGATGCCCTGCTTGGCCAGCTGAACGAAGACGCGCTTGGCATCGGCAAGAGCCGAATCCCAGGCATCGACCTTGGTCATCTGCGAACCGACGTGGAACGACACACCGTAGGACTCGAGGCCCAGCTGATGCGCGTAGACGAGAACGTCGACGGCCATCTGCGGCACGCAACCGAACTTGCGGCTGAGCGGCCATTCAGCGCCTTCGCCATCGGTCAGAACGCGGCAGAACACGCGGGCGCCGGGAGCGGCACGCGAGATCTTCTCGACTTCCTCGTGGCTGTCGACTGCAAAGAGGCTGACGCCGAGCGCATGCGCACGGGCAACGTCGCGTTCCTTCTTGATCGTGTTGCCGTAGGAGACACGGGCAGCGGTCGCACCGGCGTTGAGCGCCATTTCGATTTCGGCGACGGACGCGCAATCGAAGTTGGAGCCCATGTCGGCGAGCAGCTTCAGGACTTCTGGAGCCGGGTTTGCCTTGACGGCGTAGTAGATGGCGCTGTCCGGCATGGCGTGACGGAAAGCGGAGAAATTGTCGCGCACGACGTCGAGGTCGACCACAAGGCAGGGACCGTCGGGACGTCGGGTTGCGAGAAAGTCGCGGATGCGCTGAGTGGTCATATCGATTCCCTTTTCAATTCCAGAGCTCCGGAAAAACCGGAGGACAAAGGGCAGCCGATCACTCGCATAGGAACCAGCCGGTGGAGACCCCGGAACCTTAGCAAGCGCTCGAATGCGCGAATGATGAATCAACGCCGCGAAAGCGACATGGATTCGGCTTTGTCTGCCATGGATTGGAGGGGATTCCCTACCGCACTTCCGGCAATGAAGGTGTGCCTCTTCAGTAACCCCCGCTGATGGAAAGCAGGGAGAGAACAAAAAGGCCCGCACCGTCGTTGCTTCAGGCGTCCTCGCATTTTCCGGTTGGCCGGAATAGCGACTGGAGGGGTTAATTCCAGGTACCTTACCGATTTCCTCACCAATTCGAGGGTTCGGCGGACACCCATGGGCACGTGCGACTTTGGGCTGAGGTCGAGATAAGAATATTCGCCGTCATAATCAAGAGTTTTTTTGGGGTTGCGCAAAAAAACGAAAAACGCCAGCCCACTTGCGTGGACCTATTGCCGCATGAACGTCGCGCTTGCCTTTGCTCTAGGATTATCTGATTGATATTCCGGATATAAATCAGGACCGCAAAGCACTCATGGACACCCTCACCCGCATCCGCGCCTTCATCGACGTCGTCGAAGCCGAGGGTTTTTCCGCTGCCGCCCGCAAGACCGGCCGGTCCAAGGCGCTGCTGTCGAAATACGTCCGCGAGCTCGAGGATGAGCTTGGCGCGCTGCTCTTGAACCGCACGACCCGCCAGTTTTCGATGACCGAGGCCGGCCACACCTATTATCGCACCGCTTCCGACATCCTGAAGGAGATCGACAACCTTGCCGATCTCGTGCGCGAGAACAACGCGCAGCTGAAGGGCAAGCTGAAGATCTCGGTGCCGCGCACCTATGTCGATGCCGATGTCGGCCAGTCGCTGATCGATTTCGCCCGAGAGAACCCGGACCTGCAGCTGGAAATCTCCGCCGACGACCGCTTCGTCGACCTGATCGAGGAAGGCTTCGACGTTGCGATCCGCGTGACGAAGCTCGAGGATTCCGGCATGATCGCCCGCAAGATCTCGGATTTCCGCATCCACCTCTGCGCGACGCCGGAGTTTCTGGAGCGTCATCCGCAGTTGCAGAACCCGGCCGATCTCTCGAACGTGCCCTTCATCATCGACACCAACTCGCGCAACCAAGGCAGCATCCGCTTCCAGAACCCTGACGGCACCTCGTTTGCCGTCGCCGTCTCCGGCCCGATCGAGGTCAACAGCCCGCATGCGACGCTACGCGCCGCCCTGTCAGGCATCGGCATCGCCTTCATTCCCGATTTCATCGCCCGCAAGCCGATCGAGAGCGGCGAGCTGGTGACACTCTTCAACGACTATATCGCCACCGATCGCGGCATTTACGCCGTCTATCCGCACCGCCGTTACCTGCCCGCCAAGGTGCGCATTTTCGTCGACTATCTTCACAATTGGTTCAAGAAGCACCCCTAAGCCGGAACCGCGGAAATCCGGTCCCAATTCGGTCCCATTTTCCGGCAAGATCGCAGCAACTGATTTGGGCCGCCCCACCCGGATTTATCGCCTTTCCGGCAACCGAACTTGGCCCGAACTCTAGAGATGAAGTTAGCGGACGCATGAAGATATCGACTTTACTGACGGCCGGCTTTCTGACGCTCGTGCCCGCCGCAGCCTTCGCGCATCCGCATATCTTCGTGGAGGCCCGCCTCGAGGTGGTCGCCGGCGATGACGGCAATATCGCGGAGTTCCGCAACGTCTGGCGCTTCGACGAGGTCTTCACCTCCTCTGTCGTCATGGATTTTGACAAGAACACCGATCTGAAGCTGGAGCCGAACGAGCTCGCCGAAGTCGGCAAGACGGTCCGCGATTCCCTGGCCGACTATGATTACTACATGAACCTGACGATGAACGGGAAGAACATCACCGTTCAGAAGCCCGACATCATCCATGTCGATTACCGCGACGGCCAGCTCTTGATGTTCTTCGCCGTCAAGCCGGTCGAGAAGATGCCGCTCAAGGGCAACCTCACCTTTGGCGTCTACGATCCGACGCTCTACACCTCGATCGACTTTCCGACCGACAAGGAGATGATCCTCGTCGGGGACGCCTTCAAGGCCTGCAAGCACCAGGTGGTCAGGCCCGATGCCGACCAGGTGATCTCGCAGAACAAGCAATCGCTGACCGACGCCTTCTTCAACGATCCGACCGGCACCAACATGTCGAAGCTCTTCGCCACCAAGCTGGACGTCACATGCTGAGGCGCAAGCCCACCCTCCTGCTATACGCCGCCGGCCTGCTGCTCGTGACCGGCCTCGCCGCCGCGCATGCGCAATCGCCGCTCGGCATCGGCACGGCGGAGCCGAGCTTCCAGCCCTCCGGCGGGCCGCTGGCGCCGCTCTTTCTCTACATCAATCACGAACAGCAGGCCTTCTATCGCGCGCTGACCAACGCGTTGAAGGCGATGCGCGAGGATCCCTGGCAGCTCGGCACGCTGGTCGGCCTGTCCTTTGCGTATGGTGTCTTCCACGCCGCCGGCCCCGGCCATGGCAAGGCCGTCATCTCCTCCTACATGATCGCCAACGAGATCGAGTTGAAGCGCGGCGTCGTCATCTCCTTCATATCGGCTTTCGTCCAGGGAGTGGTGGCGATCCTGCTTGTCGGCGGCGCCTGGCTGGTACTGCGCGGCTCGGGCATCACGCTCACCATGGCCACGCAGGCGATGGAGATCGCAAGCTTCGTCATGGTCATCCTCTTTGGCCTGTGGCTCTTGCTGCGCAAGCTGCGCGCCATCATCCCGGCCTTCCAGCCGGGGCAGGAAGCGCTGGCATCGGGCCCCGTCAGCATGATGCTCGACTGGCAGGACGCCGACCAGCGCGGCGAAAACAGCTCCTACGCCTTCGGCGAAACCCAGGCCGCCAAGGCCGGCCACAAGTTCATTTCAGGCATGGCTTGCGAGACCTGCGGCCAGTCGCACATGCCAGATCCGGCGATGCTCGGCGCGGAGAAATTCAGCATCCGCGAGGCCTGGTCGGCGATCGTCGCCGTCGGCCTGCGCCCCTGCTCCGGCGCGCTGCTGGTTCTGACGTTCTCTTTGCTGAATGGCCTCTATCTCGGCGGCGTACTCTCGGTCTTCGCCATGTCGCTCGGCACCGCCATCACCGTCGCCATCCTCGCAACCCTTGCCGTCACCGCCAAGGGCACCGCCATGCGGCTTGCCGGCCACGGCTCGCGCGTCTCGACATGGGTGGGCAACGGCATCGAGCTCTTGGGCGCGCTGCTTGTCATCGTGATGGGCGCGCTGTTGCTCGGCGCGTCGCTGCAGGGTGTGGGATTTGGTGGGTAGTTGGTGAGTTAACCTCACCCACCCCGCCGACGCTGATACCGAGCCCGCAACCAGAACACCGCGAAAAACGCCATCACCAGGCACACCCCGACGATGATCGCCAGCGTCGGCGAGTAATTGCCGATCCACAGCACCACCGACGGCAGGAAATAGATGACCAGCCCGGCGCAGACGAGGATGATGGCCGCGGCAATCGCCGGCGAGCGGCGTTCGGATCTGGGGTCGGCCATGCGAAAATCTCCTGCGGGTGAGGAGAAGGGCTTAGGCCAGCCGCCGACGAAAGGCAACTGGCCCTGATGGCAGGCTTGCCAATCGTCAAACGGCAAGCCTTTTTCGGCTCAGGCCGTGACCTTGGCTGACGACACGGTCGCGTCGATATGGTCGAGCAGCGCGTCCGGCAGGCCGAGGCGGCCGGCGAGCAGGTCGAGATAGCCGCGTTCGGCGCGGGTGTCGGGATTGATGGTCAGCCGCGTCGCGGTATAGAGCTCGACCTTCTGCTCCTCGGTGCGCGCGGCGGCTACGAGATCATCGATATCGACAGGATTGGCGAGTTCGTTGCGCAGGAAGGCTTCGGCTTCCGAGCCGAGATCGACTTCGCGCACCTTTTCCATGATGTTGGCGCGCTCGGCATCGTCGATATGGCCATCGGCCTTGGCGGCGGCGATCATCGCGCGGATCAGCGTCAGGGCGAAATCATTGGAGAGTTGCGGCCCTTCCAGGCTGAAGGCCGAATCCGGCGGCGGCAGCGCGATCGGCTGGCCGGTCGTGGCGGCAGGCTGCGGTGCGGCCTCAGGCGACTTGCCGGACTGATAGTTCTTGTAGGCGAGATAACCAAGCCCGGCGACGGCAGCGAGCCCGCCGATCGTCGCGACATTGCCGGCGATGTTGCGGCCCGTCTTGGTGCCGAGCACGGCGGTCGCAAGGGCCCCTGCCTTCCACGGATTGTTCTTGGCCATCTCGATCGCGCCGCCCGCCCGATCGCGAACGCTGCCGCCCACACCCGGAATCTGCGATCCCAGAAACTGCTCAAGAAGCTTCTTCGCGTCGAACATACCTGATTGTCTCCCTTTTAAGCTAAAACGGAAGATAGGTACGCCCGGCACGAATACAAATGCGGGCGGCAAGGCCGCCCGCACCATGCGGATCACAAAAATGTCAGGAGAAAGCCGTCTCAGCCCTTCAGCGCAGCCGCCTCGGCGGCGAGCTTGGTGATGCCGGCCCAGTCGCCCGAAGCGATCAGTTCCTTCGGCGCAACCCACGAGCCGCCGACGCAGATGACGTTGGGCAGCGACAGGTAATCCATAGCGTTTTTCAGCGAGATGCCGCCGGTCGGGCAAAACAGCGTGCCAGCGAGCGGTGAGGAGAACGCCTTCAGCATGGCCGCGCCACCGGCCTGCTCGGCCGGGAAGAACTTGAGCACCTGGTAGCCTTCTTCGCGCAGCGCCATGACTTCGCTGGCGGTCGCGGCACCCGGCAGAAGCGGCACGGAGGAATCGCGGGCCGCGTCGAGCAGTTCCTGCGTGGTGCCGGGGCTGACGATGAACTTGGAGCCGGCGGCAACCGCGGCTTCCCAATGCTTGGCGTTGAGAATGGTGCCGGCGCCAACCTCGGCACCCTCGACCTCGTCGGCCACGGCGCGAACCGTGTCCAGCGCTGCCGGCGTGCGCATGGTGATTTCGATCGCCTTCAAACCACCCGCGACCAATGCCCGCGCCAGCGAAACGCCCGACTTGACGTCGTCGACGATCAGGACCGGCACAACGGGCTGCAGTTTCAGGATGGAAAGGAGTTTTTCTGTCTTTTCGCCCATGGCCGTGGTTCCTTTGAAACGATTTAATTCCGGCAACGGAATAGACCTACCGCTAAAGTTTGTCGAGACCGCAACCATCTTTGGAACGGAATGGGTATCAACCTCAGCTAAATTGCGCTAGCGTACCGGCCGTCGTCAAAGAGGTTCATCGGTCATGGCAAAAGAGATCGAGCGGAAGTTCCTGGTACGCAGCGATGGCTGGCGCTCCGGCGTCGAGACGAAATCTGTCCTCAGACAGGGCTATATCGCGTCGATGGACGACCGTTCGGTACGCGTGCGCATCATCGACAAGAAGAGCGCGCGGCTGACCACCAAGATCGGTCGCAGCAAGATGACCCGCGACGAATTCGAATACGAAATCCCGGTTACCGACGCCGAAGAACTGCTTGGTGCGGCGATCGGCATCGTCATCGAAAAGACCCGCTACCGCGTGCCCTATGAGGGCTACGTCTGGGAGGTCGACGTTTTCGCCGGCCAGCACCGCGGCCTCGTCATCGCCGAGGTCGAGATGGGGTCGGAAGCCGAACGGCCGGCGCTTCCCGCTTGGCTCGGCCGCGAGGTCACCGGCGATTTCAGATACTCAAATCAGGCATTGGCAACCGAATTTGAGCACGACCGGCATGCCCTTCAGCATACGGCCTGACCGGTCCTTCAAATCACAGTTTCACAAGCTCGCGCGACGCCAGCTGCGCCATGCGATCGATGTGCTCGAAACGCGGCCTCAAGGCACCGACCACGCGATCCATGAGGCACGCAAGCGGCTGAAGCGGGTGCGCTCGCTCTACCGCCTGGTCGCGAGCGCCGTGCCGAAATTTTCCGCCCGCGAGAATATCAGGCTGCGCGGCATCGCCCGCTCGCTGTCCTCCCTTCGCGATGCGGCGGCGCTGGTCGAGACCGCCACCTATCTCCATGAACGCGCCCGCGACAGCGACGAGGCCGAGGCGCTCGGCCGCATCGTCGTGGCGCTCACCGCCCGGCGTGACCGGCTGATTGCCGCCCGCCGTGATCCCGAAAAGGTCGTCTCGGACACCATCTCGGCGCTGAAGCGGGCGATCGCGGCCGTTCAGGACGTCAACCTCAAGGGCGGGCACCGCAGGCACGGGCGGCTTCTGGCGCATGGGTGGGACACCACGGTGCGCAAGGCGCGCAAGGCGCTGGCCGCCTGCGAGGGGCATGTCTCGGCCGAAGCCTTTCACACGCTGCGCAAGCGCACGCAGGATTACCGCGCCTATCACAAGCTACTCAATCCACTCTGGCCGACCGCCATGAACGCGAAATACGAGGCGGCGAGCACGCTGGTCGACCTGCTCGGGCGCATCAACGATCTTGAGCTGCTGTGTGAGCTGGTCGAAACCGAGCATCACCATTTCGAGAATGCCGACGACCTCGCGCACCTGCTCTACGCCATCATCTTCCACCAGCAGCAGGGTCGCCACGATGCGCTGGATCGCGCCGAGCGCATCTTCGGCCCGGATGCGGATGACGAGGCGATGCGCATCGAGATGCTCTGGATCGCCTTTGGCGGCTGAATATTAGCCGCACCTGCAGGCGATTGCGCTTGGTCGCCGAAAGCTGTATTTCCAGCCGCATGACCGACACATCGACCCAACAGGCGACGAGCCCTTTCCTCGTCGCGGCCCTTTATCATTTCGTTTCCGTGCCGCACTTCGAAAGCCTGCGCGCGCCGCTGCAACAGCTGTGCGAGGACAATGGCGTCAAGGGCACGCTGCTGCTTGCCCATGAGGGCATCAACGGCACGATCGCCGGGCCGGATGCGGGGATCGCGACGGTGCTTGGCTATCTGCGCGCCATGCCGGAATTCGCCCGCCTGGAGCACAAGGAAAGCCGCGCGTCGAAAATGCCCTTCGTGCGCATGAAGGTGAAGCTGAAGAAAGAGATCGTGACGATGGGCGTCGAGAACATCGACCCCAACAAGATCGTCGGCACCTATGTCGCGCCGCAGGATTGGAACGCGCTGATCTCCGATCCCGATACGATCGTCATCGACACCCGCAACGATTACGAGACGGCGATCGGCATCTTCAAGGGCGCCGTCGACCCGAACACCAAGACCTTCCGCGAGTTTCCGGACTGGGTGAAGAACAACACCGGCCTGCACAACAAGCCGAAGATCGCCATGTATTGCACCGGCGGCATACGCTGCGAGAAGGCCACTGCCTTCATGAAGGAGCAGGGCTTCGACGAGGTCTACCACCTCAAGGGCGGCATCCTGAAATATCTCGAGGAAGTGCCGCAGGAAGAGAGCCTGTGGGAAGGCGCCTGCTTCGTGTTCGACGAGCGCGTCTCGGTCGAGCATGGGTTGAAGGAGGGCGACCACAAGCTTTGCCACGCCTGCCGCAATCCGATCACCGCGGAAGAGATCACCTCGGAGAAATACGAGGAAGGCGTGTCCTGCAGCCATTGCTACGACAGCCGCACCGAGGAAGACCGGCTGCGCTACCGCCAGCGCCAGCTGCAGATCGCGCTCGCCAAGAAGCGCGGCCAGAAGCACATTGGCACCTGAGATCATCCAAGGGGGCGATATAGGGACTTGATCAGGCGGCGCTGACGCGCCGCCCGCTGGTCTTGCGCGCCCGTGCTTCCATCAGCCGCTCGGTGATATCCTCGGCGGAGACGGGCTTGCTGAAGAAGAAGCCCTGCAGCGTATCGCAACCGAATTGCGAGGCGATATCGGCCTGCTCCGGCGTCTCGATGCCCTCGGCGGTGACGGGAATGTCGAGCGAGCTGGCCAGCGCCACGGTCGCCTTCAGCATCTCGCGCTGGCTCTCGCTGTGCTCGATATCCATGATCAGCGAACGGTCGATCTTGATGCGGTCGAAGCCGAACTGGCGGAGATAGCCGATCGACGAGAAGCCCGAACCGAAGTCGTCGAGCGCGATCTTCACGCCAAGCGTCTTCAGCTGCTCGATCGCCTGGCGCGTCCGCTTCGGATTCTGGATCATGTAACCCTCGGTCACCTCGAGCGTCACCCGTTTGGCCTCGATCTCGGTCTGGCGCAGTACATAGCGCACGTAATCGGTGAAGGCGGGGTTGCGGAACTGGCCGGGTGAGACGTTGACGGCGATCTTGAGCTCCGGCCACTGCTTGGCCGTCTCGCAGGCCTTGCGCAGCACGAACAGGCCGAGCGCCTCGATGAGACCGCTGGTCTCGGCAACCGGGATGAACACATCGGGCGACACCGGCCCGTGGCCCGACCGGTTCCAGCGCACCAGAGCCTCCACGCCGACCATCTCGTTGCTGTCGGCGCCGATCAGCGGCTGGTAGGCAAGCGTCAGGTCGCCGCCTTCGATCGCCTGACGCAGATCGAGTTCCAGCGCGTTGCGCTCCTCGCGATCGGCATCCATGGCGGGATCGTAGAGCGTCATGCGCGCACGACCGGCTTCTTTGGCCTTGTACATGGCAAGATCCGCACGACGCACCAGCTCCTCGCGATCGACGCTACCCGCGGGCGAAACCGCGATGCCGATGCTGGCGCCGATGACGACCACGCGGCGGCCGATTTCCAGCGGCTCGGCCAGGAAATCCAGAATATGCTCGGAGAGCTGCAACGCTGCCGCATCCCCCTGCTGTGACGCAAAGACGATGGCGAACTCGTCGCCGCCGATGCGGGCAAGCACGGCGCCCTCGGGGATCAGCACCTTCAGCCCGGCCGCGACCGCCCGGATCAGCTGGTCGCCGGTGCCGTGACCGTAGGAATCGTTGACTTCCTTGAAACCGTCGAGGTCGAGATAGAGAAGCTGGACATTATCCTGAGACTGCCTGGCGAGCGTCACCATCGCATCGACGGAGACGCGCAGGCCGTCGCGGTTCAGAAGTCCGCTCAGCCGGTCGCGCAACGCATCCTCGCGCGCGATGATCTCCTCGCTCTTCAGCCGGCGCCCGGCCAGCCAGCCGATGATCAGCAGCACGACGAAAAACAGGCCGACAAGGCAGATCGCCCGCACCACCTGGCTGCGCACATCGGCATAGCCGACATCGCCAGGCGCGCGCGAGGTCCAGATCAGCTTGCCGAGCGACGCGCCAAGCGTATCCTCGATCGGCACGGAATAGGTGGCGGCCTGATCGGCGCCGACGAGCCGCAGTCCGCCGATGACATAGGTCTTGCCGATATCGTCGATCTTGGCGGCGTCCAGATGGCGGATGAAGATGAGATAGCGGTGCTTGCCGGGCGCGGCCGCGAGCGCACCGGACTTTTCGCGCACCAGCGCCACGCCGCCGACGGCAATTCCCGACTTCGTGCTGATGAAGCCGGATGCCTCGGGAAGGTCCTGCGCGCCTGCGGCCTTCACCTTGTCGAACAGCGCCCAGAGCGCCGACGAGAAGAACTCCTGCAGGCTGCCCGCCATCGGTTTGCCGTCGCGATAGACCATGATCGGCGTCTTGTCGTCGTCGATCACGATTGCCATGTCGAACAGCGCGCTGTTGACGGACATCTCGCCGTAGTTCGACACGGTCCAGTCCATGCCATCAGTGGCATAGACATTGGTCGCGGCATCGTCCCAGGCGGCATAGTCGTTGAGGGTGGCGCCGAGCTGGGCTACGAAATTCTGCAGCGCGCCGGAAACGGTCTCGCGCGAGCGCTCGTCATCGAGCACGTTGGATTTCTGCGCCACGTGATCAAGCGCGTTCAGCACCATCAGCGTCACGACAACGACAACAACGGCAAACGAAAACAGGACGCCGGCCACGGTTGTGTGGCGACCAGCTCCCAGAATCGCGCTTCGTTTGCTGAAGATCGACGACATGTATTCTCCCTGTGCGGGAATACTGCCGGGAAGCCTTCAAAAAACGGTTAAAACACGATTGAACGATTAAGCACTCTCGCATCAGCGACGCGAACGCAAGAGCGAAAAAAATGATTGTATTTCAATCGGATAAAATTATTCAAATCTACTTATAAAGCGCATCCTTACGAACGTGCGTGCAGAATTTTGCAAGCGCGTTCAAAATAACGCCGTCTCGCACGGCCGCCGCCAGAACCGTCGCCTGCGCCGCATCGTCCTTCCCGAGCAACCCTATCCGCAGATGCGCCTCCTCGACGATATCGAACGACATGGTCTTCAAGACCTCCGTCAACTGGCCCAGCGCGAAGTCGCCGCGATGCGATGCATGCGCGATCATCACGGGCTTGAATGGCACCTCGTCGCGCGACACCAACCAGTCCATCGCGTTCTTCAGCCCGCCCGGCAGACCGTGCGCATATTCGGGACAGGCGACGATGACGCCATCGGCCGCGCGCATCTTCGCCCCCAACCGCTCGACGATATCGGGCGTATGCTCGCCTTCGCGATCGGGATTGAAGATCGGCAGATCGCCGACGAGATCGCAGATCTCGATCGCGACACCCTCCGGCGCGTGATCGCGCAAGGTCGTGAGCAGCCGGCGATTGGTCGAGACCTTCCGCTGGCTGCCGCAGAGCGCATAGAGAAAGAGCGGTTTGGCGTCCATCCCACTGGTCTACGGCATCCGACGATTCGCCCCAACGAAAAAGCGGCCCGGCAAGGCCGGACCGCTTCATGTCGTGTAAGGATAAGAGCAGCTCTTACCAGGACGCGATCAGGGCGCCCTTGAACTGTTCGTTGATGAACTTGCGGATGCTTTCGTCGTGGTAGGATTCGACCAGCGTCTTGGCCCACGGTGCGTCCTTGTCGGCGGTACGGACAACGATCACGTTGGCGTAAGGCGACTTTTCGCTCTCGATGGCGATGGCGTCGGTCTTCGGGTGCAGGCCGGCTTCCATGGCGTAGTTTGTGTTGATGACGGCGGCGTCGACGTCATCGAGCGAGCGCGGCAGCTGCGCGGCGTCGATTTCGGCGAAGTCGATCTTCTTCGGGTTCTCGATGATGTCGGCGACGGTGACCTTGACGCCAGGATTGTCCTTGAACTTGATCAGGCCCTTGGAGGCGAGAACGAGCAGCGCGCGGCCGCCATTGGTCGGGTCGTTCGGGATGGCGACGGTGGCGCCTTCCTTCAGTTCGTCGAGGCTCTTCACCTTCTTGGAATAGACGCCCATCGGCGTGGTGATGGTCGTGCCGATGCTGACGAGATCGAACTTGCGGTCGGCGATCTGGTTGTCGAGGTAGGGCTGGTGCTGGAACGAGTTGGCCTGGATGTCGCCATCGTTGAGAGCCTGGTTCGGCACGACATAGTCGGAGAACTCGACGATCTCGATGTTGAGACCCTTGGTCTTGGCGATCTCGGCGACCTTTTCCATGATCTGCGCGTGCTCGCCCGGCGTGACGCCGACCTTGATGTCTTCGGCCAGTGCCGAGCCGGCCGCGAAGGCAGCGAGCGCGGCTGCGATGATGAACTTCTTCATGGGTGTCTCCTGTGTTGAATTATGGTTTGTTGTTAAAGCGTCAGTTTTTCCGGTTGCGCTTGTCGAAGCGGCGGGCGAGCCCGTCGCCGGCGCTCTGGACGAGCTGCACGAGAACGATCAGCACGATCACGACAATCACCATCATCTCGGGATTGAAGCGCTGGTAGCCGTAGCGGATGCCGAGATCGCCCAACCCGCCGCCGCCGACGGCGCCGACCATCGCCGAGTAGCCGATCAGGCTGACGATGGTCATCGTCAGCGCCATCAGGATGCTCGGCCGCGCCTCAGGCAACAGCACCTTGAAGACGATCTGGAACGGCGTGGCGCCCATGGCGCGGGCAGCCTCGATCAGCCCCTTGTCGATCTCGCGGATGGCGGATTCGACCAGGCGCGCGAAGAAGGGGATGGTGGCGATGGTGAGCGGCACGATCGCCGCCCAGGTGCCGATCGACGTGCCCGTCAACAGGCGCGTCAGGGGCACGATGGCGACGACGAGGATGATGAACGGCGTCGAGCGCGCGGCGTTGACGACGAGCCCGAGCACGCGGTTGGTCTTCGGCGCCGGAAACAGCTCGCCCTTGCCCGATGTGGCCAGGAACACGCCGATCGGCAGGCCGATGATCGAGCCGACGATGCCGGCGACGAACACCATCTGCAGCGTCTGCATCAGCGCCTTGGAGAGGAGGTTGTAGATCATATCAGGCGACATAACCGAGCACCTCCGTCTTGAGACCGGTTTCCGCATAGAAGCGGTCGGCACGCGCGATCACGTCTGGATCGGCCGAATAGGACACGACCAGCGAACCGAAGGGCTCGCCCCCGATCTCCTCGATCGCGCCGGCGAGAATATTGACGTCGGAGCCGAGCTCCGCGACCAGCCGACCAGTGAGCGGCTTGAAGGCGGTTTCGCCGAAGAAGACCAGCCGCACCAGCGCCCGGTCGCCCGAAGACGGCTGCGCCTTGATGCCCGAACGCAGCCATTCCGGCAGCTTCAGCGCCGAGGCAAGCAGCGTGCGCGTCGTCTGGTGCTGCGGATTGGTGTAGACGTCGAAGGTGCGGCCGGCCTCGACGATCTTACCGGCATCGATCACCGCGACATGGCTGGCGATGGTCTTCACCACCTCCATCTCGTGGGTGATGAGGAGAACGGTAAGCCCGAGTTCGGCATTGATGCGCTTCAGGAGTTCGAGGATCGACTGCGTCGTCTCCGGATCGAGCGCCGAGGTGGCCTCGTCGGAGAGCAACAGCTTCGGATCGGTCGCCAGAGCGCGGGCGATGCCGACGCGCTGCTTCTGGCCACCCGACAGCTCCGAGGGATAGTTGCCGGCCTTGTCGCCGAGACCGACGAGATCGAGCAGCGGCCCGACCTTGGCGCGGATCGTCTGCCTGTCCACACCCGCGATCTCCAGCGGCAGGGCCACATTGTCGAAGGCGGTGCGCGAGGAAAGCAAATTGAAGTGCTGGAAGATCATGCCGACCTGGCGGCGCAGGCCGCGAAGCCCCTCTTCGCTGAGCCCGCCGACATCCACGCCATCGACGAGCACCTTGCCCGAGGTTGCCGTCTCCAGCCCGTTGACCATGCGGATCAGCGTCGACTTGCCGGCGCCGGAGCGGCCGATGATGCCGGTGATGGCGCCACGCGCCACGGTGAGATCGACCTTTTCGACCGCGGTGAAACCGCCCTCGCCTGATGGCCCGTAGCGCTTGCCGGCGCCTTCAAAGGCGACCATCGGGATCGCCCCCGCCGCGCCCTCTGGCTCTCGCCCGGAATGGCCGCCGGACGCGCCCTGGGCAGCGTCTTGTTGGGCCTGGTGTTGGAGTGTCATTTCATGCTCGCGTATGTTGGTCTTCAAAAACTGGCGGTTCTATAACCGCTATCGCGCCGATTAGCCAATCGGGCGGCACATTCGAAGACAATCACGGGTGCGAGGCATGGACACGGCTTTCGTTGCGGGCGGGAAAGAAAGACGTTTTGCCTTTCCTGTTGCTGCAACTTATGCCGCCGGTGGTTGAAACCGGACAGGGATGTTTTTTTATTTGTGCGATGCGGCAGGAAAAAATCTACCTGCCGCATAGACAATTCGAACCGAGGCGATCAGGCGCTCTTGTGATTACCCTTCGGGAACTGCGCGGCGAGCTCCGAATACCACTTGCCGCTCGTTTTCACCGTGCGAACCTGGGTGTCGTAATCGACATGCACGAGGCCGAAGCGCATGCGATAGCCCTCCGCCCACTCGAAATTATCCATCAGGCTCCAGGCGAAATAGCCGCGCATCGGATAACCGTCCTTGATGAGGTCGGCGACGACATCGAGATGCTGGATGTAATAATCGAGCCGCATCCTGTCCTCGACCACGCCCGCTTCGATGCCGGTATTGTCGCAGGCGCCGTTCTCGGTGATGTAGCATTCCGGCAGGTCGTAGCGGCGGTAGAGATCTTCCACCACATGCTTCAACGCCGGCGCATAGACCTCCCAGCCGATATCGGTCTTCACGTCGCTGACGCGGGGCGCCTCGACCGTCCAGGGGAAATCGCCGGTCTTCTTGGGATCGTCGGCGACGCGCAGCGGCGTGTAATAGTTGAGCCCCCACCAGTCGAGCTTCTGGCTGATGATCGCGAGATCACCCTCCTCGACGACAGGCATGCGGTCGCCGAGCGCCTCCAGGAACTCCTTCGGATATTCGCCCTTGAAGACCGGATCGAAGAAGGCGCCGTTGTGGAACTGGTGCGCCCGCTCGCCGGCCGCCTGGTCGCTAGCACTGTCGGAACCCGGGATGACCGACATGGCATTGAGCACGAGGCCGACAGGCACGTTCGGCGCTTCCGAGCGGATCGCCTCGACGCCGAGGCCATGGGCGAGGTTCATGTAGTGCATGGCATGAAGTGCCGCCTGCATGTTGCGCTCGCCCGGCGCGTGGATGCCATAGAGATGGCTGAGCCAGACGATGCACCACGGCTCGTTGAAGGTCGCGACGCTGTCGAGGCGATCGCCGAGACGCGACATCACCGTTTTTGCGTAGCGCTGATAGGCATAGGCGGTCGACCGCGCCGTCCAGCCGCCATCGCCGGCGAGCAGCAGCGGCAGGTCCCAGTGGTAGAGCGTCGCGAAGGTCTTGATACCCCGCGCCTTGCAGCCGTCGACGAGGCGATCGTAGAAATCGAGCCCCTTCTCGTTCACCGGCCCGGTGCCATCGGGGATGATGCGCGGCCAGGCGATGGAGAAGCGATAGGCCTCGACGCCGAGCGACTTGATGAGATCGAGATCCTCGTCGAGGCGGTTGTAGTGATCGCAGGCGACGTCGCCATTGTCGCGATTGAAGACCCGGCCCGGCATGTTGCAGAAGGCATCCCAGATCGACGGCTTGCGCCCATCGGCTTTCGAAGCGCCCTCGATCTGGAAGGCTGCCGTCGCCACGCCGAAGGTGAAATCGCCGGGAAAGCGGGCGGCCAGGGCCTTGGCATCAATCTTCGCGGCGGGCGTTTTTGCATCAATCGTCAAACTCAAATCCTCCAAACTCGGCCGGTGGCTGTATCACGCTTCCGGCTGCTCTCTACTCTACGTATAGGTTTGAAATGTCAAATCTGTAACGTTGCAGATAGGAACGCGCGCGCTCAGAGCACATCCTCCCCCGATGGCAGCAACAGCCGCCGCGTGATGCCGATCCGCTCAAGAAACACCGCGTCGTGGCTGACGACAAGGAGCGCACCGTCATAGGCGGCAAGTCCCGCCTCCACGGCGGCGATGGAATCGATGTCGAGATGGTTGGTCGGCTCATCGAGCACCAGCAGCGGCGGCGGTTCCGCACCGCCCAGCACGCAAGCCAAGCCGGCACGCAGCAGCTGCCCGCCGCTCAGCGTCGAAACCAGCTGAAGGGCGGCATCGGCTCGGAACATGAACCGCGCCAGCGCCGCGCGGCAGGCATTCTCGTTCGCACCGGAATTGAGCCTGCGAAAGTTCTCGGCGATCGATAGCGACCGGTCGAGCAGGCTGACGCTCTGGTCGAAGACCGCAAGGCGCACGGGCACCGAGACCGTTCCCGCCCAGGGCGCGATTTGCCCGGTGACGAGCGACAAGAGCGTCGTCTTGCCCGAACCGTTCGGCCCCTCAACCGCCACCCGCTCCGGCCCCGTGATCGCAAAGGAGAGATCGGTGATCACGGGCCGATCCGGCTCGTATCCGGCCGTCACGCCATCGAGCCGCAACACCACCCGCCACGCGGGCAGATGTGTCGACGCCAGCTTCGCGGAAAACGGCTGCAGGATCTCGATGCGCTCGCGCGCCGCACTGGCATCCTCCATCGCCTCCTCGCGCCGCTTCTCGCCGAGCCTGACCTTGTCCCCTCTGGTGTTCTCCGCCGCCCGCTTCAGGCCGCCGGCGACGATACGAGGCATATCGCCCCGCGCCGCTTTCTTGGCGCCGACTTTGTCGCTGCGCGCCTGCCGCTCGGCCGAGAGTTGCGCGCTGCGAGCGACATCCGCCACCCGCTTTTCGGCATCGGCAAGGTCGTGTTCGGCCGCTGAGAGCTCAATCGCCTTGCGCGCCTGAAACGCGCTCCAATTGCCGCCATAGCGTTTGGCGCCAAGCGTCGTCAGCTCGACGATCGCATCCATCCGTTCGAGCAGCACACGATCATGGCTGACCACAAGCGCCCCGCCCCGCCAGCTCTCGATGAGAGCGATCACCGCCTCGCGGCCGTCGCGATCGAGATTGTTCGTCGGCTCATCGAGGATGAGGAAATCCGGTTCGCTGAAGATCAACGCCGCCAACCCGACACGGGTGCGCTGGCCGCCCGACAGCGAGGTGAGCAGCGTATCGGGCTCGGCTGAGAAGCCCATCCGCTCGAGCGCATCGGCAAGCCGGACCTCGAGCGTCCAGTCGGCGGAAGCGACCTCATCGGCCGAGGCTTCGCCGAGAACCGCGCGCGCCACGACATCGAGTGCATCGCGCACACCGAAGAGATCGGCCACCGTCTGATCGGCATCGACCTGCACCGTCTGCCGGAGCACACCGAGCCGTCCGCTGACGGCGACGTTGCCGGATTGCGGCACGAGCTCACCGGTGATCAGCCTCAGAAGCGTCGTCTTGCCGACGCCATTGCGGCCGACCAGCCCGGCGCGTTCGGCCCCGAAGCTCAGATCGAGATTGGAAAAAAGCGGCCGCCCGTCAGGCGTGGACCACGAAAGATTGGAAAGGGTAATGGATGCAGGCATGGACATGGGTTTCCCGTATGGCAAGGCAAAGCGGCATTGCGATCGGGTTGAAATCCATGGTGCACCGTCCTGTTGGTATTGCGGATGGCTGCAATCTAGGCAGGTGGTGCGGTGAAATCAAGGCGGGTGGGGTGTAAAGCCCCTCCCCAGCCT
>UBJO01000042.1:0-178 GCA_900465665.1 Hyphomicrobiales bacterium
CCTATGCTCCCTTCGGGAAACGGAAGACGCAGACCTTCATTGCCGGTCTGCGCTGCCATGGCCTGACCGCACCATGGATCGTCGATGCTCCCATGAACAGTCGCATCTTCGAAACCTGGATCGAAACACAACTTGTGCCGACACTATCGCCCGGCGACGTCGTCATCCTCGACAATGT
>UBJO01000042.1:196-79745 GCA_900465665.1 Hyphomicrobiales bacterium
GCGCTCGGCGACATCATCACCCTCTTCTCCGTCACCGAATGCCGAAACTTCTTCAAGGCAGCAGGATATGAGGCTGAATAGATGCGACACGCTTTAGCACACCATTCTGATCGAAAAGAGGAGCAGAGCACGATTTACGTTGCTTGCCCCGTCTTGCCTGGGTGTTCAGGTGCTCTACGCGGTTGCCCTTCATTGACGCCAGTCGTCAATCGGAGAGGGCTCATGCTTGTAATGTGCGATTCGAGCAGTCACTGCCAAGCGGAGCTAGACCATTGATTCCGCTTGTCCAGCCCGCTAGTTCTGATCAGGGTCATCTTTTTTGATTTGGCGGAAGAGAATTGAACATGAGCCAAGTAGGGTCACAGCCCGAATGGAATGCAAACGAGCTTAGGCAGGCCATCAAGTCAGCCGGCGTCGCGCTCTGGACCTGGATCGTCGATGACGACACGTTCGTGATGGATGCGAAGGCCTACGAGCTTTGGGATATTCCCGTCGAACAAGACCTCACTTTTGAGCATCTTTCCGCCAAGGTTCATCCCGCCGACCGGGATCGGGTCAGAGCCGCGTTCGTTGCAACGCGGGCCATCGACGGACCTTTTGAAATCGACTTCCGCATTTTGACCACCACGTCTGACGTTCGGTGGATCTCTGCGAGAGGACAGGGCAACGAAGGTGACGCAGCTACAAAGAAAATGACGGGCATCTTCCTTGACGTGACGGGCCGAAAACAGGCCGAGGAAGGGCATGAGCTGCTCGCCGGCGAAATGAGCCACCGCGTCAAGAACTTGCTGGCGCTTGCGGCCGGTCTTACGAACATCACATCGCGCTCTACCGAGACGAAGGAGGAAATGGCAAAGCAACTGACGCAGCGCTTGACCGCACTTGGCCGTGCCCATGAGTTGGTCCGGCCCCTTCCGGATGGTCAGGGGAATGCGGCACTGCTGGGAGACATGTTTACCGTGCTTCTCGCGCCCTACGACGATGTCGGTGCCTTTGCGGGGCGTATCCGCGTAGCGGTCCCCAGGATGGGCCTCGGTGATAAGGCCGCTACGAGCCTTGCGCTGGTCATTCATGAGCTGGCGACCAACTCACTCAAATACGGCGCGCTGTCGAATGATACCGGGTTACTCGACATCTCAGGCAAGGTCGTGGAGGACGATATCGAAATTGTCTGGAGCGAGCAAGGCGGCCATACAGTCGAACCTACGCGCTCGGCGGAAGGATATGGCAGCAAGCTCCTGCAGCGGACCGTTTCCGGGCAACTCAAAGGTTCAATCGACGTCAGCTGGGTCGAGGGTGGTGTGGTTGTGACGCTGAGGTTGAAAGAAAGCCAACTCGCGGCCTAAGGGGATATTCTCAACACCGTGGCATAGCCTCTGGCGCTTGACGTCCGCAGCACTGCTTGATGATCGCTGAAGGCATATCGAGCGAAACTTCCAGCCGTCCCGCATAAACCATCGCTTGATCGTTCCCGTGCACTCTGCTTAGACGGTCCTGGCCACCATCCTTGTCGCAAAGCCTTTTTCCGCTTCGCGTTTCGGTGATCGGTGGGCCGCCAACTGCCCCATACCAGTCGTGAATATTTCGCCGTCACAGCAAGCACTGCTCGACTTTCATATGGCCATCGCCCTAATTGCGAATGGTCACCAAGGAGCATGGCTGTGACGCTTTATCTAAGACCCGTCGAGCAAAGTGTTAAGGACGCCATGTTGGACACGTGAGTCTTGCTGATCGTTAGGCCCCGGCAATCCGGGAAGACGATGCTCCCGAAGACGTTCGCCACCCAAGCCACGAAGAATTACACTCTTGATGTCGGCTACGCCGAGATCCCAAACCGCAGGATCATCTATTTGCGCGACAAGTCATCTGCCTCGCCATAAAACTGTCGTTGCGCAGCTAAGACCTCGTCGCGATGTTCATCTGCCCAGTTCAGGATTGCTTGCAAGTGTGGTTCGAGTGACCGCCCTAGCCGGGATATCTCGTAGACGACGGCAACGGGCGCGATGCTGACGACCGAGCGGGTTACAAAGCCGTTGGCCTCCAGCCGACGAAGGCACTGCGTCAAGGCCTTTTGGGAGATGCCATCGTTTGCCCGTCGAAGCGCATTAAATCTCATTGGCCCGCTGCACAGGCATCCCAGCACGAGCAACGACCACTTTGTCGTAATCTCCTCTAAGACAAGCCTGTTCAGTTCGAGAGTTTCCGGCGGCATTGCAGCCATAACTGGGATACTCCTGTAAACCTGGTAGTGTTCAGGTGCGTAATTGCATTCACGTATAATAAGTATACCTAGATGGCCTTCAGCAGCAAGGAGGCTCGAATGACATCCAGCAATCATCAAGATATTGGCACGGCGGCGTCGGAGTTCAGTTCCGGAAAAACTGTCCTCGTCTTCGGCGCGACAGGCCAACAGGGCGGGGCCGTCGCATCGGCTCTCCGGGCCGATGGCTGGTCCGTCAGGGCACTTGTCCGCGATCCGGATGCCCAAAGAGGTCTGGATTTGGCATCGCTCGGTGTTGAGGTGGCTCAAGGGGATTTTGCGGACGAAGCCTCAATCAGATCTGCCATGGCAGGGGTCTACGGCGTGTTCAGTGTTCAGCCGAGTTCAGGGCAGGGGGCAGTCTACGGTGTTTCGGACGACGATGAGGTCAGGTATGGCAAAGTGATCGCCGATATTGCCATGCAATCCGGCATCGGTCACTTCGTCTATACCTCGGTAAATGCCGCCGGGCCGGAAAAGACGGGCATGGGACATTTCGACAGCAAATCGGAGATCGAGGCCCATGTCAGGGCGCTGGATATCCCCAGCACCATCATACGTCCGGCGGGCTTCATGGAACTGCTGATGCTGCCTGGGATGGGTCTGGATCAGGATGCTTACGTCTCATTTCTTCGGCCGACACAGATCGGACAAGTCATCGCCGTTCGAGATATCGGCAAGATCGTGGCGCGCATCTTCTCCTATCCGGGCCGGTTTGTCGGTCGCACGATTGAGATCGCCGGCGATGAATTGACGGGAGACGGCTTGCAGCGAAGCCTCAGCCGCGCCGCTGGCCGGCCGATCAGCTACAGCCGGTTTCCGGATGTTCTTCTGAATGAGAACGACTTCCTGCGGCGATTGACTGAGTTGTTCGATGACGGACGACTGGCAGGCCACGCAGATATCGGAAGTCTTCGCGAAGAGTTTGGCCATCTGCTGAGCTTTGATGAATGGCTTGACGGCCCTGGAAAAAGCCTGTTTGAAGCAGCACAGAACGCCAGTAGCTCATCGATTGTCCTGCGCTAGAGCCTGCATTTGCGTGGAAGATGCCATGTGCTTCCGAGCCGCAGCCTTGGTCGATCCGCGGTAATGTCTTGTGCGATGCACGCAAGACGTCCACTTCACGCCGGAGTTCATTCCCCGGGCGACGCGGGCTGGATTGCAGCTTTGGGATGGCGCGGCGGCCGGATGCTAGATCCGGCGCCGACATTAGGCTGTTTCCAGCGCTGATGCTAGAAGGGTCGCGACAGCGGCTACGTTACTGGCGTTGGCCCGGTCCTGGTTCCGGCGCACCTCGTCAAGCTGCTAAGAGCCCGGATCATCGAGGGCGACTTTTTCCGAACCGACCGATCTGGTGCAAATCTACGACCTCGCCATTGGCTAGCAAGGTAGTGCAAACTCAGGGTGTGGGATTCAACTTGATGCCTGACGTGGCACTTTGGTGCCGATGAGGTGCCGATCTGTCAATCCATGGGGCTAAACGAGGCTGCACCACCGCATGTACATTATCGGTGTAGTGCCAGATACTGCTGGAACCGCCCACGCAACATGGCGTTCGCCTGTCCGGCCAGCAAAGTTCGACGAGCAGCCGGAGCAAAAGCTTGCCTGGGACCCTGCGCTCTTTGATCTTACTGCAAAGAGAACGGAACCGCATGGATCAAATTCAGGCCTGTCCTGGAACCGTAGCCACATCCTGGGCATTTCGATAGTGATCGATTGCGAGAAAACCCATGGCCGTCAACCTCTCCAAATACCGTGCTAAGCGCGACTTCAAGAAAACCGCTGAGCCGACCGGGGAGGCGCAGGTAAAATCCTCGAACCGTCGACGCTTTATCATCCAGAAGCACGACGCTACTCGCCTCCACTACGACCTCAGGCTAGAACTGGACGGTGTCTTCAAATCCTGGGCGGTCACCAAAGGACCATCGCTGGATCCGCAAGACAAGCGTCTCGCGGTGGAGGTCGAGGATCATCCGCTGGATTACGGCGATTTCGAGGGCACTATTCCTAAGGGCCAGTATGGTGGGGGCACGGTTATGCTCTGGGATCGGGGCTACTGGGAGCCAGAGGGCAACAAGACGCCAGAGCAGGCGCTCGCCAAAGGCGATTTCAAATTCACGCTCGAGGGCGAACGGCTTCATGGGAGTTTCGTCCTCGTGCGAATGCGTGGACGAGAAGGCGAGACGCGAAACAACTGGCTTCTGATCAAACACCATGATGATTTCGCCGTCGACAAAGACGGCGCTGCAGTACTCGAAGAGAATGCGACGTCTGTTGCTTCTGGGCGGACGATGGATGCCATTGCATCGGGAAAAGGCCGAAAGCCAAAGCCGTTCATGACATCAGGTGGTTCCGTTGAGGCGGATGCGGTCTGGGATAGCAGCGAAGGCCTTGCCGCCGACGAACGAAAGGCAGCATCGAAGAAAAGGACCAATCCGCGCGATAAGACTGTGTCCTCTGCAATGCCGTCGTTCATCGCGCCGCAACTGTGCGAAGCACTGGAACGACCGCCATCCGCAAACGGCTGGGTTCACGAGATCAAGTTTGACGGCTACCGCATACAGATGCGCATCCAAGGTGGTGAGGTCACCCTCAAAACGCGCAAAGGCCTCGATTGGACCAAGAAATACCCCGCTATCGCTCGTTCTTGCGAAAGACTTCCAGATGCGATCATCGACGGCGAGATATGCGCCCTCGATGAGAACGGTGCACCGGATTTTGCAGCGCTGCAAGCATCGTTGTCGGAAGGTAAGACCGACGATCTCGTCTTCTTCGCCTTTGATCTGCTGTTTGCTGGCGGTGAAGACCTTCGCGATTTGCCGCTGACAAAGCGAAAGGAGCGGTTAGTTGCTCTTCTGCGCAAGGCGGGGGACGACCCACGTATACGCTTTGTCGAACACTTCGAGACAGGCGGGGATGCTGTTTTAAAGTCGGCCTGCAAATTGTCGCTCGAAGGCATCGTTTCGAAAAAGGCCGATGCAACCTATGTGTCCGGCCGAACGAAGACGTGGGCGAAATCCAAATGCCGAGCGGGACACGAAGTGGTGATAGGTGCCTACGCCACCACCAACGGGAAATTCCGCTCGCTCCTAGTCGGTGTCAATCGCGGTGACCACTTTGTTTATGTCGGCCGCGTTGGGACTGGTTACCCGGCGAGCGTGATCGACAAGTTGTTGCCGCGATTGAAGGAGGTCGAAACCACGAAATCTCCGTTCACCGGCATCGGTGCTCCGAAGAAAACACCAGAAATTTTTTGGCTGAAGCCCGAGCTGGTTGCGGAAATCGAGTTTGCGGGATGGACAGCGGACGGCCAGGTCCGACAAGCCGCGTTCAAAGGCTTGCGCGAGGACAAGCCTGCGGAAGAGGTTGAGGCAGATCAGCCAGCGAGCCCGGACGAAACGGATGTTCCCGACCCTGAGACCGAGGCTCCGAAACCGCGCACGGCATCGAAATTTCGCAAGGGAGCGAAGGTCGATGTCATGGGCGTTCTGATATCCAGCCCTGAGAAACCCATGTGGCCCGATGCCTCGGACGCAGAGCCGGTCACAAAGCTTGATCTGGCTCACTACTACGAGGCCGTGGGGCCATGGCTGATCGATCACATAAAGGGACGGCCTTGTTCGATCATCCGGACGCCAGACGGTATCGGGAGCGAGCAGTTCTTTCAGCGGCATGCGATGCAGGGAACTTCAAACCTCATCGAGCAGGTCAAAGTGTCGGGCGATAAACAGCCCTATCTGCAAATCGACCGCGTCGAGGGATTGGCCGCCATCGCCCAAATTGGGGGAACAGAGCTACATCCTTGGAACTGCGAACCCAATCTTCCGGAGGTGCCGGGGCGCTTGGTGTTCGATCTTGACCCCGGTCCGGATGTCGATTTCAACACAGTCATAGAAGGCGCCCGCGAGATACGAGATCGATTGGAGGAGCTCGGCCTAGTCAGCTTCTGTAAGACAACCGGGGGCAAGGGGCTGCATGTGGTGACGCCGTTGTCCGTGCCGAAAGGCAAGACGCTCACGTGGGACCAAGGCAAGGCCTTCGCGCACGATATCTGCCAGGAAATGGCCAGAGACAACCCGGACCGCTACTTGATCAAGATGACGAAAAGTCTCCGCAGTGGGCGCATTTTCTTGGATTACTTGCGCAATGATCGTACCGCGACTGCAGTCGCGCCGCTTTCACCGAGGGCCCGAGCAGGAGCGACGGTGTCGATGCCGCTCAACTGGACGCAGGTCAAGGCAGGGCTCGACCCGAGGCGGTTCACGATCAGATCGGTGCCCGCTCTCCTCAAGCAGACCACTGCCTGGCAGGATTATTGCGACGGCGAGCGGTCCCTGGAACAGGCAATCAGGCGATTGAACAAATCGAAAAAGCGGGCTGCCTGACGAGCAAAGAATTGCCAGTGGAACGACGAAATGTTGCACGCGAGGCAGCCGCGCCGAAGTGATGCATTGCTGCTTCAGCCAGCTTTGCGGGACTTCAGTTCTTTTTGGACTGATTTCTTCAGCGCATCCATGATGTTAACGACGTTGCTCTGCTTCCTGTCATCTCCCGTTCTCTTTTTGGAGGCCTGCTTCTTTGAGGGCTTATGGGCCCTTTTCTTCGAAGCGATAAGCTTCAGCAAGCTATCCTGGATCGGATCGGACGCCATGGCTGGCGACCATTTTTGAGTACGCTTCTTGATGATCTTTTCGAGTGCGGCGACGCCCTTTGCGTCCGACGTCTTGTCTATGCCGGCGAAATACTCACTTTCCGGTCGGACTTCGTCACCAAACCTGAGCGCCCACACGACAATGCCGTTGTCGCGAGGCTCGAGGATCACGGCGCGTTCTCGACGGCCAAGGACGACCCGAGCGACGCCCACGACGTCCTTAGCCTTCATTGCCTCCCGAATGACAGCAAAGGCTTCGTCACCGATTTTCTGATTGGCGGTGAGGTAAAACGGGGTGTCGAGATAAATCCACTCGATCTTCTCCCTAGACACAAACCGTTCAATGTCGATGGTGCGAACGCTCTCCAGCTCTACGGACTCTAGTTCGTCATCGGTGAGAATAACGTAGTCGTCTTCACCGCGCTCATATCCCTTGGCCTCGTCCTCGTCTTTGACCGGCTTGCCGGTTACACTGTCGATGTACTGTGAAACAACCCGATTGCCGGTCTTTTCGTTAAGAGTATGAAACCGCACTTTCTCGCTCTCCGAGGTCGCTGGGACCATCGCTACGGGGCAGGTGACAAGCGAAAGCTTCAAATAACCTCGCCAGTACGGACGTCGTGGGGCCATGGTCAGCTTGCCTTCTTCTGAGTGGTCTTGGACGGCGTCTTTGCATCAGCCTTCGTTTTCTTTTTCCCGGCGTTGGCGTTCGCGGCCTTTGGCTTCCTGGAGGAAGGCTTGCTCAATCCAGCGCTTTCTCGAAGTGCCTTCAGAAGATCATTCGGTTTAGAAATCTTCACCGGCTTAGGTTTCGGAAGGGCTTTTCCTTCAGCCTTTGCCTTTACCAGTGCAGCAAGGGCGGTTTCATATCGGTCATCAGTCTTAGCGGGATCGAAGTCGCCGATTTTCGTATCGATTATGTGCTTGGCCAAGTCGAGCATCTCGTTTCCGACCTTAACCTTCGCAACGCCCTTGAACGCTTCCTTTGACGACCGCACCTCGTAATCGAAGTTGAGTGTCGTCGCGATCAGGCCCCTGCCGTGTGGTCTGATCAAAACGGTCCGCATTCGCCGGAACAGAACGGTCCGCGCAATAGCCACCACGCGCGTGCTGGCCAGTGCGTCGCGGATGCAGTTGAAAGGATCGCTAGCTTCGTCATCTACAGGCACGAGGTAATAAGGCTTGTCGAAATAGACATCATCGACTTCGCCGCAAGCGATGAAAGCTTCTGCCTCAAGCATCTTATCTGAATCTGGGATGACGGCGGCAACCTCTTGCGGATCGATCATGATGTAGTCGCCGCTTCCCGTCTCGAAACCCTTCACTTGTTGCTCTCGCGCGACAACCTCTTCAGTTTCGCTGTCGATGAACTCCCGCTGTAAACGGTTTCCGGTTTTCTGGTTTAACATATGGAAGCTTATACGGTCGGAAGTCGATGCGGCAGTATACAGGCCGACGGCGCAACTAAGATCGCCAATCTTCAGGTGTCCCTTCCATTGAGCGCGGTGAGCGGTCATTCCACGTGCCTCCAAAGATGTCGAAAGGTAACTATGTCTGATCCAACATGGTTCCCGAGGCTGAGCGAACGCGGTTGCACGACGATCGCTTGATGGGCGCCCTTAGGATCCGTTCCTCGATCGCGTTGTAATCTGGTTGCGTTCGTGACGCGGCAGGACGGAGCGCATCGCCTTGTCATCTGGGTCGAAAACGATGGCTCCAACGTTATCGATCCCGCACAGCGTCAAGCCGAGACTTAACCGGCTTCTTAGGGCCCTGAGCGATCATTGGAGCGACATGCGATGATAATATGCCTATGCGATCGCAAGATAGTCGACGAGCCGCCTGGCGTGAACAGGCAGGGCCGCGAAATTTCGTGCACAGACGAGAAGGTGACGCAATGCCCAGGCGTCAGCGAGGGGAACGACACCGAGTCTGAGCGGATGCTGATATCGCCTCGCGTAAACCTCTGGCACGATAGCCAGCCCAACGCCGCTTGCGACCATAGCGCAGATGTCCTCGAACGCGTCCAAACGGATGCGGAGCTTGAACTGCCGGCCCTCACGCGAGGCGTGTGTCGAAAGGTGCCCCTGCAGCGCACTATCGGCAGGCAGACCCACGAATGGCTGGTCAAGCACCTCGCGGAATGGAACCGTGCTCCGTTTTGCCAGGGGATTTTCGGCAGTGGTAATCAATACGAGCCTGTCGGTCTTGAACGGCCGAGTTTCTAGCGATCCGATGTCTGTGGTGTCTGCCGCGATCCCGAGATCGGCAAGACCTCCAGCGACGCCTGCAACGACATCCGGGCTCTGACGTTCGTCGAGGTCCACGTCTATTGTTTGATGGTCGACCAGGAACCGCCGAAGCACTTCGGGTAGGTGCGCCATCGCCGCGCGCCCTGACATCAACCTGATTTGACCACGTAGCCCTTTCGCGTAAAGTTGCAGGTCGCCACGCATCTGCTCCATTTGTCCAAGAACGATGCGGGCATGGTGTGCGAGAGCATCGCCAGCCTGTGTCGGACGCGCGCCACGTGCGCCACGGTCGAGCAGCGGCACTGCGCTGAACTCTTCCATTCCACGGATTCGGGCACTGGCCGATGCCAAAGCCATACCCGCCCGTTCGGCGCCGTGAGTGATGCTCTCGGCCTCCACCACATGGAGAAACAAGCGAAGGTCAGTGATGTCGAACCGCATGCATCCTCCCCAATTTGGATCCTTCGGATAAACCGAAGGCTTCCCTTGTATCTTACACATTGTGTCGTGTCGCCTGGCGAGGTTTACATCAAAGTCGGACAAGGAAGGAAATGCGATGGACACCACAGAGAAGCTCCTGCGGGCTTTCATATTCAGATTGGCGCTTCTTCTGCTTGCCGTGCTGGCAGCGAGGCACTTTGGCGATCAAGCTCAGCGAGCCATCGCTGGCGCGCCTGCGACGATCGCTGCGTTCGACGCGAGCATCGACGGTTCCTCGGGATCTTCACTCGCAAACGTTGGTCTGCAAGATTAGCTAGCCTCGAAATCGACGCTCTCAATGAGTTCATTGAGGCACTATCCGAAATCCCCCCCGGTTGTGGGTGCGCCGCTCGGCGATCATCGGATCACGTGTCAGCAGACATGACGAGCGTAGGACATGCCACGCAGGCTTTATCCCGGCACGGGATGGCGTTTTTGGCGATGTCGGTCAATGCACTGAGCGTCATTCGAGCAACGCAGGATTGCTTGATGGTGACGACAAAATCCGCAGCGTCCTGTTCTGATCAAAGCTGCCATAAGCTTTTCATTTCGACCTATGCGTGCCTGTAAGAACTTGCACTAGCTGAAGAAGTCGAAGGCATCTTTTAACGTATTCAGCGTTAACTCCAAGTATCGAAAACATATTTTGCCTGTAATGGCAAAAGCGCATGGAGATCCGCATGTTTCAGACGGCGACAAACCTAAACATATTTCGCGATGCGTTAGCGGCGCACATGGATCTCGCCGAATACTTCCTCGGTATCCACGCCTTTTTCGATGGTGAGGTCATTTTTCTGCGGGATGTTGTTCACGTGAATATGGACCTAGCACCATTTCCGGTCGACTTCTCAAATCTGTGGGAGTGGTTCAGGGAACAGCTTAAGGGAGGGACTGGCCAGGAAACCTTCGCTTATGAGCTACACTTCGTTGTTGACGCACAGGAGGATCCTGCCATGGAAAAGCTCCTCGAAATCACGCGAGGCACCGCAATGACAATCTGGATGTTCGACTTGGCCCATCAAGAGGCCGATGGAAAAGGCCGCCGCTTTGTGATCGTGACCTCACCTCACAAGAAAGGCGCGAAAGCGTTAAGAGAGCTGTTTCACGGGCGAGATCTTGGGTCAGACTGAGCGCGAAAGGTTGCCATTCTTCACCAGAAAACTTCAAAATCAATCAATGCCAATCAGAGCAAAAAGCGCAATTGCTCTGTCTGGAGGTGCTGCCCTACTCTCTCGAGCGATGAGAGTGTAACTCCCAGCAGCCGGACACCTCTTGGCGGTGGAAACATAGGCTTGAGCAACAATGCGATCGTCTGCTCGATTTCGCCCATTGATTCGAATGGCTGCTCGATTGTCTTTGCGCGCGTGATCTGTGTGAAATCCGAGTACTTCAACTTTAACGTGACAGTTTTTGCGCGTATGGCGTTGGCCTCGCAGTAGCGCCAGACCTTGGCGATCAACGGCTGCATGCCTTCAAGTGCCGGGTCATACGAATGGATGTCCTGGGCGAAGGTGTCCTCGGCGCCGACCGATTTGCGAACTCTGTCCGGCCTGACGCGTCGCTCGTCGATGCCGCGGGCGATGCCATAGAAATATGGCCCCGATTTCCCAAAGTGCTCGACAAGAAAAGGCAGGTCCTTTTGCCTGAGATCGGCGCCGTTTTGGATCCCGAGACGGTGCATCTTCTCTGCTGTAGCCGGGCCGACACCGTGGAATTTCTTGACCGGAAGCGTTTCGACGAACCGCGGGCCGACCTTCGGCGTGAGGACCGCCTGACCGTTTGGTTTGTTCAGGTCGCTCGCCATCTTGGCCAAGAACTTGTTGTAGCTGATCCCGGCAGACGCGTTTAGCCCGGTGGCGTCCTTGATCCTGGTGCGGATCTCGAGCGCGATCTGTGTGGCGATCTCGATGCCCTTTAGATTTTCCGTCACGTCGAGATAGGCCTCGTCCAATGACAACGGCTCGATCAGAGGCGTGTAATCGGCGAAGATCTCCCGGATCTGCGCAGAGATGGCCTTGTAGACCTCGAACCGCGGCTTGACGAAGATGAGGTCGGGGCATTTCCGCTTGGCCGTCACCGATGCCATTGCCGAGTGGACACCATATATGCGGGCCTCGTAACTGGCTGCCGCGACGACACCGCGCGCCTCTGACCCCCCGACCGCCACGGGCTTGCCGCGCAGCTCCGGATTGTCGCGCTGCTCGACCGACGCATAGAAGGCATCCATGTCGACATGGATGATCTTTCGCACGGGGGCTGGTGTTACGCTGTCGGGGGTTGCGGTCAAGACGTCTTCCATATCATGCGCCCGCATCCATCACGGGCTCGATCTTCAGCAAGTCGTCTGGCAGCGGGCGCTGCAACGCTTTGGCTTCGTCCCATGAGGCGGTGAGCCAGGTTTCGACCTCGTCTTGCGTTGTCAGGATCACTGGCATCGCTTTTTGGTGGATCGGGGCGACGATGCCATTCGGCTCGGTCGTCAGGAAGGCAAACAGGTCGATGGTGACGAGACCATCCTTGACCTTGCGCACGCTGGTCCAGTCCTTCACCCACAGTCCGGCAAAGAACATGAGCGGGTCGTCGCTTGTGCTGGCGAACCAGGCATTCGGCGTGCGGCCACCTTCGACCTTGCTGGCCGGATCGGGTTCGGCAAACCGGGTGAACGGAACCACACAACGGTTCTGCACGCCAAGCCACCGTTTCCAATGTTGGCTGGAGGTGTTCCGGATGTTGGTCGTGCCACCGTCTGGTTCCATCTTCAGGAGTTCGTTGAAGTCGAACTCCTTGCCTTTTGCGCGCAGCTTGTCGGCCCGTTTGCTGGCGGCATCGAGCAGTGCCTTGCTGGACGAGGGCATGCCCCAGCGGACCATAGTCAGTTCCCGGCGGTCTTCGTTGTTGCGAACGATGGGAGCCAAGCGATCAGGATAGACATCGATGGAGTCCTCCATGTTGCCGATATGGTCGTGGGTCATAGACACGAACGACCGGATCGCTTGCTGATTGGTAGTGACGTTATAGGCATTGCACATGCGAAAGCCTCCTTAATCCTGATAGGGACCGTGAAGCCTTTCCGCCTCGACTTCAAGCCTGTCGATTTCGATGGACAGCATGTGGTCGCACCCGGACAGAAGGTCGGCAAGTTGGGCCAGCGGCAAAGGCGAGACGGCGCTGCCGTCGTCAGGATGCAGAATGATCTCTCCTGTTTCCATACGCTCGATGTAGTCGCGAACGGTATCGCGCTCCCTTAAGGCTCTCGATGGTGCTCGCGATCATGACGTCTTCATCGCTGCGGCTAAAATGCGTACCGTCCAACCTGGCGAGACGACGATCTTCGAATGAAACGATATTGTCGATCATGTTCAGTCCTCCTTGTCGGCTTTCGCGGAAATGGTGAGTTGGCATCGGTCAATACCGTCCGCGGCATTCATCCGGTCGCATCCGAGGCCGATCCTACGGCGCAGCTTGTGCATTGGGATTGATGCGCCGTGCCGTTTTACGACGGCCTTCCGATCGAGATCGTCGCAGCGGTCACACGTCCGACAGTCGACGCGCAGGATGTGACCGCGTAACTGTCGAAGAATAATGTCCTCGCCAGAGGAATTTTTTCTTATTTTTTCGATTGTGCTCATCTGTGGATGGATGCTCGTTAGCGTGTTGAATTCGTTTCCTGATCGCTCGCAGCGCCGCTGTGGACTGGCACTGGATGGTCGATTTCTGCCTGAACATCACGATTGACTCACATGCCGATCAGGAACAAAAAGAGAACCTACTCGCTTTGGAGCGAAATTGAAACCCGGTTTTAGACAGAGGTCGCGATGGCGCAGGGTGCCACAAATCTTGTGATCTCGGAGCTGCGGGAGCGCATCCAGCATCTCGAAGGCACGTCCGCGCGCAACAAGCAGGTGCTGCCCTTCGGTATTCCGGAGATCGATGACCGCTTGCCTGGCGGCGGACTCGCCTTCGGTGCTCTTCATGAATTCGCGGGCGGTGGAGCAGGGACCGTCGACGGAGCAGCCGCCGCGCTGATGGTGGCTGGGATCGCAGCGCAGACAAAGGGCCAGGTCGTCTGGTGCCTCACGCGACCTGATCTCTTTTTCCCGGCTCTGGCACAGGCAGGTCTCCATCCGAAACGTGTCATCTTCGTCGAAAGCGACAAGGAGGAGGACGTCTTGGCCTCGATGGAGGAAGCGCTGGCCTTTGGCGGGCTAGGCGCGGTGGTCGGCGAGCTGGTGAGGCTGCCAATGACGACGTCGAGACGGCTACAGCTTGCCGCCGAAAAGACTGGGACCATGGGCCTGGCCGTCCGACGATGGCGACGACAAACCGAGGCCAGTGATTACGGCCAGCCGACGGCTGCGAGCACGCGGTGGCGTGTCAGTGTGCTTCCAAGCGAGCCTCTTCCGGTGCCCGGTATCGGTCGGGCGCGCTGGCTGCTGGAATTGATAAGAGTGAAAGCGGGCGAGTGCGCAGATTTTATTGTTGGAGCGTGTGATGCCACGGGTCGTCTCGATTTATCTACCGAACCTGGCGACGGACAGGATCAGGCGAGCCGATCCGTCTATTCCCGTTGAGCAGGCCATTGCCGTTATCGCACGCAGCGGGGCCAAGCGCTGGGTGTCGGCAGTCGATGCGGCCGCCAAGAAATCCGGCGTCCGTGTCGGCATGCCCGCAGCCAAAGCGCAGGCCATCTTTCAGGGTCTAATACTGGCCGATGCTGACCCGGTTGCGGATGCGGCCGCACTTGAGCGCATCACGCTGTGGGCGCTTGGCCAGTATTCCCCAATCGTGGCGATGGATGCGCCTGACGGGATCGTCATGGACACCGAGGGTGCAGATCATCTGCAAGGCGGCGAACTGCCGATGTTGACCGGGATCGCCAACCGTTTTCGCGCGAAAAAGCTATCGGCGCGTGTCGCGATCGCTGACACCTGGGGCGCCGCCCATGCGTGTGCCCGCGCCATCCGAAGAGAGACTGTCATCGTGCCTGTTGGCGAAACGGTGCGAGCTGTAGACAGCTTGCCGTTGTCCCTTCTGCGGCTTCCGCCAAAGATTGCCAGCGATCTCCGCACACTCGGCTTCAGGACGATCGGGGAGCTGGCGGCGAAGCCTCGAGCGCCGCTAGCGCTTCGCTTCGGCCCAGAGCTAGGCCGACGGCTGGACCAGATGTTCGGCCGGATGGCGGAGCCAATCCATCCCATCCGGACCCCAGACCTGATCGAGGTCAGCCGGGCATTTGCTGAACCAATTGGAGCTGCGGAGACGATCGACAAGTATGTCGGCCGACTGGTCAAGGAGCTGGTGACGGAGCTTCAGCGCAAAGGCTTAGGCGTGCGCCGGACCGATTTGCTTGTCGAGAAGGTGGATGGCACCCGACAGGCCATCCGCGCTGGTACCGCGAAGCCCGCGCGCGACATAGCTTGGCTGGCCAAGTTGTTCCGCGATCGCACGGAAAAGATCGAACCCGGCTACGGCATCGAGAAGCTGACACTGGTGGCGGTAATGACGGAGCCGCTTGACGCGCTGCAGACAGCGTCGGCGCTCGTCGAAGACGAGGTGACCGATGTCACGCCGCTGATCGACGTGTTTGGCAATCGAGGGCAACGGGTTTACAGGATTGGCCCAGTCGCATCTGACGTGCCTGAACGCAGTGTTCAGCGGATCGCTGCCGTCGCCGCGGTTGCCGACGACACCTGGTCGCTTCACTGGCCACGTCCTGTGCGCCTGCTGGCTCGACCGGATCGCATCGACGCAATCGCCCTGATGCCTGACTATCCTCCGGCCAGTATTGTCTGGCGTGGGCGACGGATAAAGGTCAAACGCGCCGACGGTCCCGAGCGCGTGTTCGGAGAATGGTGGCGACGCGATGCCGAGCTTGAGGCCGTCCGCGACTATTTTGTCATCGAGGGTGATGGCGGAGAGCGCCTTTGGATTTTTCGCCAAGGCGACGGCGTCGATCCTGAGACCGGATCGCATCGGTGGTTCGTGCACGGAATATTCGCATGACCTACGCCGAGCTACAGGTCACGAGCCACTTCAGCTTTTTGCGGGGTGCGTCATCTGCCGACGAGCTGTTCGCCACGGCCAAGGCGCTGGGCATCGAGGCGCTGGGGATCGTCGACCGCAACTCTCTTGCCGGGATCGTTCGCGCCTTGGAAGCATCGCGCGCTACCGGGGTTCGGCTTGTCGTCGGCTGTCGGCTGGACCTCCAGGATGGTATGTCACTTCTGGTCTACCCAACGGATCGCGCGGCCTATTCCAGGCTTACGCGCCTGCTGACACTCGGCAAGGAGCGCGGCGGCAAGGCGAACTGCACCCTGACGTTAAGTGACGTTGCGCTCTTTGCCGACGGTCTAATTGGCATCCTGGTTCCTGACCTTGCGGACGAAGTGTGCGCGGTCCAGCTCAGGAAGACGGCGGACATCTTCCGCGACCGGGCATATGTGTCCCTCAGCCTGCGTCGCCGCCCGAATGATCAGCTTCGGCTGCACGAGATTTCGAACATGGCGACGAAGTTCCGGGTGAAGACCGTCGTCACCAACGATGTCTTGTTCCACGAGCCTGGCCGCCGGCAGCTCCAGGATGTCGTGACCTGCATTCGCAACAGGACAACCATTGACGAAGTAGGCTTTGAGCGCGAGCGCCACGCGGACCGTTACCTGAAGCCTCCCGAGGAGATGGCCAGACTGTTTCCACGATATAAGGAGGCACTCGCCCGGACGATGGAGATCGTCAACCGCTGCCGCTTTAGCCTCGACGAACTGACATACCAGTATCCGCTTGAAGCCATTGTTGAGGGCATGGATGCGCAGCAGTCGCTCGAGCATTATGTCCGCGAGTGCCTCCCGAACCGCTATCCGGAGGGCGTGCCCCAAAAGGTGGTGAAGGCGATCCGCCACGAACTCGACCTGATCAAGGAGATGCAGTATGCCCCCTATTTTTTGACGGTCTTCTCGATTGTCCGGTTCGCCAGGAGCCAGGGCATCATTTGCCAGGGTAGGGGATCGGCGGCAAATAGCGCGATCTGCTACATCCTCGGCGTCACTTCGATCGATCCGGAGACCAACGACCTGCTGTTCGAGAGATTTGTATCGAAAGAGCGTGACGAGCCGCCGGACATCGATGTCGACTTCGAGCACGAGCGACGAGAGGAAGTCATCCAGTGGATTTACAAGACCTATGGCAAGGACAAGGCGGCCCTTTGCGCCACCGTGAATCGCTATCGAGCCAAGGGGGCAATCCGTGATGTCGGCAAGGCGCTAGGCCTGCCTGAGGATGTCATCAAGGCTTTGTCGTCAGGAATGTGGCATTGGTCGGAAGAACTGGTTACGGATCAGAGACTCGAGACGCGAGGCCTCAATCCGAATGATCGTCGCCTGGCCCTGACGCTCAAGCTCGCGCAGCAGCTAATGGGGGCACCCCGCCATCTGGGCCAGCATCCGGGTGGATTTGTTCTCACGCATGACCGTCTTGATAATCTTGTTCCGATCGAGCCTGCAACCATGGCCGATCGTCAGGTCATCGAATGGGACAAGGATGACATCGAGGCTTTGAAGTTCATGAAGGTGGACGTGCTCGCCATCGGTATGCTCACTTGCATGGCTAAAGCATTCGAACTGCTAAAGCAGCATAAGGATATCCCGCTTGATCTCGCCAGCATACCGCAGGAGGATCCCGCGACTTATGCCATGATCCGACGAGCCGACACCTTGGGGACTTTCCAAGTGGAAAGCAGGGCGCAGATGGCGATGTTACCGCGTTTGAAGCCGCAGACGTTCTACGACCTGGTCATCCAGGTTGCAATTGTCAGGCCTGGTCCGATACAAGGCGACATGGTCCATCCTTATCTGCGCCGCCGTGAGGGTAAGGAAAAGGTTGAGTATCCGACGCCTGAGCTTGAAGCGGTTCTCGGCAAGACGCTGGGCGTCCCACTTTTTCAGGAAAGTGCGATGAAGGTGGCGATGGTCTGCGCCGGATTTACCGGCGGCGAGGCAGACCAGCTCCGAAAGAGTATGGCCACGTTCAAATTCACCGGCGGCGTTTCTAAGTTCAAGGCAAAGCTCGTCGAGGGGATGGTGCGCAATGGATACAGTCCCGAATTCGCCGAAAAGACCTTCAGCCAGCTCGAGGGGTTCGGGTCCTACGGCTTTCCAGAGAGCCATGCCGCATCCTTCGCGCTGATTGCCTACGCGTCCAACTGGATGAAATGCCATCATCCTGAGGTCTTCTGTGCCGCCCTAGTGAACAGTCAACCAATGGGTTTTTACGCTGTTGCCCAGATTGTCGCAGATGCCCGAAGCCACGGCGTCGAAATCCGACCTGTCTGCGTCAACCGATCGCGTTGGGACTGCACGCTTGAGGAAATTGAAGGCTCCCATCGTCACGCTGTTCGTCTAGGAATGAGGCTCATCAAAGGGCTGCCGAATGCCAGTGCCGCTCGGATCGTCTCGGCCCGTATGAACCGCGCGTTCGAGACTGTTGATGACATGTGGCGTCGGGCGAATGTGCCGGCGGACTCTCTTGTCGAACTGGCCGAGGCTGATGCGTTCCGGCCGTCGCTGGGTCTCCAACGGCGCGACGCTCTATGGGCGATCAAAGCGTTGCGCGACGAGCCGCTGCCATTGTTCGCGGCTGCGGCCGAGCGTGAGGATCGCGCGGTCGCCGAACAGCAGGAGCCAACGGTCGAGCTCCGCCAGATGACTGAAGGCCATAATGTTGTGGAGGACTACAGCCATGTCGGCTTGACGCTGCGAGAACATCCGATCGCCTTTCTTCGCAGGGATTTGAGTGAGCGCCGGATCGTCACTTGCGCCGAAGCCATGAGCGCTCGTGACGGCCGCTGGGTGATGACGGCGGGCCTTGTGTTGGTGCGACAGAAGCCGGGGAGCGCCAAGGGCGTCATGTTCATCACCATCGAAGACGAGACCGGACCCGCCAACATTGTTGTCTGGCCATCGTTGTTCGAGCGTCGACGCCAAGTCGTACTTGGGGCATCGATGATGGCGATCAACGGTCGCATCCAGCGGGAAGGGGAGGTTGTTCATCTCGTCGCCCAGCAATTGTTCGACTTGACCGCGGACCTATCCGGCTTGGCGGACCGAGACGCTGGCTTCGTACTGCCAAGCGGGCGAGGTGATGAATTCGCTCACGGGGGCCCCGCCGGTCATGACAGCCGAGATCCAATCAAGCCGCGGAATATCTTCATTCCTGACCTCCATATCGACACACTCAAGATCAAGAGCCGGAATTTTCACTAAGACGCGCGGTCTAAACCACAAAGGGCCCGAAACGCCAGCCGGATAAAATATCAAGCGTTGGCCAGTCAGTCGTATGAGTTTGCCACGAACAGGGTCGTAAGATACGCAGACCATGCAAATAAGGGTCTGATGCATGGATCGCGCCCGGTCGCGTTCGTCACCTTGAAGAAGCCGGCATTGGGATCAGCCATGTTTTTCGCCGTCAAATAGCATATCATCAAGGCAGGAAAAGAGATAGCAAACGGTGCTAGGTGCAGGTGGCACGATGATCGCAGTCTTCATCCCTGCGGTCTTCTGGGCGGCGCTTTTTTATCCTTGCGGACAGCAAAACGCTCGGTTTGGACTTGAGCTTTCCCTGGCTGCACATGGATGTGCTTGGGCTCGGAGTGGGACGCTATTGGTTCAAGCTTCACTACTGACGACGCGTATGTTTGCCGTCGCTCAATTCGTAAATGATCCAAGCCGGCGACTTATCGCAGCAAACCGTCATTCCCGAATTCGGCCCACCCGCTAAGACCTGTAGCATCCTCGCCAACGGTCACATTGGCTGTCTGTCCTGGCGCCTGCTTCCTCAGCGACCGGGTAAGCTTTGCCTGGTAAGCCGCACGCCTGCGGTTCTCAGCCTTGAGGGCGGCATCCTCTTCGCGCCACTCATCAACCGAGCCACGATTGAGAAGATCCTCAACGACGCGTGGATCGAACACATGAAAAGTGATCTGTCGCGCTCTACCTTGCAACCTCACGGTCCTGGTACCGGCGCTTTTTAGCCGGCCATCTTCGAGCCAGCGTTTCCGCTCAGAGGTCGTGATAGCCAGAATGTCTTCGATCTCGCGAGGTATGATGGGAAGCCCCGCAATGTCCTTAAGCGCCTGCGACACAGCCGATGACGTCGTGCGAAACGCCGTCTTCGAGGTCTCAGGCATGATCAGGATGAGGGCACCTGTTTGCATATCGAGAGACTTCCTGACCGCGGGCGGCAAGCGAGAGCGCAATTCCTGCAAGATTCCCTTAACCCGGACAGCGGATCCAAGAGTTGCTTCCACCGGAAGGGTCCATTCCCTCATCAGTTCGGGCTCGTCCGCTTCTTTGTTTTTAGTCTTCGATTTGTTCATACTAAACAGATGGTGTCATGACGCCGCCGCGTCAACGCAGAAGGTGCCGCCTAAAAGGCGCTACCAGAAACAGTTTGAAATGGTAGCATCAGCTCGAACTTTGATTTAAAGCTGGGACCGATACCGGCGATGGAGCGCGACGGATGCTTGCGGCCAAGTTGGGATTACAGATTCCATGTAGATGCCTGGAACAAGGACGCAGGTTTCTCGTTAAGCGTCCAAATTCCTAGCGCGAATGCGGAGCTCTGCCATGTCCAACGCACTTGAGTTCAAAGCCGATCTCGAGGATGTCGATTCCGATAAATCCAAGCTGCAATTTGCACAGGGCGGCAACCCTGACCTATTGAAGGCGGTGAAACAGTCCGATGCTCACTTGGTCGTTCAAGACACCGATGATCGCACGTTGATGATGTTGCAGGCGTTCGAAGGGCGAGCGTAGCCCCGATCGGGCACCGTCGATGGAACCTCCGTCGAAGCTTTATCCTTTTGCGAGTTTCAGCGTCCTTTGGCGCAATCGAGGAAACACATCTTTGACCGAGAATTCGGCGAAACTGGGCGTGGTACCAACGACATTGCGTACTGAAACTTCCAAGCTCAAGCAGCAATCTGCAACAGATTATCTGGCCAATGAGAGACTTCGGCGGGAAGCCGATGCCGACAGATTACGTGTCAGGCGGCTGCAAGCCGAAGATCAAGGACGTCAGTTATAGCCGCTCTGGCGATCAACCGTCGATAAGGGCCTGACATGGACCACTTCTCTATAGGATGGGATCGAGAATCAGAGCGTATCGATGACCCCGCCGTCCACTCGCACGGAGGCACCTGTCGTGGCGGATGCCAGCGGTGAAGACAGATAGGTGACGAGATTAGCGATCTCGTCGACGCTCGCCGCTCGCTGGATGATCGATGTACTGCGGTGTTGCTTGACGAAATCGGCAGCGACCGCTTCAATCGGTTTGCCCGTCTTGCTACGCTCATCGGCAAGCATTGCCTCCACGCCTTGTGAAAGTGTCGGTCCAGGAAGGACGGAATTTACGGTGACGCCAGTCCCGGCCATGCGCTTGGCCAGACCGCGGGCAACCGCGATGTCGGCTGTCTTGCTGACACCGTAGTGGATCATCTCGACTGGGATGTTGAAGCCCGATTCCGACGCTATAAAGATGACCCTTCCCCAGTTTCGTTTCTGCATCCCGGGGAGATAGGCACGCGACAATCTGACGGCTGACATGACGTTGACCTGCCAGTGCCGGTCCCAGACTTCGTCGCTGGCCTCGAAAAAATCGAGGGGCTGGAAAATGCCAGCGTTGTTGATGAGAATATCAACCTGCGGGACCTTGGAGAACAAAGCTGTGCAGCCTTCAGCGGTGGCTATGTCAGCAGGAGCGGCCAAAACATTGCCCTTGGCACCTTCGCCTCGCAGACGCTCAGCTGCTGCCGCAGTCTTGCCGTCCGAACGGCCATTCACAATGACGTCCGCACCAGCCCTTGAGAGCTGTCGCGCGATCGCATAACCGATGCCTTCGGTTGACCCGCTTATGAGTGCTTTTTTGCCTGTAAGATCAATTTGCATTGTCTGCTCCATTGTCGAGTATTGTCTGACCACTGACTTACTACGATTGAAGCGCCCAAATTAGTGCCCTTTCGCCGACCCTGCTGTTCGGCTAGACCGAACAGCAGGCTTTTGAGATGCGAACACGATTGGATCCGGTCGAGCTGACCTCCTGAGATGGCGAACGTAGCAGAAATTGCTGCGCCCCATCGGCGCCAACTCGGCGCGGCGACTACGGCATGACACCATCGCCGTGGACCGCCGGCGTAGCTTAGCCCTATGCGCTTCAGATCCGTCGGCTTATCGATTGAGTGAAACCTTCATCGACGTTCCAATCGGTCGCAACGGCATTCCGACCGTTTGCCTTGGCCCGCAGCAGCGCCTGGTCAGCGCGCTGCAACAAGGTGGCAGCTGGCTGACTGCTATCCGTCGCCGCCACTCCAACCGATATCGTCACTGTGCCAAGCGGCCGCCCGAGATAGTTGATCGGCGCCTTTTCGACCGCAACACGGATCGCCTCGGCGACCGTAGCAACCGCCGCCTTTCCAGAGCCCGGCATCACAATGGCAAACTCCTCGCCACCAAAGCGATGAACCGTCCCTCTGGCACCGGTCACATCTGTCATGATAGCGGCAACTTGGTTCATGACGAAATCGCCGGCGTCGTGACCGAAGTCGTCATTGAAGCGCTTGAAATGGTCGATATCGACCATCATCAGGGCCGCGGGAAGGTCGGTGGCTTCGCGGCGGAGGCGATTGAGGTTCTCATCGAGCGACCGCCTGTTGAGCAGCCCGGTGAGGGGATCCTTGATTGCGAGATTTGTCAGCCGATCCCGCAGCTGAAGGTTGGCAATGGCGAGCCCGAGGTTCTCGGCAATCAGCTCGATGTAAACGCGTGCATCCAGCAAGTCGGATGCGCCGCTACTCTGCTCGAAGTAGACCATACCTACCGTGTCGCCGTGCGCTGCAAGTGGCATGCATAGGCCACCATCAGCACTATCCTCTTCGAGATGCTGGCACGGCACGTCTCCATTCTCGATTTCGCTGAGGTGAGGTCGGCCGCGTCGTAAACCCCAGCATTGGACCGACGGAAAATCGAGTGTCGACCGTGTTGGCGCACCCCAGGTGCTTGCCGCGACCGCAACTGTCCTGCCCTCGTTCATGAAAAACAGATGCCCGCTGAGGTTGGGAAAGATCTGGATCGCATATCTTGCCATGATTGGTGCGAGTTCAGCTCCATCCTGACATGCTTGAAGGCGATGCATCAGTTGCAGGATGAGATCCTTGATCTGGCGATCTTTGCGCAACTCCGCATCCAATCGGTCCCGCTCGAGCCCGTTGTCCCTAAAAATTTGGATCGCCTCGTTCATGTCGCCGATCTCGTCGCGACGATCGTCTGCCAGAAGTTCGACTGTGTAGTCTTGTTTGGCCAACCGCCCGACGACACCGCTCATTTGCAAAAGGGGTTGGGCGACACGACGTTTCAAAACGAAATAGAGGACGCTCAGGAAGACGAGGGCGGTGAGTGCCAGGAGCGCTTTGGCTGTCAAACCCCAGAGATCGGCTTTCTCTTTGGCTGCGCGAAGGTCTTCCTGCGCTCTTGCGTCAACGAGATCAGTGAAGTGGGTCACGCTCGAAAGCAACCCCGACTGGGCTTCTTCATGCTCTGGAGAAAGCAAGGCGGCGCGGGCTTTATCGACGTTGCCGTCGGTATAATCCATGACAGCCTGTTCCTCAATCGCATCGAGCCGTTCCGCATCTGTTTCTGCGGTCTGCAATGCCTTACGCTCTTGCTCGGTCAGCAACCCGGCGTCCATCCGTTTTATAACCTGCTGCCTGGCATTCTCTTGCGTCTTAGCACCACCAAATGCCGCGAGATAACGTTGTTCACCTTTCAAGACATAGAGGCGGGCATCTTCAGTCGTCTGCTCGGCCGCGCTCTGGAGTTGCTCGGCGATCTCGTCCAACTTCCAAGCAGTCGTTGCCGCGTCACGCTCTTGATCGGCGCCGCGAACGGCCATGATGAAGGCGCCGCCGGAAAGCAGAGTTAGGACAACGGTGACCCAATAAGCCCAGTTCGTGATAGTGCTGATGCGCATTTGTCCACCTCTGCGCCGCAGCCGATCGCTTCGTGAGCTGCGCGTCTGCGACCTAATATAAGGCGCTGTGATTTAGAGTTCCCTAACTTTGAGATTCGCCATCCGTTGGCCCAACTCAACTATGACGCCGGACGAAGGGGGTCTTCCGGAATATCTTCGGTCTGTAGCTGAGGCGAGGGTGCATTGCCATTTCTTCCCGGCCGTTCGGAACCCGTGCTGTCGACTTATTCGGCGTGAGATGTCAGGTGGCGTCGCCCGCTCAGTGCAGCACTCAAGCACCTTCGATGCTCTTGCCGTACTGCCGAGCGATGTCAATGATTTCGATCATGTCGCCTGCGGCATTTCGGAAAGCAAGTTCGGACGCATCGACGCCGACCGGAGCTGTCCGTCGCTTATGTATGCAAACGTACAAACCGCGCGTTTTCGGAACCGTATGCGCTGTTTGACATTAGCTTGTAGGAGATCGAAAGCGTGTCAACTGGACGCGACAGAGATGGCGAACATGGCGGTTTTTCCAGTTTCTCGCTATGGCCAACGAAATGGCAGCCGAGCGCCCCACCTGTCCGCTTCGATCTCTTCCTATATGCGGGCCGGCAGCCGATAAGGCAAACTATCCGCACACTTGCCTAGATGCCATTCAGCTACGCCCAGATGCAATCTGGCTTGTCCGAGTTGTTGGATTGCTGCAGCGGACGAGGTGAATGCATATGCGGCCAATCCTCAGGAAGATCGGGTTAGTTTCGGCAGCCCGACGCGTTTCTTTGCTTTATCTCCTCCTGCCCCTGGCGAGCTTACTCACTGTCGCTAAACTTGGATCTCAGGTCGGTCAATATGGCAACTTGACCCTTGTGCAAAGCTCTTGCTGCGTCCTCGAGATTGGACCACTCAGCCCGATCAACTTCGGGGAAAAACGCGCGTTGTCCGGAACGCGGCGGCCACTCTAGCTCGAGCATTGTGCTAACTGATGGATCGGGATTTTCTGAACCGTCTGCCTTAGCGACCCACACATCGACCGTTTTCGATCCACGTTACTTGTAGGATCCAAGCCATTGTGGATCGCTACGAAGCTTGATACCGGTTTCTTCGAGCAGTTCACGCTTTGCGGCATCTAGGTGGTCTTCCCTAGGGTCGACGAGACCCTTTGGTATCGACCAAGCTGACTCGTTCTTTTTGGCCCAAAATGGCCCGCCCGGATGGACAAGCAGTACTTCGATGCCGCTCGTTACCAGACGATACAAGAGAATGCCGGCACTCACCGCTGCCATGCCACTGCCTTTTTGCTTCCATTCCCCGTCAACATATCAGCGCTTATTGGCATCCCCAAGTGGGATCCCTGAATAAGCGCTAATGCCTGCCCGCGAGCTTGCTGCGATGGCGTTCTCGGGTCAGCGCTTTTTGCGAGCTGGTCTTCCAAGTGATAAAAAATGTCACCGACACCCACAACGGTTTCACGCCAGATCCACGGGATGTGCCGAGAGGCAGACTGTCGAGGATGGATTAATCAAACGAGACTAGAAGATTAGGTGGTGGCGAAGATGACCCATGTTCACCGTTTCGCATTCGGTAATGACGATGGTCTGACAGGGAATGGTGAGGGGTGGCTTAGTCCGCAGTGGCGCGACCTCAGGATCTCCTGACAACCCGGCTCGGCATGTCGATAGCGACCTGGACCCAGTCCGCTGGGACAAGTCGCGCGAGCGCGCATTGGCGCTGTTCTGGACCGCGCTCAATCCGCTGGTACCCAGACGATCGGCGGCACGGGTAGATCGTGCGAGATCCGCCTTGTAACGGCTTCTGGGTCGCTTGGAAGTGAATTTCCTACGACCTAAAGCAGCTTATTCTCAGTAAGCGCGAGTTCCCGAGGCGCCTTCTGCCGTAAGCGACGATCGCAGACCGGTTGCCCCGAAGCTGTAACCAAAGCGTTCCTGACGCCAGAAAAGACCGTATCCAACATGACGTGAGCGTCATCGGGCGAGCCTCGAGGCAGCACGCATTTCCAGAAACTGTCCGTCCATGATCACGCTCAAAGCGAGGCAAGCCGTGACACGGTAGCGCGAAGTTGACAAAGCAATCAGCGTCAAGATTTTGGCTGGCACTATTCATGGTACGACTGTTCGTCGCGCTGTTGGCCTTTTTTAGCCGAAGTGGTTCTGCTGCGAGACACCTATCGCCTGCGACATGCCGCGCAAATCCCTCTTACTTTTACGATCGCCTTCGCGGCGTCTCGTGGCCTAGGCCTTTGGCCCGTCATCGAGAGGACAAATGACCTACGTTCAGGAACGAATCAGTCCAGTCGCTCGTTGAGCAATGACAATCTGTTTTGACGGCGATGCGCTAAGGTGGTGCCGCTTAAACCGCCTTTTGCCCACATGTGGACCCGGAGCTTGCCATGCGAACCACCAAGCAACTTGAAATCTCTCGACGAGACTTATTTATCACGTCCGCTGCAACTTTGGCAGCGACCAGCGTCGCCGCACCGCTTGCGGCGCCAGCACAATCTTCGGGGAGTACGATGGACCTCACCACCTCTGTGGCATTTTCGGTGAACGGCGCGCAACAGACATTGGTTGTCGACAACCGAACAACCTTGCTTGACGCCTTGCGCGAACACCTGCATTTGACCGGCACGAAAAAGGGCTGCGACCACGGGCAATGCGGCGCCTGCACGGTCATGGTCGACGGCCGTCGCATTAATTCCTGTCTGACGCTTGCCGTCATGCACGACGGCGCTTCAATCACGACGATCGAGGGGCTCGGCCAGCCTGGCAATCTGCATCCAATGCAAGCCGCCTTCGTCAAACATGACGGCTTCCAATGCGGCTATTGTACACCCGGACAGATCTGTTCGTCCGTGGCTGTGCTCGAGGAGATCAAAGCCAACATTCCGAGCCATGTAACCGAAGATCTGACCGAGCAGGCGGCCCTTACATCCGCCGAAATCCGCGAGCGCATGAGCGGCAATATCTGTCGATGTGGGGCATACTCCAACATTCTCGATGCGATCAATGAAGTTGCAGGAGTGCCGGCATGAAGGCCTTTACATATGAACGCGCCTCCTCTGCGGAGGCCGCGGCCAAGGCGGCTGCAAATAATCCCGAAGCCAAGTTCATCGCCGGAGGTACGAATCTTCTCGACCTGATGAAGTTGGAAATTGAGAAGCCGACGCATCTCATCGACGTCAATGATCTCGGACTGGACAAGATTGAGAAAACCACCGAAGGGGGCCTGCGCATCGGCGCCCTGGTGCGCAATACCGACCTGGCTGCAGACCAAGTGGTCCGTCGTGACTACGGCCTTCTCTCTCGAGCTCTTCTGGCGGGCGCTTCGGGACAGCTGCGCAACAAAGCGACGACCGCGGGCAATCTTCTGCAGCGGACGCGCTGTCCGTATTTCTACGACACTGCCCAGCCTTGCAATAAGCGGTCGCCGGGAAGCGGCTGTTCCGCCATTGGCGGCTTTAGCCGCCAACACGCGGTGGTGGGCGTCAGCGACGCTTGCATTGCCACGCATCCAAGCGACATGGCGATCGCGATGCGCGTGCTCGACGCGGTCGTCGAGACCGTCAAGCGGGACGGGACCCACCGCTCGATCCCGATCGCCGACTTCCACCGGCTGCCTGGAGATACGCCGCATATCGAGACGGTTCTCGACCAAGGAGAGTGCATAACCGCAGTCGTGCTGCCACCTCCAGTCGGCGGCAAGCATATCTACCGCAAGGTCCGCGACCGTGCGTCCTACGCGTTTGCCTTGGTTTCTGTTGGCGCCGTCATTCAGTCTGACGGAACGGGAAGGGTGGCGGTTGGAGGCGTTGCCCACAAGCCGTGGCGCGTCGACGCGGCGGACGCAGAACTCGGTAAGGGAGCAAGAGCGGCCGCCGGGATCCTCCTCGCCGACGCCCGTCCGACCGAAGAGAACAAGTTCAAAGTCGATCTCGTCGAGCGCACGCTCGGTGCCGTGATCGCCGAAGCGAGAGGCTGATCGCCATGAAGTTCGATACACCAGTAACCACCAATCCGATCGATCAGCTCAAGGTGGTCGGCAAGCCGATCCACCGTATCGACGGCGAGCTCAAGACCACCGGCAAGGCGATGTATGCCTATGAATGGCATGATCCAAACATGCCCTATGTCTATGGCTATCCTGTGGGATCAACCATCGCCAAGGGACGGATCAAGACCATGAACGTCGATGCCGCAAAGCGCGCCCCCGGCGTTCTTGCCGTCGTCACGACGCTCGACGTCGGCGAGCGGGAGAAAGGCAAGTTCAACACCGCTAGCCTGTTCGGCGGTGACGAGATCCAACATTACCATCAGGCAATCGCGGTGGTCGTCGCACAGACCTTCGAGCAGGCCCGTGCTGCGGCAAATCTTGTGAAAGTCGATTACGCCGAAGACAAGGGCGCCTATGACCTCGCGAAGGCTATGAAGTCAGCGGTGAAGCCGAAGGACGCGGGCGGCGCTCCGCCCGATACGGCGGTGGGCGATTTTGAAGGGGCCTTCAGGTCCGCCCCGGTCGCCTTGGACGAGACCTATTCGACGCCGGACCAGTCGCATTCGATGATGGAACCGCATGCTTCGATTGCCGCATGGGACGGAGAAGAAATCACTGTCTGGACGTCTAGCCAGATGATCGACTGGTGGCGGTCCGATCTTGCAACCACGCTGGGCATCGATAAGGAGAAGATCCATCTGATGTCGCCGTTCATCGGCGGCGGCTTCGGCGGCAAGTTGTTCTTACGAGTTGATGCCGTTCTTGCAGCTTTTGGTGCCAAGGCCGCAAAGCGTCCGGTCAAGGTCGCTTTACCTCGTCCCTTCATCCCCAATAACACGACACATCGTCCAGCGACGATCCAGCGGCTCAGGATCGGTGCGAGCCGCGATGGAAAGATCACTGCAATCGCGCACGAGAGCTGGTCAGGCGACCAACCCGGCGGCCAACTTGAGACGGCGGCGATGCAAACCCGCCTTCTGTACGCTGGCGAAAACCGCATGACCGCGATGCGCCTGGCTACGCTGGACCTTCCCGAAGGCAACGCTATGCGTGCGCCCGGCGAGGCACCGGGCCTTATGGCTCTCGAAATTGCCATGGACGAGATGGCGGAAAAGCTCGGCATGGATCCCGTGCATTTCCGCATCCTCAACGATACTCAGGTCGATCCGGAGAAACCGGAACGTCCATTCTCTCATCGCGATCTTGTCGGTTGTCTCAAGCTGGGCGCTGAACGCTTCGGTTGGGGCGGCCGCGGCCGCCCTGGGACACGTCGCGAAGGGAAATGGATGATCGGCACCGGCGTCGCCGCTGCCTTCCGTAATAATCTGTTGATCCCGTCCGGCGCACGGGTACGTTTGGACCGGGAAGGCATCGTCACCGTCGAGACCGACATGACGGACATCGGCACTGGCAGCTATACGATTATCGCTCAGACCGCAGCGGAGATGATGGGCCTGCCGATCGACAAGGTCGCTGTGCAGCTTGGCGATTCCCGCTTTCCGGTCTCCGCGGGCTCTGGCGGACAGTTCGGTGCAAACTGTTCGACCTCGGGTGTCTATGCCGCCTGTGTTAAGCTGCGCGAGGCAGTGATAGAGAGGCTGGGGCTCAATGCAAGCGACGTTGCCTTCGAAAATGGTGCCGTCCGCTCCGGGACCAGATCGGTCTCGCTGGGTGAAGCTGCCGGTCCAGACGGACTTGTCGGCGAAGACAAAATCGAATGGGAGAAGCTGTCTGAAAGCCATCAGCAATCGACCTTTGGGGCGCATTTCGTCGAGGTTGGCGTCGATGTTGCCACCGGTGAGACCCGTATCCGCCGCATGCTCGCCGTCTGCGCCGCAGGCCGTATTCTCAATCCGATCACGGCGCGAAGCCAAGTGATCGGCGCGATGACGATGGGTGCAGGTCTGGCTTTATCGGAAGAACTCGCGGTCGACACCAGCCTTGGCTTTTTCGTCAACCACGACCTTGCCGGGTACGAGGTGCCAGTGCATGCCGACATACCTTATCAGGAAGTGATCTTCATGAATGAGACCGACCCGATGTCTTCGCCGATGAAGGCGAAGGGTATAGGTGAGCTTGGCCTGTGCGGCGTTTCGGCAGCGATCGCCAACGCGATCTATAATGCGACGGGAGTTCGCCTGCGGAATTACCCGATGACCCTCGACAAGCTGATCGGCGGGTTGCCGGACGTCGCCTGATCAGAGCGGTGGCCCGGTCGGCCACCGCAACCCTTCGAGGACCCGACTTGAACAAGCCTTTAGTCACGACAATACCAGTCCCCGTCAGGGCGAGCTCGATCGACGATCCCGCTTACATCCTTGGCTTTGCAGTCAAGGCCGCGGGATGCGGTGGCGCGGCTCTTGCAACCCTGGTGGAGATCAGAGGCGGAGCCGCTCGGGCTCTTGGCGCGCATGTTGCCGTTGCGGCAGATGGTCGATTTTGCGGATATGTTTCGGGCGGATGTGTCGAGGCGGCAGTGGCGGCCGAAGCTTTACAAGCCATTTCGGTAGGCCGCGATCGGACTGTCAGGTTCGGTGAGGGCTCGCCGTTCTTCGATATCGAACTTCCCTGTGGTGGGGGCATCACCGTTGCTATTCATGTCATCCGCGACACAAGGATTTTGGCTGATGCGCTTGTTGATCTGGCCAACCGTTGCTCAGCCGCTCTAGCTTACACACCCGCATCGCAAACGCTATCTCGGGCTGACACGGTTCCTCGACGATCGAAGTGGTTTGAAGGTACGTTCGTGTCGGTCTATCGTCCCCGGACGAGGCTCGTCATATCCGGTCAAACGGGTGAAGCCGAGGCAGTTTGTCGTCTTGCAGACGTGTCAGGCTACGATGTTCAAGTGGCAGAAAGCACTCGGCTTCGAGTGGATAAGGGCGCTATTTTTATGGATGCGTTTACGGCTGTCGTACTCCTCCATCATGACTTGGATTTGGAAGCAAATGTGCTGAGCGAAGCCTTGGCATCTCCGGCATTCTATATTGGTGCTCTTGGAAGCACTCGGACACATCGCAGCCGCATCGAGCGGCTGCGGTCGCGCGGTACCCCTTCAAAATCCCTCGATCGGATCAAGGCTCCGATCGGGCTATTTGGCCCGACCAGGGACGCCACTTCGTTAGCGCTCTCGATTCTCGCCGACGTTGCCGCTGCCCGGCTAGAGGTGTTCGGATGACCGTGACACTTTCGCAGAGGTTGCACTAGAATCCTATCCGGTTTTACCTCGATAAAAAGTAGCTCCTATGGTCGACCCGTTCGGGCGCGCGGTGACTTAGCTGCGCGTCTTGAAAGGATTAATCCCGTCATCCCTAACTTCGGTTGCCAGCAACCACCGGCATCTCGGTGTTGGACGGGTTAAGCCCTGCGTAGGGACCGCGCGCCTCCCTGTCACACAGCAGGTGTTACCCGGATGAGGAGATGAGGCGCGAAGATTCCGCCCAAACGGGGAGGGGGCGGTTCGAAGCGCGTTTTAATGGGTTCAAGGACAAGCCGCGCTAGTCATCAGCGGTTCTTGAGACAGTCGCGGCTTCGTGGTCGCGGCGATATAGTTGCGGATGGACTCCATCAGGCTGCGGACCGGCTCGGAGCTTTTGAGCCGCTTGTGGCATACGATCCAGAGCTCAAACTCTGGTACCGGAAGTGCCAAAGGAGCGGCCACCAAGGTATCGTCTCGATCGCAGAGGAATTGCGGCAGAACAGATATCCCAAGGCCGCTACGCACCGCACTCAAGGTGCTGGCGAGCGTGTCCGGCTGGAGAACAATCCGATGTCTCGGCACGTTGCGTTGAAACCAATCGCCGAGCACTTCCGAGAGATTGCTGGTCAAGCTTACAAAATCATGATTGGCGAACTCTGCTTCTGTTGCTGGAAGTCGATGGCTATCGACGTATTTCTTGCTGGCAGCCAGCATCGGCCGCTCGTAGGCAACCCGCCGGCCGAACAGCGAGGCGTCTGTCCACAAAGGGTTTGTTCGCAAGGCGATGTCGGCCTCGCCCGCCGCCAGATCTAACTTCCTGTCTGAAGCGATCAGCTCGACTTGGGCTTCTGGGTGCTTCTCACGAAACGTGCCCATGATTGTGGGCAGCAGAAATTCCATCGTCACGTCGGGCGCGGAAAACCGGATGACCGTCGTCTGTCGTCTGCGTTCACTCGCCGCAGCCTGGCCAAAGATACCCATGGCCGCTGCAGCTTCCTGAGCAAGTGGCAGCAGTTTGATCCCCGCCGAGGTCAACCGATAGCCGGACGCATGCCGATCAAAGAGAGTGACGCCGGTAGACTGTTCCAGCGATGCGATCCGGCGAAACACCGTGCTCTGGCTGGTTTGGCAGACAACGCTAGCCGCCAGTGTGCTGCCGTGCTCCGCCACAGCCAGAAAAAACCGCAGATCGTTCCAATCTTGCATGTGTCCCTTATCCATTTGTGGATAGCCCGCGAGCAAACTTAGTGTTTTTTGCAGGAGAAGCTAGCTGGTAAATCACGCAGCATCAAAGCGTGCAGACCATCACGAAGCGCCGACGGCCGGGTTTGGTGCCGGCTGCCAACGAAAAGGAACCTGAAACAATGTGCCCGTTTCCTGCATGTGTCGAGTTTCTGACGGGCATATTGGCTGGCGTCTTTGTTGGCTCCGCGATGATGGAGCATGCTGCGCGAAAAATGGATGCGACGGCATGGATCTCCTACAACCAGGCCAAGGACGCCGTCTACGGACCAGTAATGCCGGTCTTCTTCGGTGTTACCCTTGTTGTCGTTCTGGTTGGCGCTGTGCTCAGCGGAGGTCAAGTCGAGCAGGTGTGCGCCGCTCTAAGTCTGTTTTTTGGTGGCGTGATAACCGGGCGTATTCACTTGCCGCTCAATAAGGTCTTCGCCGGGTGGTCGGCATCTGCGCACCCACACGATTGGTCTGCGCTACGTCATCGTTGGCGAGCCTGGAACTTGGTTCGAACGACCTTTGCCATTATTGCCTTCGCGCTGACGATTGTAGGGCGCTTCTGTGCATAACGGGGTGACCAAGGCCAAATCGGCGAGACCAGTTGAGCGCAGCTTTGTAACATTGGAGTTAGCTGCTGCGCCGCCCATATTCTGACCCAATCATAAGCGGCTTCTTATCCAGGCCCTTTTTCATGAGCACACCCGTGTCCGGTCCGAACATCGAATAAATGGGAAGTAGGCTCGCGCCGAGGGCGGATCCACGAGCGCCAAGTGCGCCTGCAGTAATCTTCGGTGGAATAAGTCCAGGCGGTAACATTTCCGAGAAACGCAGCCTTACTCGCTCAACCGTGTCTAAAAGCAGTGGCTCTGGCAGCAGCCCATCTATGACGACGGTCTCAAGGTCGACGACAGCAATGGTTCCGATAATCGCCTGCGCGAGAGCATCTGCGCAATCATCCTGCCACTCTGCAACGAGCAGGCGCGCCGCCTCTGGCATGGGATCGAGATCACGTACCCTGATTATCGGGAATCCGTTATGCCGCAAATGGTGAACCAACGTGTAGATAGAGGCGCGATGAAGCAGCACCTCGAACCTGCCGGCTGGTTTGGGAACCGAATTTAAGTTCGAATGTGTGACGGGGAACGGGCCGTAGGCTGCCGTGTTTCCGTTTGGCCCCGTTTGTAGCGTGCCATCGAGGACGAGGCCTGCACCGACAAATGTTGTCAATGAGACGTGCAGGAAATCGGAAAACTCTTTACCTAAGCCGTAAACCAGCTCAGCCACAGCCGCGGCTGACGCGTCGTTTTCGATGAAGACCGGCAAACCTAAGGTTTCTGAGAAATGCGACCTCAGATCAAAGTTGCGCCAAGCCATCTGAACGTCGGATGGAAAGCCCAACTCCGCATCCCAACCGCCTATGAAGTAAGGTGCGGAGATTCCAATGCCCACAAGGCGGGTCAATTTTTCCTCTCCTAACAGACTCTTAAATCGAGAAATCGTGCCCTCCCCGAGATCTCTAATGCTCTTTGGATCGGGGTGGTCGTACTCATGAGTTTCGAACGCCACAGTGCCACCAGAAAAGTTTATCAAGATGGCATCCATCGCGCGGCGACCGATGTGAACTCCTATTGCATACGCACCGTCGTCAGCCAGTCTATAGAGAGCGGAAGGCTGGCCCCGCTCGCCGAACCGCTTTCCGTTTTCGCTCAGGTAGCCCGCAGCAACGAGAGAATCGACGATGCCCGCGACAGCTGGTGGGGTGAGATGAGCGAACCGGGCGATCTCTGCCTTTGATGCCTCTCCGAAACGACGGACCGCATCTAACACCACACGCTCGTTATAGTGGCGTAGTTGAACAGAATTGCTTCCCTTTCCCGCCATCCCCTCGCTCCTATCTCCACGTAACCCTAAGGTTCCGCTCTTTTACGCGGCCCTCGTTGATTGTCAAAACCATGAATATTACCCCGCTTGACGAGTCGCAAGATAAAATATAGTAAACTGCTTTAATTAATCGCGTGCCAGTGGCGGTTGGTTTCGGGTGAGGAGGCTCCCAAATGAACTATGCAGCGTCGTGCGGAGCCAAATGCTCCGCAGCAATTGGGATCAATGACCATGCCTGATGCTGCTTACATTTCGCCCGGTGCCGTTCCGGCTAGCAACGATGTTGTCGCGACGCTGTCGAACGTGACGAAGGTTTTTGGTGGAACTGTCGCTGTGTCTGATGTGACAGTCGAGCTAAGGGCAGGGGAGGTTCTGGCGCTTCTGGGAGAAAATGGTGCAGGCAAGAGCACCTGTGTGAAGTTGCTCGCCGGAGTTTATCGTCCCGACAATGGTGCGGTCATTATTGGCGATCAGCCAATTCGCCTCACCTCACCGCTAGAAGCACAGCACGCTGGCATCGCCGTGATGCATCAGCATCCTGGCCTGTTTCCCGATCTTAGCATCGCGGAGAATATCTTCATCGGCCAGACAGGGACGAAATGGAAGCTCGATCACGCCGGGATGCAGTCTGAGGCCAGGCGCCTTTTGAAGACCGTTGGTCTCAACGCCGACGTGAGCATGCCCTTGGGCAAGCTTCGGACCTCAGAACAGCAATTGGTCGAGGTGGCTCGGGCGCTATCGCTGAATGCCCGTGTTCTTATCATGGACGAGCCGACCGCGGCTCTCTCTCAGAGAGAGGTTGAACGGCTGTTTTCGGTGGTCGAGCAGCTGAAGAAGCAGGGCGTGGCCATGATGTTTGTCGGCCATCGAATGGATGAGATTTATCGCGTCGCAGATCGGATAACCGTTTTGAGAGACGGCCGGTTAGTCGGAACCGAGTTGACGGCAAATCTGTCCAGAGAACGTGCGATCCAAATGATGGTCGGTCGTGCTCTGGAGAACCTCTATCCGCGTCACACCAACGTACCTGGTAATGTCGTCCTTGAGGTCCAAGACTTGTCGCTTGAAGGGGTGTTTGAGAACATCTCGTTCCAGCTGCGCGGCGGTGAAATCCTGGGGTTTGGTGGTCTTGTCGGTAGCGGGCGCACAGAGATCGCTCGGGTGTTGTTCGGGATCGATCAGCCCACAACAGGGACAATTGTTTTGGATGGTGAGGAGGTTAAGTTCTCATCTCCACGCGACGCAATGGACCAAGGCATCGCCTACGTTTCCGAGGACCGGCTTGGCCAAAGCCTCGTCATGGACTTTTCCATATTGAACAACGCTTGCCTGACCGTACTCGGTGATGCAACTCGAAATGGTTTGATGTCGCGAACGAAGGAGCTTCAGCTGGCCGAGCCGTCACTGGACCGGCTCCGTCTCCGCTTCAGCTCATACGACCAACCGGTCAGTTCTCTGTCTGGCGGAAACCAACAGAAGGTCGTCTTGTCAAAGTGGCTGGCAACCAAGCCACGCGTGCTCATTTTGGACGAGCCGACCCAGGGCATCGACGTGCAGTCCAAAGCTGGTGTCCACGAAATGATGGCAGACCTTGCAAACCAGGGAATGGCCATCATTCTGATCTCGTCGGAGCTTCCAGAGTTGCTTGGCATGGCCGATCGAATGATCGTCCTTCGCGAGGGTAAAGCCTCGGCTCATTTTGACAGGTCGGATGCGACGCAGGAAAAGATCATTGAGGCCGCCACGGACGCCATTGTGCGCGAGGTCGACGGACAGGTCGTTCCAAAGCCAGCACATCCTCTTGATGGGCAAACAGTGGAATTGCCCGACAAGAGCCCTATAAGGAAGGTCTTCGCTCGCCGTGAGTTCGGGCTCCTTGCGGCAATGCTGGCCGTGATTGTGCCGATCTCGCTCATAAATGTTCGAATGTTAAGCGGATCGAACCTTTCGGCGCTGGCAATGGATGCTGGATTGCTGATGATCGTCGCCGTTGCCCAGATGCTCGTTCTTGTGACCCGAAGCATAGATTTGTCGGTCGCCGCAATTATTGGGCTCGCGGCCTACGGCGCGGCGTCCACGCTGCACTCGCATCCGGAAATCGGAGTGATCGGCGGAGTGTTGCTGGCCGGTGGAATTGGACTGACCGCCGGATTGCTAAACGGCGTAATCATCACTTACGGTCGAGTTCCCGCGATTGTTGTAACGCTTGGCACGATGTCGATTTTCCGGGGGCTTAACAGTCTCTGGGCCGGAGGTACCCAAGTCAGCGCTGACCAGGTGCCACAAGCTTGGCTGGATATGACGAGCGCAAATGTCCTTGGCGCCCCCGCTATTATTCTCATTGCAATCGTTACCCTCTCGGTAGCTGGATATTTCCTTCGATACACGACGCTTGGCCGTGAGCTTTACGCGATCGGGTCTAATCCTGACGGAGCTCGGCTGGTCGGAATTCCAGCTAGGTCGCGGATCCTTCTGGCTTTCGGCGCTGCTGGGTTGTTGGCTGGCTTTGACGGCGCACTGTGGGCCTCACGCTACGCAACTGTTGACGCGCGAGTTGCATATGGCTTTGAGCTTACGGTCATCGCTGCCGTGGTGGTAGGGGGGGTAGCAGTGCGGGGTGGCTCGGGAACCATTCTCGGTGTGGCAGCCGGGGCACTGCTCCTGCTTGTCATCAATAATGGTCTGACCTTGGTTCGAATTGACCCGCTCTGGCTTCAAGGCGTGTACGGGTTGGTCATTCTCGCAGCTATCGCGATCGATGCCTATGTCGCTCGTCGCGCATCCGCTGGAGGAGCAAAGCGATGACATCTAAGCCCAAGCAAACGACAGACTTTGTCGCGCGGATTGGCAACTGGGATAATTTTCTCGCAGCCATCACCATCGCGGTGATCCTATATGCCGTGTTCGCAGTGCCAAACTTCGCATCGCCCTTCAATATTTCGCAGGCCGTCGCGGGCATATCGGAACGTGCACTGATCGTCTTGCCGATGGTGTTCCTTATCATCGCACGGGAAATCGACCTTTCTGTTGGAAGCATTTTGGCGCTGACGAGTGTGGTCTTCGGCCTCTTAGTCCAAGCGGGAATTCCACTTTCCCTCGCTATACCGCTTACGCTTATAGCTGGCGCGGTGTGTGGGGCGTTCAATGGAATCCTGGTGACAAGGTTGGGTCTTCCGTCTCTCGTCGTCACTTTGGGAACGATGGCGCTTTACCGAGGTGTAGGTTACATCCTTCTCGGCTCCGACTCGATCAACGATTTTCCAGATAGCTTCCTAGATTTCGGCATCGATACCGTTGGCGCAACCCCTATTCCCTGGACAATCGTACCCTTTATTTTCCTTGCGCCGATGTTTGCAGTTGCTCTGCAACGGATGCCGCTTGGACGCCGAATATACGCCATAGGCGGGAGCCCGGAAGCGGCAAGGTACTCCGGGATTGGTTTGGCCCGAACGGTGTTCGGCTTATTCTTCATGTCAGGGGTCGTTTGTGCTGGGGCTGGCATGGTCTACGCTGCACGCCTTGCGAATGCCAGAGCAAACAACGCCCTTGGGATTGAACTTGACGTTATCACAATCGCGCTGCTTGGGGGCATCAGTGTTTTCGGTGGCAAGGGAAAACTGACTGGTGTGCTCTGGGCACTGCTCTTGTTTGCGACGCTTCGCAATGTTTTGGGCCTTCTACAGATCGGGGGCGACGCACAGGGGACTGTCATCGGCCTGCTTCTGATCGTCTCGCTTCTCATCAGTAACGCGGCCGAGCGCATCTTCGCGGGCGTCCGGATGCGCTACTTTCAACGCAAAACAAACGAGTAGCCCGGCGCCTCGTTTGTCATCGAAGCCGGACCTTTGGAGGAGAAAATCAATGAGAATAGCTATTCTGACATCAATGCTTCTTGCGACGACACTCTCGGTAGGCGTTGCGGCGGCAAGGGCGGCCGAAGAGTGCGCGAAAGCCCCTGTGACTGTCGGCTTTCTTCCGAAGCTCGACACCGACCCCTACTTCCAGGTAGCTCAGACCGGCGCTGAAGAAGCGGCGGGCGAGGTTGGCGGCAAAGCGATCAAGCAGGCTCCGTCGCAAGCAACCGCTGAAGCCCAGATCGACTTCATCAATAATCTCGTTTCGCAGAAGGTCGGCGTGATAGCGATTTCGGCAAACGATTCTAACGCCGTTGCTCCAGCGTTGCGTCGGGCGCAGAAGCAGGGTGTGAAAGTCGTCTCATACGACTCTGACGTTGCGACGAACGCTCGAGCAGTCTTTCTCAATCAAGCGGCAGGCGACAGCCTCGCTGAGATGATGCTGGAATCCATGGGGCAGCTTATCAATTACGAGGGAGAGTTCGCAATTCTCTCTTCGACCCCAACAGCTACCAACCAGAATGCCTGGATCGACTTCATGAAGAAGAAGATGGCCTCGGAGTCAAAATACTCGAAAATGAAGCTTGTTCAGGTCGCCTACGGACAAGAAAGCGAGCAGGTCAACCAGCAGCAGGCTCTTGGACTTGCGCAGGCCTTTCCGAACCTGAAAGGCATCATCATTCCCGCCGGTATTGGCCTACCGGCCGCCGCTCGCGCTATGGATCAGGCTGGCCTCCTGGGCAAAATCAAACTGACTGGTCTGGCTCCCGCGACCCTGATCAAGAAGTACATCCAGAACGGTTCCGTCCAGGATATCTGGTGGAATGTTAAGGACCTTGGGTACCTGACCTATTACGCAGCCCAAGCGGTCGCCGAGTGCAAGTTAACCGGTAAAGAAGGCGAAACCTTCAAAGCTGGTCGACTTGGCGATTTCAAGGTTGGGCCGAAGGGTGAGGTTCTTCTTGGACCAGCGAAGATCGTAACTCCTGCGAACGTAGAAGAATTCAAGTTCTAAATCTTTCGGGCAACGCTGTCGGCGTTGCCCATCCACCCCAGGAAACGGAACCATGAAACCGGTCTTACTCGCAGGTGAAACTTTCCATGTGACGTCTTTCGCCTCAAAGGGGCATGAGGTAGGTGCGTCTTCCCGCTACTCCAATGGCGCGACGCGCTTTATTCAAGCGCTTGCCGACCACGGTATTGAGGTCACGCAAATTGGCGGTGAGCGTTGTGAAGCAGATTTCCCGAAGTCGCTAGAGGCACTGTCTAACTATTCCGCCGTTATCCTCTCAGATGTCGGTGCTTTGTCGCTCCTTTACACGCCCGAAACTCGCGCAGGTAAGCGTTCGGTCAATCGCCTTGAGCTTCTTCGAAAATGGGTTGAGGCGGGCGGCGCATTAATGATGGCTGGTGGCTACACCAGTTTCCAAGGGATCGATGGAGCCGCGATGTTTCACGGGACCCCTATCGAAGACTGTCTTCCTGTCCAGATTCAGTATACTCCGGATGGTCTAGAAGCTCCTGAGGGTCTCGATCCGGTGACCTTGAACACGGATCATCCCGTGTTGGCGGGACTAACCACCACCATGCCCTATGTGCTCGGAATGAACCGTGTCATTCAAAGGACCGATCCGTCATCACAAACCTTGGTTGCGTGCAACCACCGGCAAGCGCAGTTTCCTCTGCTCAGTGTGCGCGAATACGGCGCCGGTAGAACACTCGCATGGATGACAGACATTGGACCTCATTGGCTATCAAGCGATTTCATGGCCTGGGAGGGCTATGATTTGCTAATGGTCAACATGGTCCGGTGGCTTCGATCGAGGTCTTGAGGCGCTCGGAACGGGAATTCATCACGCGAACTGCTCTCAGGGATTGGCTTACTCGAGGGCGAACGGTCCATCGCCGCAATTGCAAGGCCTTCTAAGCGTTATTGGCCGAATAGACTGAGAAGACTTCTGGGCGAGCTATTTGCGATCGAAAGTGATTGGATCGCTAGCTGCTGCTGCGTCTGTTTAGCAGTTAGTTTTGATGACTCTTGTTCCATATCTGCGTCCACCAACCGCCCAACGCCAGAAGACAGCGCGTCCTGGAGGTCAGCAGCGAAGTCCGCTTGCATGCTTATGCGTGATGATAGCGATCCTAGACGGGAGCCCACCTGGACCATCTTTGACGTCATTGCTTCCGCGACGAGCAGCATCTCCTGGATCTCGGCGTCTGTCGTGTCTGCCGACAAGGCCATTTCGCGATGGGATTGGTGCCTCGCACCGTTGAACAGGACCCAATCGCTTGTGGTCCCAAGCCTGTCGGCAAAAGCCGAATTTGTTATGATCCCGGAGTCCCCGCTCTCATCGTCGATCAGAAAGGAAACGTCGGGCGTGTCCCATAGGGAATTTAGCTCGTAGGAAATCGTTTGGACTGCGACCCCGCCATCTTCGTCGCGAGTAAACCCAGCGGCGATGGAACGGTCGACGTTGTCTTCGTCGGAGTTCATGTACAGCCAGTTTTGCCCGGAGAACGATGCGGAAACGGCGATACTGCGTAGCTGGTGCTTGAGTTGTGTTAGCTCATCGTTGACCTTAACCTTGTCAACGCCGCTTTCGGTAGCAGCAACGAACTTCGCTTTGATATCTGACATGACGTCGATCGCCTGGCTCATTCCCGAGTAGGCAGTGTCGACCATGGCGGCGCCCAGGCCGAGAGCGTCGCTGGCAGCGGAAAGCGCCGTGTTGTCCGAGCGCATTGTTGTGGCGATCGACCAATAGGCTGCGTTGTCCGCGGCTTGCTCAACACGTAGGCCGGTTGAAAGCCTTTGCTGCGTGCCGGTGAGGTCGGCCCCAGCTTTTCTAAGTGTTTGGAGAGCAACAGTGGCAGACGTGTTCGTAATGATGGATGACATCCGAAGCCCTGATGAAAAAATTGAAATCTTGCGGGGAAGGATGATGCTTCATGCACCTTTGCGGTGAATCTTATCGCGGTTAGTTGCTTAACGTATTCCTACCTGATTAAGCAAAAAATCATGAAAAGTTTCAAATTTGTAGCTTGAGCTTGCTCATAGCCTTCACCGAGAGCGTCTCGTACACTGACGTCCACACACGGGAACTCTTCCAGCAGCGTCCTGGGACAGTTTTCCTTACACCCACCCTTGGCGCCTTGGAGGAAGAAGGTATGCAAGGGAGGGTCAAAACTGATGATGGCAGCGCCATCACGCTATTCTCATAAACGATGACATCGTTGGAGACAGCGATTGAGCTGCGGAGGTGATGGCGCAAGCAGGCGCGCCGTGCAGGCCGGTCTTGATTTTGGATACCTCTCTTACCTAGGGCGTAGACTTATAACGACCTGATCCAGATGCGGGTGGCGAGTAGTTTTACGGCTGCTAGGAAGTTTTGAGGGTCCTTGTCATATCGAGTGGCAATCCCTCTGAACTGCTTGAGCTTGTTGAAGAATCGCTCGACGAGGTTTCGCTGCCTATAGACCCATGAGCTGAACGGAAAGCTCGCCTTGCGGTTTCGCTTTGCTGGAATATTGGCCCACGCCCGTTTTGTTTTTGCCAAGGTTCGAAGGGCGTTTGTATCATCAGCCCTGTCTGCCAAAAGTATGGCACCCTTTCCGATATCCTTCAGCATTGGCTCGGCGGCCCTGCTGTCGTGCACTTGTCCTGGGGTCAGGTCGATGCCAATTGGACGGCCATCTGCATCGACAAGAGCATGGATTTTCGTCGTCAAGCCGCCGCGGGAACGTCCCATGCAGCCATCGTCTTGATCCCCCTTTTTCCCGTGGCCGCATGTTGATGAACGCGGACACAGGAACTGTCGATCATGACAATATCGCCGTCGAAGGCCCTTGAGACCTCCTCCAGAACATGGTCCCAGACACCAGCCTTTCTCCAACGGACAAAACGATTGTAGCAGGTTGTGTAGGGGCCATAGCGCTCAGGAACATCCGCCCAGGGCGAGCCGGTCCGAAATCGCCACAAGATGCCGTTGATTACGCGCCGGTCGTCAACTCGCGGGACGCCGCGAGGCTTGTTAGGAAGAAGCGGTTGGATAATGCTCCATTCGAAATCAGTCAGGTCGAACCGGCGACGGGTCATCTGAGGCCTCCAAATCAAAGCCTCATTGAATCAAAGCCATGCCCGCGTGTGAACCCCGTTTATGAGTGTAGGGCCTAGTCGGAATTGGCCGCTCGCGGGACCCGCGTGGTGTCTTCCGCTTCATCGTTCGTGGCATGGGAAATGGTCTTGCGCCCACTTCTGCTTTTGCCATCAGGCGGCCGAGGCGAAATCTCGTCGTCCGCCTGCAGCTCGTCAGTGTTCAAATGTTCTTGGCGTTCGTTCATCGCCTTCAGTCTCGGTTCGCGGTCTGAGGAGCCGGGATATGGCCCCTTGCGTCAGCGCGACCTGTTTCAGGGTCGGCATCGGTTATGTCATCGCCGGCCTCGCGACTACCACCCATGTTGACCGGTGGAGCGCGCCGGTCGTCGATATTGCTTTCGGGAAGCTCGTCATCTTGGGTGTCTTCATTGAGGGACTTCGGAGGAAACTTTGCCGAACTCGGAATGGTATTCGATGTCATTTGTGTTCTCCTTTTGAAAAAGGGAACTCGCAGCTGCCGCAGCGGTTCCCACACGCTAGAGGGCGTTTGCCAGTTTTAGGGCCGCCCCGTTTCCACCCGTGTTGCAATATACCGATACACATCGATGCGAAGAGCGCGGCACCCCAACAGAAGATTGAAAGCCCTCTCGATTGCGCCACGCTTCATGCAACGGCCCAAGCGAACGCATTCGTGATACCAGTTCGCGTACTGCGTCGTCATCTTGCCATATGGCGCTTGAGGTCGGGCGCTTCGTCCGTCCGCCAAACCGCGCCCATCGGCGTTTCCAGTGTCGCACCGCTCAAGGTCTGACGTCCATCTGAAGCATCCACGCGCCGAAGCCGAAAGAAATACCGCCGCTGGTCGCCTTCGACGACCATCATGCCAGCAATTTCGTCGTCTCCGATCCGCCGAAAGAAGTCGGCGATCGGCTGCCGGTCGTAGACCATGGCCGCCGTCTGATCTTCACCGAACGACCTTAGTGTGACAAAGGCGGTGGTGTCGCGGGCGCGCACAAGCTTGCTCAAATGGGAAAACAACTGTCGAGCGACCGACGTCCTGCCGAAGGCCGCAAAGCGGATCACGGTCCGGATCGGAAAAAAGGACGGCTCGGCGGGTACGAGGCGTCCCGGACGCCATTGAAATAACAGCGCGTCCGCCCTGAAATCGGGGTGAAATTTCTTGCCAAACCACTGCAGGTTTTCCAGCACGCCATCTAACGGATGTCCCGATGGAATGCCTTCGCCGCACCACACGCCAATCAACTCGGCCGGCATGACGGGCGGCAGCGAGGCAAACCAGGCGATCTTTTCAGACTGCAGGCCTCCCGACATGGCAACTCCTACTGTTGATAGGTGAGGGCGAAGCCGAGCAGGTGGTCGCTCGTCTGCCGTTCCATTGGCCATCGCGAGAAATCGGAAAAAACCGCGATGTTCGTCATCCCTCTTGCGTCCGATCGACACGGAGCGCGCCAAAAAAACAAATGTCGAACGTTCAAGTTGGTTCCCGCAACCGCCCAAGGAACAACGGCGCACTCTCAAGGTTAATCTAAATCAAGAGGAGAATCGATCATGGGTATAGACAAGCCGAAGGACGGTGTGCCAGGCACCACCGACCAGTCGCCAAGATGGGAAGGCCCGCAAGAGAATATACCACCGGGCTACCTGCCTGCTAAGGACGACCCGGACCGGGCGAAGGACGCCAACGGCGAAACCAATAGCGATCCCGAGGTGAAAAAGGTCTCGGATGGCCGCAAGCAAAAGGGTGAGTGAGATGTCAGATGTTGAAAAGGATGCCAAAGGACAGTTTGCCAAGTCGGTAGCGGATAGAGGATCGAGCGGCGTCCACAGTGCCAAGCCGACAGTGATAACCGGGTCGGAAGATGCGACCGAACACAAGACGCCGCCAGGGAAGAAGCCCGTCAAGGATTGGGACATAAATTATGATCCGGCGGATGAAAACGAAGGACAGATGCGATAGCATCCATCGAGTTGAGCCGCGCGATCAGGCGCGGCTCCGGATTGCCTCGGTCGCTCAGCGGCTGCCAGGCAGCATCTGGCTTTGTCGCAGGTCGTCAATAGATTGCTCCTGAAAGGCCCGTTCGTCCAGGGGGCGATCCCCTTCGGACACGTCGCGCTGATGCCCCGTCGGGACAACGTCGTCTACGATATCGTCGGGAAGGTTTCCGACCAGATCGTACGCACGCACGCGCGGCGACGTCGCCTGCGAGCTTCTCGCGTAGCGTCCAACGCCTGTAGCGCTCACGGCAGCCTCGTCAGCCTGGAAGACGTCCTCCTTCGACGCGCTGGCCTGCTGGTTGCTTCCCGTCGTCCAGCCTTCCTCTGGCCAACGATCCGCACGCTCGTCCATGTCGATCGAACCTTCAGCATCGAGGATGTCATGCGCCTCCTCGTAGCGCGCCTGGTCAACGGAAACGGAAACGAGAAAACCACCGCGGCGGAGACCTTCCGCGTAGACATCGCGATCTTCGTCCGGGAAGAACCAGTCGCTAAGACCGGACCAGAATCCTGTTTTTTCTGCCGCGGCCGCAGGGCCGTCACCGTTGGCTTCGTATCCTGGCATCAGGCGAACGTCGGAAACACCGGCCGACTTTAGGTTGTCGATGGCCGCCTCGGCATCGCTTCGGCTGTCGAAAAACGCGGTGAGTGTGCTCTTGGCGAGGCCTCTGGCAGCGGTTGGCACGCCTTCATTGTAGATGTTGGTCATCATGCTCCTCCTGTGTCTGGTGAGCAGCCAACGGCTGTCGAAGCTGAATGTTCCGGTAGGCTATATCGCTCGATCATGCTCCTTTGCAGACCATCTAGGTCAGGCGCGAAGCGTCGGCAAAAGCTCCACAACCTGTAATCGTCCAGCACGGCCTGCCGATCTGGTCGAAGGTCGATGAGGCAGGATTTTCCTACCTTCCCAGCTTCCCTGGGCGCCGGAAGCGGCTTCAAACGTTCTCCGGAGCTTAGAGGGTCTTCAGCAACCTCAGAAGGGCTACGATCTCCAAAGGGGTTCTCCGTTTAGAAGCGATATAGGTGGGAATTTCATCGCCATGAAAGCGGCGTTTGAACGCGGCTTGGCCTTTCAAATTGAAGATGTGGGCATTCACCCTCTCCGACTGAAACGCCCGTTGGAAAAGTCCACGCCATATGCGGCTCTCTGTGAACCCGCTGGCCGAAATGGCAGCAAGAGGAGACAGGCCGAGCGTTACGCGTGCGCGGCCTTCTTCTCGAAACCTGTCCGCCGCGAATTTCGTCAAGCCGATTTCTGCATGCGGGGTGGTGCCGGGAAGCTTTCGTTTGAAGGCCGCGGTGTAGCCCGTCACAATGCCACCTTCGAAGATGGGGTCGAAATCCAAAAGCGCGATGGCAGCCCCCTCTGGGCTGAGGATTAAAAAGCGTCGCATGTGGGGCGACAGGTCCGGAAAGAAAGGCCGGTTCAAAAAACACATTTCGCGACGGCTGACGATGCGGCCCGATCGCCAGCTGTCGGAAATTGACTTGATCTGGTCCGCTTGTGTCTTCGTGCCATCGCACTCGATGATCGCGTAACCCTGCTTTATCAGCCAGCGCTCCGAGTATCGCACCGTCTCGTTCCGTTTGCCGGAAAAGCTGTGTCGGTCAAACGTAATATGGGTATCCACACCCATGTGATTGACGCGATAACCGAGGGTAGATAGGACGGCTGCGGTCTCTTTGCTGACCTGGACGAAACACGGGCTCGCTGCAGCCTCGATGAACTGGCGAATGTACCGCTCCCGCTCGGCCTTCGGTGCGACTGGATCGCCAAGGACGAATGCGTGTCCCATTTTTGTCGCGTATGCCAAATAACCTGTATCATCCCCAAAGTACTTGAGGTTTGCCTGGACAGCGGTGGAATAGGCAACAGCGAAGTCTCCATGTTGGCGACAAAGGGCGAGCTTTTGATCCGAGGTAGCTTCGAGCGCGGGGATGTGCGCGATCCGACGCTCCATAAAGCTATCGAAAATCCGTCTGATCTTTGGCATCTATGATTCCCCACCTGCATGGGACACTTGCACATGGTTTGCGAAGATGGCACAGCGAAAAGCACGATTTGGCGAGCGCTTGTGTAAGGTTCGTCGGCAGGTGTTGCCATCGGGCATTGTTTTGCCCATGGTCCACCCATGGAAAGATCGAATCCCGAAAAGGCAGTCATTATCGGTGCCGGCCTCTCAGGTCTGTCAGTCGCATATCAGCTGGTCAGGAGAGGAATAAGTCCGCTCCTGCTGGATCAGGGGGTGTCTGTGGGCGACACATGGCGAAGCCGACATCCCCAGCTCTCTTTGAACACCCACCGCAGTGTCTCGCACATGCCGGGCTTTACCTATCCCGACAAGACCCCAGCGTTTCCGAGGCGGGATGACGTCGTGCGCCATCTCGGCGACTTTGCGCGAAAACACGAATTCCGCGTGCGAAACGGCGTGGAAGTTGTTTCCGTTGCGCAAGATGGCGTGTTTTCTGTACAGACGATGGAAGAGACGGTCTTTGCCAGGAACGTGATTGTCGCTACCGGACGCGACAGACGTCCGGTCGAACCAGCCATCGATGGCTTCGACACTTTTTCGGGACAGAAGAACCATTCGTCGGCATTTGGTGAGGCCACTGACTATGCCGGTAAGCGCGTGCTCGTGATTGGAGGTGGGAACTCAGGATTCGATATCGTCAACCACCTGGCCCGGGTCCCGGGAACGCGAATATGGCTATCCGTCCGGTCTGGGTCGGCGATCCTGCCCAAGCGCTTTAACGGCCTGGCAGTCCATCGTTTCTCGCCTCTCATGAACATCTTCCCGGCGGTCCTGTCTGACTTAGCGATAAACCTGATTCAGAGGATGGCCTTTGGCAATGTCTCAGAACTAGGCCTTCCAATGGCAACGAGCGGCGCAGCCACCAGGTTGCTTAACGAGCAGATCGCCATTCCTGTCGATGACGGTGCGATCAGATCGATCAAAGAGGGAAAAACAATGGTCGTTTCCCCGGTATCCCGCATCGACGGTAAGTACGTTAAACTTCGTGATGGGACGCTAATCGAGCCCGATATCATCATTTCTGCTACTGGGTACTCCGCTGGCCTTGAAAGCTTGCTTGGCGGTCTAGGCGTGGTTGACGCAGTGGGAAATCCCGTTCGCCGTGGCAACGGCAGTGGCAGCTCAATTCCCGGTCTTTTCTTCGCCGGCATGACGCCTGGGCTGGTGAGCTATTTTCACAACGCGGGAAAAGAAGGCCGCGATATTGCTAGGGTGATCTCGGCGCGTTGACGAAATGCCCGCTGCTGGCTTCAAAGGCCGATGAAACATCCGCTAAGAGGTCGGCAACTAAAAATTTCGTGAGAGGAATGGTGGAGGATGCTAGCAAGTGGAAATCACGGTATGAGAGCCGTGACTACTGACATAAATATACCGTTTTACATTGATGGAATGAGCCTTGGAGCAAGAAGCAGAGCTGTGCGGCCCGAAACGAAGATGGCGATCTCGCCTTGAACATGCCGAGACCTCAAGGTTCTCGCAGGTCCGTTACAAGATTAAAGCCTGCATGAGGTCAGCCCATTGTATTTTGTCGCCGCACACCGGCGTTTACAGTTTCTAAAGACAGGCCAGTAGGCTGATTGGGTGGAGCAATGTCATGGAACAGCATCTCGGTCGATTGATAGACCATGTCCACATCAGAACTAGAAAGTTTGCTGAGTCCCAAGCATTTTATGAAGCTGTCCTTGGGGCCCTGGGGAGGCGGATTACCAGCAAGGGCGACGGGTATTTCTGCTCGGACGAGCTTTATGTAGACAGGTCAGATGACTACGAGAGCCGAATTCATCTCGCCTTTCAAGCTGAGGATCGTGCTGCAGTTCAGCGTTTCCATGCTGCTGGACTTGCAAGCGGGGGGCGAGACAACGGGCCTCCAGGGGAGCGTCCCTACCACTCGGGCTACTACGCCTCCTTTCTACTGGACCCAAGCGGAAACAACATCGAGGCGGTTTACCATGGTCCGCAGACCCGATCTGCCAGCGATGTGGTCACAATTCGTTCGTGATTCGCTTGCTGCCTTCCGTGCAAGATCAATAAGGCTCAACGCGCACGCTGAGGCACGTCGCTTTAAGTTCGGCAACTCCACAAGGGCAGCCCGCCTTAGAGCCTGCCCGATGTCTTCGCTCATGACCACCACCTGTCAGAACGTCAAACCGTCCGTTAATATCGTGGCCTTGGCCAAGCTGCGCCTTAGTTGGATCAACTTTCGCCTCGATGCGGCAGTCACATAGTAAGCCTAGGCGTCAAAATCTGTCCGGCAATCTTTTTGAAGACCTCCACCAGCTTGGCCGAGTCTTCAATGTTAAAAGCCTTGCCATTGTCGTTCGCACATGTGGCAAGCCCTTCCGCAGTCGATCCGCTGACACCGACAGCAACAGTATAGATTGTCATGCCTGCGTTTTTCGCATTGCTACATACAGTCGTCATGAGGCTGTCGGCCTTGCCTGTGTCGGTCCCTGTGTGAAGCATGTAGTTCGATTTATTCGGCGACAGAGTATTGGTGCCATCTGTCATGATGATCAAGAACTTGCTGATGCCAGTTGCCTTCGGCTCTCCCTCTGTGAAGGGTTGCGTCGGCGACAGCATATTCCAGCCCCACAAGACGCCGGCGGGAATGTAGGTTTCATTGTTCGCGACCATCTTCGAAATGGCGGTCCGTAGGGTTGAATAGTTCGTCGTCAGTGGAACCACCGCTGACCCACAGCTTGTATTGAGTAGTCCTGTGTAGCGAAGTGTTGGCTCCGTATCACTGACGTCAAGCGGGCTGTTTCGTGACCCCACGCATCCAGTCCACGTGTAGGTGCTGGTCTTGTCACTGCACGACGTCACTGGTTCGCCGTAGGTGTAACTATCGCATTGCTCTTTGGTAGACGTCGTCTTCACGCCATCGTTGGTGCCGGTCGTCGTGATAGTCTTGCAGCCGGACTTTGAAACCACCGGCTTCGAGGTGGTGCAGGAATTTTTTGTCGTGGAATAATCGTCCGGAACCGTGAGCCAAAGCTGATTGCGGTTCGCGGTGCCGACATTCACATAGCGGGAGAACGGGACAAGCGCGAACCTGACGTTCGGGTTCTTGCTCTTCTCGAATACGTCGAGAAGGGCGTTGGCCGCGGTCTTGAGGTCTGTAAGCTTTTGCCCTGTCATCGAGTACGTGTTGTCGAGCACCATGGCGACCTCGACTTTCTGATAATCGGACCGGACCGCTTGTGCGGCGACCTTCAACTGCCAGGAATCCTTAAAAAAGAAAGCCCCGAGCGTCAATGGAATGGAGCTCTGCGCGTTGATCGTGATGTAGTTATCAGCGGAGATATTGATGTCTTCAACGGACGCCGATCCGGCCAAGGCTGGTGAAAGGTTACCCTTGAAAACCTTCGTCAGCTCGGCCTTCATGGTGTCGTTTGACGTCTTTGCCATCGATACCGCGGACAAAACGGCGGAATCGGCGGCGCTTTGAAGCTCGGCTTTACTCACCATGGCCTTAGAAAAGTCGACAGCTAGTCCAGCACATGCAAACAACGGGACGACCAGCAGCGCCGTCATTACTCCAAAGTTACCTGACTTGTCTTTCCACAACGCTGAGAAACCCCCATGATTTTAGGGGAATGTGGTGGATAATAATTAAGCAAGCATGAAATCTTTAAAGATTGAACTAAAATATTAATATCAGCATATGTAAATATACTTTAGGTTGCTTGACGAGAATGGTTCGCTTGCTTGCTGAGAAGCTGCCCGTTCAAGCATTGACCGAGACGTTTGGCTAGGAATCTAGAACGGGGCCAAGAGCGTTTTCAGCAGACTAGGTAGCGCGATCATTTCGGGCGGACTTTCTTGGTGCAGCCAATGTAGGTCGGCACTGCGTGGCATGGGAACGACGCTTGAAGTACGCTTGAAGTACGCTTGGCGCTGAAAATTGAAGATATCTCTGTTGACCCGTTCGGAATGGAACGCGCGTTGAACATGCCTCGCCATAGTCGGCTTCCGGCAAACCACTTGTCGCGATGGCGCGGAGAAGAGATACAGCTAACGTGACCCAACCCAGCAAAAGCGCTTCTTCCCCGTTACATGGATATACACAATGAACTCGCAGCTATAGACGGCCGCCGCCTAAGATTGCTTTCCATGCAAGTCGGATTGATTGAAGGCGCGTATGGACACGCTTCTGCGTCGGGATCCCGATGCCATTGCGGAAATCAGCGAGAGCTTGAGCTTCCAACCGAGTGGCCCGCTCACCTGAATCACCCCGGAGCGCTAGCCCCGTGTTTTTATCGATGACCACCCATCGGTCGTCCGACATCTCGACTTCGTAACGGGGCATCTCAACTCTCTGCTGTGACTTCCAGGAAGGGCTTAACAGCTTCACATGACAGGAAACTTAATATGCATCGCAGCTCGTTCGGTTCGATCCAGTCGTGGTGAACAAACCGCTAAAATGCAACGCCAACGTGATGCGTGACCCCGATGCTTTCCCGCTCCATGGGCCTTGGCTCACGTCAGGTGCGAGAATGGGAGCATGTCCTAATGACGCTCGGTAAATTCTGGTGTCGTGAAGCCTTGCAATGCGGATGCCGCAAGTTCGATGCTCGCGGTGGCCATCAGCGAGCGCCGCGCCCGCCATTGAGGGCTTGCCGAGGAGCCGCCTTGCAGCTTTCCGCTTGACGCTGCGGCGTGTCCCCGTGTCAACTACACGGAACTGTCGCGAACCACCCCGCGTTATAGACAGCAGCCAATAAATCCCTTCGCAGGTCAAGCACATTCCCATGAGACATACTGTATTGCCGGAAGATCGCGTCCGGGCACTGATCCTTGAACGTAATCGCAAGATGGCAGAATCGGCGCATGCCTACGTGCGCGGGAGCACGAAGCGTTTTTATGAGTGGCTTTCACAAAGTGACCGCGCTGAAATTCCGATCGGGCCTGCGATCTGGATATGCGGGGACTGCCACTCTGGGAACCTTGGTCCTGTAGCGAATGGGGACGGGGCACTTGCGATCCAAATTCGCGACCTCGATCAGACAGTCATCGGAAACCCGGCACACGACTTGATCCGGCTGGCGCTTTCTCTTGCCATGGCGGCTCGTTCATCAGACCTGCCGGGGGTGACCACGGCGCTGATGCTCGAGCGCATGATTGACGGCTATACGAAGGCCTTTCTCATCGACGCCGATAATGCTTCCAGCGTGATGCCAGAAACGGTGAAATCGCTGATGCGGCACGCGGCAAAGCGATCGTGGAAACATCTCGCTGATGAGAGGATCGAAGGCGAGGTTCGACAACTGCCCATTGGTCCAAGGTTCTGGCCGCTGACCCGTTTTGAACGTGAATCTGTAGATGCGATGTTCGCCGAACAGCGCGTGGAGGACCTCGTCTCCGCACTGCCCGATATTCGGACAAGTGGTAAAGTAAGGGTTGTTGATGCTGCTTTCTGGAAGAAGGGGTGCAGTTCACTCGGGAGGCTCAGGGTGGCGGCACTTCTGGTCATCGGCAAAGGCAAGAACGAAGTTTACCGGCTCATGGATATCAAGGAGGCTGTCGCGCCGAGTGCCCCCCGGGCCACTGACGTCGCGATGCCTGTCGATAGCGCAGAGCGGGTCGTCGAAGGAGCGAGGAACTTGTCTCCATACTTGGGCACTCGGATGGTGGCGACAGACCTTCTCGGGAAGTCGATATTTGTGCGCGAACTGTTGCCTCAAGATTTGAAAATCGAGATCGACAAGCTAACGAGGGAAGAAGCACTGACCGTTGCAGAGTATCTTGCGCACACCGTTGGGCTGGCTCACGCACTGCAGATGGATGCAAACGACAGGAAATCCTGGCTGGCCGAGTTAAAAAGCGGCCCAATCCGGAAAATCGACGCACCGTCCTGGCTTTGGGCAAGCGTGGTAGATTTAGTCGCGACCCATGAGGCAGCGTATCTGGAGCACTGTCGCAGGTATGCCTTGGTAGAGCCTGCTTAACGTCTTCCATCGCGACGGGGACCCGTGATTGTCTTTTGGGCGCCTTTTCCGCGGCCGCAACGCTTCTTATTCCAAGATTCATAGGCCCTAATGGAAGCGTGTGCCAGATCGTGTGCCATGGGCGAGGTGACGCGGGAATGAAGCAAACCGCAGGTTGGCCCGCAAATTTAGGGTTCGCGGTTGCAATTTCATTTGGTTCCGTTGGGGCAAAAAAGATGGCGGCATCGTCCACTTGCAACGGCGGACAAAAACGGAGCCTAACCCATTCTTCGCCATGGCGCTTCGCTCCCTCCAGTTGACCGCAGACCGCATTCTGGTTCAGTGAACGATTCTGGGAATATCTTCGAATGCGCCCATTCCCTCCTCCTCAACGGTCGCCATGAATTCGGCGAAAGCGTCGGCATCCGGTTCAAACGGATCCTCCCAGACGGTCGACGTGTTCATCTCGTTGACGACTTCCAAATGCCAGGTTGTCTCAGACTCCATGCGAAAAATGGTCACCTGAACGGTGCGATTGTCCCTTTCGTACGTTGTGCAGAACGGGGAATAGATGATTTCGGGGTCTTTTTCCAAACGAGCCACCTTTTTTCTGATGTGCCATGGGATGGGGCTTTGATCGCACACTTGATGAGAACCTTCAACCAAGCCAGCGCGCTGCTGGTGCAGTATGACACATGGCGGATGTCTTGTTGTTAGCGCCCCTGCATTGCCTTTTGCGTAGTTCCGATGCCCTAAGGCAGCACGAGGCGGAGCAAGGCGACATTACCTGGACATCTTGCTAGGCGCCACTTTTGCACCGTAGAGGCATACCGCCGCAGACAAGAGCATGAAGCCCATGCCGACGAGGTTGGTAGCGGTCAACGGCTCCTGTGCCAACACTGTCCCGACTGCGACCGCAATAGCTGGTGATACAAAGGCAAACATGCCTGCGCGTGTCGGCCCCGCATCCCTCAGGAGCTGGATGTAAAGCCGGTAGCCAATCAGAGAGCCGAAGATCACTAGGAACAACCAGCCACCGAACGCCTTCATGGTCCAGTTGGAAGCCGCCAAGTCGGTGAAGTCTTCGCCGGAGATTGGGGCCGCAGCAGCGAGCAGCAATCCGCCCAAGAATGTCGTCGCACCGGCGACGGCGGTGCTACCGTGCTTCGCAATCATCGGCTTTGCCAATACCGAGCCAAGTGCTGATGATGCGGCAGCCCAGCATACGGCAATGATGCCGATCCATGCTCCCTCGTCGTAGCTTACGCGATTTCCTCCAACGAATAGAAGATATAGCCCAATCGAACCGACGGCCAGGCCAAAGGCTGCTGGCCAACTCCATGCTTCCTGCCGCATAAAGATCCCAAACACGAACAAGCAGATGGGCGTCAAAGACATTTCCAAGACGGCAGCGGTGCCGGACGGAACTTTTGTCATTCCCCAGAACAGCGGCCCATAGCACAGGGCGATCATCAGCAAACTGGCGATACAGATTGGCAGCCAGTCCGCGGCCAGTGCCCGCATCGAGGAACGGTGCCAGATCGCTATCGTGAGAAAGACAGCCCCTGCTGTCACAAAGCGTAGGGCCGCAAATAACATGGGTGGCAAGGTCGTCACGCCGATTTTGACAGCGATCCAAGTCAGACCCCATATAGCGCAAAGTATCGCGAATTTCCCGTAGTTTGAAGCTGACATGGTGTGGACCCGATCGGTGTAACGAGTATAATCCGTTTATACCGTTACAACTCACGCGCCTGTATCCTGTTCCATATGGCAAAATCAGTAGAAGATATGCGACTGAGCGGCGGCCATCCCGCGCTCGATTTTGTGAACACCGTCGACAGCCGACGAAATCGATGGGGTCCGGATTTCCTTGGCGATTACATTGACGTGATCGCTTTCGGTAGAATGGTCGATCTCGTTTCGGACGTGCAAGCAGCTGGTTTGAAGCAGATGGCGAAAAAAAATCCTGCTGCGGCAACGAAGGCTCTGGAAGCTGCGGTAGAACTGCGGGAATGTCTCCACCGTGTCTTTCTGCGTGAGGAGATGGGCGGGAAACCAAACATGTATGACGTCGCCTATATCGGCGCAGTGGCAACAGAAGCTCGCGGCCGCCAAGCGCTGGTGAACCGCTCCGGAGACTGGACTTGGGCGCATAGGATCGAAGCACCCAGCGACCTTGTGCACGTTCTTGCCTCATCCGCCGCAGAGCTTTTGACAACACGATCCGAGCGGCGACCTGTGAAGGAATGCAAGGGTGATAACTGCGGCTGGCTGTTCCTTGATAGATCAAAGGGAGGGCGGCGGATTTGGTGCTCAGAAGAGAGCTGTGGCGTCCACAGCCGGGTCAGGAAATTCCGAAGCCATTGAGACGCTGACGCGGATATCCATCCAGTAATAGACATGCCGCGCAGGAAAGCGTTTGCTGGTTCCAAGCTGGACCAGCCGCCTTCTTATCTCGCCATCTCGCGGGTGCGGGTTGATTATGCGTCCAGTCCGGCTAACGGAATAATTTGTCTCGACGTCACCTTCTAACTCTCCGTCGACCAATGAAAAAAAGTGTCGTGCTGCTTCCAACCGACCCGCAAGTCTGCGACTAGGCCAGAACGGCGCAACGAGCCATATTTACTGGGTGGACATTTAGCTATGACGAGAGACCGTCGAACATGATGACTTCTGCACAGATGCCGGCCTTTGTGCAAGAGGTCCGGATTTCCGCAGCGATATTATTGCCGTAACCGGCGGTCGAGACTGCCTTTCGGCGCTACCGCGGGAACCCAACCCGTCACGCCAGCAGAGCTTACTTTGGCGTTGCGCCGTAGCGCTTTCTGATGGGGACGGTGATATCGTCTGGGTTGGCGATCGCGGGCTGCCCTTGCTGGGGCCCGCGATAGTCGTCAAATGGGGCGCGTCTTCTTCGATGACACAGCCCGCAACGGCCAGACTGCCTCCTTCAAGCCAACCTGGTTTACGCGACAACTTGCTTGAGTGAGCAATCTTGCAGTGCTCGACTGCTGACGCCAAAAAATTGCCTGTCTAGAAACATGGTTCGAGACTTCGATTGATCGGCATTTTCGGCAAGCGACAGTCAACTGACCGCTAAATCATGATTTCGCCGCCCGTAACGGGAACGACGGCACCCGTCATGTAGCTGCCAAGGTCGGAGGCAAGCAGTACGTAAGCCCCTGCCAACTCTGCCGGCTGCCCAGCGCGTCCGATCAACGTGTTTTGACCAAACTTTGCCGCTTTTTCCGAAGGCATTGTCGATGGTATCAACGGTGTCCAGATCGGGCCGGGCGCGACGGCGTTTACCCGAATTCCTCTTTCGGCCACCATTTCCGCAAGACCCGCGGTGAAGTTCGATATCGCGCCCTTTGTCGACGCATAGGCGAGCAATTGAGGCGAGGGTTGGCGCGACTGGATAGAGGTCGTGTTGATGATCGCGCTGCCCGATCGCATGTATGGAATGGCAGCTTTTGAGAGGAAGAAAGGCGCGTAAATGTTCGTGCGGAACGTCCGATCCCACTCTTCGACAGAAATGTCGCCGATGTCGGCATATGTCCGCTGAAACGCTGCATTGTTAACGAGGATATCGATGCGGCCGAGCTCTCGGACCGTCCGCTGGATCACCTCGTTGCAGTGGGTCTCCGTTGTCAGGTCTCCCGGGATGAGAACGGCCTTACGACCGGCTTCTCCGACCCACTTTGCTGTGTCCTGGGCATCGTCATCTTCGTTAAGATAGGCAATCGCAACATCAGCACCCTCGCGCGCGAAGGCGATCGCTACAGCTTTGCCGATCCCGGAGTCGCCACCTGTCACCAAAGCAACTTTTCCCTCGAGCCTACCGTTGCCGCGGTAGGACTGCTCGCCGTGATCGGGAGTGGGTTGCATTTGTGCCGTATAGCCGGGCGGCTCTTGCTGCTGCTCGGGGTAGGGAGGGATTGGATATCTGTCATCGCTCATGGAAGCCTCCTGGATTGGTCATGACCTTAACAAACATGCAAGGTAACGGTTCCTTGAAAACGCCCCACTGCGGCGGGTAAAGTTTGCTGGGGGCGAATACCCCTGCCGCGGAGAACGTCGTTGCCGTGCCATGCCCTGAAGAACCAAGTTGCTATATTGTCGAGAAGCTTAACCAATGGGTGGACCGACCTTGAAGGAAAGACAATGTCCAAGACCAGACTATTTTCACCCGTCAGTGTCGGTTCTCTTGAGCTTCGCAACCGCATCGTGATAGCACCGATGTGCCAGTACTCCGCAATTGACGGCGAGATGAGTGACTGGCATCAAATCCATTTGGGCAACCTTGCACTCTCGGGGGCGGGCATTCTGACTGTCGAGGCAACGGCGGTCTCGCCCGAGGGAAGAATCTCATACGGCGACGTCGGTCTCTATTCGGACGGTTGCCAGGCAGCGATGGCACGCGTGCTAACTAGCGTGCGCAGGTGGTCGGACATCCCGATCGCCATCCAGGTTGGTCATGCCGGGCGCAAGGCCTCGACAGAAAAGCCGTGGCTTGGAGGCCATCAGATCAGTCCGGGTAGCGATAACGGCTGGAAGACCGTAGCGCCAAGCGCTATCCCGTTCAAGGACGAGTACGATCACCCGGAAAGCCTCGACAAAGAAGGACTTGCGCGCGTCAGAAACGCGTTCGTCGACGCCACGAGGAGGGCTTCTGAGTTGGGTATCGACGCCATACAGCTACACGGCGCACATGGCTACCTCCTTCATCAATTCCTTTCGCCTCTGTCCAACAGGCGCACCGACGAGTATGGCGGTTCTCTCGAAAATCGCATGCGGTTCCCGCTCGAAGTATTCGATGCGGTCAGGGAGACGTTCCCATCCGGCAAGCCTTTGACGATGCGAGTGTCGGCGACCGACTGGGCCGAAGGTGGCTGGGACACCGATCAGACGGTTGTCTTTGCAAAGGCGCTCGAGTCGAGAGGTTGTTCGGCGATCCACGTTTCCACAGGCGGGCTGGCATCACATCAGCAGATTGCTCTCGGGCCCAACTATCAGGTGCCGTTCGCTCGCGCCGTTAAGCAGGCCGTCGACATTCCGGTCATTGCTGTCGGTTTGATCACAGAGTTCGAGCAAGCGGAAGGCGTTCTGACGACCGGCGATGCTGACCTCGTCGCTATCGCCCGGGCAATCCTTTATGATCCGCGATGGCCTTGGCATGCCGCGGCCCATTTCGGGGAGACCGTGCGAGCTCCCGATCAATATCTCAGGAGCCAACCAAGGCAGTATCGGGACCTATTCGGTTCACCGGTCAGGTGATGCTTCAGCAAAAACACGACCCAGGCGGCCTAAGCGAAGCTAAAGAAAATCTCATCCCCGCCGAAACAGGGGGAAGATGGTCAGACATCACAATGGCCGGAAAAATCGAAACCCGCTTTCTTCAGCGCGCCTGCGCGATCGGTTGATGCCATAGTCTTCGAGGCAGAGCACCAAGCTGCCCGTGCCGCCTTCGTGGTGGTGAGGTCGTTAGAGCAAAGCCTGCCGTGACGACCAGTATCTAAGCTAATCGCATTCCCTGCAATGGGTGAACCCAAGGGCTCTTTCGGCGTTAACAACCAAACAGGAGATCACCAATGCATGAGCGCAAAGATATGACGTCGGGTTTCAAAGCAGGTTCATTGAATGGAGAGCTCCAGAAAGCTCAGAGTGTAGACGCCGGACCGATTGACCGCCCTACTGAAAGGTTTGACGAGGTACCCCAGGAGATCACCGATGAAGTAGAGCGTAGCGCTCCTCTGGATTACGTTCCCGCGAGCGTGGAGCTGCATCTTCGCTACAGCGACACACGTGCGGAACTCGAGATCTTGCGGGGCCGACTTGAGCGCATAAAAGACGACGTCGCGGGTATCGTCAAGGCTCGCATGGAGTGGGCGGACGCGAGTGCACATGCTCAGCTTGGCGATTATCCCTGGTCGAAGCTGGCAGCTGCCATGGCCGCAAGTTTCGTAGCAACGAAAGCCCTGCGCGCCCTCCCACTGGCGGCAGCAGGGTCTGCCGTTTTGCCGCTAATTATTTCGGCTATGCAGCGAAAAGCGCGGAGCAGATCTTAAATGTTGTTGGAGGACGTCGGGTCGGGAAGTGCGTAGCTTCATAGTCGGTCAGCCTCGCGGCACCGCAAGGTGACAAACCCTTCATCTGGCTTTGTGAGCATTAATCGATGCCAAGGATGCTGGTCATCGTGGTGGAAGGGACTAAGAGTTGATTAACTCGACCTTAGGCGGCGCCACCAGCGCCGTTGGCTCTAGATACTAAAGTCTGATCGGACCGATATAAGTCTTGGAAGTTGCAGTCACCGTCGGATGTGGCAACACAAAATTGCGACCGAAGGGGTTGACGTCGAACAGAACGGCAAACAAAAGTCTGCAGCCGGCCCGAAGGGGTCGAACACTGCCTTGGGATTCAGAACGCATTCAAGCGCTGGGCCACGTGCTTACAGCCTGCCTTGCGATGGCCGTCAATTTTTCCCGCGAAAAGCCGGCTTTTGCCTGAACGGCAATGCCATGGGCGACCGCAAGGATATAGGCAGCAAGAACGGCGGGATCGGCATCAGACGGCAGATCGCCTTCGCGTCTCGCTTTTTCGAAGCGCTCCCTTAAGACGGCCTCACCGTCGGCGCGCCATTTGATCAGAGCCTGGCGGCTGGCCTCGGATTCGTCCGAGCCCGCAAGCCCGCCATTGATGCCGAAACACCCGGCGCGATCTGCATAGCGCGTGTTGAGTTCCACGGCGCCTTCGAGCACCTGCCACGCGACGTCGCGCGATCTGTCATGGCTGACGGCCTCCCAGACGTAATTGCCGTAATGCGATCCGTACCGCTCCAGCGCTCGGAGGAAAAGCATGTCCTTGTTGCCGAAGGCTGAATAAAGCGCGGGCCGCTCGACACCGGTTGCGGCCACGAGGTCGGAATAAGACGTGCCTTCAAAACCTTTGCGCCAGAAAACGGCCAGCGTCGCTTCCAGCGCGTCCTCCACATCAAATGTCCTCGGACGTCCCATGGCCCTGTCGTCCCGTTGCCGATCGTCGTTTCACAATGATCGCTTGTAATGCGCTTGACAGCGCATGTCCAGTTTCATAATTGTCATTACGTAACAACCATTATGAAATGTTGATGAGATACTGAGGACGATGATGGCCGATCATTCCAATCGCCAATTCACGCTTGCGGCCCGCCCCGATGGTCCGGCAAAACTGGCTGATTTCAAGCTCGTGCGGACGCGCATTCCGAAGATAAGCGAAGGGCAGGTGCTCTTCCGCAACGCGCTGTTTTCGATCGATCCATATCAGCGCAACCTGATGGGCAACGGCTCTTCCGAATGGCCCACCATCGCTATCGGCGACCCCATGGGCGGCCCGACAGTCGCCGTGGTCGAGAAAAGCAGGCACCCGGATTTCGCCGCCGGCGATACCATCCAGACCTGGTCCGGCTGGCAGGACTATGCGGTGTCGGATGGCTCGGATATTCGCAAGCTTGATGAAGCAGTCGCACCGCTGTCGACAGCCCTTGGACCGCTTGGCCTGACCGGCTTCACCGCCTGGTACGGGATGACCAAGATCCATGATTTCAAGCCGGGCGGTACGCTTGTAGTGACCGGAGCCGCAGGCGCAGTGGGCTCGACCGCAGCACAGCTCGGTAAATTGCGTGGCCTTCGCGTCGTCGGCGTCGCTGGCGGACCGGCCAAGACCGCTTACCTCAAGGACATGCTCGGTCTGGACGATGCGATCGACTACAAAGCTGCGGATTTCGAAGAGCAGGTCAAACGTGCGTTACCCGATGGCATCGACGCCTTCTATGAAAATGTCGGTGGCCCGATGTTCCCAGTGCTGATGGAATATTTCAATCCGCATGCCAAGATGGTTATCTGCGGCACGATCTCGGATTATAGCGACACAGAGATGCCCAGGGGCATCAACTATCTGCCGCGCCTGATCACGCTGATCCACTACCGTTTCATCGCCATCATGGCCTTCGCCACACCTTATGTCATGGACACGTTCCCGGAGTTTCTGGCCGAGATGACGCCCTTGGTGACCAGCGGCAAGATCCGCTACGGCGAGGAATTCGTCGACGGTTTCGAAAAGCTGCCCGCGACGCTTCTGATGCTGTTCGACGGCAGCCACAGCGGCAAGAAACTGATTGTCAAGGCCGAATGATCTTGTGCCGCCGCCTCGGCGGCGGTGCCTTCCCTTGGGAGCAGAGAGATCACTGATCGCTCCTCGCGTTCTTCCGAAGAGCGCCTCGCCCCACGCAATTACGACACGGCCCTGAAAGAGCGAAAGGACACCTTCATGACTGATCTTGCAGGCAAGCATGCGCTTGTCACTGGCGGTTCGCGCGGCATCGGCGCCGCCATCGCCTTGGCCCTTGCCGACCAGGGCGCGGATCGCCATCAGCTACGAACGCGCCGAGGATCGTGCCCGGCAGATGGTCCAGGCGATTGAAGCCAAAGGCCGACGCAATCAAGGCCGACAGTGCCGAGCGGTGCGGGATATCTCAGGGGCGATGCTCTTTTCTTCCACTGGCCTCTTTAGCGATAAAATGGCGATCAAATAAAGGTCAGATGGGGACTACGAAGCCGTGGCAGATAGGATTCCCGCCCCAACCGCTTCATTATCGAGGCCAGCCAACTTTGCCAGAACGTCTTTGAGGTCGATGGGTGTGAATGGCACTTCCTTTTCGGGCTCTACGCGCGCAGGGCCTTCCGAACTTTGCAATCCGGCTTTAGTGACCTCGTTCACGAGACAGACGGACAGTAGCGAAAAGAAATGGTGGGCCTTTTTTAAGACAGCGGCGCTTGCGATTGGCAAATCTATCACCGGCTCAAGCGTCTTGACCACTCGCCGCGCACCGCGTCGCAACTCCTTTGGCGCGGTGTTATCTGAGACGATCGCGGTGGCAAGCGCAAACATCGCGCGGTAGCTTCGCGCCACTTGGGCTTTTTCCAGCCAATCGAGGTAACGGTAGGTCATTCACGGATAACGTTCGGTCTGCCGGAAAGTGTCGCCCTCGAGAGCAGTGACGGCGGCGACCGTTAACCGAGCGTTAATGCTGTTTTAGGCGTTGCTCATGTGCGGCGGTTCGCTTGACTTCTGCCTTTTGATTTTGGCGCTTACACCGGCATTTTTTGTCTTTCGGATCTTGTCGATCGCGGATGTTGCATATGTTTTGCATTTCAATTCGATAGTGCCCTTGGCAGCGATGATGCAGATTCTTCTGCTTTCGACGAGCGGCATTGGCATCTTGCCCAAACGCTGATGGCGCGTTGTCGGCAGCGACGCTACTGACCAGTGCCTTCGACAGGCGTCCAAATGGAGTAATGTAAATGATCGAAGTCGAACTGTGGGATTGGCGGCAAACTGTCACAAATCTCTATTTCCAGATACGGCAACTCGAAAACCCTGATGCAGCATGGCGGATGTGGTGCGACACACGAAGAGCGTTGTTTCGATCCCATCCGCAATCACCTATCGAGCCAGACACTAAGGACACGTACCTGGGCCCCGCAGTATTTCCGTACGATCCGACGCTGCGTCTGACAGTCGGGTTAACTACCCCTCGCGAAGAACGGTTCGCTGTCGCGACGGGCGACGACGGACAGATAAGTTTGCACGCATTCGCCCGAACCAACGGCCTCGCGGATAAAGTCGGCAGCGAATTGACCCTTTATTGGATTGAAGGCTATGGCGGCGGTGTTTTTCTGCCGTTCGCTGATGCCACCTCAGGAACCGAGACATACGGCGGTGGCCGCTACCTGCTCGACACCATTAAAGGTGCGGATCTCGGTTCAATACGCCCAGATCACACCATGGTCCTCGATTTCAATTTCGCTTATTTCCCGTCGTGCGCTTATTCCGCACGTTATGTTTGCCCGCTCGCACCCTCGGGCAATCGGCTGAAAGGAGCCGTGCGCGCCGGTGAGCGAATACCGGCGACGAGTAGATAGACTGCGGCTCGTTGGCTGGAATCAAGTTTCTCGCCTTAGAAAAGTGCCCTTCTATCTACCCGGTGCTGCCAAACCGAGATTCCTGCTCCAGTTCATAGATCCACCCGGTTTCTGGCCGTTACTCCTCTCGATCAAGTGCAAGCGTGGACGTCTGCGAGGCATCAGGGCGTCCGTTAGTTTTAGACGGCGCGAGAGACGCGCCGATCTCCGGGATATCGAACACGCCTGCGTCGGCGCGGCGTGCATGATCGGCCGAACCGCCCGAATTGTCCTTGTATTCGCCCTTTCTACTGAACTCGTGACTTGGGACGAGACCGGAACCATAAGGGCGGGGCTTTCGGCAACCATCGCGTCAAGGTCGGCGGACGGCAGTCCGCTATGATGTCGGGGTGGCGAACGGTGCTCGCCCGCGTCTGGGCGGAGTGTCGCTTGAGGTCGTTTGAAGCAAGACTCTGACGGCGGCGCCAGCGAGGAAACAATGCTTAAAAAGGCGAGTCGTAGCCCTGCCTGGCACCAGGTATCATTTCGATGACACAACCGTTTTGCCGCTGATCAATTCAGCTGTGAAGCAACGATCTAACCGGCAGTGGGGGAGCATCAAAGGACAAAGGTCCGGCCACTTGTGTGCTTGTCGTCCGAACCGGGTCAAATAGGATCCAATGGTTCTGACGTAGCGAAAGTAGCATCTCCAGCTAACTCTTTCAGCGCTTTTCGCCAAGATGAACGCAGGATGAACAAAATTCTGAGCTATGCGTTTCTTTTCCAGTCGAGAGGAAATGTCAGATGTTTCAGGCAAATGCATCAAGCTTCGTCAGCCCCTTATCCGGTCTCGCCGGGGCAGCGGCCACACTGTCGTCCGCTTTGGCGTATGCTGTTGAACTCACCGATGCCAGGATATCGGTCGTCGATGATTGTGGTGTCATCGTTCTGGAGGGAGAAGCGCCCTCGAATTGTTTGGGTCGTATCTCAGACATCGCGGCAAGCGTTGTGGGTTCGAGATACTGCAGTCTGATCAAACCGATCTAGGTCCTGGGAGCAGCTATCTCCATCCGATGTGGCAACACCAAGTTGCGCGCGAGAGGTTGGTGGCGAACATGGTGGCGAGCACCGTGGCGAGCGCGGCTACGAGCCTGACGGTGACGACCACCAGGATCTGCGCCTCCATCGAAGATCTGCTGAATCCCGGCCAATGGTGTCTGCTCATAACACTCGGGTCGCCTTGCGGACCGATCTTTAAGGGGATTGACCAAATCATCGGGGAACAATCGGCGTCATATACGATTGTTAGTGCGTAACAGACCAAGGAGATCGTTATGGACCACACCAACCACGTCCGTCTTACCGCTTCCGAACTGACCGCAGACAACCTCGAAGGGGCGACCGTTTACGGTGCGGACGACCATAAGGTCGGCTCCGTCGACCATGTTCACGGCACCAATAGCGTAGTGATCGATGTCGGTGGTTTCCTTGGCATCGGCGCGAAGCCCGTTGCCGTTCCGTTTGCAGACCTCGATTGGATGCGGGACGAAAGTGGCGACGTACACGCGGTAACGTCTTGGACTAAGGATCAGCTGAAAGCAATGCCTGAACACAAAGACTAAGGGTCAGCCATCAGTCGATAGTGACAAGCGTGGCTCGGCATCTGTCGGGCCACGGTTTATTTTCCATACGCTGTCACAGCTCTTTGGGCAGCAGAGCCGTCTTGGGATTGCGAGCGTCGCGTTGAGAGTTGATGATATCGATCGCGATCTCGTCCTAATCTGAATCGATCTCGGCGCTCGGCTTGCGTCATGGAGTGTTTCAGTTAGAAATAACTTGTCCTGTTGCGGCCGCAACCGAGAGTTCAGCTCCATCCTGCCTGGACTGGACGAGACTGATCGCAGCGGTGAGGGCGCACGGCCGTCGCTACTGTCGACCAACCATCGCACGGCCTGTGTGAACGGTTCGATTTGGTCGTCGGATAGGGACATCAAGCATTGCAACCTGACGAGCCTCCTGCCTTCGATTGTGTTCCCTTTTTGCCGGTGCAGCCTTTACGCTGCCGTACCGACCTGGTGCGGTCGCCAAGTCCAACGAAAACGACAGCGGCGGCCAGCCCCAACCGCGACGTGTCCCGGAGCCGCCGTGACAAAGGGGCCCCTGTCGCGTCATACGTCGCGGCCTGCTTTACGAGCGCCGTTACCCCCGGGCCCGAACAAAACTCGAATTGAGCGAGCGACCGGTTATCAAATCCCGTTCGCTCGCTATTGAATCAGGGTGAACGCACGCTAAGTACTTGCGATGAAAGCGTTTCCGACACCAACGAAGAAAGTCGGGTTGTGGTTGTTGAGCCAGTGAAGGGGTCGGGTGCCAGCAGCCACCCCAACCCTTTTGTGTTAGTTAAGCATCATGGAAGACAATGTTGTCGGGAAATTCCCGCGTTCGGGCGTTTACGAGCAGGCAGACCTTCGAAGGCGCTTGAAATCGCTTCAGGAAGAGAAACTAAGATGCCGACCTGCGTACTAGATACGAGCGGGTAACCGAGATTAACCCCGCAGTTCGGAGTAGCAGCGTGCTGAAAGCAATCTCTTGTGGACGCGAGCCAACAGACGTTGAGCTTGCTTCGGTGAGCCTTCCCGAGGGCACGGTTTGGATCGATTTGCTCGATCCCACTAGCGAAGAAATCGGTTGGACTGAAAGGAACCTCGGCGTCCGAATACCCTCTCGTGATGACCTTAGCGAAATCGAGCTGTCTAGCCGATTGGCCAAAGAAGGGGAGAATATGTATTTGAGCGCTCCGGTAATCGGAGCAGCGACGATCGAGCATGCAGACCTCACACCTGCTGGCTTCATCGTCACGCCGCATGTACTGATCACCGTTCGGTTCGAAACCTTGCCAACCTTCGATATTGTTGCCCAACGGCTGGAGCACGACAAAACTTTGACCACCAGCATGGCGGTCTTCGTCGCATTGATGGAGGCTATCGTTGACCGTGGTGCCGACGTACTTGAGCACCTGGCTTCTGCCGTAGATGAGGTCTCTAAGGCGGTGTTTCGCGGCAACTTGAGGGGTTCGGGTTCCTCCAAGAGATCCGACTTCACATTGCGGCATGCCCTTTCGAAGCTCGGAAAGTTGGCAGACCGATCCTCTAAGGCCAGAGACGTCCTACTTGGTGTGGGAAGGATGGCCGCCTTCACCTTGGATATGTGCCATACTCAGTTGTCCGATGGCTTTCACGATCAGCTTCACGCGGTTTCCAAGGACATCTCATCGCTCAGCGACTATGAGGGACACCTTTCAGACAAGGCCCAATTTCTTTTGGATGCCGTCCTCGGCTTCATCACGATCGAGCAGAACGACATATTCAAGGTCCTAACCATCGCCTCCGTCGTAGGCGTCCCGCCAACTCTGATGGCAGGAATATGGGGTATGAACTTCAAAGTCATGCCGGAGCTCAACTGGACGTTTGGCTATCCGTTTGCTTGGGCCGTGATCGTAGCGAGCGGTGTTGTTCCACTGATATGGTTTTGGAAACGCGGCTGGTTTTGAACAAGACGCCTGACACACATTAACCGTGGTCAGCGATTAAATCAGCATACGGCTGTTCCTACTGGACGGCCTACAACCTGTGGGGTAGGTATTGCGCATTAAGATAATCGCAACCATGTTTCCGACGAGGACGCCTTGCCGTTTGAAGCACTGAACAGACTCTGGTCGGGCGTTCGCGAATCCAGCCACGATTTCCGTGCCTCGACGGAGATCTTCCCACAGCTCGATACCGAGAAGCTTATCCAGACGTTGGACGTCCGTGGAAAGGGTGAAGAGAATGGCCGGGTCAATCGTCCGGCAACCTCGGCTCAGTCCTTGGATGAAGTCGAGCAGCGGATTGTTGCTCGTATCGAACAAGAGAAGGCATCGGCGTACCAAATTCTCGAGGACCAGTCACAGACATTCGATGCCAGATTGCGGAACCTGGATTTCGAGGGGCAGTTTGGACTGATCCGTCAGGCCAATGCGTCCAGTCTGTCGGACTTCAAGGCCGAAATTGCCAGCGGGGTCGACGAACTGCATGGGCTGCGACGCGATCTCAAGATCGCGGAGGACGAGATGACGTCGTTCAAGCGAAAGCATAGGCTCGATCGTGCGGCGAAGGTTTCTAGTGCGGGCTCAACAAGTGTCAAAATCGCCTTGCTTGTGGTTCTCGTCCTCGTTGAAATCGTCATGAACGGTACCTTCCTCGCCAAGGGCAGCGAACAGGGTATTATCGGTGGCATCACCGAGGCCGTTGTCTTCGCTGTCCTCAATATCGGCGCAGCACTGCTGTTCGCCATCTTCTGCGTCCGTAATCTTGTGCATCGATCCTGGCTGATGAAGCTGTTCGGTTTGGTGGGCTTGGCTGCCTATGTTGCTGTCGCTCTTGCCGTGAATCTTTCCTTGGCTCACTATCGCGAGGTGTCGGCAACCATACTCGAGGGTGCAGGGACAGAGGTCATCCGCCGCATTCGGGAAACTCCGCTCGGATTGATAGAGCTCAATTCCTGGATGCTTTTTGCCATCGGGATTTTCTTCTCGATTTTGGCGTTCATCGACGGCTGTATGTTGACCGACCCATATCCTGGTTTCGCTGGGGTTCAACGGCGATTGGACGAGGCGCGGCAAAATTACATCTCCGGAAAACTCGATTTGATCGACAACCTTCGCGAAATCCGCGACGAGCACAATAGTAAGATAGAGGAGATCGTTAGGGACCTGAGCTCACGTCGCCAGGAAACTGCCGCAATCATCGCGCACCGAACGCGGACCATGGGGCTTTTCGCCGAATATCAACGTCACCTCGAACGGACCGCCAATTCCGTACTCACGGCGTATCGAGAGGCCAACCGTGCCGCGAGAACTGACGCTGAGCCCGCATATTTCGCGGTCGCTTACAAGCTTGAGCGCATCACCCCGGTGGTGAAGACTAGCGATGACTGGGACGATCGCGTTCTCTCCGAACGAATTCAAGTCGCCCAGGCTGAACTGAGCGATCAAATCAACAAAATCGGCTCCGCCTTCGAGGCCGCTGTCGCGCAATATCATAAGCTCGACCATTTATTCCCGGAGGCAGGCGTTGGCTCGCAGCAGGCGGCGTAGCAGTCGGTCAAGAAGACGCGGCTTCTCGGCCGGCGCTGTAATCGGAACGATCGCTCTTTCGACCGTGGCCGTTGCAATGATCGGGGCGTTTGGGTGGATCAAATATCAAGCGATGTCGACAATCTCGTTAGACAAGACTTCTCTTTGCCCGACAACCGGAGCAACGAGCGAGACAGCGATCTTGCTTGATGTGACGGATCCGATCTCCGAAGCTACGTCGATCGATCTCAAAAACCAATTTCAGAGGTTGGTTTCCAGTATCCCAGTTAACGGCGCAATCGACGTTTTCGCTTTGACCGCTGAAGAGGGCAAGCTCGAGCGGACTTTTCATGGTTGCAATCCTGGCAGTGGCGCTCTCGCCAACGAATGGACGAGCAATCCCAAGCTCGTGCAGCAACGTTGGGAAAAGGGTTTCCAGAAACCCTTGGACAATATCGCGGGCAAGCTCGGCTCCGGCGCTTCTGGCGAGTTCTCTCCGATCATGGCGGGCATCCAGCGGATAAACCTCGAGGCGTTTCAGCCCTTGCCTGCGGGGATAAGCAAAACCTTGTACATAGCCTCGGACATGGTCGAGCATACGACGGACTTTTCCAGCTACCGTGATGGGGTTTCGATCACCAAGTTCGAAGCCAGCCCCGCGCGGGAAAAGTTCCGAACGTCCTTAGATGGAGTGCAGGTCAAAATCCTTGCTTTCCAACGGCCGGGCCAGAAGTTCAAGATGGAAGACCTTGCTACGTTCTGGAAATCCTGGGTGGAAAAGAACAACGGGGACTTCGCAGGCTTCACCCGCTTGGAGGGGTTGCAGTGATGGCGACAAGCGATACTGGAAGGACTGCATTTCGAGACTGGGCTCCGATCATGCTGTTCGCAGCTGTGACGATCGGTGGGATGGCGTTTATCTGGTCGGCCAAGCTGGCAGCTTGGTCCACTTTTGTCGTGACCGCAGTTCCGCTGACGCTGATGGCCATCTACTTCCTGGCCTCTATCGCGCTCGCGGGCTTCCGGCTGCACAATGAGCAGGCGGGCGACAACCTATACTACATGGGGTTCCTTTTTACTCTTTCTAGTCTTGGTGTCTCCCTCTACCTGTTTGCGGGAGAGACCTCGATCGAGACGATCGTTCGCAACTTTGGCATCGCGGTGACATCGACAATCGCTGGCGTGACGTTGCGCATCCTGTTCAACCAGATGCGCCGCGATCCGATCGACATCGAACGCAGCGCCCGCCACGAGCTGGCCGAGATGACGAGACGCGTGCGCACCGAACTCGATACCTCGGCCCGCGAGTTCTCGAACTACCGTCGCGTCAGCAACCAGATGCTGACGGAAGGCTTCGAGGAAATCGGTCGTCAAGCCGAAAAAAACGGCGAGGAAATCCGCAAAGTGATCGAGGCGATCTCCAAGGAGGCGATTATCCCGATCCAGGAAGCTGCAACCAAACTCTCGTCCATTATCGAGGACCATAACAAGTCGGTCACCGACCAGGCAGCGGCAGCCACTAGGAAGCTTACCGAAACGACAGATAAGCTCACCACGATCATCGACAAGTTCGGTGTAGCTGTCGACGGCGTCGGGACACGCCTTGGTGAAATCAGGAAACCGGAGGACGTGATCCGGTTCGAGCTCACCCCAGCAATCGACGCAATCAAGGACATGACGGACGTGCATTTGCGCAGGATGGAGGAGGGGGCCGCTGAGACCCGTTCCCAGGCAGCGAAGCTAGACGAGACACTCGGGCCACTCGCCAACATTAACGGCAAACTGGATCGAATTGCGCAAGCCATCGAACGCCACAGCCCAACGCTGTCCCCAGCTATGACAGCATCGACTATCGACATTATCGGCCCCACCGTGAGGGAAGACACGGCGGTGGAAGCCACGAGCGACACATTGCAGGAGGCCCGGCCGGGGCCAACTGGCTCGGGCCCTGAGCCGAAACGGCGGCTGTTTAAATGGTGACGAAAGCGGAAACCAGCCCAAGACTTGAACACAAGGGCTACAACCGCGGGCTCATTCTCGGCCTCACGATGGCAGAATCTATGCTGTTGTTGGTGTTCTGTCTGCTTTTGGTTGCTGCCGCAATGATTACCGCCGAGCGAAAGCATCGCTTGGACGCGGAACAGCAGCTGGTCCGGCTTGAGCAACAAAACCAGAAATTGTCGGCACAGCTTGTCGAGGCGCAGGCGAAGCTCGGCGGTCCCTTGACGCCGGCGGACCGGGCAAAATTCGAGAGCGAATGGCGCGAACTTGTCTCCGCTCGCCAGATCATAGACGGGCTCAAAATGAACGACGCGAGCCCCACTGATCTGGAAAAGCTTGCCGCTGTTTCGAAAGTCCTCGCCAACAATAACGTTCCACTAGACCAGGCAGCGCGCAAACTCGAAGAGATGCTCAAGGGCGACATCCAACCGCACGAGTGGCCTCCGATCATCAATCTCTCCGAAGCTGGAGGCTACTACTTTACCTCAGGCAGCGCGGCGTTGACACCCGCGTTCGAGGGGAAGCTCGAAACTTCGATCGCAGAACAGATTGCCGATAACCTCGAACGCTATAAGGTCGACGTAGTCGAGGTGATCGGTCACACCGATGAGCAACGCGTCGCAAGAAGCACCTCCAACCTCGACGACGCGTCGATCGGTGTGATCGACGGCCGGCTCCCGGTCGACGCTCTCCAGCCGGCGGATAATGCTGGGCTCGGACTTGCCCGAGCAATCTCGGTTGCGAACGTCTTGAAGGCCAATCCAAAACTCAAGGGCGTCACCGTGTTACCGATGTCAGCGGCTCAGCTTGTCGTGCCAGGTGATAAGCTCACCGCGGGACAAGCAGGGGATGTCCAAGAGCGTCGACGCATCGAAATCCGGATCCGCAGACGTGCGCAGTCCCTCCAGCCCTGACTTTAGCGCGAACCCATTCAACTCGCTATTCTCGGCAGGCTAACTCTGCGGCAATCCAGCTGGTGCAAGGTAAGCCGAGCAACCGCAATAGCCCGCTACATGACGTCGCCGCTGGGCAACGGTGTCCAACTTCGTCGCCTACAATCTCAAGTTCAATCATCTGTGACGAATACCCAAAGAACTTAGGAGCGATAGATCGGTACGAGGTCCACAGCATCGCTGACACCCGGCGCAAGCCACGTCCAAGTGTTTATTCTCTCTGTTCGACTGGTATCGTCAGGTCCACAAAGCCGCAATTCCGGGCTACCTGATAGACCTGCCGGATTGACTTTAACCGCCGTGCCATCGAGTCCGTGGCCGTTGTGACACGAAAGAGCTGCTTGTTGCTGTCAAATGCGAGCAGCAGCCACACGGGCGCGAACGCCGTCGACTCTGGAGCGAGGACGAAGAGTGGCTTTCCGCCGTCAGCTAGAAAACGTCTAAACTGATACATGTCGCAGGTCGGCAGAGACAGAAGCCATTTCTCGTCTGCGTTGTCCGGTATGACGCCCCTCCGATGGGCGATTATCGAAAGCTTGTCATTCATTTCCGATTAAATGGCCGACTTTTCAGAATGTTCCAAAGAGGGGGCCGCCGCCACAGTTTTGATTTTGGAAGGGTAATCATCCGAATACAGTCCTATTTAACCGCCACCTGGCGCAGTAGTCAAAGAGGGCGCATTCACGCAAGCGCTTAGAACGTCACATCGGGAGCGGAATCATCGAGCCTGTTTGTTGCGCGTAAAGCCGTCAACGAGCGCTCGCGTGAAGTTCGTCGTCAGCAAAAACCATTTAACTTTAGGATTTTATAGGCTTCGATCGTCGCGTGGAGCCGGTCCTCTAATTGACGATTACCGCTGTTAACGTCGGGATGGTGTAGCTTCAGTCGCTCTTTGTATCGTCGTCTGATGTCCTCAGGTGTCGCTATCTGCTGAAGCCCAAGCGTTTCAAACGCCTTAGCCTCAAGTGGCTTGAGCGTCCGGCACGATGTTGTCACGCTCGGTTGGCTGGCCTTGCCTCGTGCTTTAAGTGATTTCGCTGATCCCAACGGAACCGACGATGGCAATGGCGCCTCGAATCTTGGCTGGTCCGTCCTTACTCCGCGCGTGGCGATCTTCCCCGCAGCCGCGTTGAGCTGGTACTTCGCAACGACGGGATCCGAATGGCTAGGATAGTAGCTGTAGCCACGACCGTAGGCCTTTGAATGCTCCAGACAGAAGGTGAGATACAGTCCCTCGGCGGCACTGCCTACTGGCGCTCTTTGGATTCCCGAATTTTCGCAGCCGTTCCATTGGCACTTAGGCCCGCTCGGCTGGGTGGGATTGTCACGGCTGCTGCGGATTGGCCTTAGGCCAACGAAGATCTTCGAATCATTCATCGACATCGTATATGGGGCGGACAAAGTGTCCTCAGCAAGGTCCGAGCTCGTTAAGATCCGCAAAGCTTCCATGATGGAGCACCAAGCCACGCATGCTGTTTGACCGCCGTCTGTTTTCGTGGACGCGTATACTTTGTCACTCCTGTGCAGCTATGTTCGGGGTCGCTTTTCATATCGGTTTTAACAAGCTCAAACCCTGTTACCTCCATCGTCACCTCAATCGCCTAGATGCCGTAATTGACCGGCGCTTCCGAGATTGTAGCCAGATTGATGGCTGTCCCTCAGCATGACGATATTGAAACGTGGTCCGAACGTGTCTGCCCCAAAAATCAAGCGAGGAACAGCCATAGATTACTTTGCCTGAATCGCCGTTTCTTTGGAGCAAGCAGTGTTTTTTTTGTGGGTTCGGCAGGCAAGATCATCCGCAAGACGAAGGTGGCGAGCGAACCGGAAGCTCTCATTGAACCCTAACATCGCTGGGTTGCTTATAAGCGGATCGGCGTGGAAGCGGGAACGTGGCGTACCCGCCGATAGAACGCAATAGAGGGCTGCTTGCGCTCCAACCCATCGGTTCAAGTTGGAACCTTTCCCGCACGCAAGCCTTCCGTGAGCAACGTGTTCTGCGGGAGTGAAACTTTGATCAACGACCTTTGGTACAAAAACGCCGTCGTCTATTGCCTTTCGGTTGAAACCTTCATGGACTCCAACGGCGACGGCGTCGGGGATTTCCAAGGCTTACAGCGACGGCTCGATTATCTGGCCGGGCTGGGAGTGACGGCCGTTTGGCTGATGCCCTTCCAGACGTCTCCTGGGCGAGATGACGGCTATGATGTCTCCGACTATTACAACGTCGATCCCCGGTACGGCACTCTCGGCGACTTCGTTGAGTTCACGCACGGTGCCAAGCAACGCGGGATACGGGTATTGATCGACCTCGTGGTCAACCACACATCCGACGAACACCCTTGGTTCAAACAGGCCTGTGCCGATCCGAATTCTCGATACCGCGATTGGTACGTTTGGTCCAAAACCAAACCCGCCAACGCCGACCAAGGGATGGTCTTCCCAGGAGTTCAGAAATCCACCTGGACCCGTGATAGGCAGTCAGGTGAATACTACTTCCACCGTTTTTATGACTTCCAGCCCGACCTCAACACTGGAAACCCGCTCGTGCAGGCTGAAATCCTGAAGATTATGGGCTTTTGGATCCAGCTTGGCGTGTCGGGCTTCAGGATGGACGCAGTGCCATTCGTCATTGCCGAGAAGGGTGCCGACGTAACCAAGCCGAAAGAGCAGTTCGATATGCTGCGTACCTTCCGCGAGTTTCTGCAGTGGAGGAAGGGGGACAGCATCATCTTGGCCGAAGCCAACGTGGTTCCCAAGGAGAACCTCGAATACTTCGGTGATGATGGCGACCGCATGCAGATGATGTTCAACTTCCACGTCAATCAAGCATTGTTCTATGCGATGGCGAGCGCGGACACCCGACCGCTCGCAAAGGCCATGCGCGATACTGAGCAACGGCCAGAAACGGGGCAATGGGGTGTTTTCCTTCGAAACCACGATGAATTGGATCTTGGACGCCTGACCGAGAGCCAGAGACAGACGGTCTTCTCTGCCTTCGGTCCGGACAAGAACATGCAGCTCTATGATCGCGGCATCCGGCGGCGCTTGGCACCCATGCTGGGGGGAGACATCCGGCGCCTGAAGCTTGCTTACAGCTTGATGTACTCGTTGCCGGGAACGCCAGTTTTGCGATATGGCGACGAGATCGGGATGGGTGATGACTTATCATTGCCGGAACGAAATTGTGCGCGGACGCCGATGCAGTGGTCAGACGAACCGCAAGGCGGCTTCACCAAGAGCGAGAAGCCCGTTCTTCCTGTTATATCGGAGGGACCGTACGGCTTTGACCACGTCAACGTCGCGTTTCAGCGCCGAGACCTGGACTCGATGCTGAACTGGACTGAGCGGATGATCCGGGCGCGTAAGGAAGCGCCGGAGATCGGATGGGGAGGCTTCAAAGTTCTCACCTGCGGTGATCCTGGCGTTCTCATCATGCGATACGAGTGGCGGAAGAACGTCGTCATCACCATCCATAGCTTTCACGACAAACCCTTGGAAGTCTCGTTTGCGGCAAATGTTGATGAAGACGCAGGCGTGCTGATCGACATTCTAGATGGACACGACAGCTGTGCCAAAGACGGGAAACACCACATGGTCCTCGAACCCTATGGCTTCCGTTGGTACCGGGCAGGGGGCTTGGACTATCTGCTGAAGCGAAGCGAGGTCTGACGACAATTCTTGCCGTCGGTACCAACATTTGCGGAATTGCGCAGCAACTGCCACGTGTCTCTATGGCACTAAACTCTCGGATCAGCGTGTATTCGTATGATCCTGAATACGTCATAGACCATGCAGGGGCAGCATCTAGGAGTCGATGGGTTTTGTTGTGATACGTTCCTGGTGGTGAATCGGACTGAAATTTCTGCTTTTCACCACAGACATAGATACTTGATGAGTATCCGGGATACGCCTATATTGTCTGCATGTAGGAGTTGTAACCATGTCTGCCAAAGAGCGCATCAAGAAGTACCGGGAGACTGGAGGAGCATCTGATCTCGTTAGGGTGGAGGTTCTCGTTCCGAAAGCACGCAGAGATGAGATCGTGAGTGCAGCGGCTAAATTGCGCTCCGCGCATCGGGATGAAAAGAGTCGTTTTGCGGAATTTATCAGGATTGCGACCGAGAGGTATGGACTAAGAGTTTTCGATAACATCGAGCTCGAAAAGCTGAATGATCTACAGCAGAAGGTGCGAGTTGTCGCCAATGCCCTTATGGAGCGCGGCGATGCGAGAGCTTATGCGATGGGACGAAGAATGATCGTTCAGCTAGGAGACAAGCGCTGATGGCACTAACGCGGATCCAGAAAGAAATCATGGCCTCCATCGCCGGAAACAGGTCTGATACGAGTTACGTTGCTGGCGGCTTGGTCTTGAACATGGATTGGCCACGGATGTCCGATGACATTGACATCTTTCATGATACCGACGAGGAAATTGGTGTCTCGGCGGATACTGATATCGCGAAATTAGAGGCTGACGGCTTCAAAGTATCGATTGAAGTCAACATTTACGGTTGCGTTGAGGCGAGTGTAGTTCGCGACGGAGAACGCACCCTTGTTCAATGGATGAGCGAGACCCGGACACGCTTCTTCCCACTGGTCAGGGATGATGATTGGGGATCGCGCCTACACCCGTCCGATCTTGCAGTGAACAAGGTGATTGCCGCGTCTACGCGCACAAAGGCTCGGGACTATGTCGATCTGCTGATGATCGAAAACCACATGTGCCCGTTGGGGCCAGTAATTATGGCCGCAGCAGGTAAGCCTCCCTACTTCTCCCCACTGCGTATAGTTGATGAGATTCGTCGAAAAGCGTTGTCCGTCACGAATGAGGACTACACGACGGTTCGTGGCCTGCCTTCTGATTGGACTGAAGCAATGATCCGCGACGAGCTTATTATTGCTCTTGATCACGCAGAGAACTACCTGCGCAATGCGCCCCCAGAACTCGTAGGGATTTTGGCCATAGACATTTACGGCATTCCGTTGGAGGTCTACGACCTTAGCGCCCCTGGGGTCGGATATCGAAAAGCGACTTCCGAGCCTGAAGTGATACCAGATTTGCCTGAAGCAGGCAGTCGCTGGGGGGATCAAGCCTAACCACATCTGTAGGCAGGTGGCAATTGCTACCTAATTCCGAACATTTGCCGTGTCGTGCCGACTTGTCCAGCGGACTTCGCTTGAGCTGGGGAAGAGCAATTGAGTTCTGCAGACGGCTTATGCGTTGCGCCAGAAGCCACTCTGTGTCGTTCGAGGACCGTCACCTACAACGTCCACCGCGTCGCGACCAGGAGCGCTATTGTGGGGAATGGTTTGATCTCATGGAGTGAGGAAAGGGAGTTCACTGGAATCGGTGGTAAAAAGGCAAATATCAAAAGGTAGCGATAGGGTCCGTTCGTTGACGTCTGCGCGGCGGTGTGATTTTCAGTCCATCCATGATGCGGTGACCCAACGGGTGCGGATGCGGCACTAATTTTGCCAAATTCGTGCCGCTTGCGGATTAGGCGAGAGTGCCGTAATCACGGATAGGCGGGCCAGTAGCTCAATTGGTCAGAGCCGTCGGCTCATAACCGATTCCTTGATCGTGTCCCATGAAATGGTGTAAGTGCCGACAAGGCCACCGTACTCTCCGGCAAGGCCGGGAGGATCAACGAGCCACGGCTGGCAAGCTGATGATTGGATCATCGCTCATTTTGCCGATGGTTTCTACTGTCATGTAGCGCGACCGCTGCACCGCCCACTTGATGGCATGGACCGCTCCCTTTTCCTCAGCGAATATGGCGCTGTCTTTTCAGCCCAGAGGAGCTATCCCATGCCTGTTGTTACCATTGGTCTTGATCTCGCAAAGACAGTCTTTCAAGCCCACGGCGTCGATGCTGCCGGTCAAACTGTTCTTCGCCGTCGCCTTGGACGCAGTGAACTGTTGGCGTTTTTTGCCAAGCTGTCGCCGTGTCTGATTGCAATGGAAGCATGCTCAAGCGCTCATCACTGGGCTCGGGAGCTCGTCATTCTAGGACATGACGTTCGGTTCATTCCGCCGCAATATGTTAAACCCTACGGTAAGCGGAACAAGACTGACGCGGCGGACGCTGAGGCGATATGTGAGGCTGCGGGTCGACCTAACATGCGCTTTGTCCCGATCAAGACTCGAGATCAGCAGGCAGTACTCGTTCTACATCGGTCACGTTCCTTGCTGATTCGCCAACGAACGGCATCGATCGACGCTGTGAGGGGGATGGTTGGTGACTTCGAGCTTATCGCATCGAAAGGCCGCTACCGCATGTCCGAATTGCGGCAGCGCATGAATGCAATGACGCAGGACCAACTGCCATCGATCGCCTGCTAAGCTATCAATACCCTGTTTGATAATATCGATGTACTTGAAGAACAAATCGCTGTTGTCGAGTGGCATAAAAGCAACGAAGACAGCCTTCGACTGGCGACAGCGCCAGGCATTGGCCCTATCACGGCGAGCGCGATCGTTGCAGCTGTGGGAAATGGTCGTCAGTTCCGGTCGTCGGCGCGGAGTTTTGCGGCCTGGCTTGGATTGACACCAAGGATGCATGCAAGCGGTAAGAAAGAGCGGATCGGAAGGATCAGTAAAGGAGGGGACCGATATCTGCGGGCGCTTCTAATCCACGGCGCAAGAGCGATTGTCGGTACGTTGTTCCGCAAAAACGTAACACCTCGTCCTTGGCTGCTTGCACTCGCGGCACGCAGACCTACCAACGTCACAGCTGTCGCCGTCGCCCACAAAACAGCGCGCGCGTTGTGGGCAATGCTGACACGTGAAGAAAAGTACCGCAGACCAATTGCCGCGGCATTGTCCGCAGCATAAGAACTCCAGCACTGTTCCCACGACCAGTGCTGGCTTGTGTGGCGCGACAATTTGGATGGGAGGCGCGACGATCAGGATGAAGAGATCGGGTGGTCGCGATCTGGTGAAGATGGACTGTGGATTGATGCGTTGCAAGGGGTATTTTCGTCGTTGTCGCGGCGCGTCAAAGAGGCCTGCTTTTAGATTGTCGCGGCGCGTCAGCCTGGATGAGAGACATTTGTCGCTGAAGGCTGACCATAGAAGGCCGGCCTCCGTATGAATGGAAGGCCGACCTTATTTGCGCGACACATCTATGCTGATGTTGTTTGTCGCGGCGCGTCAATCATCGAGGGCTGAGGCCAGCGTTGCCGTCGCGCCGTCGGTGTTTTCCGTCAGACGCGATATTGCGGTTTTGCGCCTGTAGCTCTCGACGTTCATTTCGAAGATCGTCGCGTGATGAACCAGTCTATCAATGGCGGCCAACGTCATGGCTTTGTCGGGAAAGACCTTGTCCCATTCACCGAAGGGCTGATTTGCGGTGATGAGAAGCGAGCGGCGCTCGTATCGCGCACTGATCAGCTCAAAGAGCACACTGGTTTCAGCCTGATCCTTGCTCACATACGCCATGTCGTCGAGCACCAGCAGATGATACTTGTCGAGCTTGGCGATCGCCCCTTCGAGATCGAGATTGCGGCGGGCGGTTTGCAGTTTCTGAACAAGGTCGGTGGTCCGCGTAAACAGAACACGCCAGCCATTCTCGATCAGCCCGGCGCCTATGGCGGCCGCCAGATGCGATTTTCCGCCGCCTGGCCCGCCAAACAGCATCAGATTGGCGCCGTTCTTCAACCAGACATCTCCCGCCACCAATGCCATGACCCGGGCTTTCGAGACCATCGGCACAGCCGTGAAGTCGAAGGTATCGAGAGTTTTTCCTGGAGGAAGACGCGCTTCGGTTAGGTGGCGCTGCATACGCCGCGTTTCGCGTTCGGCGACCTCGAACTCAGCAAGCGCCGCCAGCAGCCGAGAAGCCGGCCAGCCCTCGCTGTCAGCCCGCTCGGTGAAGGTTTGCCAGGCCCGGGAGATGCCCGGCAGCCGCAAATCGGTGAGCATCAGGGACAAGCGCGCGGTATCGACAAGATCGTTGGGTCTCATGCCGTGACCTCCACGGGGGTGCTGATAAGCCTGTCGTAATCGACCAGTTTACCCAGATTAACGCTGACATGCGGAACAAAGGCCGGGTTCGGCGCGAACCGGGTGCGCATGGCGTCAATCGTCGGGACGGTTCCCGCATCGAGCTCACCCTGGATGGCGTGAGCGAGTGCGGCTTCGACATTGCGCTCATGGGCCAGGCTCAGCAGTTCCACCGTCAGACGGCAGGCATCGCGTTCCGGCAGCCTCTCCATGGCGGCATTGTAGAGATTGCGATAGGCATCCCTGGGGAAGAGCTGATCGCGATAGCTGAGTCTGGGCAAAGCTCCCGGCTTCTGGCGCAGGGAATGAATGACGTGACGGTAGTTCACGACGTGCTGGACGGGACCTCTGACGCGCGGCAGCGTCATCAGCGAGGTGCCGCCGAGAAACAGTTCAATATGCTCCTTGAAGAGCCGGGCGCGCAGCCGATGTCCGATCAACCGTGAAGGAACGGTGTAGAACACCCGGCGCAGGGTAAAACCTCCACTGCTGGTGACATAGACGATCTCGTCTTCGCCTTCAGGCTGGCGCTGGCGCGGTAGCGCCAGCAGGCTTTCGCGCTCAATGACGATCTCCCTGGCCCGACGGGCATTGCGCTGGCCGACAACCTCGTCGATGAAGGTGGCAAAACTGGCGACGTCGGCAAAGTCGCGCGTTGCGCGCAGCAGAAGAGCATCCTCCAGTTCCCGCTTCAGATCGCCATGTGATCCTTCGACCGCGCCGTTCTCGTGGGCGACACCGCGATTGTTGCGGCTGGCCTTCATGCCGTAATGGGCGCAAAGCGCTTCATAGCGATCTGTCATATCCTGGGCGGTATCGGAATTGAGGTTGCGGAATGCCGCGGAAAGACTGTCCGTGCGGTGATCGCGCGGCGCGCCGCCGACAGACCAAAGGGCGTTTTGCAAACCACTTGTCAGCGCAGCAAAACTCTCGCCGCCTTCGACAATCTCGGCATGCTCGAAGCCGCTATATGCCAGCCGGAAGTGATAGAGCAGGTACTCGAAGACCACGCCGGCGATCGTGACCTTGAGGCCCGGTGCGTGGGTAAAATCCGACAAGCCCATGCGTCCCGGCTCGTGAACCTGCCGGAACATCACCTCCTGATCTTCGCCATGGGTCGCACGCCACGCGCGGATCCGGCGCTCAAGTGTGCGGCGAATACCAGAACCGAGTTCTGGGTGACGCTTGCAAAGCTCACGAAGAATGCCGACAGGGCGCAAGCCAGGAGCGCTTCGCAGCATGGGAACCACCTCTTCAGCGAATATCCCTTCCAATGGATCAGGCCGACGTCGTTCGTGCTTGGCCTTCTTCTCGCTTGGTGGACGGGGGTCTGCTTCGATCCGATAACCAGTGGATGGGCTGAAACCAGATCTGGCGGCCGCGACAGGGACACTGTGCTTCTGACGATTTTGCATATAAAGCCTCAATTGTTGATCCGTGATGTGTCTGCCGGGCATTCATTCTTCCTTTGAGCGGGAAGAAGAAATGCACCAGGCACATCGCGATCACCAGACGGCGTGAACCCCTACGTGGGTTCGCGCCGTCGCCAGGAACGCCCCTCTGGTCGGGCTACGCCCTCCCTCCGTGACGCTCCCGGCGACGCTCTCATCCAGATTGACGCTGTTCCCAGGTTGATTGCCGCGCCATA
>UBJO01000033.1 GCA_900465665.1 Hyphomicrobiales bacterium
GGGGAGATCGACTCGTGGCGTGCTCCCCATCCAAACATTGAGGTAGGAGCGAGCGGGTGCGTCCAGCCAATCTCCCCACCTGTGGGGGAGATGCCCGGCAGGGCAGAGGGGGGTATCACACGGTAAAACGCTCACCGGTAAGCAGATGATGGGCAGAACGCTACGGTTCTCCACCCCCGCCAATCACAACCCCGAAGCCGGCGTCCCCTGCAGCTTGCCGCGTGCCTTGATCACAGGGATCGCCTCGGAATAGCTCACACAGGCCACATCTTCCCGATGGCAGACGTCGCTCACCAGCCGGTCGAGCGCCCGCCAGTATGCGCCGCCGTTCATCTCCACGAAGTGGAAGCCCAACTGCAGCGGAATGCGGTCGCCCGTATATTGCTTGTCGAAGGCGCGGGAAAAGGCGGCGTAGGCGCGGTCTTCGAATTCCTTGCTGTCGGCCTTGTCTTCCTCGCCCTTGGAGTGGCGGACGAAGAGGTTGTAGTCCATGCCGACGATCGGGCGGTCGCGCGGGCCCTCGGGGATCAAGGGCAGGCCGAAGCGGATGATGCCGCCTTCCTCGACCGGCATGGCCGGACCCTTGGTGACGAGGCTGGCGTCATAGGTGAAGCCGGCCTTCTTTTCGGCGGCGATCATGTCGGCGCCCGCGGTGGCCGACAGGTAAGGGGCGCGAAAACCGTGGATGCCGTGGTCGACGAGATCCTGCCAACCCTTCGGCTCTTCGAGATCGACGCCCTTCCAGGCGTTCTTCAGTGTCCGGTGGAAGGTGGCGTATTCGTCCGACCAGTCGGCCTCGCTCCACTGGCGGCCGTCGAAATGGCCGCAGGCGTGGCTGGAGATGTCGTGGCCCTCGAGATGGGCGTGCCAGATGTTGCCGAGGCGCTCGCGGATCTCGTCGTCGCTCTGGGCGAAGCCGATGTTGGAGCGGCCGGGCTTCTGGTGCGGCGCCTGGTAGGCCTTCTTCATCTCCTTGTTCATCAGGAAGGTGCAGGAGAGGAAATAGGTGAAATGCGCGCCGTTCTTCGCCGCCATTTCGCGGCTCTTCTGCCACAGCGCGTTGTCGTGGGCGCCGTCGAAGGAGATCATCACCAGCTGCTTCGGCTTTGCCGCCGGGGTGGCGTTTGCGGCGCCGTCGGCGGTCTGGGCGAGCGCCGGGGCAATGGCCGGCGCGAGCAGCGAGAGGGCGAGCGAAAGGGAAAGACAGGAACGAGAGATTACACGAGACATCAAAGTAGACATGGACACCGCGACGATTTGTTTCGGGCTTTTCTGTTACAGAATTGAGGCGAAGCTGCGGTGCCGCTGGCATTTTCCTGCTCACGACGATAAGCCTGTCTCATAGTCAAAACAGGAATTTAGCGATGCAGCTTCTCATCTTGAGCCTCATCCTCTTTATCGGCCTTCATCTGATCCGCGTCATCGTTCCGGATTTCCGCCGGTCGATGATCGACAAGCTCGGCAAGCCGGTCTGGGGCGCCGTCCACGGCATCCTCAGCATCGTGACGTTGCTGTTTCTCGCCTACGCCTTCGATCAGGCGCGCGGCATGTATGGCACGCTCTACAATCCGCCGATCTGGATGGCGCATATCACGCTGACCCTGATGCTGATCGCGATGATCTGTCTGGTGGCGGGCTTCCTGCCCGCCGGGCATATCCGCGCCAAGCTGAAGTTTCCGCTTCTGGTGGCGATCAAGATCTGGGCGCTGTCGCATCTTCTGGCCAATGGCGAGCCGGAGGCGATCGTGCTGTTCGTGGCGTTTCTCGCCTGGGCGGTGCTGCTCCGGATCTCGATGAAGCAGCGGCTGCGCAATGGGGAAATCAAGCTGCCGGTGTTCGTCTCGGCCAAGTATGACCTCTATGCCGTCGTCATCGGCGCGGTGCTCTGGGCGGTCATCCTGTTCAAGCTGCACGAACTGGTGATCGGCGTTTCTCCGCTTGTGATGTAACGATTCTTTCACATCCCCCTTACAACGGATGCAAAATGGGGTAGAAGGCCCGACAATGTGCGTGCAACCCGCATGATTTTGCATATCCGCTGCCGGAGACGAGAATGGCATTCAACGACGATAGCTTCATTCGTGAGGTCAATGAGGAACTGCGTTCGGACCAGATGAAGGGTGCGTGGCAGCGTTTCGGCCGCTACCTGATCGTTTTGGCCGTCCTCATCGTTCTCGGCACGGTCGGCTACAAGGTGTTCCAGTATTGGGACAACAACCAGTCGTCGGGCACCGGCGACCAGTTCATCGCCGCCATGAAGCTTGCCGACGAGAACAAGAGCGACGAGGCGCTGACAGCGCTTGAAAAGCTCGAGAAGGAAGGCCACGGCGACTATCCGATCCTGGCCCGTCTGCGCGCCGCCTCCGTGCTTGCCCAGAAGGGTGACGCGACGGGCGCTATCGCCGCCTTCGACGTGATCGGCAAGGATCAGAAGGCGCCGGCGCCGATCCGCGATGCCGCCAAGATGCGCGCCGCATGGCTCCTGATCGAAAACGGCACCTATGAGCAGGTCTCGGCCCAGGTCGAGGAAATGGCCGTTCCGACCAATGCATTCCGCCACTCCGCTCGCGAAGCGCTCGGCCTTGCCGCCTACAAGGCCGGCAACATGGCTCAGGCCCGCCAGTGGTACCAGGCGATCGCCGACGATGCGCAGTCACCGCGCAATGTTGCCAATCGCGCCCAGATGATGCTTGATAACATCACCGCATCCGGCAAGGCGCCCGCCGCACAGGGCTGAGTTTAGGGTATTTCAATGAGCTTTACGGTCGCGATCGTCGGTCGCCCGAATGTCGGCAAGTCGACGCTTTTCAACCGGCTGGTCGGAAAGAAGCTGGCGCTTGTCGACGACACGCCCGGCGTCACCCGCGACCGCCGCCCCGGCGACGCGCGCCTGATGGGGCTGACCTTCACCATCATCGACACCGCCGGTCTGGAAAAGGCCGAGGCCGAGAGCCTGCAGGGCCGCATGCGCGCCCAGACGGAAGCGGCGATCGACGAGGCCGATATTTCGCTGTTCGTGGTCGACGCCAAGTTCGGCCTGACGCCTGTCGACAAGGAACTGGCCGAGATGCTGCGCCGTCGCGGCAAGCCGGTCGTTCTCGTCGCCAACAAGTCGGAAGCCAAGGGCTCGGACGGCGGCTTCTACGACGCCTATACGCTCGGCCTCGGCGAGCCGGTGCCGATCTCTGCCGAACACGGGCAGGGCATGCTCGACTTGCGCGACGCGATCGTGGAAGCGGTCGGCGAGGATCGCGCCTATCCGCCGAAGGAAGACATCGCCGAGACCAACGTCAATCTTCCCCACGAGATGGAAGAGGACGAGGACTACGAGCCGGAATATGACGACACCAAGCCGCTGCGCGTGGCGATCATCGGTCGCCCGAATGCCGGCAAGTCGACGCTGATCAACCGCTTCCTCGGCGAAGACCGCTTGCTGACGGGCCCCGAGGCCGGCATTACCCGCGACAGCATTTCCGTCGAGTGGGACTGGAACGGCCGCACCATCAAGATGTTCGACACGGCAGGCATGCGCCGCAAGGCGCGCGTCACCGAGAAGCTCGAGAAGCTGTCGGTCGCCGATTCGTTGCGCTCCATCCGCTTCGCCGAAACCGTGGTCATCGTCTTCGACGCGACCATTCCGTTCGAGAAGCAGGACCTGCAGCTGGTCGACCTCGTGGTTCGCGAGGGACGCGCCGCCGTTCTCGCCTTCAACAAGTGGGACCTGATCGACGAGCCGCAGGCGCTTCTGGCGGACCTGCGTGAAAAGACCGAGCGGCTGTTGCCGCAGGCACGCGGCATCCGCGCCGTGCCGATCTCCGGCCAGACCGGCCGCGGCCTCGACAAGCTGATGCAGTCGATCATCGATACGGACATGACGTGGAACCGTCGCATCTCGACCGCCAAGCTGAACCGCTGGCTGGATTCGATCACGACGCAGCATCCGCCACCGGCCGTCTCCGGCCGCCGCCTGAAGCTGAAGTACATGACCCAGGTGAAGGCCCGCCCGCCGGCCTTCATGATCTCCTGCACCCGCGCCGACGCGCTGCCGGAATCCTACACGCGCTATCTGGTCAACAGCCTGCGCACGGATTTCAACATGCCCGGCGTGCCGATCCGGATCATGTATCGCGAGAAGGACAATCCGTACGAATCCAAGAGCGGCGGACGCCGCAAGCCGCAGCCTGCCAAGTAGCAGCTTGGCCTGGTAGCTGGCAAAGTGACATGTCGGGTGCAGCCAAGGCTGCGCCCGCACTCCGCTTCCTTGGCGATGAAGATGGGCTGTCTCAGCCGTCGAAGTAATAAACCGGCTCGCGGGTCAGTTCGCCGTTGCCGACATGGCCGTAGATGTCGTTTCCAAGAATCCAGAAGCTTATCGCCTGGGTCTCCATGGAAAAAATGTAGTCTCCCGATATCCAGTGCTCGGCTTTACTTCCGGATAGCGAAAACAGGTGTTCGCCGGCCTGATACATGGCCGCCTTGTGCGACTTCGAATCATACAGATAACGTTCTTCAGCCATGTTGCGCCCTGATTCTACATGGTGAGAATCTCACGCAGGCCGTGCTTTGTCTAATAATCCTGATTTAATATATATGACTATTTTTGGTATAAAGGCCGCCGGGGCTGCCCGCCCGAAGCGCAATTCTTGAAAATTATGTGACAGGCTGTCGGATGCGGCTGCCGTCGGACGTCTTGATGGGGAGGGCATGGGTCGCCTTTTATAGGGCATCCGCGCCGGATCGGTTCGCACAGGGAGGTGCACGATGATGAGCCATTCGCATCAGGGGTCCTATCGGTGGGTGATCGTGGCGGCGGGGGCGCTGATGACCTGCGTCGCGCTCGGGGCGATGTTTTCGCTGGCGATCTTCCAGGAGCCGATCGCGCTCGACACCGGCTGGTCGCATATCGGCATCGCCAGCGCGATGACGCTCAATTTCATCGTCATGGGGATCGGCGGCTTCGTCTGGGGCGCTGCGAGCGACCGGTTCGGGCCGCGCGCCGTGGTGCTTGTGGGCGCCGCACTGCTCGGGCTGGCGCTGGTGCTTTCCAGCCGGGCGGTGACGCTCCTGCAATTCCAGCTGACTTACGGCATTCTCGTTGGTATCGCCGCCAGCACGTTCTTCGCACCGATGATCGCGGCGACCACCGCATGGTTCGACGAGCATCGCGGCCTTGCCGTCTCGCTGGTCTCGGCCGGCATGGGCGTGGCGCCGATGACCATCTCGCCCTTTGCCCGCTTCCTGATCTCGGCCTATGACTGGCGCACCGCGATGTTGATCATCGGCATCGGCGCCTGGGTGCTGTTGCTTCCGGCAGCACTCTTGGTGCGGCGCGCGCCAGAGAGTACCGAGGATGAGGTTGGCGCAGCGCCGGTTGGTGGCGCGATGGCCACGGGCTCAACGCCGGCGGAGCGCGGGAATGCGCGGCTCTCCGACGTGTTCCGCTCGCCGCAGTTCATCGTGCTCGGGCTCACCTTCTTCGCCTGCTGCGCGGCGCATTCGGGACCGATCTTCCATATGGTGAGCTACGCGACGATCTGCGGCGTGGCGCCGATGGCGGCCGTCAGCATCTACAGCGTCGAGGGGCTAGCGGGGCTGGGCGGCCGGCTGATCTACGGTTCGCTTGCCGATCGCGTCGGCGCCAAGCCCGTGATTGTCGGCGGGCTGCTCATCCAGGCAATTGCGCTGATGGGCTATCTCTTCGTCAGCCGGCTTGGCGAATTCTACGCACTGGCGATGATCTTCGGCAGCGCCTATGGCGGCGTCATGCCGCTCTACGCAGTGCTGGCGCGCGAATATTTCGGGCAGAAGATCATCGGCACCGTCTTCGGCGCCGCCACCATGCTCTCCAGCCTCGGCATGGCCTTCGGCCCGCTGATCGGCGGCTGGATCTTCGATCACTTCGCCAATTATTCCTGGCTGTTCATCGGCTCGGCGCTGGTGGGGCTGGGGGCGGCCGCGATTGCGCTGGCGTTTCCGCCGCTGCCGGGTGAGCGGGGGCGTCAGGTGGTGGGGGCTGCGGAGTAGGGTCCTACACCATCGTCGCCGCATCGCCATCGCCGAGGCGCTTGTTGCGCGGCAGGGACTTGGCGGCGTATTGCCAGGCCTTCTTCCATTTCGGGGTGATCACCCCGTTGGCGGCGCGGATGTTGGTGATGAACTGCAGCGTTGCAGCTTCCCAGGAATATTGGACGGCGAGTTCGCGGGCCTTTTGCCGTGAGGCGGAGAGCGCCGCGAGGCAGGCGACGCCGAGATCGTCGTCGAGCGCGCCGACCTCGCTGTCCTCGCCGATGATGTCGAGCGGGCCGGTGACCGGGTAGGCGGCGACGGGGACGCCCGAGGCCAGCGCCTCGAGGATGGTATTGCCGAAGGTGTCGGTCAAAGACGGAAAGACGAAGACGTCGGCCTGGGCATAGATCGCCGCCAGTTCCGGGCCGACCTTGAGGCCGGTGAAATGCACATCCGGATATCGCTTCTCGAGCTCGGCGCGGGCCGGGCCATCGCCGACGACGACCTTGGAGCCGGGAAGATCAAGATCGAGAAAGGCCGGCAGGTTCTTTTCCAGCGCCACGCGGCCGACCGTCATGAAGATCGGGCGGGAAAGGCCGAAGGGCTTTTCCTCGAGCTCGGCCGGGTGGAACTGGTTGGCGTCGATGCCGCGCGTCCAGGGCATCAGGTTGCGGATGCCCTTTTCGGAAAGCTCGCGCGCCAAAGAGGGCGTCGCCACCATGCAGCCGGCGCCGGAATTGTGGAACCACTTGACGAAGGCGTAGAGCCAGCTCTTCGGAATGGGGAGCCGGGCCGCGACATATTCGGGGAAGCGGGTGTGGTAGCTGGTGGAGAACGGCATGCGGTTCTTCAGGCACCAGCGCCGGGCCGTCAGCCCCAGCGGGCCCTCGGTGGCGATATGGACATAGGACGGCTTGTGCTTGGCGATTTCGCGGGCAACGCTGCGGTAGCGGGCGATCGACAGGCGGATTTCGGGATAGGTGGGGCAGGGGATGTTGCGGAACCCCTGCGGCGTCACCATCGCCACCTCGACGCCGATCTTGGCGAGCTCGCGGTTGGTGTTTTCGATCGAGCGCACGACGCCGTTGACCTGCGGATGCCAGGCATCCGTGACGATGACCAGCCGCTCCGGCTTGCCCATCGGCAAGGCGGCGACGTTTTCGCCATCGCTGGCATTTTGCAGGCGTTGCAACATGATCCGACTTCCATCCGCGCCATCGGCGCACCGCTCCGGGCGGGCGCCGGATAATCGATTCCCGCGCTCATATTCTCGCTGCTGTCGATGATGGAAATATTACAGGCGGGCGGGTGCAGCCGGATGCAACTGGGGTGGTGATCTCTGGTTGTGTGTGGTTTGTTGTTTGCAATCGGCAATGTGCTATCCCTAGCCGAGGTTAGGGGAACAATCCATGTTGAAACGATTGCGGGTGCTGGCGTTGCTGGCGGCCACGGCTTTGGCCGGCTGCGCCAGTGTGGATGCGACTGATATTCAGAAGTTTGGCGTGGCTACGGCGGCGGTGGCCCAGGCGGCGCGCGATGCCGGTACGCTCAACGACGACATGACGTACACGATCCGGCTCGAGGATCACGCAGGGCGATTTGCGACGGGCGGGGTGCATTACGAATTTCCTCCTCCTCACAGGGATAGATCGCGCATCTCGACCGCTTGGGACGTTCAGGTTGCATACGCCAATGCACTTGTCGCATATGCCGATGCGCTGACCAAGTCGGCAGCCGGTGTCAGCGGTACCGACATCGGCACTGCGGTAGACAATCTGAAGAGCGCGGCCGCAAAGGCTGCTCCAACCGCTTTTGCGCATCCGGTGTCATCGCAGGTCGCGAACGCTTCGGTGATCATTGCAAAGCAGGCGATAAGCTGGGCCGCATGGCAGCAAATCCGCGCGGCAATGCAGCGTGCACAGCCGGCAATCGTGCAAGGCAATGCCCTGCTTGCCACCGACTTCGGGAAAATGGGCCACGCCATCGACGAGCGCTACAAAGACTGGCTCATGATGAAGCAACGCGTACTTGACTCGATCCGGGCGAATGGGAGCGCCAGGGAGCGTTATGATGCGTACCGCGCATTCGCTTCAGAGCAACAAGCCCTGGCCAAATCGCTAGCGCTTTTGACGTCGGTGCAGGGCGGTGACGAGCCTGGTTACGTCGCAGTTCTGAACAAGATGGCGGCTGCCCACAAGGCATTGGCGGAAGGGCAGCAAGATGCATCGACACTTGCCGAATTCCTTGCCGCCGCGCAGCAATTTCAAGCCCTTGCACAGATTTTCGCAGCTAACGGAGACACGTGATGACGACAAATCAGGATGCTTACGATCGGATACGGGCGGGAAAGGTCGCCGCCAATCTCGGCTATTCCCAGGCGCAGACGGTCTCTGACGCCAACAGGTTTCTCGATCTCTACTACGTCTACGACGACGAGCTCGACAAGCTGGTGGCGGACGATCTGATGAAGTCCTCGAGCCAATACAAGGTGCTGACACAAGCCTTGAAGGGCGCGAAGAAGGATCTGGAGGATATCATCGACAACATCCAGAAACTCGTGCAGACGACCGAAGCAGCACTCAAGATCGCGACGATCTTCAGCAAGATCATCGCCATCATCTGACCGCTTGAAAGCTCGTCAAACCCCAAGCTTATCCTTCGCCACCAGCGCCCCATGCTCGCTGACAACCCGCGCCGCAACCTTGGCGGCGAAGCGGGCGGATGCGGGGGCGTCCTTTGTTTCCAGGTAGTGAGCGATGAAGGCGCCGTTGAAGCTGTCGCCGGCGCTTGTCGTGTCGACGACCTGCTCGACGCGCTCTGAGGGCACGAATGTTTCTTCGCCGTCGAAATCGAGCGTTATGCCGTCGGCGCCGTTCTTGACGACGACGTCGCGGACGCCAAGCGCGCGGTAGCGGTGGATGGTCGCCTCGATCGAGACGTCGCCGAAGTGCAGGGCCTCGTCCTCAAAGCTCGGCAGCACCATCGATGCGGCGCGCGCGCCTTCGCTGATGGTCGCGTGCATCTCGTCATAGCCCGACCACAGGCGCGGGCGGATGTTGGGGTCGAAGGCGACGAGCTTGCCGGATGCCTTAGCGCGGCGTGCCTCGGAGAGCAGCGTGTCGGCGTCGTCGCGCGAGAGGATGGCGAGCGTGATGCCGGAGAAATAGACGACGTCGGCGCCTTCGATCGCCTGGCGCAGGAAGTCGGCATCAGCGGCGAGCTGGCGGGCGGCGGAGTTGTCGCGCCAGTAGCTGAAGGAGCGTTCGCCGTCCTTCAGGCTGATCATGTAGAGGCCGGGGGCCTTGCCCTTGATGCGGCGAATGCTCTCCGTTCCGATGCCGGCTTCAGCGAAGAAGGCGACCATCTCGTCGGACATAGCGTCGTCGCCAAGCGCGGTGCAGTAGTCGACCGACCAATCCTGAGGAAGGCAGGCGCGGGCATACCAGGCGGTGTTCAGCGTATCGCCGGCAAAGCCCTTGCGCAGCAGCCCGGCGCCGGCCTGCGACAGCTCCACCATGCATTCACCGATCGATAGAAAACGTCCGCCCACTGCTTGCCTCCCAGATGTTGCGTGTTCGCTGATACGCGCCGCGCGCGGCGCTGACAAGCGCGGATTGGCCGGATATCGCGATGTCCGGCTCGCGGGATGCCGGCGGGCTGGCCGGTGTCTTTGCAACTGGCGCGCAAAAAGACGTGAGCGCGGTTGTCTTTTACTTTCTGCGCTTTAGTCTCGGATGGACAGGAACAACGGTAGGGATCGGCGACAGATGGTGGTTCGGACGGGCGGGAATGCGGACTGGTGGCGGGGTGCTGTTGTCTATCAGGTCTATCCGAGATCGTTTCAGGATACGAATGGTGATGGGCTCGGCGATCTCAAGGGGATCACCAGGCGTCTGCCCTATATCGCCAGCCTCGGCGTCGACGCGATCTGGCTCTCGCCCTTCTTCAAGTCGCCGATGGCCGACATGGGTTACGATGTCTCGGACTATTGCGATGTCGATCCGATCTTCGGGACGATCGCCGATTTCGACGAGATGATGGTGGCTGCGCATGCGCTGGGGCTGAAGGTGATCATCGACCAGGTGATCTCGCATACCGCTGATGTCCACCCATGGTTCGTCGAAAGCCGCTCCAGCCGCACCAACGACAAGGCGGACTGGTATGTCTGGGCGGACCCGAAGCCGGATGGGACGGCGCCGAACAACTGGCTGTCGATCTTCGGCGGGCCGGGCTGGGAATGGGACGGCGTGCGCCGGCAATATTACCAGCACAATTTTCTTACCTCGCAGCCGGATCTCAACTTCCACAATGCTGACGTTAAGGACGCGCTTCTGAAGACGGTGAAGTTCTGGCTCGACCGGGGCGTCGATGGCTTCCGGCTGGATACGGTCAACTACTACTTCTGTGACAAGCTCCTGCGCGACAACCCTCCGCACGAGCCCGATACCAGCGATGGCGGGCTGGATGCGCCTGATACCAACCCCTATGGGATGCAGAACCATCTCTACGACAAGACGCAGCCCGAAAACATCGGCTTCCTGCAGCGTTTCCGCGCGCTGCTCGACCGCTACGAGGGGCGCACGACGGTCGGCGAAGTGGGTGATGGGGCGCGCTCACTGAAGACGGTGGCGGCCTATACCACGGGCGGCGACAAGCTGCACATGTGCTACACTTTCGACCTGCTTGGGCCGGAGTTCACCGCGGCCCATATCCGCAACTGCGTCGATGCCTTCCAGAAATCCGTGGCCGATGGCTGGGTCTGCTGGGCCTTCTCGAACCACGACGTCAACCGCCATCTCAGTCGCTTCGCCAAGACGGTCGAGGAACGGCCTGTCGTCGCCAAGCTGGCGATCTCGGTGCTGGCGGCTCTGCGCGGCTCGATCTGCCTCTACCAGGGCGAGGAGCTTGGCCTGCCGGAAGCCGACCTCGCCTTCGAGGACCTGCGCGACCCCTACGGCATCCGCTTCTGGCCGGCCTTCAAGGGCCGCGACGGATGCCGCACGCCGATGCCCTGGGAAGCGGCCAAGGCGCATGCCGGCTTCACCACGGCCGAGAAATCCTGGCTGCCGGTGCCATATGAGCAGGCGGCGCTTTCGGTTGATGTGCAGGAGGGCGACGCGCACTCGGTGCTCACCCACTACCGCGACACGCTGGCCTTCCGCAAAAAACATCCGGCGCTGATCGATGGGGCGATGACCTTCCTCGACACCAGCCAGGATCTACTGGTGTTTACCCGGAAGAAGGAGGGCGAGACGCTGCTGTTTGTGTTCAACCTGACACGGGAGGCTGCGGCGTTCGGCTTGCCTGCGGGGATGGTGCTTGGCGAGCGGCTGGAGATGCCCGGGGCGGGTGGAACGGTTGACGGCGGCAAGGTGGTGCTCGGGGCGCTGGATGGGTTTTGCGCGCGGGTTGGTTGAGGCTCCAGGAGATTGGATCGTGAGTACGAATACCTACCCACTCAAGCTGCCGGCATCCCTCAGGGAGGCTGCCGCGCGTCTGGCGAAGGCTGACGGCGTGTCTCTCAATCAATGGATCGCTTCGGCTGTCGCGCAAAAGGTCGGCGCCGTTGAAACGGTGCAGGCGTTCCTCGAGAGCCGAGCAGGGGCGGCGAGTGGGGATGGCCTAACCGATATGTTGGAGAAGGTGCGCGACGTCTCTCCGGCTGATGGAGATGAATTGCCTGGCAAGTGACTGCGGAGATGACGTCACTCCCTCGGGGGTGGCGCGGTGGTTCAAAGCCTGCGCGTCTTGCCGGCGCGAAAATCTTTGAGCGCCTTGTCAGCAAGGTCGTTGAGCTTGCCGGCGGCGACGTCGTTTTCGATGCGGCGATCCCACTTTTCGGCCTGAAACGCCTCGAACCATGCCGAGAAGGCTTCGAGGTCCGGCGGGTCCAGTTCGCTTACGAATTTTTCGATCTGCTCAAGCTTGGTCATCGCGAGCTCCTATCGGTGCCGAAGCTAAGCGCTCTGTTGTCGTTTGCCAACCCAGAGCTCACCCGATCAGCCTGAACTGATCGACATCCACCATGCCCCTGTCCGAGATCTTCAGATGCGGGATAACAGGCAGCGGCAGGAAGGCGACCTGGAGGAAGGGTTCTTCTAGGGTCGTGCCGAGGGCGTAGGCGGCTTTTCTGAGGTCGTGCAGCGTGTCGCGGACGGTTTCGTAGGGTTCGAGGCTCATCAGGCCGGCAAGCGGCAGCGGGATTTCGCCGGTGACCTTGCCATCCTCGACGACGACGAAGCCGCCCTTGATTTCGCCGAGCCGGTTGGCGGCCATGGCCATGTCGTCTTCCGAGACGCCGACGACGCAGATGTTGTGGCTGTCATGGCCGACGGTGGAGGCGATGGCGCCCTTTTTCAGGCCGAAGCCCTGGACGAAGCCGTTGGCGTGGTTGCCGTTCTTGCCGTGGCGCTCGATGACGGCGACCTTGATGATGTCGTTGTCGAGATCGACCGCCGTCTGGTTGCCCTTGACGGGCAGGCGGTAGCGGCGGTGTTCGGTGATGATCTTGCCGGGCATGACGCCGATGACAGGTGTTTCGCCATCGGCGACCGGCACGCCGAAGTGGGCGGCATTGACCGTTCGCGCGTTGACGCTGTCGAGGCCGACGGGGGCGATGGGCTTACGGGTTTCGAAGAGCGCCGAGGTGACCTTGCGGCCGGCCGAGAAGACCATCTCGGCCTTGCAGTTTTCCAGGCTGTCGAGGATGGCGAGATCGGCGCGCCAGCCGGGGGCGACGAGGCCGCGGTCTCTGAGACCGAAGGCGCGGGCGGCGGAGATCGAGGCGGCGCGGTAGATGGCGAGCGGCTCGACGCCGTTTTTGATCGCGGTGCGGATCATGTAGTCGAGATGGCCCTGCTCGGCGATATCGAGCGGGTTGCGGTCGTCGGTGCAGAGCGCCAGGTGCGGCGACAGGCGCTCGGTGATGATCGACATCAGCGCGTGCAGGTCCTTGGAGACGGAGCCCTCGCGCACGAGGATGTGCATGCCCTTGCGGATCTTCTCCAGCGCTTCCTCGGCGCTCGTGCATTCATGCTCGGTGCGGATGCCGGCTGAGAGATAGCCGTTGAGGTCGTTGCCCGAGAGAAGCGGGGCGTGGCCGTCGATATGCGCTCCTTGAAATGCCGCGAGCTTGGCCATGCAGACGGGATCCTTGTGGATCACGCCGGGGAAATTCATGAATTCGGCAAGCCCGATGACCTTCTCGTGGTCGCGGAAGGGCAGGAGCTTTTCGATCGGCAGGTCGGCGCCGGATGTTTCCAGATGCGTGGCGGGGACGCAGGAGGAGAGCTGGACGCGGATGTCCATGATGGTTTGTTCGGCAGACTCCAGGAAGTAGCGGATGCCTTCTTCGCCGAGCACGTTGGCGATCTCGTGCGGGTCGCAGATCACGGTGGTGACGCCGTAGGGGAGCACGCAGCGGTCGAACTCGTACGGGGTGACGAGCGAGCTTTCGATGTGGAGATGCGTGTCGATGAAGCCGGGGACGACGATCTTGCCGGATATGTCGATCTCGGTCTTGCCCGTGTAATCGCCGCAGGTGCCGACGATGGTGTCGCCCGAGATGGCGATGTCGGACTGCACCAGTTCGCCCGTCACCAGATCGAAGAACCGCCCGCCCTTGAGCACGATATCGGCCGGTTCGCGGCCAGTTCCCTGGTCGATGAGGCGTTCTAGTCTTTCGGTCATGGGGCTCTCTGGTTCGGTGTCGTTGGGTAGCCACTCTAGAGAGGCGGGCGCTCGATGGGAAGGCGCGGATCGGTCTCGTCCTCGTCCATGCCGTCGCAGGGGCTCGTCCCGTTCCGGGGTCGGTCAGGGTTGCGTCTATTCGGTCTTGCCGAGGGCGCCGATCAGCGTGTGGATCTGCTCATTCAAGGCTTCGATCTCGGTCAAGGTCATGCCGGAACGGCTGAGCAGCGTGTCGCCCAGGCATTTGCTGCGGGCCAGCATGTCGCGGCCCGCTGGTGTCAGGAAGACGTTCACCTGGCGTTCGTCCTGGGTCGAGCGGCGACGTTCGAGGAGGCCGGCCTGCTCCAGGCGCTTGACCGGCGGGGTGATGGTGCTCGATTCCAGCGACAGCCGGTCGGCGATAGCGCCGATCGTGGCGCCATCCTGCTCGCCCAGCACGTTCAGCACCAGATATTGCGGATAGGTGATCCCCATCTCGTCCAGCATCGGCTTGTAGGTGCGGTTGATCGCGAGGCTTGCCGCATAGAGCGAGAAGCACAGCTGGTCGTCCAGCGGCGGAGTGGTGGTGCCGGGCGCGGGTCTATGGGAGGCGTGTATCTGGTCGGTCATGCCGAGGCTCCATCTGTCTGTGCGATTACCACTATCACAAAAATGATATCGCGATAATCTTTTTCGTAGACAGGAAAATCTGAGGTGCTATGAATATGTTTATCGCGATATTGATTATCGCGAAAACAAATGGAGATGAACATGACTGACGACATCCAAAATGCCTCAAGACGGCATGTTATGGTCGCAGGGCTCGGCCTCGTCGCGACGGCCGCTGCCGCCTCCTTCACCAATTCGGCTGAAGCCGCGAGCCACAAGCATTCCGCAGCCGCCAACCAGAAGACCGCTCACTCGACGGGTAAGGACAGAAACGCCATGACCAGCAGCTACATCACCACCAAGGATGGCACGCAGATCTTCTACAAGGATTGGGGCACCGGTCAGCCGATCGTGTTCCATCACGGCTGGCCGCTCAGCGCCGACGACTGGGATGCGCAGATGCTCTACTTCCTCGGCAAGGGTTACCGGGTGATCGCCCATGACCGTCGCGGCCATGGCCGCTCCAGCCAGCCGGGCCACGGCAACGACATGGACACTTACGCGGCCGATGTCGCCGAGCTTGCCGAACATCTGGATCTCAAGAATGCCATCCATGTGGGCCATTCGACCGGTGGCGGCGAAGTCACGCGTTATGTCGGCAATTATGAAAGTCGGGGCCGGATTGCCAAGGCGGTGCTGATCGGCGCGATCCCGCCTGTCATGCTGAAGTCCGACAAGAACCCCGGCGGCCTGCCGCTTGAAGTGTTCGATGGCTTCCGTACGTCAATTGCCGCCAACCGCGCGCAATTCTATCGCGACATTCCCGAAGGCCCGTTCTACGGCTTCAACCGGCCGGGCGCCAAGGTCTCGCAGGGCGTGATCGACAATTGGTGGCGGCAGGGGATGATGGGCAGCGCCAAGGACCAGTATGATTGCGTCGAGGTGTTTTCCGAGACCGACTTCACCGACGATCTCAAGAAGATCAAGGTTCCGGTTCTCGTCATGCATGGCACTGATGACCAGATCGTGCCGATCGCCGACTCGGCCCTGCTTGCCGCCAAGCTTTTGACGAACGGCACGCTGAAGACCTATGACGGCCTGCCGCACGGCATGGCGACCACGCATGCCGACATCATCAACGCCGATCTCCTGAAATTCTTCCAGGCCTGATCGAGGCCGGCTGCGGCCAAGGCCATGTCGAAAAATCCGCAAACGAAAACCGGGCGCCCGCGAGGGCGCCCGGTCTGTATTTGATCGCAGTGGCGAGCCGAATTACTCGGCGGAGACGATCTTGCCGTCTTCCCACTTGTAGAGGGAGAAGCTCTGCGAGGTCAGGTCGCCGGTTTCGCCGTAGGTGAGCTTGCCGATGGCGGTTGCGATCGGCTCGCCGGCCTTCAGCGCCGTTGCGACGGCTTCGGAATCTTCAGCACTTTTCGCCTTTTCGATGCCGGCCTTGATGACTTCGACGGCGGCGTAGGCGTTCAGCGTGAAGGCTTCGGCCGGGATGCCCTTGGCCTTCAGCGCGTCGGCGGCGGCCTTGGAGTCGGGGCTCTTGGTGGCGTCGACCGCGTTGGTGAAGATGGTACCGGCGGCAGCATCCGTGCCGATGTTCCAGAACTCGGTGTTCGACAGGCCGTCGCCGCCGATGATCACGGCGTTGACCTGCAGGTCATGCAGCTGGCGGGCGAGCAGGCCGCCTTCCGGGTGGTAGCCGCCGAAATAGACGACGTCGACCTTCTCGGCCTTGAGACGCGTGGTCAGCGCGCTGAAATCCTTGTCGCCGGGCGAGAGCGCGTCGTCGAGGACTTCCTTGATGCCGCCGGCGTTGATCGTCGCCTTGAAGTTGTCGGCGAGACCCTTACCGTAAGCGCCCTTGTCGTTGATGATGGCGATGCGCTTGTCCTTGAAGTTCTTCAGGACGTAATTGGCGGCGACTTCGGCCTGCTGGTCGTCGCGGCCGCAGGTGCGCAGAACGTTGGCGAGGCCACGCTTCGTCAGGTCAGGAGCCGTTGCGGTCGGGGTGACCATCAGCACGCCGTTTTCAGCGAAGACGTCGGATGCCGGGATGGCGACACCCGAGGTGACCGGGCCGACGACGAAGCGGATGCCGTCGCCGACGAGCTGGTTGGCGGCCGAAACGCCCTGCTTGGGTTCGCCGGCGTCGTCGGCGGTCTTCAGCACGACCTTCTCGCCGAGGATGCCGCCGGCCTTGTTGATTTCGTCAACGGCGGTCTGGGCGCCGTTCTTCACCTGGTCGCCGTAAGCGGCAACCGGGCCGGTCAGCGGTGCGATCAGGCCGATGGTGATGTCGGCATGCGCCAGCGGCGCGAAAGAGATGGAGGCAACCAGCGCCGCCGTCAGGGTCTTCAGGGTCATTTTGTCTCTCCTTGGATGGGTCTTCGACCCGCGACTGTCCTGCCGCTGCGATCAATCCAGGCCGTACAAACATCCATTTCCGGATGTGCCAAAGACGACGGACTGCGCGCGGCAAACGCGCCAATCGGCCATGTTTGGCTCGAAGGACGCATGGCAAGTTTATTAGGAATTTCGCGTCGATTTAGCAAGAAGATAGAATGGCGGTGGCGAATTGTGACGGATTCGATATGCCCGACGCCGAAAATCACGACTTTTTGGGTGAAAAGCCGTGATTTTTCCGCAAGGCCGTTCGGCGTCATCGATCGGCCAGCGCACTCCCGAGAAAGGTCACTATTCTGTCACCCACGTCGCGATGGATTGCTTGTCGATCGGCGCCAGTCGCATCCCGGCAGACAATGCTTTCTCCGGGTGCTTCCTCCTCGATGAGCGCTGCCGCTCCCGGCTTGCAAAGCTGCATAAAACTGAAGTGCAAGGCGCCCGGCACCAGGGCGAATTGCGTCGTGGTAGGCGGCAGGTGCTCCGCGAGGTAGACGGAGTCCTTGTTGGTCGCGGCGATGCTGGCTTTCCCCGCAGTCTCGGGATCGACGTTCTCGCCCGCGCCGAGGACAAGGACCGGAACCTTTACCGCAGCAAGGCTGCTCGATGTCAGACCGCGTCCGGGGCCGAGGTCCAGCGTGACGATCGCCCTGATCCTGGCATCGCCAAGATCCGCGCCAAGGGCTGCGATGGAGGCTGCATCGCGGCCGATGCCCAATGCGGTGAACGTTCTGCAGTAGACGGGGCCAAACTGTTGAGGGCATTCTTTCATGACCGCCTCCGCGTCAAGCCGGCCGCCGCCGAGCTCCATGACGGTCCATCCACCGAGGGAGTGGCCGATGGCGCCGATGCGGTCTGGCGATATCGAACCTGCAAGGGCAGGGTCTGCAAGAAGCGTATCGATCACCCGGCTGATGTCGCGCGGGCGCTGCCAGAGCGCCACGATGTCGGACGATTGCATGTCGAAGGTGGTCGTGCCCGGATGATCGGGGGCCGCAACGACATAGCCTCTGCCGGCGAGCTCTCCGGCAAGCCAGGCGAGGTTGCGCCAGCTGCCACCATAGCCATGCGATAGCACAATGAGCGGGTGCGGGGCAGGCGTGGGTTGGGCATCACGGATGACGGGGAAGCCGACGAAGGCCGGTGTCTCTCCAAGGCTTATCGGCTTGGCCGTGGATGCCGTGGGATACCAGAGGCTGACGGAGAGGGGCGGCCTGTCGTCTGTCGCCGCGATGGCAGCTTGGCGGAAGCCTGATGCCGCGAAGGCCGAGCAGGTGGATAAGCAGGCGAGCAGGGTCAGCGCGATCAGTCGTGTGAACATTCGATGGTCTCCGGTTGGAAGGGATGCCCTTCGTTCTCAGAGAATTCGGCACGCGGAGACCGATAACGCGATTCAGGTCCTGATTTTCTTGTTCACGCCGGTCTGTGGTGAGGTTTTTGCGCGCCGCATTCGCGCACAAAAAAAGGATCGGCAAACCAGAGGTCGCCGATCCATCAATATCAAATGGTGCTAAAAATAGTCAGTCGCTCCATTGCTGGAACGGCCGGAAACGATGTGATGTGGGAAATCAGGCCGCGGACTTGGCGCGGACGGGTTCGGCGTAGATCTGCGTCAGGGTCTCGAGAATGCGAATGACCTGATCGGATGTGCTGGAATAGTAGATCGTCTGTGCGTCGCGGCGGGTCTTGACCAGCTTCTGGGCGCGCAGCTTGGAGAGGTGCTGCGACAGCGCCGACTGGCTGAGGCCGACTTCGGTGGCCAGCGCGCCAACGGGAATCTCACCCTTGACGAGATTACAGAGGATCAGAAGTCGCTTGGGATTTGCCATTGCGGACAACAGTGCGGCGGCAACATTCGCGTGAGCGGTCAAATCAATTGTGTCCATAATCATCTTCCCATGGAAACGGAATTCAAAAGAACGTCTGCCTGAAATTGCCGACGGTGAAAACTAGCAAGACGGGTTCAAGATTGTATATAGCTAAATTTCAGGTATTGAGTATTTCATGTTAGATATATGTGAATAAAGTTCAACGCGGCTGCTGATAGGTGTGTCAAACTCGTGTCGCACCAGCAAATCGCCCGAAATCACATCAAAACCGGCGCAATCGACTCCACAAATAGCCCATTTGGTGCCCGTACGGGCTTTATGCGCGATCGCTGTTTTCCTTGCCAAATCCGGCTCCAGGGCTAGCAAATCTTGCACTACCTCGGCAGCGCTTTCCGCAAGCTCTTCGTTGGCTGCGGAGCGGATGATCAGCTCTTCGCCGCCCAAAATGTAGGCGCGGCCGAAGCCGCCGTTGAGGCTGGCGCTCTCGGGAATCAGCCGGAAAAACCTGAAATCAGGGAAATCGACGTAGAGTTTTGCCTTGGAATGGCGAGCCAGAAAACGTTCACGAATGCGTGTGTGGGCCGTGCTGTCGCGCTCGACGGCTGCCGCGCGGCACTGAGTCGTCAGCCGTGCATGGGCCAACGGGTCGCCTTTGCCGGGCTCGCCGGTCAATAGCGAGGCGCGCGGATCGGCGTCTAGCGCACGGGTGTGCGCCGAAAGGCCGGAGACGAGAATGACGGGAACGCCATCGAAATCGGTGCCGAGAAGCACCCGGCTGGCGAAGGGGAAGCCGGTCTTGGGGTCGAGGACCGCAATGGCGGCGTAGCGGGCGGAACGGAGAAGAGTGCGCGCCAGCTTGCGCGCCTCTTCGTCCGTTTCCCTGATGACAGAAGCTTGATCTTTCATGTCCACTTTTTGGCGGAAGCGGACAGTGGGATCAAGCCTGTTCTTTCTTCCTGTGCTGCGTCAGGCCGGCGACGACGTCCTGGGCGGAAATCGTGCCGATGATGGCGCCGTTTTCGACGACGCCGATGCTGCCCGGCTGGCGGGACAGCGCGTCGAGAATGTCGATCAGCGGGGTCTCGGCCTTGGCAGTGCCGCTGACGCTGGCGCCTGCCGCGGCATCGCCGAGGCCCGAGTGCATGACGTCGCGGGCAGTCAGCATGCTGATCGGGTTCATGTGCTGGACGAAATCGGCGACATACTGGTCTGCCGGGTTCTTGACGATGTCCTGCGGCGTGCCGCACTGGATGATGCGCCCGCCTTCCATGATGGCGATGCGGTTGCCGATGCGGAAGGCCTCGTCGAGGTCGTGGCTCACGAAGAGGATGGTCTTCTTCAGGCGGCGCTGGAACTCGAGCAACTCATCCTGCAGGCGGGTGCGGATGAGGGGGTCGAGTGCGGAGAACGGCTCGTCCATCAGAAGGATCGGCGCGCCGGTCGCAAAAGCGCGGGCAAGGCCGACGCGCTGCTGCATGCCGCCGGAGAGCTCGTTGACCTTGCGATCGGCCCATTTGGTCAGGTTGACCAGCTCGAGCTGTTCGGCAACGCGCTTCTTGCGCTCGCCTTCGGCCATGCCGGCGAGTTCGAGGCCGAAGCCGACATTGTCGGCGACCGTGCGCCACGGGAGCAGCGCGAACTGCTGGAACACCATGGAGACGGTGTGCATGCGCAGATCGCGCAGGCCCTTGGCCGAGGTCTTGTAGGGATTGACCGGGCCTGATGCGCTGTTGACGGTGACCTCGCCGCGCACGACGGGGGCAAGCCCGTTGACGGCGCGCAGAAGGGTCGACTTGCCGGAGCCGGAAAGACCCATGAGCACGAGGATCTCGCCCTCCTGGATTTCCAGCGAGGCGTCGGCGACACCGAGCACGAGGCCGGTTTCGGCGCCGATCTCGTCGCGGGTCTTGCCCTTGTCGGCAAGGGTGAGGGCGGCCTCCGGCTTGTCGCCGAAGACGATGCTGACATTGTCGAAGCGAACCGCGGTCATGCGCCGTCTCCTTCACCCGCCACGCGGAACATTCGGTCGAGGATGATCGCCAGGATGACGATGCAGAGACCTGCCTCGAAGCCCTTGGCGACGTTGACGGTATTGAGCGCGCGCACGACGGGAACGCCGAGGCCGTCGGCGCCGACGAGTGCCGCGATGACGACCATCGACAGCGAGAGCATGATCGTCTGCGTCAGGCCGGCCATGATCTGCGGCGTGGCATAGGGAAGCTCGACCTTGCGCAGCACCTGCATCGGGGTTGCGCCGAAGGATTCGGCGGCTTCGACCAGTGAGGGGGGCGTCGAGATGATGCCGAGGCGCGTGAGGCGGATGGGGGCGGGGATGGCGAAGATCACTGTGGCGATCAGGCCGGGCACCATGCCGAGGCCGAAAAGGATAAGCGCTGGAATCAGATAGACGAATGTCGGAATGGTCTGCATCAAGTCGAGGATCGGCCGCAGCAGCGAATTTACCCAGGGGCGGCGGGCAGCCGCGATGCCAAGCGGAATGCCGACGATCATGCTGACGAAGGTCGAGGCGAGCACCAGCGCCAGCGTCGCGGTCGTTTCCTTCCAGTAGCCCTGGTTCATGATGAACAGCAGCCCAAGACAGGTGAAGACGGCGACGACGACCGAGCGCCTCAGCCAGTAGGCGATGGCGGTGATGGCCAGCACGACGATCAGCGGGTGCGGCTTCTGCAGGACGAACAGGATCCCGTCGATGACGTGGGACAGCACGAAGGCAAGCTGGTTGAAGAACCAGTCGGCATTGGAGGTGAGCCAATCCACGAAGGCTTTCGCCCAGGGACCAATGGGAATTTTAAAGTCGGTGATCCAGTTCAAGGGCGTGCCTATCCAGAAAGAACAACAACAGGGGCGAGGATAGCGAAAACGGGGTGGTCAGAGCCACCCCGTCTTTCGATATCAGAGGCCGAGGCTTTTCTTGACGGCGGCAACGCCGTCGCCGCTGCCGTCAAGCGTCTTGACGCCTGCGAGCCACGGCTCGATTGCCGTCGGATTGGCCTTCAGCCATTCCGTCGCGGCCTTTTCCGGCTCGTCGCCGTCGTTCAGGATCTTGCCCATGATCTGGTTCTCCATCGGGAGAGAGAAGACCATGTTCTTGAGCATGGTGCCGACGTTCGGGCATTCCGTCAGGTAGTTGGCGCGAACGTTGGTGAACACCTTGGCGCCACCGAAGTCAGGACCGAAAACGTCGTCGCCACCCGTGAGATAGGTGAGCTTAAAGTTTTCGTTCATCGGATGCGGTGCCCAGCCGAGGAAGACGACCGGCTTGCCGGCCTTCTCGGCGCGGGCGACCTGCGCCAGCATGCCCTGCTCGGAGGATTCGACAACCTCCATGCCCTTCATGCCGAAGGTATCCTTCTCGATCATGCCCATGACCAGACGGTTGCCGTCGTTGCCCGGCTCGATGCCGTAGATCTTGCCTTCGAGATCTTCCTTGTGGGCGGCGATGTCCTTGAAGTCCTTGATGCCGAGCTCGGCGCCCTTGGCGTTGGTCGCCAATGTGTATTTCGCGCCGGTCAGGTTCGGGCCGAAGGATTCGACCGACTTGTCGTCGATGAAGGGACGAACGTCCTTTTCCTGCGTCGGCATCCAGTTGCCGAGGAAGATGTCGATGTCCTTGTTCTTCAGCGACTGGTAGGTGACCGGTACGGAAAGAACCTTCACGTCGGGGGTGTATCCGAGACCCTTGAGGATCACGGATGCGGTTGCTGTTGTCGCGGTGATATCGGTCCAGCCCACATCCGACAGATGGACGGTGGAGCAGCTGGCGGGATCAGCGGAATATGCGGCGGTTGCGACAGAGAGTGCGGCAACGGCTGTGGCAGTGATCAGTTTGAATGCGCTTGTCGTTTTCATTTATAGACTCCCAGTCTTACGTTCCCAAGCCAATCACCAATAGCCGAGTTTTACAAGCGACCTCAGTGCGTTTGCGCCGCATTGCGGTATCCGATTGCGACGTGTCGTATTTAATGGATCGCTTTAATTTTGTCAGTTTTGAAGGGGTTTTCAGGCAATTTTCTGTGATTAACGACGGCCGGGGGTTTTCTTGATCGTATCCAGCTTTCAAGAAGCGGAGAGACGGAGAATGCAATGGCGAAGCTCTACTTCAACTACTCGACGATGAATGCCGGCAAATCGACGATGCTGCTGCAGGCCGCGTATAATTACGAGGAGCGCGGCATGCGCGTTCTCCTGCTGATCGCGGCGTTCGACGAGCGGGCGGGCAGGGGCATCATCGGCTCGCGGATCGGGCTGCAGGCCAACGCGGTCGCCTTCGAGCAGCATGCGGATCTGTTGTCGCTGATCGCCGAGCAGGGGGCTGCGGGCGAACCGATCGCCTGCGTCTTCGTCGACGAGGCGCATTTCATGACGCGCGAGCATATCTGGCAGCTGGCGCGCGTCGTCGACCGGCTCAATATCCCCGTCATGGTCTACGGGCTGCGCACGGATTTCCAGGGCAAGCTGTTTCCCGCCTCGCAGGAGCTGATGGCGATCTCGGACGAGATGCGCGAAGTGCGCACCATCTGCCATTGCGGCCGCAAGGCGACGATGGTCGTGCGCCTCGACGGCAACGGCGCGGTGGCGCGGGAAGGGGCGCAGATCGAGGTCGGCGGCAACGAGAAATACGTGTCGCTCTGCCGCCGCCACTGGGACGACGCCATGAACGGCGAGTGGGTCGCTGAGGCGGTCTGACTTAAACCGCTGCTTCCATTTAGGAATGAACGGCTCTAATTTGACGGCATTCGATTCCCCGGGGATATCAGGTGCGCAAGCCTGTCTCGTTTGACACCACATTTGATGCCGCCAGTGCGATCGCCGACGAACTGCCGGTGAAGGTCAAGACCTGCGCCGATTTCGTCGGCGAGTTCGCGCGCCATCCTGCCGAGATCGACGACGAGCGCTTTCTGGTCGAAAACGAGCGCTTCCAAGGATTTGCGACTGATGCCAGGAACCTTGCGGAGCTGCTTGCCGAACTGGTGGCGGCGCTGGACGCAATGACCGTCAGGGTGTCGTCGGATCTCGACAGTTTCCGCGGGCTGACGGCGACCGAGCGGTTCATCGGGCATTTCTCGCGCCAGCGCATGTGGCGGCGCCACAGCAGCCGAGTCAGGGCGGCTCCCGTGGTCGAGCGGCTGCGCGACCTGATGGTGAAGTCCGACAGTGTCGCGGGGCTTATCACGCACCATCGCGCGGTCGTGCTCAGCGCCCACAAGGAGGCCGAGCGCAGGCTGGTCGATATCGTCGAGCGCCGGCGCAGATTGGTCGACGAGATCGACATCGCCCGCATCCGCATCAAGGAGCTCAATGCCAAGGCGCTGACGACGCAGGGGCGCATCGGCGTCTATGGCAGCAAGGCCGAGTGGGATCGGATGGAAGAGGAGCGCAAGGCGCTGAAGGCGCAGGCCGACGAGTTCTCCACCCGCGAGCACGAATTGCGCGACGAGAGCCAACGGCGCGAGCGCTTCATCGGGATCTTCCAGCTGCTTGTGGATGGGCTCAACACCGAGATCGGCCAGTGCAACACGCTGATGCGCAAGCTGATGATCGATACGGAAGAGCGCCTTTTGATATATCAGGCCCAGGTCGATACCGATATTCCGGGCTCGAAGGTGCAGATTTCGTCCGAGCTGTTTCCCAATATCGCCGATGCCATCGTTCTCTTCGAACGCGACATGCTCTTGCCGCAGGAGATCGAGCATCGCAAGCGCACCGCCGATGCGCAGTTCGGCAAGCGGTTTCCCGCTTATGCGCATCAGAACGAGGATGTGCCGGGTGCGCCTTTGATCGATACGATGAAGATCTCCTCGCGGCTGCGCTTCCGGATGCCGCGCCTATAGGCGTGCCGCCTCTAAACAGGGCCGAAGAAACAATAATATCAGCACGATGTTGCCGTTTGGGATGCGGATGCATATTTGAGAGCGGGTGAAACACGCGCTTTTGGATGCAGAGGGGAATGGGCGATGCTTGACGGAATCTCCGGTTTTTTCAGATCGATCGGCCGGGCGATTGGTCGTTGGGCGCGGCTTTTCGTGGCCTGGGCCTTCTGGCCGTGGATGGCCGCGCGCGGCTGGTATGGTCGTCGCAGCTGGCTGGTCAGGCTTCCCGTCATCGGCGTGCTTCTGCTGCTCATCCTGATGTACGGCTATTTCTTCGTTCAGACGCAAATGTGGACCGGCTTCAACCCGTCCTTCGTCGATCAGTACAAGCTTGCGGAGCGCAAGGTTCAGGTCGGCCAGGAAATTCCGCCCGCCGAGGGCGCGACGACGCCTGCGGCCAAGACCTGCCAGCGCTCGGCGATCGTCGACGTCACGGCCGATCTCACGGATTTCAACGTCAACCAGAATTCATGGATCTCCTCCATGCTGCTCTATCGGCTCGGCTTCTTCGGGATCGACTGGGACCACACGCCGTTTCTTGACAACAAGGCCTCGTTCCAGCGCGGCGTGAACCAGGCGCTGCGCCGCACCTCGGCGGAGCTCGTCGATACGCTGGGCCGCGTGCGCGGCACGTCCGGCATCAACAACGACCTGCAGAGCGCGCGTGGTAACCTGCAGTTCGACGAGTACAGCTGGTATTTCGGGCTCAATCCGTTCGGTCCGAAGACGCCGACGCCAAGCTATTATCGCTCGGCGATCGATAGTCTTCGCAAGTTCAATACGGATCTGTCCAACTGCAACGCGGTGTTCGATACCCGCGCCGACAACCTCATTCAGTTCATCGATCGTATCGCCAACGATCTCGGCGGCACCGCAGACATGCTGGCGGAGCGCTCGGCCAACCATGCGAGCGGCTGGTTCGACACGCGCGCCGACGATCGCTTCTGGTTCGCCTATGGCCAGCTCTACGGCTACTACGCCATCCTGGCGGCTGCCCAATCGGACTTTTCGCGGGTGATCGCCGAGCGCAATCTCGGCGCTCTCTACGGCGCGACCAACGCACAGTTCCAGGCGGCGTTGCGCATCCAGCCGGCGATCATTTCCAACGGTCGCGAGGACGGCTGGATCATGCCGAGCCATCTGGCGACCATGGGCTTCTATATTCTGAGAGTGCGCTCGAACCTGGTGGAGATGCGCGCGGTGCTCGGCCGATAGGGGGAGCCTTGCGGCGCTGACGCAGGCTGGGACGGCGCGGCTTGGCGTCAGGTGATCAGCTTGTAGCGGATCGCCTTGGCAACCAGCTGGGTGCGGTTGACGCAATCGAGCTTCCTGATGGCGCTGGTCATGTAGGCATTGACCGTATGGTCCGATAGCGACAGGATCTGGCCGATCTCGATCGAGGTCTTGCCCTGCGACGTCCAGCGCACGACTTCACGCTCGCGTGCCGAAAGCGGCGGGTGCTCGCTGCTCTTGGCGGATTTGACCAGGCTGAAGGCGTCCAGCGCATGGAGCATCAACATGTGCAGTTCATTGACTTCCGCCTGGCTAAGCGGCGTGCGCGTACCGGAAAACCAGAACATCAGCCGCTGGCCCTCGGCGGTATAGGCTGGGAAAGAAATGCCGACGCGCATGTCAAAGTCGTTTTTCAGCTCGCGGAATTCGGCGGGAAAAGCGCCCGTCTCGTCGCAAAGCGTCCAATGTCTTGGCAAGGCGGAGGCGGACATGCCCGCCGAAAACAACGGGAGCTGCATGAATCGGGCACGATCGAACCTGCTGATATAGGCAGGGGGAAGATTGCTTTCGATCAATAGGGACTTGAGGAGAAAACTCTCCGGAGTCGGAGCTTCCATCAAAGTAGCGTACGTGAAACCAAAGGCCTCGGCAGTGCGGACCAGAGCTTGGGCAAATGCCTGCCTAGTCTTCACTGCTGCGATTTCAGCCGTTAATAGTGACTGCCTCTCTGAGGTAGTTACGTAAGACATTAACAAGTTCCCGCCGCTTACAACTTCGATCATAAAATCGACTATCTGATATATTTGCTAGTCAGAAATTGTGCGGCGCACCGTGATTAGATTAATGTGTTATAATTTAAACACGAAAAATCTCCGGTTGGTTGTTTTTAGCTTTGCGTAAATCAACCACGTGTCGTTTTTGCTGCACTGCGTGCACGAATTATCCGTGATGCCGAGTTATAATGGCACAATTTGCCTTGCAACCATATGTCGCAGGCGGCGGAGCCGCCTGCGAATCGCTTGGCGCTAGATCTTCGAGCTGTCCTTAGCCTTCTTCATCAGCTGCTCAAGGAAGCCGAGCATGACGGCGGAAACGACGAAGGCGAGATGCATGGCGGTGAGCCACATGATCTTGCTGTCGGTGAACTGATCCGAATTCAGGAATACCTGCAGCAAGTGAATGGAAGAGATAGCAACGATCGAGGAGGCGACCTTGATTTTCAAGCTGCCGGAATCCAGCTTGCCGATGAAGGAGACATCAGCTTCGCTCTCGTCGAAGCGGCTCACGAAGTTCTCGTAGCCCGAGATCATCACCATGACGATCAGGCTGGCGACCAGTGCTGCGTCGATGAGGCCGAGCATGGCCAGGATCATTTCGCCTTCGTCATAGGTAAAGACGTTGATCGCCACCTTGGAGAACTTGTAGGCGAAGGAGATCGCATAGACCGCCAGGGACAATGCGAGACCGAGATAGAAGGCGACAAGGATCCAGCGACTGGACAGAATGATGCGCTCGACGATGAGCTCAAGTGATTTCATGGTTTACCCCCGTAAATGCTGAATCAATGCGTCGGTGATAGAGGTTGCCAGCCGCTGTGCGCAACCGGAGCGGCCCTCAAACTTTCGGTATATTTCACCATGCCATTGGCATAAACGTGACTTTCACGAGACGAAATAGATCTGAGGGCGGCATGGCTGAGTATAAAACCGACATCGAGATCGCGCGCGCCGCGGTGAAAAAGCCGATCTACGAGATCGGCGACAGGCTCGGGATTCCGGCGGCTCAACTCTCGCCCTATGGCCACGACAAGGCAAAGATCAGCGCCGAGTTCACCGCCGCGCAGGCGGGCAAGCCTGACGGAAAGCTCATTCTCGTTACCGCCATCAACCCGACGCCGGCGGGCGAGGGCAAGACAACCACGACGGTGGGGCTCGGCGACGGGCTGAACCGGATCGGCAAGAAGGCCGTCATCTGCGTGCGCGAGCCGTCGCTGGGGCCTTGCTTCGGCGTGAAGGGCGGGGCGGCCGGCGGCGGCTATGCGCAGGTCGTGCCGATGGAGGATATCAACCTTCACTTCACCGGCGATTTCCACGCGATTACCGCAGCACACAATCTTTTGTCGGCGATGATCGACAATCATATCTACTGGGGCAATGCGCTCGATATCGACGTGCGCCGCATCACCTGGCGGCGCGTGATGGACATGAACGACCGGGCGCTGCGCGAGATCGTCGCTTCGCTGGGCGGGGTGTCCAACGGGTTTCCGCGCGAGAGCGGCTTCGACATCACGGTCGCCTCGGAAGTGATGGCGATCCTGTGCCTGGCGTCGGATCTTCACGATCTGGAAGAGCGCCTCGGCAACATCATCATCGGCTACCGTTTCGACAAGACGCCTGTGTTCGCGCGCGACCTGAAGGCCGATGGTGCCATGGCCGTGCTTCTCAAGGATGCGATGCAGCCGAACCTGGTGCAGACGCTGGAGAACAATCCGGCGCTGGTGCATGGCGGCCCCTTCGCCAACATCGCCCACGGCTGCAACTCCGTCATCGCCACCAAGACGGCGCTGAAGCTTGCCGATTACGTGGTGACCGAGGCGGGCTTCGGCGCGGATCTCGGCGCGGAGAAGTTCTTCGACATCAAGTGCCGCAAGGCCGGCCTGAAGCCTGACGCGGCCGTGATCGTCGCGACCGTGCGGGCGCTGAAGATGAATGGCGGCGTGGGGAAGGGCGATCTCGGGCGCGAGGATGTCGGCGCTGTGACGCGCGGCTGCTCCAACCTTGGCCGCCATGTGGCCAATGTCCGCAAGTTCGGCGTGCCGGTCGTGGTTGCCATCAACCACTTCGTTTCCGATACGGATGCAGAAGTGCAGGCGGTGAAGGCTTATGTCGCGCATCTCGGCGCGGAAGCCATCGTCTGCCGCCACTGGGCGGAAGGCTCGGCCGGTATCGAGGAGCTGGCGTGGAAGGTGGTGGAGATGGCCGAATCCGGCAACGCCAACTTCGCGCCGATCTATCCCGATGCCATGCCGCTCATCGAAAAGATCGAGGAAGTCGCCGCGCAGATATATCACGCCGGCGAGGTCAGCGTGCCGAAGACGGTGCGCGACCAGCTGAAGGTCTGGGAAGAGCAGGGCTATGGCGATCTGCCTGTCTGCATTGCGAAGACGCAATATTCCTTCTCGACCGATCCCAACCTGCGCGGCGCGCCGGAGGGGCATGTGGTTTCGGTGCGCGAAGTGCGACTATCGGCCGGCGCCGGCTTCGTCGTCGTCATCACCGGCGAGATCATGACCATGCCCGGCCTGCCGAAATCGCCGGCCGCCGAGCGCATCCATCTCAACGAGGATGGCGCGATCGAGGGGTTGTTCTAGCGCCTGCTGCATCGCGACAAAACCGTTTGCGATGCACGCGATTCTCGGTCTAGGTTGATGCCCAAGGATTCCAACTGCTTGGCTTGCGCGGCAGATCAGAGCCGCGATGCCACGTCTTCAGTTGGCGTCTCTGCTGCGCACATTGACCTGACAGAAGGAAGAGAGAATGGCGAAGGAAATACTGGTTTCTTACGGGATCGACGTTGACGCCGTGGCCGGCTGGCTCGGCTCCTACGGCGGAGAAGACAGCCCTTGCGATATCTCTCGCGGCGTGTTCGCCGGCAAGGTGGGCAGCGTGCGCCTGCTGCGGATGTTCGAGAAATGGGGCATCAAGACAACCTGGTTCATTCCCGGCCATTCGATCGAGACCTTCTGGGACGAGATGAAGCAGGTGGCCGATGCCGGCCACGAGATCGGCATGCACGGCTACAGCCACGAGAACCCGATCGCCATGACGCCGGAGCAGGAAGAGGCGATCTTCGACAAGTGCGTCGACCTGATCACCAAGCTTTCCGGCAAGCCGCCGCGCGGCTACGTCGCGCCCTGGTGGGAGTTCGGCTCCAAGACCAACGAGCTTCTGAAGAAGAAGGGCGTGCTCTACGACCACTCGCTGATGCACAACGACCACCATCCCTATTACGTGACCGTCGGCGACGAATGGACGAAGATCGACTATTCCAAGCATCCCTCGCACTGGATGAAGCCCTATGTGCAGGGGCCGGAGACCGATCTCATCGAGATCCCGGCCTCCTGGTATCTCGACGACCTGCCGCCGATGATGTTCATCAAGGCGTCGCCGAACAGCCACGGCTTCGTCAACCCGCGCGATATTGAGCAGATGTGGATCGACCAGTTCGAGTGGATCTACGAGAATTACGATTACGCCGTCTATCCGCTGACCATCCACCCGGATGTTTCCGGCAAGCCGCATGTGTTGAAGATGCATGAGCGCATCTTCGAGCATATCCGCAAGTTCGACGGCGTGAAGTTCGTGACCATGGAAGAGATCGCGGCCGATTTCGCCAAGCGCTATCCGCGCAGCGGCACGGCGCGGCCGCAGCCCTAAGGGAGCGCAACCGATGTGCGGTCTTTGCGGCGCGCTCGGCGCCGGCGATCACTGGAGCAGCGGTGCCGGGAGTGCCACGCTTCTGGCGCCCGCCGCCGAGCGCTACCGACAGGCCGAGGCGGCCAACCGGGTGCTCGGGCTTTACGGCCTGAGGCTGAAGGTCTGGAACGATCGCTACACGCTGCATGGCCGCACCGGACGCAGCGTGGTGGTCGGCCATATGGGCGAGCTCTGGCCGCTCGCCGAAACGCTTGCAGGCTGCGCGATCGACCCGCTTGATGCTTCGGTGATGCTTGAGATGGAGCGCGGCCGTTGAGTTCGGCGCCCGCCGGCCCGATTACCGTCAATGTTCTCACCGGCTTTCTCGGCGCGGGCAAGACGACGCTGCTCAACAGGCTGCTGCGTGAGCCCGATCTTTCCGATGTCGCCGTCATCATCAACGAGTTCGGCAGCGTCGGGATCGACCATCTGCTGGTGGAGACGATCGACGACGAGACGGTGCTTCTGCAGAGCGGCTGCATCTGCTGCACGATCCGTGGCGATCTCAAGCAGGCGATCCTGTCGCTGTTCGAGAAGCGGCAAGAGGGGCGCATCGCGCCGTTCAAGCGGCTGGTGATCGAGACCACAGGGCTGGCCGATCCGGCGCCGATCGTGGCGACACTGACGGCCGACCTGATGCTGAAATACCATTTCTCGATGGGCAACATCATTGCCGTGGTGGACGCGCCGAACGGGCGCCACAACCTTGCGACCTACAGCGAGAGCGCCCGGCAGGTGGCCGTCGCGGACCGGATCGTCGTGACCAAAAGCGATATCGCCGAGACAGGCGCGATGGACGATCTGCTGGCGCTGCTAAACGAGATGAACCCGGCGGCGCGGATCGAGATCGGCTCACTTGACCAGATGCCGAGTGCGCTTCTGGTGACCGAGGATATTCACGATCTCGGCGCGCGATCGGGCGAGGTGCGGCGTTGGATCGCCGCCGATCGCTATCACGACCACGCGCATCCGCCTGTCGATGATGTGAACGCGCATGGCTCGGTGCGCTCGGTTTCGATCACCGCCGACAGGCCGTTCTCATGGCCGCGGTTTTCGACGTGGCTGTCGATGCTGGTCAACCGGCATGGCAACCGGCTGCTGCGCGTGAAGGGTATTCTCGACATCGAGGGTTATCCGACGCCCGTCGTCATTCACGGCGTGCAGCACATCATCCACAAGCCGATCCATCTTGATGCGTGGCCGGAAGGGGTGAGCGGCAGCGTGCTGGTGTTGATCACCGATGGCGATCTTGGCGATCTCAAGCGCTCGTTTTCGGCCTTTGTCGAGGCGGAGCGCGTGTTGACGGATTGAGTGAGCGGCTTTCCACCCTGATTCCGCATGCTGCGCCAGGCCTTTGAAAATCAATGGCAATAGCGATATCCGCCCTTCCTCTGCAGGACGTCGAGATGGAAGTGGGTCTCGTGGGCGGCGTCGCTTTCGGGGTCGAGCACCGTCGTGAAATAGAGGCAGCCGGCGGCGCTGACTGTGCGCTGGAAGGCGCCGATCAGGGTCGAATCCTCGCGCCGCGGCTTGACCGCGATATCCTCGCCCTTCTCGAAGCTGAAGCTTGCGATATCGACCGCGTTGCCGCGCGCGTGTTCGGAGATCTTGCCGGTTTCGGCGCTGTTGCGCAGGCGGCAGATGTAGGAAGAGGCCTGGTTGATGGTGGTGATGCGGCCCTGATCGGCGGCCGCAATGGCAGCGGCCGGGATGACCGTGCCCTGCATCCAGCGCGCCAAGGCCAGCGCCACCGGGCAGCGGAAGACGCCATCCGGCTTCAGCTTGATGCCGGGCAGGGCCTCGGTGACCTTGATCGGCTTGTCGATGCCACAGCCATTGCCGTCGTCGATACGGCTGAGATCGGTGAAGACGACGCCGAGTGATTGCAGTTCCTTGACACATTCTGAGTGGTCGGCATCGCTTTCCGGCTCGATCGTCAGATGCTGGGCCTCGAGTGTCTGCTTATCGGGAGGGTTCTTGTCGGGGAGGTTGGGGCCCTGCACCTCGCGCTTGGGCGCGGCGGCATCCTTGGCTGACGTGTCGGAGGAGGGGGCGGGCTGGTCGCCTTCGGTGGCCTTCTCGCCGGGTTTCGTGTCCGGCTTTGGAACATCGGGGCTGGACGCATCGGGTTCTGCGGTCTCGGGCTGAGTTTCTGGTTTTGGCTGCGGCTTTGGCGCGACATCGATATTCGCCGGGTCGTCGGCCTGTTGTTCGACCTGCTTGTCGCCGGGTTTCACTTCGGGCTTTGGGCCGGTCTCTGGCAGGCCGGCGCCGGTCAACATGATGAGGCAGAGAAGTGCTGTCGCGATCTGGCCTGTCTTCTTCACGCATCCATCCATCGTTTCAGTCCCAGCGGGAGAACAACGTATGGGGGCGGATTTCGTTGCAATTTCGCAACGTTGATCGGCGTCATGAAAACATGAGCATTTAGATCATGATATCTCGGCTACATATATTGACAACCATACTCATGTTTTTTATGCGGCAAGAAGTAGGCGGAATTATTCGCCTGAACACCTAGCCAGCCCCTCCAAGCGCGAATGCGTGACGACCAGCCAGCCCGGTACTTTTTTCATTGAGGGGTTGATTATGGTTATCCGACATTGGCGCTCGGCGCTTTTGGTGAGCGCGGCGTTTGTCTGCGCTGGTCCGGTCTCGCAGGCGCTGGCGCAGAGCGCGCAGACGACGACGCCGGCCGCCACGAGCGACGGCGAAACGACGCTGCAGAAGATTGTTGTGATGGGCAAGCGGGTGTCCGCGCCGGCGCCGGGCAGCGCCACCGACACGCCGCTGGCGACCGAGACGACGGCCGCTCAGATCGAAAACAAGCAGATCACCAGCATCAGCGATCTTGGCCGCATTGCCGAGCCGGGCGTCAACTTCAATCGCAACACGGGTGGCGTAAACATTCGCGGTCTCGAAGGTAGCCGCGTTCTGACCACCGTGGACGGCATTCCGCTGACCTTCCTTTCGGACGCGACACGCAGCGCGACCGGTGGTGTCGATACCTTCGACTTCTCGTCGCTCTCGGCCGTCGACGTCCTGCGCGGCGCCGATTCGAGCCGTGCCGGCGGTGGCGCGCTTGGCGGTGTCCTGGCCGTGCGCACGCTGGAGCCGGAAGACCTGATCGAGGAAGGTCGCGATTGGGGCGGTATCGTCAAGTACACATATGACAGCTCCGACAAGAGCTCCTCGCCGTCCGCCGCCATCGCCAAGCGTATCGAGAACACCTCGATCATGTTCCAGGGCGGCTACAAGACCGGCAAGCAGACCGACAGCCAGGGAACCGTCGATACATACGGTCCGACCCGCACGGCGCCGAACCCTTCCGACTACGATCAGCATAACCTGCTGTTCAAGCTGCGCCAGCAGCTCGAAGGCGGCCACACGATCGGCCTGACGGCTGAAAGCTATCGCAAGGACCGCGATACCAACGCCAAAACCAATCAGGTCAGTGTCCTAGGTCCGCGCGATCAGTATCTGCCGGGGAACTATTTCACAAACGATGCGTCGGCTCGCGACCGCGTTTCTGTCGACTACAAGTTCCAGTCCGAGAGCGACGACAGCCTCGTGGATTCCGCTTGGGCTTCGCTTTACTGGCAGGATCAGACGCGCGGAACCGGATATAACGGCTATCGCTCCACCTCGGTTATCGGCCCGATCGGTCGTTTGAACGAGTATGACGAACGCACGATCGGTCTCGTCGGTGCCCTGGAAAAGAACATCGACACCGGTTACCTCGACCACAATTTCGTCTTCGGCTTCGACATCGCTCATGTTACGAGCGAGCAGTATTCGTCGGGCTACGACAATTGCCCGGCACCGCTGCCAAGCGGCGCCTATCCGACCGGCTATTCCGCATGCGCCAACCTGCACACCAACCAGGCTGATACGCCGAAAGTTGAGACCGGCCGTATCGGCCTGTATCTCGACGACAAGGTCAGTTTCGGTGATACCGGCTTCTCGGTTACGCCGGGCGTTCGCTTCGATTGGGTCAAGCATGATCCGAAGATGACCGATGCATTCGCCGACAACGCCAGCAATCCGGCGCTGCCGAACGGCTTCAACGATACGGCGATATCGCCGAAGATCCGGCTGGAGCAGGAAGTCAACGATCAGGTTCTGCTCTACGGTCAGTGGGCCATGGGCTTCCGTGCGCCGACTGCTGGCGAACTGTTCAGCACCTTCGGTGGTCCGGGCACGTACCTGCGTATCGGCAATCCCAACCTGAAGTCGGAAACCAGCAACGGTTTCGAAATCGGCGCCAAGCTCGGTGACGATGATCTCGGTGGCCGCGTGAACCTGTTCTACAACCGCTACCGCAACTTCATCGACACGACGAGCCTGAACGCCGCGCAGGCTGCCGCTCTCGGCTACACGCTGTCGCAGTATCCGCAGGGCGGTATCAGCACCTATAACAACGTGGCGAACGCCGAGATCTTCGGTACGGAAATCTCCGTTCACAAGCGCTTCTCGAACGGCTTCCGCGCTCTGGCCGGCTTGGCTTACGCGGAAGGCAACAACCTCGATACCAAGACCTTCCTGCAGTCCGTGGCACCCCTCAAGGCCGTGGTCAGCATCGGATATGACACCGAGACCTGGGGTGTTGGTCTCGATTGGACCGGCGTCAAGCATGCGCGCGGCCAGACCATCGGAACCGCAACGTCCACGAGCTACTTCAGCACTCCGGGCTACGGCATCGTCGACCTGACCGCATGGTGGGAGCCCGAGCAGATCAAGGGTCTGAAGATCAACGCTGGCATCTACAATGTCTTCGACAAGACCTACTACGACTACGCCTCGGTCCGCACCGGTGGCTCGCAGCCTCGCGAATATTACTCCGAGCCGGGCCGCACCTTCAAAATCTCGCTGACCCAGCGCTTCTAAACCAATCGAAAGGGCGGCCTCCGGGGCGCCCTTTTTCGTTGCCGCATTCGCCTCTTGCGCTCACTCTCATCTCACGCTAACAATTCCGCCCATGAACATGTCCTTGAACATCGCAATCTGGTGGTGGGCTCGCTAAGGCGGCCTCGACCAATCGTGTCCAAAGACGACGATGAGCCGCCCGGAAAACACCAGGCGGCTTTTTTTGTTTTTAAGGCCGCCTGTCATCCGGGCCGATAACGGAGTGAAGCAATGGTAACGATCATCAGGGATGACGGAGCGGAGATTTACGAGACCAAGGGGGGCATCACGGTCACGCGGCAGCGCCGGGCGATCCCTTATGCCGACGCGGTCTCCTCCTATATCGACAAGCTCGACGAGCGCCGCGGGGCGGTGTTTTCGTCGAACTACGAATATCCTGGCCGCTACACGCGCTGGGATACGGCCGTGGTCGATCCGCCGCTCGGCATCTCCTGCAATGGCCGCAAGGTCTGGATCGACGCCTATAACGAGCGCGGCGAGGTTATTCTCGGCTTCGTCACCGAGCGGCTGAAGACGATCTCCGAGCTGGAACTCGGCGCCTTGACCAAGCGGCGGCTCGACCTCACCGTGAAAGCGCCGGACCGGGCGTTTACGGAAGAAGAGCGCTCGAAGATCCCGACTGTTTTCACCGTGCTGCGCGCCGTCACCGATCTCTTCTATTCGCAGGCCGATGCCAGCCTCGGGCTCTATGGCGCCTTCGGCTACGATCTCGCCTTCCAGTTCGATGCCATCAACCTGAAGCTGACGCGGCCTTCCGACCAGCGCGACATGGTGCTCTACCTCCCTGATGAGATTCTGGTCGTCGACAATTATTCGGCCAAGGCCTGGATCGACCGCTACGATTTTGAAAAGGGCGGGCTGACCACCGAGGGCAAGGCCGGCGATATCCCGGCCGAGCCGTTCCAGCGCACCGACACCATTCCGCCGAAGAGTGATCACCGTCCCGGCGAATATTCCGAGCTGGTCACCAAGGCGAAGGAAAGCTTCCGCAAGGGTGATCTGTTCGAGGTCGTGCCCGGGCAGAAGTTCATGGAGCGCTGCGACAGCAAGCCTTCGGATATTTCCAAGCGCCTGAAGGCGATCAATCCATCGCCCTATTCCTTCTTCATCAATCTCGGAAACCAGGAGTATCTGGTCGGTGCTTCGCCGGAGATGTTCGTACGCGTCTCCGGTCGCCGCATTGAGACCTGCCCGATCTCGGGTACGATCAAGCGTGGTGACGATCCGATCGCCGACAGCGAGCAGATCCTGAAGCTCCTGAACTCGAAGAAGGACGAATCCGAGCTCACAATGTGCTCGGATGTCGACCGCAACGACAAGAGCCGCGTCTGCGAGCCGGGTTCGGTCAAGGTCATCGGCCGCCGGCAGATCGAGATGTATTCGCGCCTGATCCATACGGTCGACCATATCGAGGGGCGCCTGCGAGATGACATGGATGCCTTCGACGGCTTCCTGTCTCACGCCTGGGCGGTTACCGTTACCGGCGCGCCGAAGCTGTGGGCCATGCGCTTCATCGAGAGCCATGAGAAGAGCCCGCGCGCCTGGTATGGCGGCGCGATCGGCATGGTCGGGTTCAATGGCGACATGAACACGGGGCTGACGCTGCGTACCGTGCGCATCAAGGACGGCATCGCCGAAGTCAGGGCAGGGGCGACGCTCTTGAACGACTCTATTCCCGAGGAAGAAGAAGCCGAAACCGAACTGAAGGCGTCCGCCATGCTATCCGCCATCCGCGATGCCAAGGCCGGCAATACGGCCAAGGCCAGCCGCGACGTCGCCACTGTGGGCAAGGGCGTCAAGATCCTGCTCGTCGACCATGAAGACAGCTTCGTGCATACGCTGGCCAACTATTTCCGCCAGACGGGCGCCGAGGTCTCGACCGTGCGCTCGCCGGTGCCGGAGGAGATCTTCGACCGGCTCGATCCCGATCTCGTCGTGCTTTCGCCCGGCCCTGGCAATCCCAAGGATTTCGACTGCAAGGCGACGATCAAGAAGGCGCGCGCCCGCAACCTGCCGATCTTCGGCGTCTGCCTCGGCCTGCAGGCGATCGCCGAGGCTTATGGCGGCGAGCTGCGTCATCTGGCGCTGCCCATGCACGGCAAGCCGTCGCGCATCCGCGTGCTGGAGCCGGGCCTGGTGTTCTCCGGCCTCGGCAAGGAAGTCACCGTCGGCCGCTACCACTCGATCTTCGCCGACCCCTCGACCCTGCCGCGCGATTTCATCATCACGGCGGAGAGCGAGGACGGCACGATCATGGGCATCGAGCACGCCAAGGAACCGATCGCGGCCGTGCAGTTCCATCCTGAATCGATCATGACGCTCGGCGGCGACGCCGGCATGCGGATGATCGAGAATGTGGTGGCGCATCTGTCGCGGAAGCGCGCGACGCGGGCGGCTTGAGGGCTCAAGCTCTCGAGGTTTTCCGACATGGCGGGCGGGTTGAAAACAGATATCAACCCGTCGCCCGATGGCCGATCATGTTCGGCTGCGCTGCCGCTCCACCTCTTTCAGGACATCGATGAAGGCGCGCAGCGGGGATGGAACGTGGCGAAAGCCAGGGTAGTAGAGCACGTTGCCCGGTATGGCCGGACACCAGTCGTCGAGTAGCGTCATCAGCGCGCCGCGCTCCAGTTCCTCATGGGCGAAGAGGTCAGGCATATAGGCTATGCCGAGACCGCCGGCCGCGCTTTTCACCATGAGGGCGTTGTCATCAAGGGTGAGGTGGCCCGGAACATCGATCGACAGATCCTCGCCGTTACGGCTGAACTCCCAGCGATAGCGCCTGCCACCCGGCAGACGCTGCCGGATACATATATGCTTCGCTAGGTCGTCTGGCACCGACGGTTGCCCATGCGCCCGCACATAGCCGGGGGAGGCGACGGCGATGAAGCGAATGCTGCCGCCGAAGGGCACCGCGATCATGTCCTGTGGCACGGATTCGGCCAGGCGCACACCGGCATCGAAACCCTGCTCGACGATATCGACAAGGCGCCCCTCCGAAACGAGGTCGAGTTCGACAGCGGGATAGCGCGTGAGGAATGTCGGCACCACGTTGCCCAGAAGCCATTGGCCGGCGCCCCGGTTGGTGTTGATCCGCAGGATGCCGGCCGGCTCACCGCGTTCGTCGGCGATGCCGTCGATCGCCTCCTCAAGATCGCGCAGGACCGGATCCAGCCTTTCCAGCAGCCGCCGGCCGGCATCGGTGGTTGCGACGCTGCGCGTTGTCCGGTTGAGAAGCCGGACGCCCATGTTTTTCTCAAGGTTGATCAGCGTGTGGCTCAGCGACGAGCGCGACACGCCCAACGCATCGGCCGCCTTGCGGAAGCTGCGGTGACTGGCGACGGCGCGGAAGGCTTCGAGTTCACTCAGTGTCGGTCTGGTCATTGGTGAAAATATCACACGGTCTCATGCGGGATTGGGTGACTTATATCACCAAAGGAAAAGGACGATATGGAGTCTGCTTGAAAAAAGGAGATAGCCATGAGCAAGACCTGGTTCATTACCGGCACATCGTCCGGCCTCGGCCGAGAAATGACCGAGCAGTTGCTGTCACGTGGTGACAGTGTGGTTGCGACCGTGCGGCGCGCCGATCAATTGGACGCGCTGCAGGCGCAGTATGGCGAGCGGCTTGTCGTGCTGACGCTCGACATCCTGGATACAGCGGGCATCCGCTCCGCTATTGCCGATGCATTCCAGCGGATGGGGCGCATCGATGTCGTCGTCAGCAATGCCGGATATGGTCTCTTCGGCGCGGCCGAAGAACTCGGCGATGCGCAAATCGACCAGCAGATCGCCACCAACCTGACGGGGTCGATACAGCTCATCCGCGCGGCATTACCACATCTGCGACAGCAGGGCGGGGGACGGATCATGCAGGTCTCGTCGGAGGGCGGGCAGATCACCTATCCCAACTTCAGCCTCTATCATGCGACGAAGTGGGGCATCGAAGGCTTCGTCGAGGCGGTCGCCAAGGAGGTATCTCCCTTCGGCATCGACTTCATCATCGCGGAACCGGGGCCGACCGTGACGAATTTCGGCGCGGGTCTGGTGCATGGCAAGCCGATGGATGTCTATGAGGCGACACCGGCGGGCGATGTCCGCCGCGCCATCGCGAGCGGCAGCTTCGACATCAAGGGCGATGCCGCACGCACCGTGGCGGCGATGATCGCCGCTGCCGACATGGAGCGGCCGGCGCTCCGCTTGGCGCTCGGAAGCATTGCCTACCGCTCGATCTCCACGGCGCTCGCGGAACGGCTTGCGGCCATCGAGGCGCAGCGCGACGTTGCCTTCTCGGCGGATCGCGACGGCTAAGAGGTCATGGGAGGGGCGTGTCCAGTGCCGCGCTCCTCATCCCCGCCGCTGCACGATCTTCACGTTCATCTGGCTGCGCAGCTTGAAACCCAGCTGCTCGTAGAGCGCAATCGCCGACGTGTTGCTCGCATAGGCGTGCAGAAATACTTGCTCATCGCGCGCCGTGATCTCGCCGGCGACGAAGCGGAAGAGGAGGGTGCCGAGGCCGCGTTTCTGGAAATCGGGGTGGGTGCAGAGGCCGCTCAGTTCGGAGAGGCCGGGATGGCGCATGCGCTGGCCGGCCATCGCCGCCAGGCGGCCGTCGATCTTGACGCCCCAGAAGGTGCCGAGGCGCTGGGCGCCGAGCGTGAAGGGGCCAGGTTTGGTCAGCAGCGCGAGCGCCAGCATCTCTTCGGCATCGTCAGGTGTCAGCGGCTCGATCCTCATGTCGTCGATGCGTTCGTAGGGACGGTCGCCGATCATTTGCACGAGCGTGCTTTCGATGAGTACGTCGTGGCCATCAGGGACTGTGATCGGGCCGGCCTCGACCAGCGCCATGATCTCGCCGGGCGCGGAAAGAGCGGCCAGTGCCCTCAAGCTTTCGGGCGTGTCGTCGCGCGGGGCGGCGAAGGGGACGATCGATGTCGGGTAACGCTTGGCGAGCGGGCCGCCTTCGGCGAGATCGGCATGCACGGTCAGAAGCGCGTTCCAGGCGGGACGGTCGAGGCTGTGGGTCACTGGTGGTTCTCCGATTTTTTTGTTGTCCGTCGGGCCAGGGACGCAATCGCCAGGCCATCTTCAATGCCGGCCAGCTGATCGAGCAGCGGCCCCGTAAGATCGCCGCAGAGGTCGCGCACGGCGCGTTCGATGCTTGGCCAGATTTCTCTTTTCGATCGATCGACGAGCGCGCGGCCGGTATCGGTCAGCGATACCAGCTTGCGGCGCTGGTCGCCGTCGGAGGCCCGTGCCTCGACAAGGCCGAGATCGGCCAGCTGTGCCAAGGTCCGGGTGGCGCCGGGCTGGGTGATGCCGACCGCTTCGGCCAGCTCTCCAATCGTCAGCGGCCCGGAGCGGTCGATCGCCGCCAGGAAAGGATATTGGCCCGCCTGGATTTCGGCTCCAAAACTCTGGATGATCTGCTGCGTATCGGCCTGCAGTCGCTCGCCGATCCGACGGAAGCGGCTGCCAAGGCACAGATAGCCGAAGTCCCTTACGATGTCGTCCGGCACACTACACTCTCCCTACATTGTTAACGTGTTATATAACGTGTAATGTAATCTTGGTCAATGATGCTGCTCGCGTCGCGCCACGCGGATGGTGAGCTTTCGGGGGAGATATGGTGCGGGCAGTTGACATCCGCCCCCAAATCAGAACGTTTCAGGAACGATCAATCGGGAATCCTGCGCGTGTCCACTGGTGAAAAGTTTATCGTGATCCCCTATCGCAGCAATCGCGGCAAGCTGGTGCCGGGCGAGATGCGGCAGGCGTCGAACCCGATCAGCGCGGAGAAGATCGCGTCCGCCATGTCGGAGCGCTTCGCGGGCGTTGCGGCCTATGCGATCACCGTCGACGAGGAGACCGGCGACATGCTGTCGCCACGGCTCTTGGCGCAGTTCGGCGAGATCGCCGATCTCAATCCGTAAGCGTGACGATGGAAACCGCGCTCTATCCGCCGGTGAAGGCCTTTCTGGAGGCGGCGGGGTATGTCGTGAAGGGGGAGGTCGCGAGCTGCGACGTCGTGGGCTTGAGCGAAAGCGAGCCGCCGGTCGTGGTCGTCTGCGAACTGAAGATGTCGTTCAATCTCGAGCTTATCCTGCAGGCGGTCGACCGGGCGGCGATGGCTGATGAAGTCTGGATCGCTGCAAGGGTCTCGGCCAAGGGCCGGGGGCGGGAGGCGGACAGGCGTTATCGCGATCTCTGCCGCAGGATGGGGATTGGCATGCTCGGGATATCCGATACCGGCGAGGTGAGCGTCATCGTCAGTTCCGTGTCGCCGATGCCGAGGACGAACCCGAAGCGGCGGACGCGGCTTGTAAAAGAGCACCGGAAGAGACAGGGCGACCCGGCGCTCGGCGGCGCCACGCGCTCGCCGATCATGACCGCCTACCGGCAGCAGGCGCTGATCTGCGCCTCGGCCCTGCAACAGGGGCTGGCGCGGCCGCGCGACATGAAACAATGGGCGCCGCAGGCGGGGCGGATAATGCTCGACAACGTCTATGGCTGGTTCGACCGGCAGGGGAAGGGCGTCTATGCGCTGAACGAGGCCGGCGAGGCGGCGCTGCTGCGCTGGCCGCAGACGGTGGTGGTCGGTGGTGGCGATGCGGGTGAGGGCGGGGAGTAGTGCGGCCGACGGTTTACGGGCTTTTCAGAATTGAATCTCGATCAGCTCGGGTGGCTCCTGGTTGAAATCGGAATATCGAATCCACCGTGGCGTTGCTTTGAAGATCACGGCCCCTCTCTCGATGAACTCCCTGGCAGCTGGAAGGCTGCCGAGATAAGCTTCCTGGTATTCTTCGATATCGGCGGCAGCAACCCTTGTTGCCTCACCCTCATATTGAACGGTGATGTTGTCGTCCCATCCGACGACGAAGGCGACGCAAGGGCGCTCCGCGAGATTGCCGAACTTTCGCGTCTCCTTGAAAGCGCTGAACACGACCTCAAGATTGTCGCGCACCGAGAAGTCGATCGTGGCAGCCTCCGGTTTCCCATCGCCATGGCAGGTCGCGATCACCGCCAGCTTGTGCTTTCTCAGGAATTCAAGAAGCATGCGTTTCTTATGAAAATCATCCATTGACGCATCCCTTCCAATCTCGTGCCTTCCAGCACAGCAGGATTAGCACATTGCTCGCCCTCGTTCGAGGATGGTCACCGCGCCGGGTGAGGGTAGTGAGTCGCGGTTACTGCCACTTTCGGCCCATTGCGGACATTCCGATTTCCCACCATTCGTAGCGCGACCGTCGGTAGTCTTTCAGACGCACCTCTGCGTTGCGCAATCCGCATGGCAATATCCTTGCCGCCGCCATTTTCGACCGCCATCTGAGAAAGCGAGGATGTAATAGACGTCCGCTGATCCCGAAGCCGTAGCAAGGCTTCGCTGTGAACGCGGCAATGGATGGAAGCAATGACTGAACGGACCCTTCAAGAGATGACGCGTCACGAGCGCGCAAATATAATGGCCCTTGTAGCTCAGGCACTGGACAGCGTCGCAGATGAGGCGGATGACCGCGGGGACGGTCAATCGGCCGCGAACGCCACCTATCTCGCGGGTGCATTGCGTGGCTGCGATAACGCGGCCACGTCAGAGATGATCAGAGCCGCCGAGCTACTGCTGGAGCAGGGTATCACCTACGTTGCATGTGTATCTGAACGATATGAGAAAGCTGCACCGGTATCGAACGTGGTTGCGCACTGACAATGGTAGGCGGCGCGGTCGGACAGGTGCGGTTTAACTTGCCGAAACTGGCCCTACGCACTCTCTCGCAAATGTGAACCACTCGTTCATGTAGGCTTCATCGAGCGGTTGCTACCGTGGGTTCATCGACAACAGCAATGAATCAGCGGGACAAGTTAATCATGCAGCACCCTGCCGCTCCAACGGCCGGCCGAGATCCGCGCCTTGATTTCTTCCGTGGCCTGGCCTTGGTGATGATCTTCATCAACCACGTTCCCGGCAACATGATGGAAGGCGTTACCTCGAAGAACTTCGGCTTTTCGGATGCGGCCGAGGCTTTCGTGCTGATGTCCGGCATGTCCGCCGGTCTTGCATATTCAAACGTCTATGCCCGCGATCGCATTAACGCGGTTGCGCGTATCCTGCGTCGCGCCGGCCGGCTTTACAGCGTTCATTTGCTGACCACGGTGCTGGCCGTCATCGTGCTGATGGCGGGCCATAACTTCCTCGGCACGACTGCGCTTTCGGAGCGCGTCAACATGGTTTCCTACCTGGAAGCACCGTGGACGACGGCGCTCGGCGTGCTCGGGATGACGCATCAGCTGGGCTATTTCAACATTCTTCCGCTCTACATGCTGCTACTCGCGGCAACGCCTGTCTTCCTCGCTCTCGCGTCGCGAAACCGCGTGCTGCTGCTTGCGGTTTCAGTATCGATCTGGGCGATCGCCGGGTGGAACAACATCAATCTTCCGAATTTCCCCACCGACGGCACCTGGTTCCTCAACCCGTTTTCCTGGCAGCTGATCTATTGCATCGGCTTGTGCGCGGGCATTTCCGCCAAGAAAGGCGAGACCTTTGTCGGCTACAGCCCGGCCCTGATGGCTGTTGCGATCGCCTATCTCGGCTTTGCGATGTTCGTGATCCAGGGCCAGCACTATGATCTGACGGCCTGGGGTGACCACCCCGCGCTTCTGGTCGGCTTCGAAAAGGGCATCCTGCCGCTGCCGCGACTGATGCATATCCTGGCGCTGGCCTACGTGATCTCGCAGATTGCCGTGTTCCGCACGATCGCGGGCAGCGCCAAGCTTGATGTCGTGTCGTTGCTTGGAAAGCAGGGCCTTGCGGTATTTGCTTGGGGTTCGCTCGTCTGCATCTCGCTGCAGGTGCTGCGGGAGGCCTATGCGTTCTCGCCTGCGGTCGATATCGCAACGCTGATTGCGGGTCTGGCAATTCAATATGCCGTCGCCCAGCGCTTGCAGACGGCAAAGGTCGCGGTAAAGAACCAGGCGAGAATGGTGTAGCCGTCCCCCCTAAGCGGACAGAGGGCTCCTTCTCATCAGCGCTGCCGGGCTTCGCGCAATAACCGAAATAGCCCGACACCGTTGAGTATCACGAGCATCCCAGCAAAGATCATGATGAAGCCGCTGAACATACCTGCACCGAGGCCGACGGGACCGTCATAGAGGCCTGCTTCGAAGCCCGCGGAAATTGGGTCAAGAATCCAACTGAGCCAAAGAAATGCTCCAAGCACTTCTACACCGTATACGACAATGGCGGCGAGGCTACCGACCCTGCGCTTGATCAGTGCGATGAGAGTGTGGAAGACCAAAGCAAACGGGCTTGTGACCATAAATACGATCAACAGAACGAAGAACGGCCCGGCGACATAGACGAGGATATCTCTCACTTGGGTCTCTTTGCTCAGACTGTCTTTCCCAGGATAGATTTATTCCATTCAATCCCGCAATGGTTCCTATCGGCGCAAAGCCGCTTACCGCCAATTGGGGTGGTGGCGTTCCTACGAAGGCTCATTGATCCCCGGCGCGAACCTCAGTGCGCGATTACATATCTGCGTTGCACAATAAGCAGTACGCGTTTGCCTAAAACGGGAGCATAAGGCCGGTAGTGCCGCACGTGAGGATATTTGTCATGGATTGGTTTCCCATAGTCTTCGTGATTTTCAAGGTTCTCGCGTTGGGCACGGGAATGTACTTCGCCATCAAGTGGCATTACGATCAGGTTGATAAGATCGACAGAGGCTCGGTCCTGCTCGCAGGCGGCAAGATCGCGGGAGCCTTCGTGTTGGCGCTCTTGGGCGTCGGGGTCGTCGCCTTCGTCATGAGCAGCATGCTTGGGTTGGACCTGGGTCTCTGACGGCGACTTTGGCGCAAAACTAGCTAGGACTTTCCCGACATCAGAGAAAGCGCGGCACCGGGGACCCTTTGGTGCGCCAGCCATTGCACCGGCGTCACGCCGACTTCTGTGCGGAATGCCGTGCGTAGCGCATGGGCATCAGGGAAGCCGCTGCGCACGGCGACGTCGTCCAGCCCGCGCACGCCGGCCACCAATAGCTCCTTCGCTCGTGCCACGCGCACACGCCTTATCCATTCGCCAAGACTGCCTCCGGTCCGTGCCCGGATATGGCGCGTCAGGCTTCGGCGGCTCATGTTCGAGCGCTTGGCCAATTCATCCAGCGAAGGCGGCGCGATGGGATCGGCGCGCAGGACTTCGAGAAGTTCGGTCACTCGCCGATCGGCAGTCGATCCGATGGCTGGTCGCTCGATCAGTTGCGGTTGTCCGCCCGCGCGCTGAGGGGCGACGACGAGATGGCGCGCTATCCGGTTTGCTTCACCAATCCCGCAAATCCGGCCGAGCAGATGCAGGCAGCAATCCAGCCCCGAAGCGACACCGGCGGACGTCAGGACACGGCCTTCGTCCACGAACAGCGCGGCCGCATCGACCGTTACACGCGGATAGCGGGCCGCGAAGGTCTCCGCGTGCGCCCAATGGGTCGTAGCGCGCCGCCGATCCAGCAGTCCGGCTTCGGCAAGGCCGAAGGCCCCCAGGCACAAGCCCACGACGATGGCTCCTCGAGCATCGGCTGCCTTCAGCTTGGCAACGATATCGGGCGATACGGGCTCGTCCACACTCCGCCAACCCGGTAAAATGACGATATCGGCGTCATCGACAGCATCCAGCCGATGGGCGGCCTCGATGATCATGCCGCCGCTCGTGTTCAGCCGGAACTGATCCGAGCACACCTGAACCTGATGTCCACCCGCAAGGAGCCCCTCGCCAAACACGGCCAGCGGCGTGGATAGCATGAAAGGGCTGATATGGTCGTAAGCGATGATGGCGATGCGCATTGGCCCGATTTACACGATAAAAGGCAATCAGGCCACTCAACGGCGACGAAATCGAATGTCATCACTGTGGGCGAAAACTTCAAAATGGAGCCTCCTGATGACCCGCACCCTTCTCGTGATCGACGTTCAGAACGACTATTTTCCCGGCGGCGCGCTGTCGCTTTGGGAGGCCGAAGAAACAGAGAAGCGGGTCGTAGAAGCGATCCGGCAAGCACGCGCAAGGGGTGACGGGATTGTTCTCGTCCGGCACGTGTCGACAGCTCCGACGGGCCTGTTTGCCGCCGGCGGCCATGGCGTTGAAATCCGCCCGGCTGTTCTGGCTGCCGCTGGCGATGCTCCGGTGGTGACCAAGCAGTACGCAGATGCATTTCAGGAGACGAACCTCGCAGATCATTTGAAGGGAACGACGGAATTGCTTATCTGCGGGATGATGACGCAGAACTGCGTGGTGTTTACGGCATTGTCACGCGCTGCGGAGGGCTTCCAGATCAAGGTGATCGACGATCTTTGCACCGCTCCTCTGGAGGTCGTCCATCTGATCGCACTGAGTGCGTTGCGGTCCAAGACGCAGGTGATCCATTCTTCCGAGGTTTGAGGCGCGGCCAATCAGCCCGTCGACCTCCTGTCGGCAATTCCGCTTTGACAAATCGCCATTTCTGGCCCATATCCCCCGCAACAGCCGCCTGCGCGATTTTCGCGCGGGCGGTTTTGCGTTTGAATGGCGTTGTTTCTGCAATTCGTTCGCATCCGCACCGGTATTGGACATCTAAGAAGGCAGAGGGACAGAGATGAGCGAACAGGGAAACCTTACGGTTCGGAAGCTGGCATTCTGGGGCATTCCGATGTCGCTTGGGGTCATGGGCCTGAAGATGGTGGCCTGGTGGGTCACGGGGTCGGTGGCGCTTTTGTCCGACGGGCTGGAATCGACGGTCAACGTCGTTGCCGCCTTCATCGCCTTCTTCGTCATCCGCTATGCGCAGAAGCCGGCCGATCACGATCATCCCTTCGGGCATCACAAGGCGGAGTATCTCTCGGCCGTTACCGAGGGCGTTTTGATCGTGGTCGCGGCCCTTTTGATCGTCAACGAGGCGGTGGGGCATCTGGCCGATCCCCGCATGCTCGAAGCGCCGGTGCTGGGTCTTGCCATCAATTTCGCGGCCGGCGTGATCAACGCCGTCTGGGCGCGGCTTCTGATCACGACGGGGCGTAAGTATCGCTCGGCGGCGCTGACGGCCGATGGCCAGCATATCATGTCGGATGTCGTCACCTCCGTCGGCGTGCTGATCGGCCTGTTGCTGGCGATCGCCACCGGCTACGCGATCTTCGATCCGATCCTCGCCATTCTGGTCGCGATCAACATCCTCTATCAGGGCTGGAAGGTGATCTCGCATTCGATCGGCGGGCTGATGGACCAGGCGGTCGAGCCGCAGGAAGAAGAAGCGATCAAGGCTGCGATCGCCACGCATGCGACGGGGTCGCTCGGGGTGCATGATCTGAAGACCCGGCGCGCAGGCGCCGTCACTTTCATCGATTTCCATCTTGTCGTGCCGGCCGCAATGTCTGTAAGGCAGGCGCACGATATCTGCGATCGCCTTGAGGATGCCATCCGCGCCGTGCATCCGGGCTCCAGCATCGCCATTCACGTCGAGCCGGAGGGCGAAAAGGCCCACGGCATCCGCGTCAAAGTCATCAAGGAGGCTTGAATGCCCAATACAGACGTCTCCAGCCTGTCCATGCTGGGAAAGCAGACCGAAGCGCCGACCTCGCCCGAGACGGCGGTGCTCGAGAAGGTACCCGCCAGCAATGCCGGTACCGACTACGTGGTGCGCTTCACCGCGCCCGAATTCACCTCGCTCTGCCCGATGACCGGGCAGCCGGATTTCGCCCATATCGTCATCGATTACATCCCGAACGAATGGCTGGTGGAATCCAAGGCGCTGAAACTTTTCCTGCACTCCTTCCGCAACCACGGCGCCTTCCACGAGGATTGCTCGATCTATATCGCCAAGCGGCTGGTCGAGCTGCTCGATCCGAAGTGGCTTCGGATCGGTGCCTACTGGTATCCGCGCGGCGGCATCCCGATCGACGTGTTCTGGCAGACCGGCAAGCCGCCCGAGGGCGTATGGCTGCCCGACCAGGGTGTGGCGACCTATCGTGGTCGCGGCTGAGTTTAGTCAGCTGATTTGGCGGGATCGGGCGGGAAGCTTGCCCGGTCCATGCGCAGCGGGCGCCGCTCGCTTCGGAGCCAGCCACGGATGAGGTTGCGGGCCCGGATTCCCTCGATCTTCAGCCTCAGCAGATTCTTGCGCAGCCTGCTCGGCTTGAAGGCGCGATCGATCGACTTGCGAATGAAGGCCGCCTTGTCGGCGCTGCCGTCGAGGAACTGCATCTGGATGACGGGGGCTGGCTCAATCTGGTAGGCCTTCAGCCAGGCGCGATGCCACATATAGGCGTCGAGCAGGCCGTAGGTCTCGGTGTCCTTCAACATGCGCGCGGCGGCACCAGGGCCGATGACATAGCCGGCCGTGCCGACGCGGTTCTGGAACACGCGGCGGGCGCTATAGACGCCGTCGGTCCAGAGCGGACGTTTCGCGACGATGTGATCGCGCGGGGCGAATTCGAGATCGTAGGCGATATCGTCGCCATCGGGGCGCGCTTCGATGCTTGCCAGCGCGTCGGTGAAGCTCTCCGACAGCACGGCGTCGTCTTCCAGGATCAGCATCCGCTCGCCGCTGTCGATGATCCTGCGCCAGGCGATGCGGTGCGAGGTGAAGCAGGCGACATCTTCGCGCAGCGTCGGGCTCGGCCAGCTATTGGCAGCCTTCTGGCATTCTTCCGGCGTGAGATCACGGGCCTCGAAGGCATCCAGAAACTCGAAATCCAGGCCCAGCGCCTGCATCTGCCGCGTCTGAAAGCGCCGCCTGGTTTCCTCGGCCTTGCGGCTGATGATGAGGGTTTTCAATGCTCTGTCGTCCGCTCTGCGTTTCGTGAGGTCAATGATCGCGGCGGACCTTATCGATGCGGAGTGGGCTTATCAATCGGCAGCGGGGCAGCGCCCACACCGAAAGCTTGCATGCCGACTGGTTGCGGCAATCCCTTGATGGTCAACCGCCTATCGCATGAAGCGGCCTCGTTCATTTGTATGAGCCTCATCCAATCAGGGTAATTGCAGTCCTGAGTTTCATATCTACTGTGGCGAAAGACAATTTGAGCGGGTAGGCAATTGCGAGCGGCGGGGCCTACTGACAGCCATTGACACTTTCCAGAATTGGACGATCGGATGGTTCGAAATCTCGTTTTCGGATGCGCCGCATTGCTTGCGGTGTTCGTCTCCGGCGGCATGAGCGCCCGACATGAGATGTTTCCCTGGCCCCAGCTTTCGGCGCTGAAACGCCAATTTGTCGCCCCTGAACCTCTGCCTCCGAGCCGCTACACGTTCGACGACAAGAAACGTCTGATTGGAGACGAGACGAAGACGGCGGTTGCATGCCCGGTTCAGACCGATCGCACTGCTGTTCTCCTGGTTCTCGGACAATCGAATGCTGCCAATGATGGCGGCCAGCGGCACAGATCGAAGTATGGAGAGCGGGTGATCAACGCCTTCGACGGCCGTTGCTTCACCGCCGCATCGCCGCTTCTCGGCTCGACGGATACGAAGGGCGAGTATTGGACGGATATCGGCAATTCGCTGATTGCGTCCGGGCGCTACGACAATGTCATTATCGCACCGGTTGCCTATTCCGGCTCCGAGGTGGCGCGTTGGGCCGAAGGCGGCGACATCAATCCGGTGCTTGTCGACAGCACGAAAAAACTTCACGACGCAGGCTACCGGGTGACAAACGTGCTTTGGGTGCAGGGTGAGGCCGATTTCGTCCTGGGCACCAGCACGCAAGCCTACGAACAGCGCTTTTTGTCGATGGTGGGTACGCTGCGGGGCCTGGGGGTTGCGGCTCCTGTCTATATTTCGGTGGCGACCAGATGCCTTGAGCCCACCAATGGCGGTTTCAAACAGCATACGGACGATAATCCGATCCTGCGAGCCCAGTTTGCTCTGCCGAAAAGCGGCAACGGCATCGTGCAGGGTGTGAACTCGGACGCGCTGCTCAATGGCGACGACCGCTACGACGATTGCCATATCGGCGGTTCGGGCGCGGAGAAGGTTGCGGCTGCATGGCGCGATCTGCTGCTCGCCGGTCCGCAGCTGCAGGCCTCGTCGCAATAAGGATGCTTACGCGCTAGCTTGGTGGGGGCCGCTTTAGCGCGGCCCCTGATGCGTTCGCGGCGATCGTCAGACGTTGAAGCTGTCGTCGCTGCCGAAGTCGGACTGATCGTCGAAACTGTCGTCGTCGTTGTTGTTGTCGTTGTTATCGGCAACCTGGCGGGTGTTGTCTGCATCGTTCGATGCCTGTTGGCTGCCGCCGTCATTGTTGTAGTAGTTGTTGATGACGGTTTCTTCCGTCGGCGCGCTTGATGGCGTGGCGCCCGAGCCGAGGCCGAGCGAGGACATGTGGTTGCCGCTGAAGATGCCGCTCAGCGAATTGGCAAGCAGCATGCCGCCGGCCACACCGGCCGCCGTGCCGAGCGCGCCTTGCAGGAAGCTGCCGCCGGCCGATGGGGCAGACGCCTGCTGGCTCCAGGGGCCGGAGGGTTGCTGCTGCATGCGCGGGGCGGTGTCGAAGCCCTGGTTTTCACGGATCTGCTGGCGCGGGGCGCTGCCCCATGGGCCGCTTGATGCCGCTTCCGAAGGTGCCGGCTGCGCCCGTTGCTGCGGCGGCTGGCTGCTGCCGAAGATGGAGGAGAGGAAGCCGCCGCCTTGTTCGGCCTTGTGGTTGTCGCTCTGATCTGCCTCCAGCTGGCGGACGCGCTCTTCCAGTTCCTTGATGTGACTGGCGGCGGCCTCGAGGCCCTTTTCCTGCACGATCACGGCCTGTGCCAGATAATAGGCGGCATAGGGCTGTTCGCGGGTGCTTTGCTCGACCAGCTGTTCGGCGTCGCGGTCGCGCGGGGTGGAGGCTGCGGTGCGGACGCGCTCGAAAAGGGCGGTCAGGAGTTGGCGTTCTTCGGGTGACATCGGCTGTCTCCTTTGGCTCTGTGTTCGCACATGGGTCGTGAGTGGATCGCTTGAGAAGGACGTAGGAACGGATTGAGACTTTTCAAAGCCTCCACAAGTTACATTTCAGTAAGCCAATGACCCCTAACCATATCTTCACCCGTTCCGTGGCTTGTCTTTTTCACGCATTGTTTTACGCATTGAGTCGCACTATGTGCGGGGAACCCGAATTTACGTGAGAGAGGTTCGAATGAACGACGAAGACCAGGACGACAAGACGAAGGAACTGCCGCTCGGCAAGGAAACGGAGGCGAACCTTTTCAAGTCGCGTTCCATCTTCATCTATGGACCGATCAACCAGGAACTGGCGCAGAAGGTCTGCTCGCAGCTCGTGGCGCTTGCCGCGGCCAGCGACGAAGACATCCGCATCTACGTCAATTCGCCCGGCGGCCACGTCGAGTCCGGCGATTCGATCCACGACATGATCAAGTTCATCAAGCCGAAGGTCTGGATGATCGGAACCGGCTGGGTCGCCTCCGCCGGCGCGCTGATCTATGTCGCCGCGCCCAAGGAGCAGCGCCTTTGCCTGCCCAACACCCGCTTCCTGCTGCACCAACCCTCGGGCGGCACGCGCGGCATGGCGTCCGACATCGAAATCCAGGCACGCGAGATCATCAAGATGAACGAGCGCCTGAACAAGATCATGGCTGACGCTACCGGCCAGTCCTACGAAAAGATCGCCGCCGACACCGACCGCGACTACTGGCTGTCGGCCGAGGAAGCCAAGGCCTACGGCCTGGTCTCGCGCATCGTGACGTCGCAGAGCGATATCTGATCGGATTGAGATAGAAGCGCCCTTGGCTGCCGGATGGTGGGCGAGGGCGCTTTTTGTTTTTGACGGGGTGGAGCTAACTCCTCTCATCCCGGCCTTGTGCCGGGAAGAATCTCCTCGCCGCGCGTACGCGCATCGGCTGGATTCCCGCCACAGGGGCGAGAATGAGGGCAGTGGGTGTATCTGGCCTTGCGCCCCCGTTTGCGATACGGCTGCATGACGCCATTCTTCGCTCCGAGTCCCCTGCATGCTGAAAGACTTCTCCGTCCAGGCCCTGTTCATGGGCGTTCTCACCGCTTTCGTCGGTTTCGCCAGTTCGTTCGCCGTCGTGCTGCACGGGTTGCAGGCTGTCGGCGCCACGGAGGCGCAGGCTGCTTCGGGGTTGATGGCGTTGTCGGTCTCGCTCGGGATTTGTGCGATCGTGCTCAGCACCACATCGAGACTGCCGATCAGCATGGCGTGGTCGACGCCGGGAGGCGCGCTACTGGCGGCGACTGGTGTGGTCGAGGGCGGGTTCAATGCGGCTGTCGGGGCCTTTATCATCTGCGCGCTGTTGATCGTCATCGCGGGGCTGTTCAAGCCGCTGGGGCGGGCGGTGGCGGCGATACCGGCGCCGCTGGCCAATGCGATGCTGGCGGGCGTGCTGATCGGGCTCTGCTTCGCGCCGGTCAAGGCAGTCGGGTTCAACCCGCTGCTCGGGCTGCCGATCGTGCTTGCCTGGATTGTCGTCGGTGCCTTCAAGCGGCTGTGGGCCGTGCCGGCGGCGCTGGCGGCATTCGTTCTGGTCGTGGTCTTCGGGGTCGATGTGCCCGTGGGCGCGCTTGACACCGTAAAGCGCTCGCTGGTGCCGACGGTCGAATTCGTCATGCCCGTGTTCAACGTGCCGGCCTTCGTGTCGATCGCTTTGCCGCTCTTCATCGTCACCATGGCCTCGCAGAACATTCCGGGGATCGCGGTCATGAAGGTCAATGGCTATGAGACCAAGCCCGGGCCGCTCTTTGCCTCGACCGGTTTCTTCTCGCTTCTGTCTGCGCCGTTCGGTGGCCATGCCGTCAATCTTGCGGCGATCACGGCGGCCATGTGCGCCGGGCCGGACGCGCATCCGGATCCGAAGCGGCGCTACTGGGCGGTCATCGTCTGCGGCATCTGCTATCTCATCCTCGGGCCGCTTGCGGGTGCGGTGACCGCATCGGTGGCGCTGGCGCCGCCGATCCTGATCCAGGCGGTGGCTGGGCTCGCGCTGGTCGGCGCCTTCTCGGGCTCCGCGATGGCCGCCTTCCAGGCGCCCGATACGCGGGAAGCGGCTGCGATCACCTTCCTGGTGACGGCATCAGGCGTCTCCTTCGGCGGCATTTCCGGAGCCTTCTGGGGGCTCCTAGCCGGCGGGCTGATGATGGCGTTGCAGCGCTTTGTGCAAACGCGGAAAAAATAATCGGGCACTTGCCAGTTTTTCGCGCGGCGGCTATACAGGCCGGCATGAAGAGCACGGGCATCATGATTTCTGAGCAGATTGCACGCGGGCGTATCGCCCTGCGCGACAATACGCGCGCCCTGACCTCGCTTCTTCTCCTCGGCCTTACGCGCGGTTGCCGGGTCCGTTGAGGAGCGCCCGGCGGCCCAAAGCCCGCCGGCCATAGCTCCTCTTCACATATCCCAAAAATCGATCAACCGGACGCTTTGCGCCGGATTCGTCATCGCCAACAGGCAGGCCATGCGCTATGACGCGGCCAGATGACGGGAATAGGAAGAGAAGACATGGACACGAAGACCCGCTCCCACGGCATGCCTGACGCGGCGATGAAGTATCGCCCTTATCCGCAGGTCAACATCCCCGATCGCACATGGCCGACCAAGACGCTGACCAAGGCGCCGATCTGGTGTTCCGTGGACCTGCGCGACGGCAACCAGGCTCTGGTCGACCCGATGGGCCACGACCGCAAGGCGCGGATGTTCCAGCTGCTGCTCGACATGGGTTTTAAGGAAATCGAGATCGGATTCCCGTCGGCCTCGCAGACCGATTTCGACTTCGCGCGCTGGTGTGTGGAGCAGGGCAATGTGCCTGAGGACGTGTCGCTGCAGGTGCTGGTGCAGTGCCGTCCGGAACTGATCACGCGCACCTTCGAAGCCCTGGAAGGCGCCAACAAGCCGATCGTTCACTTCTACAACTCGACCAGTGAGCTGCAGCGTCGCGTGGTGTTCGCCAAGGACGTCAACGGCATCAAGCAGATCGCGGTCGACGCGGCGAAGATGATTTCCGACATGGCGGCCAAGGCCGGTGGCGGCTATCGCTTCGAATATTCGCCCGAGAGCTTCACCGGCACCGAGCTGGAAGTTGCGCTGGAGATCTGCAACTCGGTCATCGAGGTGATGAAGCCGACGCCCGACAACAAGCTGATCATCAACCTGCCTTCGACCGTCGAAATGGCGACGCCGAACGTCTATGCCGACCAGATCGAATGGATGTGCCGCAATCTCGATAATCGCGAGAACCTGATCATCTCGCTGCACCCGCATAACGACCGCGGCACCGGCATCGCCGCCGCCGAGCTGGCCTTGCTGGCGGGCGCCGATCGTGTCGAGGGCACGCTGTTTGGCAATGGCGAGCGCACCGGCAATGTCGACGTCGTGACGATGGCGCTCAACATGTTCACGCAGGGTGTGGATCCGGAGATCGACTGCTCGGATATCGTGCGCATGAAGGACGTGTTCGAATATTCCAACCAGATGCCGATCGGCGAGCGCCATCCTTACGTCGGCGAACTGGTCTACACGGCTTTCTCCGGCTCGCATCAGGATGCGATCAACAAGGGGATGAAGGCGATCAAGGTCGCCAACCACCCGGTCTGGGAAGTGCCGTATCTGCCGATCGATCCACAGGATGTCGGCCGCTCCTACGAGGCGATCATTCGCATCAACTCGCAGTCCGGCAAGGGCGGCATTGCCTATATCCTGCAGCAGGATTACGGCCTCAACCTGCCGCGCAACCTGCAGGTGGAGTATCGCGAGGAGATCCAGCGGATCACCGACGAAGAGGGCAAGGAGCTGCCGTCGAAGCGGATCTACGACCACTTCATCGAGCGCTACGTGACGCAGCCGAAGGGCCGCATCAAGTTCGTCGATCACCAGACCTTCGCCGATCCCGAGCGCAAGGGCGTTCGCGTCGTTTCCGCCGAGATCACCGATAACGGCGTGACGAAGACGATCGAAGGACGCGGCAACGGCCCGATCGACGGCTTCATCAATGCGCTCTCGGAGTATCTCGGTGTCGAGATGGCGGTGCAGGATTATTCCGAGCACTCGCTGCAGCACGGCTCGAACGCCTCGGCGATCTCCTATGTCGAGACGTCCTATCCCGGCGGCAAGCTCTTCGGCGCCGGCATCAGCACCAACATCGTCGGCGCGTCGCTGGAAGCGATCGTCTCGGCGGCGAACCGCGTGCTTGATGTGAGGGCCGGCAAGGCCTGATTGTAGGCCACGGAATCATCAAGCGGGCGTCGCGTGCGGCGCCCGCTTTTTTCATGCGCGCTTTAAATCTGGCGGCTCAAATCGCGGTGGCGATCTGCATGGCGAGCTGGCTGAGCGATGCCTCGGAGGAGGGGCCGATCAGCATGTAGGAGGTGCCGGCATTGTGCCAAGTCACCAGGCCGATCTCGTCGCGGATCGTTTCCTTGAAATCCTCGGCATCATCCGGCTGGTTGTCCTTGCGGAAGGCGATGGTGGCGAGGTCGCCGTCGGCGCTGGTGTAGACCAGCTGGCCGACCGGGCGGCCGTTTGCCAAGGTCACGCGGGCGCCCTGGAAGGTCCACCCCTCGGAGACGAGATCGGGGACGCGGAAGGCGACGCCGACGGTTGTCGTGAGCCAGGTGGAAATTTCTTCCGGCTGCGTGGCCGGGACTTCGAAGATATGGCGAGGCTGACGCGCCAGCAGGCGCTGGTTGGCGAGCATGTCGCCCAGCCATTCCGTCGTTTCGCTCGCCTGCGCGGCATCGACGGCCTGGGCCGTCTGCGCAGCGGTATGGCCGGTGCCGACGATATAGCCGATGCCGCAGCCGGCGATGAGAAGCACAATGGCGGCCACCAGCGCCTGCGGGCCTGACGGCGCGAACTTGAACGGCTGGCGCGACTGGCGCGGCGCGACGGGGGCCTTGGGCGGCTGCACGCTTTTGATCGAGCGCACCAGCGCCAGCGGAACCGGCTCCTTCAGGATGTCGTCGAGCCGGCGCTTGCCGAAATCGGCGCCGTTGCGCAGCTTGTCGTAGATCCGCCGCGCGCCATCGTCGGTTGCCAGGCGCTGTTCCAGCTCGTGCTTCTGCTCGGGCGTCGTCTCGCCATCGAGAAGGGCGGTCAACTGGGCATCGAGCGGCAGTTTCTTGAAGTCGAGCAAATCAGAACCTGTGGGAATGATCGTCGGCGAGGCTGGCGAAGTGCAGTTTCGCCTGCGCCAGCTGCGACATGATGAGGGTGGGGGCGACGCCCATGATGTCGCCGGCCTGCTGGTAGCCATGGCCTTCGATTGATACCAGCAGGAAGGCGCTGGCGATGCCTTCGGGCATTTCCGCGATCATCCGGTGGATCGCGTCGGAATCGATGATGGCGGCGCGGTCGCGCGTGGCCGTGCGGATGTCGGTGACGTTGGTCTTGTTGACCGCATGCGGCTTGCGCTTGCGGTGGTCCTCGCTCCATTGCTGGCGCATCAGCGTGTAGACCCAGCTGTCGAGCCGGCCTTCGCCCTGCCATTGATTGCTCTTGGCAATCGCCCGCTGACAGCCGGCCTGGACAAGCTCGTCGGCGCCCGCCGCATCACCCGCGAGCGTCATCGCGAACCGCCGCAACCGGGGCAGAAGACCCACTAGATCGCGTCTGATGTCGATGGTCGTCACAGGTTGACGCATGGTTTTCCCAAGGTGAATGCCTGGTATCGGGAGCCGTTACGGAGCCGTGACCTGGCGCATGTGCGAATTATATCGTCTCTGTGTCCTTTATGAAACAAATCGCCGCTGCTTCGCAAGCAAAAGGCCACTTATCTCACGGGTTCCCAAAGCTTTTTTCGGGTGATCCCTCGGGCTCAATAGGTCCTGTAGCCGTGGAGCGACTGAAGGAGCGAGCGGTAGGCCCACGTGTTCTCGCCGCCGCGGTCGCGGATCTCGACCAGCTGCACGCGCGCGCCCTGCTCATCACCCTGTTCCATCAAAGCTTGGCCCATATATGACCGTGCTAGAATATAATTGCCGTCGGCCTGCAGGGCCTTGCGATAATAGGACATGCCAAGCTCCATTCGGCCGGCCTTGCGGTTGGCGTAGCCCAGATAGTTCAGGATGCGCGGGTCGTTCTGGTTGCGGGCGAGGTTCAGCACCGTGATGGCATTGTCGTACTGGCCGGCATAGGCGAATTCGCGGGCGGCCTTGTAGAGATCGTCGTCGTTGAAGGTCTGCTTGTTCGGCGTGACGCATTCCTTCTTCTTCTTGTCCCAGACCTTGCCGTCGGCGCACTTGGTGGTGGTTTCGGTCTTCGGCGGCGGCTTGGTTTCGTCGGTCTCTTCGCCGGCGGCGAAGGCGGGGGCAGAGAAGGTGAAGGCGAGAAGGCCGGCGAGCGCCAGGCCGCGGAGCGTACGGGTCGTGGATGGCATGCGACGTCTCCTGACATCAGATCGCTAATATAAGGAGTGTACGCCTAGATCGGGAAATACCAAGAGGCGATCGGCCCCGATCTATCGTTTTTCGCCTGAGTTCACGCAGTGATTCAGCTTGCCGCCAAACTGATTCCGGAAATGGCGCTAAAGCCTGAAGATATCGACGCTTTCCGGGTTGATGTCGTCGCCCGAGGGGCTGAGGCTGAAGCGTTCGCCCTTGAGGCTCCAGGCGCCGGGGGAACCGTCGATGCTGAAGAGATTGTAGGCGGCGGGCGGCTTCGAGCCACCAGGGCCTTGCGAGCCCGAGGCGATGCCGACGACGGGAACCGGTCCGGTCTGGCCGCGCAGCCAGTGCACCGTGTTCAGATGCGTGTGGCCATGCAGCACGAGCTCGGCGCCGCCGGTGGAGATCACGGCGGCGAAACGGCGGATGCCGATCATGCGCTTGTGGAAGGATGTGGCGCCACGGATCGGCGGATGGTGGATCATGACCACGCGAAACAGCCCGGCTTCGCCGGCGGCGCGCAGCATGTTCACGGTCTCGCGGGCCTGTCTTTCGCCGAAGAAGCCGCTGGCGGCGAAGGGGGGCGTTGCCACCGCCGTCGAGCAGCCGACGATCGCGACTTTTCCGCGAATGCGAAGATAGGGGAAGATGTGCTTGTTTTCCTGCCATTCGGCAGGGGCGAGATCGCCGCGCACGTTATCGTACCAGGCGCGCATCGACTTTTCGTAGGCGCCGGGCACGTAGGCGTCGTGATTGCCGGGAACGACGGAATAATCCTTGGGATCGCCGAGTTCGCGCAGCCAGCCGGCTGCGGCGCGGATTTCAAGACCGCTCGCAAGATTGACGAGATCGCCCGTGATCGCCATGTGATCCGGCTGCTTTTCGCGGATATCGTCGAGCAGCAGATCCAGCGTGCCGCCGAAAAGGTGCTTGCGCCGATTGCGATGCCAGTTCACAAAGCCGGTGATACGCTTGGAAAAGAGTTCACGGAAAGAGATGTGGGGCAGCGGCCCGAGATGGACGTCTGAAATGTGCGCGAGCTTGAACATGGGTGCACACATAGCTCACGGCAGCCGTATTTCAAACACATCTCCTCGCACATCTGCTTGAACGGATTGATGGAATTGGAAGACGCGTGAAAGAAATCCGCCACTGGCAGTCGCGCATGCTGATGCGTCTCGTGCATATCTACTTCGCCTTCGCGCGCGGAATGACCATGGGCGTGCGCGCCGCCTGCTTCGATGACAGGGGCCATGTGTTTCTGGTGCGGCACAGCTACGTGCCCGGCTGGCACATGCCGGGCGGCGGTATCGAGCGCAACGAGACGGCCGAGGACGCCCTCATCAAGGAGCTGCGCGAGGAGGGCAATCTCGTGATTGTCGGACGGCCGGAGCTCGTTCAGGTCTATCTCAACACCTCGGCCACGCGGCGCGACCATGTCGTGTTCTACCTTGCCAATGTCAAGCAGACGGCGCCGAGGGCGCCGGATCGCGAGATCGTCGAATGCGGTTTCTTCGCGCTCGACGCGCTGCCCGAGGGGACGACGGCGTCGACACACCGTCGTCTTGCCGAGATCGCCGGAGAGCGGCAGCCCGACCAGGTCTGGTAGGCCGGGCGGCTTGGTTAGGCGGCGGCGCGTTCGCCGCGGCCGTGCGGGCGATCGAGGTCCAGTTCCGGGCCGACAGGGACGATACCGGTCGGGTTGATCGTCTTGTGGCTGCGGTAATAGTGATCCTTGATGTGGCGGAAGTCGACCGTCTCCTTGATCCCCGGTGTCTGGTAGAGATCGCGCAGATAGGCCGAGAGGTTCGGGTAATCGGCGATGCGGCGGATGTTGCACTTGAAGTGGCCGACATAGACCGGGTCGAACCGCACCAGCGTGGTGAAGAGCCGCCAGTCGGCCTCGGTCAGGCGGTCGCCAAACAGATAGCGGCCCTTGCCGAGGCGGTCTTCCAGCATGTCGAGCGTTTCGAAGAGCTTCAGCACGCTTTCCGAATAGGCGTCCTGGGTGGTGGCAAAGCCAGCCTTGTAGACGCCGTTGTTGACGGTGTCATAGACGAGCGCGTTCAGATCGTCGATCTCGGCGCTGAGGTCCTGCGGGTAGAAATCGGTGGTCGAGCCGGTCAGCGCGTCGAAGGCGCTGTTGAACATGCGGATGATCTCGGCGGATTCATTGCTGACGATGGTGTTGGTCTTCTTGTCCCACAGGACGGGCACGGTGACGCGGCCGGAATAATGCGGATCAGCCTTCACGTAGATGTCTGAGAGCGCCTTGGCGCCGAAGAGCGCATCGCCGGTGGCGCCGTCGCCGACCTTGAATTCCCAGCCCTTTTCCAGCATCAGCGGATCGACGACGGAGACCGAGATCAGGTCTTCCAGCCGCTTCAGCTTGCGGAAGATCAGCGTGCGGTGCGCCCAGGGACAGGCAAGGGATACGTAGAGATGATAGCGTCCGGCCTCGGCCTTGAAGCCTTCCGTGCCCGAGGGGCCGGCGCTGCCATCCGGCGTGATCCAGTTGCGGAACTGCGAGGCGGCGCGCTTGAAGTGACCCTTGGTCTCCTTCGTATCGTACCAGACGTCCTGCCAGACGCCGTCGACAAGCATACCCATTGTGTCACTCCTTCGATCTTTCGTTGCCCGTTAGATATCGCGCTTGGGCGGATTTTGCAGTGGGGCAAAGATTGAACAGTGCGTCACGCGCCGATTGCGCCCAGCGGTGCGATTGCTACTTGACGCTCAAGGCGGCGATCAGCGCGCGCAGCGCCGGCGGTGATTGGCGGCGGCTCGGGTGATAGAGGTGGAAGCCGGGGAAGGGCGGGCACCAGTCGTCGAGCACCTGCACCAGCGCGCCCGACGCGATCTCGTCGGCGACGTCATGCTCCATCAGATAGCCGAGCCCGACGCCGGCGCGCACGGCTGCTGCCGGAAGCTCGCCATCATTGACGATAAGTGGGCCGCTGGTGCGGATCTTGATCTCCTTGCCGTCTTTCTCGAACTCCCAGGGAAGCAGTCCGCCCGAGGTCGTGAGACGGTAGCCGATGCAGGCGTGGCGCTCGAGATCGTAGGGCGTTTCCGGCTGTGGGATGCGGGCGAAGTAGGACGGCGTGCCGACGACGACGGTGCGCAGCTCAGGCCCGACGCGCACCGCGATCATGTCCTTGTCCACCGTTTCGCCGAGGCGGATGCCGGCGTCGAAGCCTGAGGCCACGATATCCGTCAGTCCGTCCTGGATGATCACCTCGACGTTGATATCGGGATGGGCGAGCAGGAAGGCGGGGAGCTTCGGAACCAGCACCATCCGGGCGGCATAGGCAAAGGTGGTGATGCGGACGGTGCCGGAGGGGTTGTCGCGCCATTCGGCCAGTGCGTCGAGGCCATCCTCGATATCGGACAGCGCCGGGTTGAGCGATTGCAGAAGCCGCTCGCCGGCCTCGGTCGGCGCAACGCTGCGGGTGGTGCGGGCAAGCAGCCGGACGCCCAGCCGCTCCTCCAGGCCGCGCATCGCGTGGCTGAGCGCCGAGGGCGACATGCCGAGGACGGCGGCTGCGCGGGTGAAGCTGCGTTCGCGGGCGACGGCGGCGAAGGCGAGGAGATCGTTGAGTGTTCCGCGTTCCATTGTTGCATTCTGTTCACAAGTTCATGCGACGGGCAACCGCTAATCCTGTGGGTTCCGCCGGCCTAAATGGAGGGGTGTGAACAAGGAGCACGGATATGGACCTTACCAGCTATCGCACCCTCGGCCGCTCGGGACTGATCGTCAGCCCGCTGGCGCTTGGCACCATGACCTTCGGCGCCGGGCGATGGGGCGCCAGCGAGCAGACCTCGCGGGCGCTGTTTGACGCCTATGTCGATGCCGGCGGCAATTTCATCGACACGGCCGACATCTATTCGGCGGGAAAGAGCGAGGAGATGCTCGGCGCGTTTCTCTCCAACAGCGGGCAGCGCGACCGGCTGGTGGTGGCGACCAAATCGGGATTTCCGCGCGGCGCGGGCACGCCGCTCTGGGGCGGCAACGGGGCGAAGAACATTCGCCTCGGTATCGAGGGATCGCTGAAGCGGCTGCGCACCGACTATATCGACATGTACTGGATGCATGTGTGGGACCAGACGACGCCCGCCGATGAAGTCCTGCAGACGCTTTCCGATGCCGTGCGCGCCGGAAAGATCCTGCATTACGGCTTTTCCAACACGCCGGCCTGGTATGTGGCGCGGATCGCGACGCTGGCCGAGGCGCACGGACTGCCGAAGCCGATCGGCCTGCAATATGCCTATTCGCTGATCGATCGCGGCGTCGAGCTCGATCTCATGCCTGCCGGCGCGGAGTTCGGACTTGGCATGGTGCCCTGGAGCCCGCTTGCGGCCGGCCTTCTAACCGGCAAATACGGCCGCGACATGCTGGCCGAGGCCGGGCGCGCCACGGCCTTGCCCGACAAGACCTCGGAGACATCGGAAAGCGGCAGCAACGGCCGGCTGAACGGCGACAATCCTTTCGGGGGCATGCTGTTTACCGAGCGCAATTTCGATGTGGTCGATGTCGTGACATCAGTCGCGGCCGAAATCGGCCGGTCGGCGGCCGAGGTGGCGCTCGCCTGGGTGGCGCGGCGCGCCGGCGTCTCGTCTGTGCTGATCGGCGCCAGCCGGGTGGAGCAGCTGCAGCAGAATATCGCATCGCTGGATGTCGCGCTCGACGAGGCGATGCTGGAGAGGCTGGAGCAGGCAAGCGCGCTGCCGCTGCTCAACCCCTATTTCATCTTCCAGATGCCGACCAGCCGGCTGTTCGGCGGCCAGACGGTCGAGCGCTGGCCGAGGGGATGAGAGCGCCCGGCCTCGGCCATTTGTTGAGCGCAACATAGGGCAGGCTGGACGCGATTGGCAGGTTCAAGATGCGATCAGCCATCCGTCGAGATGGTCAGGGCTTTCCAATCCTCGATCTCCTGCTGCAACTCGCGAACGCGTTCCGATACGAGCTTCAAGGCATCGCTGCCAAGCAGGAGTTGCGGCGGCGGTGCGTCGGCCTCGATCAAAGTGAGGACGGCTGCGGCGAGCTTTTCGGGGTCGCCCAGTTGCTTGCCGCTTTTTTCCTGTCGCGCGCTGCGGATGGGGTCGAAGATGGCGTCGTAGTCGGCGATGGATCTTTCCGTCCTCACCATGGAGCGTCCGGCCCAATCGGTTCTAAAGGAGCCGGGGCAAAGGGCTGTGACATGCACGCCGAAGGGCGCCATCTCGGCGCGCATCACCGCCGATATGCCCTGCAGCGCGAACTTGCTGCCGCAGTAGTAGGCAATGCCGGGCATGGTAATCATGCCGCCCATCGAGGTGACATTGACGATGAAGCCCTGCCGGCGCTCGCGAAAGCGCGGAAGGAAGGCCTTGGCGACCGCAACGGCGCCGAAGACGTTGACGTCGAACTGGCGGCGCATCTCTTCGATCGGTGATTCCTCAAGCACGCCCTCGTGGCCGTAGCCGGCGTTGTTGATGAGGACGTCGACCGGGCCGTGATCGTCTTCGACCTTTTCCACGACATCGGGGATACGTTCGAAATCGGTGACGTCGCAAAGCGTGGTGATGACGCCGGGCAGTGCTTCGGCAAGGGTTTGGCGCGAGGCCTCGGAGCGGACGGTGCCGATGACCTTGTGGCCCATTTCCACGGCACGGGAAGCGATGGCGAGGCCGAAGCCGGAATTGGCGCCGGTGATGAATATGGTCTTGCGTGACATGATCAGCAGGTCTCCTTGATATTGAGCGGATTGATAAATACTCTTGGAGACAGGCTGTTTCGATTGCGGATTGTCTGAGTATGTTGCCAAATCCTATCAAGGTGGACCATGTCGGCTCGGCGCGCCGTAGGCTGGTGGAGCTTGCCGGGGCGCTTGCTCCCGCGCAGGGGTATAACCTGACTGATTTGTCTTCGGTGCGTCTGCTGCGGACGGAGGCGGTGCTTCACGACATCCCGGTTCTCTACAAGCCGGGTGCCGTTTTCGTGCTGCAGGGAAGCAAGCAGGGCATGCTCGAGGGGGAGGTCTATCTCTACGACGAGGATCACTATCTGGCGGTGTCGGTTCCCGTGCCCTTCCGGATGCGATCGATCGCCAGCCCCGAGCGGCCGCTGCTTGCCGTCTATGTCGATTTCGACATGCAGATGGCGACCGAGATCGCCATGCAGCTGGAGGCCCATGGCGAATTGGCGGATGAGAGGCCGCGCGGTCTGGTGTCCAGCAGGATGTCAGCCGACATCGAGGACGTGTTGCTGCGTCTTTTGACTGCGCTTCAGACACCTGCAGAAGTGGCGGTTCTCGGCGAGGGGCTTCTGCGGGAGTTGCATTACCGGGTGATGATGGGGCCGCAGGGCGGAGCGATGATTGCCGCGCTTAAACGGCAGGGGGCGTCCGGCAAAGTGGTGCAGAGCCTGGGCTGGCTGCGGGAGAACTACGGCGCGGAGATCTCGATAAGCGATCTGGCCAGGCAGGTCGGGATGAGCATTCCCTCCTACCACCTACGCTTCAAGGAACTGACCGGCAGCAGCCCGATGCAATATGTCAAGGCGATGCGGCTTCACGAGGCGCGGCTGATGATCGCCCGCCACAGCAGCACGATCGCGGAGATCGCGGTCTCGGTCGGCTATGCGAGCCCGGCGCAGTTCAGCCGCGACTTCAAGCGGCATTTCGGGCGGACCGCATCGGAAGAGGCGAAGTGGATGCGCCATCACCTCGGTGAAATTGTCTGAGTTTCATTCCGAGATGGGGCCCACAATCTTTTCCCATAGACGACCGATTTTTTTCCTGCTATCGGCCTTTCCACGATTTCAGGAACCCGATTTGATGTCCGCATACAGAACCCTGCGACGACGCTGATGCTCCCGAACGCCCAAGGGCGTGTTCGAGAACCCATCATTTTGTCTATCCGGTTTCTGTCTCTTCATGCACAAGCACGATCTGGTCTACCTCACTGAGGACGCGTCGCACGACGCCGCTATCGAACACATCAACGAAGAAGCTTTCGGCCCAGGCCGGCACACCCGCGCCGCCGCCCGCATTCGCGAGCAGGGGCCGCACGATCTGTCGCTGTCCTTCATCTGCGCCGATGACGGCGAGACGATCGCCTCGGTGCGCATGACACCCGTGATGGCCGGCGATGTGCCCGGCCATCTGCTCGGCCCACTCGCCGTTCGTCCCTCGCACAAGAACCGCGGTATTGGCCGGGAACTGGTGCGGATCGCGGTGGAAGCGGCCAAGCGTAAGGGCTCCGAGGCCGTCATCCTCGTCGGCGATCCGCCCTATTACGGGCCGCTCGGCTTCGAGAAGGTCGCCTATAACGCGCTGACCTTTCCGGGACCGGTCGATCCGGGCCGGGTGCTTGTCGTGCCGCTCGGCGAGGACGTGCATGGCCGGCTGAAGGGCACGATCGGCTGGCGCAAATAGGCCATCTGTTCTATTGAGCTATGACGGGGTCGCCGGTTTTGGTGGTCTTTCAGATGCTTGAGGGGGACAAGGCATGGGTCGCATTTCAATCGACGAGGCGCTGGATCGCGCGGGGACCGGACCGTTTCAACGGCGGCTTCTCGGCATTTTCGGCCTTGTCTGGACGGCGGATGCGATGCAGGTTCTGGCGGTCGGCTTTACCGCTGCCTCGATCGCCGCGAGCTTCGGGCTGACGGTGCCGCAGGCGCTGCAGACGGGCACGCTGTTCTTTCTGGGGATGCTCATCGGCGCCTACGCCTTCGGCCGGCTGGCCGATCGGGTCGGGCGGCGAAATGTGCTGCTGCTCACGGTTGCCTGCGACGCCGTGTTCGGGGCGCTGTCGGTGTTCGCGCCGAGTTTCACCATTCTGCTTGTCCTGCGCTTTCTCACCGGCATCGCCGTCGGCGGCACGCTGCCGGTGGACTACGCGATGATGGCGGAGTTCCTGCCGTCGAAAAGCCGCGGCCGCTGGCTGGTGGCGCTCGAGGGCTTCTGGGCGATCGGGACGCTGATCGTGGCGCTTGCGGCGTGGGCTGCAAGTGTCGCGGGCGTTCAGGATGCCTGGCGCTACATTTTCGCGGTGACGGCGGTGCCTGCCATCCTCGGGCTCGGCCTGCGTCTCTTCGTGCCGGAATCGCCGCTCTATCTCTTGCGCGGCGGTCGCGGCGAGGAGGCGAAGAAGACGATCAACCGGGTCCTTGTGACGAATGGCAAGCCTGCGCTCGGCGCCGACGATCAGCTGGTCTCGCCGGCGCATGCGGCCTCCGAAGGCGTGTTTTCGGGCGCGCTTCGCCGCCGCACCGTCATGATCCTGGCGATCTGGTTCCTGGTGTCGGTCTCCTATTACGGCGTTTTCACCTGGATGCCGGCGAAGCTCGCGGGCGATGGCTTCGGCTTCGTCCGAGGCTATGGCTTCCTGGTTTTCGTGGCGCTGGCGCAGATCCCCGGCTATGCGCTCGCCGCCTATGGCGTCGAGGCCTGGGGCCGCAAGCCGACGCTGATCGGCTTCTGCCTGCTGTCGGCGGCGGGCTGCCTGCTGTTCGTCGTCTCCAGCGTCGATATCATGGTCGGTGCGTCGCTTTTGATCATGAGCTTTGCGCTGCTCGGCACATGGGGGGCGCTCTACGCCTATACGCCGGAGCTCTACCCGACCGCGGTGCGGGCGACCGGCATGGGCACGGCGGGTGCCGTCGCGCGACTTGGCGGTCTTCTCGCGCCGTCGCTGATGGCGCTTGTCGTCTCCGAAGGGCTCGGCGTTGCGATCGGCCTCTTCGCCGGCTTCCTCGTGATCTCGGCGCTGGCGGCGGTGGCGATCGATTCGGAGACGCGACAGGCGTCAATCGCCTGAGGGGGTCGCTTCCTTGTTCTTTGCATGCCGTAATGCCATATTGAATAAGGCAGAAGGATCGACGCGCGTGAGCGATAGCGAGACGGCAAAAATGCTGGCAATCATGGAAGCCATGTTCAATGGTCAGAAACGGACCTTGGGCATGGTGGAGGCCGCTATCGACAAGTTCAGCACGGTCGAGACCGAGATCTCCAAGCTCAATCGCAAAATGAACAGCCTGCACGAACTTGCGCTCCGGCATCACAGCGAGACTTCAGGGCGGTTGGAGGCGATCTCGGCTCGGCTTGAGGAGACCGAACGGCTGCTCGATGACCGCGCGAACGACCTCAAGCGAACCCAGATCGATGTGGTAGGGTAGTACAATGAGGTGCTGACAGCCTTGCGCGATGCATCGCATGCATCTCGCATCGCGGAAGAGGTTCAGTCGCGATTGACCGAGGTCGAGGCCAAGATCGCTCATCTCTAAGGCGAGCGACAGGCTCCGCTATTTGGCGCCAGTATCAGAAGGCACCAGCGCCTTGCGCAGAAACGTCCGTGTGCGGCCCTTCGGGAATTCCGGCAGTTCGCCGAAGATCTCGTATCCCTGTTTCAGATAGGCCTTGAGCGCGTGCGGGCTGAAGGTGTCGATCCAGGCGCCGTGGCAGCCGCGATTGGCGGCTTCGTGTTCGGCCATGGAGAGCAGGCGGCCGGCGAGGCCGGCGCCGCGCTGGTTTTCGGGGATGAAGAGCAGCTGCGTGAAGAGCCAGCCCCAGGCGGTGTAGCCGGAGAGGCCGCCGATCACCGTACCATCCTCATCACGGATCAGCACCGCCAGCGTCTGGCGATCGGCCGGGCCGACGTCGGCGTGGTTGAAGGCGGCGAGGGTCTCGCCGATGACCGCGAGGTCATCGGGGGAGGGCGTGGTGGTCAGTTCGAGTTGCGGCATCGCGTCAGCGGCCCTCGCGCCACCACATGGCGCCGAAGGCGAGCAGCAGGATACCGACGCCGGCGAAGCCCGCGAAGAGCGGCAGCGTGTTGATGCCCTTCAGCACCGTCTCGTTGGTCAGGCGGATCTGCATGCGGTCGTTGTCGGCGACGCGGATCTGGCCGCGCACCGGCAGGATCGGTGGTATCTCGACATTGCCGTCGGTATCCGAGACGCGGGCGACGAGGCCTCTCGTCTTGTCCGATATCGGCCTCAGCACGTCAGGCGTCGAGATCATTGCCTTGAACTCCGGCGCATCGACGGCGCCGACATGCACGAGCGTGCTCATCTCGCCGTTGCGGATCTCGAAGAGGCCGATTTCGTCCATGCGCTTCTCGGCCTTGAAGAGGCCGGGCTCGGACTGGACGAGCGGTAGCGTCTCGGTCTTGCCGGAGGGGTAGCGCACGGTGGCGTTGCCGGGATTGTCGCCGATGGTCTGGCGGGTGATCTCGAGCGTGCGGCCGGAGGCGCGGGCGGTGAGCGCCTCTTCTTCCAGCGCCGGTTCCTTCATCAGCCAGTGGGCGACGCGGCGATAGAGCGAGACGTGCGGGCCGCCGCCTTCGAAGCCACGGGCCCAAAGCCAGCCCTGGTCGGACAGGAGCATGGCGACGCGGCCCTGGCCGGCGCGGTTCAGCACCAAGAGCGGATTGTTGTCGGCGCCGACCATGACGGTTTCGCCTTGTGGCGGCTCGACGCCGACCGAGCGGAACCAGCGACCCCAATGCGGCGGTTCGTCGGTGGAGCCGTCGAGGCCACGGGTGACCGGGTGCTTCTTGCCCTCGTCGGAGAGGCGCGGATAGAAGGCCTTTTCGACCATCTGGCCGGTCGGGGCGGCAGGGAGAACCGAGGAGAGCGGCGTCAGCGCGATCGAATCCGGGCCGGCGTGCTCGGGACCGGCGGCGATCAGCAATGCGCCGCCGTTTTCGACATATTGCGCGATGTAATCGTAATAGAGGATCGGCAGCACGCCGCGATGCTGGTAGCGGTCGAAGATGATCAGGTCGAAATCCTTGATCTTGTCGACGAAGAGCTCGCGGGTCGGAAACGCGATCAGCGACAGTTCGTTGATCGGCGTGCCATCCTGCTTTTCCGGTGGGCGCAGGATGGTGAAGTGGACGAGATCGACGGAAGCGTCGGATTTCAACAGGTTGCGCCAGGCGCGCTCGCCGGCATGCGGCTCACCGGAGACCAGCAGCACGCGCAGGTTCTCGCGGATGCCGTCGATGACGTGGACGGCGCGGTTGTTGGCTTGCGTGACTTCGCCGGGAAGGGCGGCGACGGAAAATTCCAGCACGTTGCTGCCGCCGCGCTCGACCTTGAAGGAGAAGGGCGTATCGCGGCCGGGCGTTGCCTGCAGCGTGGCGATCTCGTTGCCGTTGAGCTTCACCGTCACGTCGGCGGTGCCGCCGGGGCTCGGGCCGTCGTCGAAGACGCGCAGCACCAGCTGCTGTTCCTCGTTGACGATGCCGAAGCGCGGCGCCTTGATGACCTCGATGCGGCGGTCGAATTCGTTGGCCTTGCCCGTGATCAGGCCGTGGATCGGGGCGTCGAAGCCGAGCGCCTGATTGACGCCGGGCACGTCGTGGATCTGGCCGTCGGTGAGCATGATGGCGCCGCCGATGCGGGCGGGCGGCACGTCGGCGACGGCGGCCGACAGCGCGTTGAAGAGGCGCGTCGAGGGGGCGTCGGAATCTTCCGGCTCGGTGGCATCGACATAGCGCGGCTCGACATTCGGGAAGCGGGCGAGGCGGTCCTTCAGCGCGGCAAGCGCGTCGTCGGTCATCTTGATGCGCTCGGGCGTCTGCTGGCTCTGGCTGCGGTCGACGATGACGGGGACGACAGTCGAAAGCTGCTCGCGGTCCTCCTGCATCAGCAGCGGATTGGCAAGCGCTGCCAAAAGCGCCAGCGCCGCGACGGTGCGGATCCAGGCGCCGCGTACGCCCCTGAAGATGGCAAGCGCTGCGATGGCGACGACGATGACGGTCAGGCCGGCAAGCAGCGGCCAGGGGATGAATGGCGCGAAATCAACCGTCATGTCACTGCCCCAGCCGTTCGAGGAGAGCGGGGATGTGGACCTGGTCGGTCTTGTAGTTGCCTGTGAGCATATACATCATGATGTTGACGCCGCTGCGGTAGGCGTATTCGCGCTGCGCCTCGTCAGGGGGCACGGTCGGCAGCAGCGGGACGCCATTGTCGTCCACGGCCCACGCGCCGGCGAAATCATTGCCCGTGATCAGGATCGGCGAGACGCCATCCGCTGTTGCCGCAGACTTGGCGTTGTTGGAGCGGTTGTCCTGGCGCGCCTCGATCCACAGCGGGCTGCCGGCATAGCGGCCGGGGAAGCTCGACAGAAGATAGAAGGACTTGGTCAGCACGTGGTCCGAGGGGACCGGCTCCAGCGGCGGGATGTCGAGATTGGCGAGGATCTGCTGCAGGCGCTCGCCATTGGCGCTGCTGCCGCCGCTGTTGTCGAGCGCGCTGAACTGGTCGCGGGTGTCGAAGAGCACGGTGCCGCCGGCGCGCATATAGGCGTCGATGCGGTTTATCGAGGCGGCCGACGGCATGGGCGCAGTGGCCGAGATCGGCCAGTAGATGATCGGATAGAAGGAGAGCTCGTCCTTGGTGAGGTCGAGGCCGACGGGGGCGGCGGGTTCCAGCGTGGTGCGGAAGGTGAGATATTCCGTCAGGCCCTCGAGGCCGCGCTCGGAGATGCGATCGACCTCCGCCTCGCCGGTGACGACATAGGCGAGGTGGGTGTTGTCGAGCCGCTGGAAGATCTGCTCGTCGCCGGGCTTGCTGTCATCGGCGCGCGACTGGCCGGGCTGCACCAGGAAGGCGGCGCTAAAGGCGACCGCAATCATCGCCGCCGTGCGGGCGGCCGGGCGCAGACGCGAGAAGGCGCCGCTCATGAACATGACGATCAGGCTGTCCGCAAGCAGGAGCAGGAAGGCGATGAGGAAGAGCGAGGGCTTGGCCGACCACGTCTCGCCGCCGATCAGGCCTTCGCGCACCAGCGTCACGCCCGAGGCATCGAGAGGTTTCAGTTCGGCGTTTGCGGGCAAGACGTTCAAGGCGGTGAACCCTTCCTCGGAGCCATAAAGGCCCGGCGGATTTTCGAAGCTGGCGAGAGGGGCGGCCTTGGCGTTGGGGATCAGCGGTCGCGCGGCGCCGGTCTCGGTGGTGAGCGCGCCTTTGGCGGTCAGGAGCCGGAAGGGTGGCAGGGCCTCGGCAGTTGTGGCGCCGCCGGATTGCGAGGTGACGCCGCCGGAGCGCGACAGTTGCACCAAACGGCGCAGCATCTCGACGAAATTGCCTGAGATCGGCAGATCGGACCAGGTGGCCTCGGCGCTGACGTGGAAGAGCACGATGCGGCCCGCATTCATCGGCTTCATCGTTACCAGCGGGGTTCCGTCGGCAAGGCTAGCCCAGGTGCGCTCGGCGAGATCCGGTGTCGGCTCGGCCAGCACCTGGCGCTTGACGGTAACGTCGGTCGGGCGCGCCATGCCGGCGAAGGGGCCGAAATTGGGTAATTCGGCCAGCTGCTGCGGCTCGGCCCAGGAGAGCGCGCCGCCGAGCGCGCGTTCGCCCTGGCGAAGCGTGACCGGCACCAGTGGATCGTCGGCAGGGGCGGCCGCGAGGCGCGGGCCGGCGAAGCGGATGAGCGTGCCGCCATTGTTGATCCAGCGCTGCAGCGGGTCATAGGTCTCCTGCGGCAGACGGCCGATATCGGCCATGACGATGACCGAGGGGTTCTGCGCCAGGAGATCGGGAATGGAGGTGGCGAGATCGGGGGCGTTCGGTTCGATCAGGTCGGCATAGGGCTGCAGGGCGCGCTGGATGTAATAGAGCGGCGACAGCAGCGGCTGGAAGCTGTCGCTGGCCTCGCCGGACAGAAGCACGACGCGGCGGCGCTTGAAGCCGTCGTCGAGCAGGTGGACGGCGCCGGCCGTTGCGTGGTTGTCGATGCTGAGCCGTGCGAAGTCGTTGCGCATCTCGAAGGGGGCGGTGATCGAGCCTGAGGCCACCGACTGGCCGGGCTGGAAGGAGACGGAGCCCGAGGCGATGGCGCGGCCCTGCGCGTCCTGGGCGGTCAGCGGCAGGGTGGCGGCCGAGGCGCCGTCGAGGCGGGTCGCGGTGACGGTCATGGCGTCGGCGGCGTTGTTGGCGCCTGTAATGGCCACCGTCTGCGCGGCGTCGCCGGCGACCAGGCGCAGTTGGCCCGGCTGCAGGTCGGAGAGTTGGCGCACGGTGGCGTCGTTGTCGTTGGCGGCGGCGCCGTCGGTCAGGAAGGCGAGCGTGCCGGGATGCACGCCGTTCAGCGCCGCACGCAGCGCCTCGAAGGCGCGCTGGCGGTCGGGGACGAGAGGCTGCGGCTCGGCGGCGCGCAGTTTTTCGCGGGCGACGGCGGCGGTGCCGGCGACGGCATCGTTGCTTGGGTCGGCGGTGAAGGCGATCGCGACGGGCAGGCCGGCGCTATCGGCATCGTCGATCAGCGCCTCGGCGGTCTGCACGCGGCGTTCCCAGTCGGGCGCGGTCGCCCAGCCATTATCGACGAAGAGCACGAGCGGGCCGCCCGCGGCGATCGAACTGGTGCGCGGGTTGAAGACCGGATCGGCGATGGCGAGGATGACGGCTGCGGCAAGCAACATACGCAGCAGCGTCAGCCACCATGGGCTTTGCGCCGGCGTTTCCTCGCGCTTCAAGACGGTGGCGAGGATGCGCAGCGGCGGGAAGACTTCCGTCTTCGGGCGCGGCGGGGTCAGGCGCAGCAGCCACCAGATGACGGGAAGCGCCACAAGGGCGCCGAGAATGGCCGGATAGGCAAAGGCGAAGGGAAGCGCGTTCACAGCTGGCCTCCATGCGTTGCCTTGCCTGGTAATCCGGAAAGATGCATGTGGACGGCGACCAGCGCCTCGGAGGCGAGGTGATCGGTGCGATGGCTGATGAAGGTCCAGCCGAGGTGGCGCAGGCTCTGGCCAAGACCATCGCGGCGGCCGAGATAGGCGCGTGTATAGGCGTCGCGGATGTTTTCGGCACGGCCGGAGGTGAGCTTCGAGCCGGTCTCGGGATCGGTGAACTCGGTGCGGCCGGTATAGGGAAACAGCTCCTCGGCGGGATCGGCCACCTCGATGACATGGCCACGCAGGCCGCGGCGGGCGAGCGGGCCGATGCGGGCCATCACGGCCTCGGCGTCGTCGAGGAAATCGCCGATCAGCACGAGGTCGCTCGAGCCGCGGATCATGGCGGTATCGGGCAGGCCGCCGGTGAGCGGCGCGTGCATCAGGGCGACGGCGAGGCGCTCGGCGGCGTTGCGGGCGGAGATCGGCTCCATGACGCCGGGGCAGCCGACGCGTTCGCCGGAGCGGGCGAGGATTTCGGCGAGCGCCAGCATGATGACGAATGCGCGGCTTTCCTTCGAGACGCTGCCGAAGGTCGACTTGTACATCATCGACGGCGACATGTCGGCCCAGAGCCAGATGGTGTGGGCGGCTTCCCATTCGCGGTCGCGGATATAGGTGTGGTCGTCGCGGGCCGAGCGGCGCCAGTCGATGCGCGCCAGGCTCTCGCCTTCGCTATAGGGTCGGAACTGCCAGAAATTCTCGCCGATCCCACGCTTGCGGCGACCGTGCCAGCCGGCGATCACGGTGTTGGCGATCCGCTTGGCCTCGACGAGGCAATCCGGCAGCAGGCTGGCGCGCTGCCTTGCACGTGCAAGGGCATCGCTGCCTGGGGTCGGAGTGACGGTCTGTCCGATCGATGCCACGCGAGAGGCTTCCTTCCTGAGCTTAGCCCTTGGCCTGCTTCACCAGCCCGGCGATCACATCGCGCACCGACATGCCTTCGGCGCGGGCGGCGAAGGTCAGCGCCATGCGGTGCTGCAGCACGGGTTCGGCCAGCGCGTGGACATCGTCGAGCGACGGGGCGAGGCGGCCTTCATAGAGCGCTCGGGCGCGGGCGCAAAGCATCATCGCCTGGCCGGCGCGCGGGCCGGGGCCCCAGGCGACGTTCTTGTCGGTTGCGGCGTTGCCCTGGCCGGGGCGGGCGGAGCGGACGAGCGCCAGGATGCCATCGACCACCTTGTCGCTGACGGGCATCTGGCGGATCAGCGTCTGGATCTCGATCAGGCGTTCGGCACTCAGCACGGCCTGCGGCTTGGTTTCGGCCAGCCCCGTGGTGTCGAGCAGGATCTGCCGTTCGGCGGCGAGTTCGGGATAGTTGACGTCCACCTGCAGCAGGAAGCGGTCGAGCTGGGCTTCGGGAAGCGGATAGGTGCCTTCCTGCTCCAGCGGGTTCTGGGTGGCGAGAACGTGGAAGGGCGTCGGCAGGTCGTAGCGCTGGCCGGCGACGGTGATGTGATACTCCTGCATCGACTGCAGCAGCGCCGACTGGGTGCGCGGCGAGGCGCGGTTGATTTCGTCGGCCATCAGGAGTTGGGCGAAGACCGGACCCTTGACGAAGCGGAAGGAGCGGCGGCCGGTCTCGTCCTGGTCCATCACTTCGGAGCCGAGGATATCAGACGGCATCAGGTCGGGCGTGAACTGGATGCGGTTGGCGCCGAGGCCGAGCACTTCGCCGAGCGTGGTGACCAGCTTGGTCTTGGCAAGCCCGGGCACGCCGACGAGCAGGGCGTGGCCGCCCGAGAGAACGGCGAGCAGCGTGTTTTCGACGACGCTCTCCTGGCCGAAGATCACCTTGGCGACCTCGCTCCTCACTGTGGCGATATCGGCAAGCGCTTTTTCTGCTGCGGCGACGATCGCCTTTTCATCGAGGGGGGCTTCGGTCTTCATCATACCCATCAGGCATCTCTCCAGCGGCTGATCTCATTCGTCGCGAATCGTCGGACTTTTACACGTGTGCCTCATACCCGATAGAGTTATGAAGATGTTGCGGGCTGACAAGTTCGTTTCGAATGACTATCTCGTGACATTCCTGCGTTAAGTGCAAACAGAGACGGAACAATGGCAACCGAAGAGATCAAGGCAGCGACCGATGCCGCGGATCTGGCCGCGCTGATTTCGCGCGCCGCGGGCGATGGTGGCGATGCGAAACGCGGTCTTCCGCCCGTCGAGAAATGGAATCCGCCGTTCTGTGGCGATATCGACATGGAAATCCGCGCCGACGGGACGTGGTTCTACATGGGGACGCCGATCGGCCGGGCGCCGCTGGTGCGGCTGTTTTCCACGGTTCTGCGCAAGGATGAGGATGGCAAGACATACCTCGTAACTCCTGTGGAAAAAGTCGGTATCCGGATCGTCGATGCGCCGTTCCTCGCTGTCGAGATGAACGCCTCCGTCAGGGACGGGCAGGCGGTGCTGACCTTTCGCACCAATGTCGGCGATGTCATCGAGGCTGGCAAGGCGCATCCGATCAGGTTTGTCATCCACGGCGATAACAATGAGTTGAAGCCATACCTGCACGTGCGCGGCCGATTGGAGGCGCTGGTGTCGCGGGCTGTCATGTACCAGCTGGTGGAGCTTGGCGAGACAATCGATGTCGACGGTATCGAGATGTTCTGCCTGCGCTCGGACGGCGAGACCTTTCCCGTGATGCCGGCGGCCGAGCTGGATGCGCTGTCGCGATGATAGAAGTTCAGACCAGAGACGGCGCACTTTATTCCGCAGCCGAATTCAGACGCCGGGCAATGCACCAGATGGGCGGGCCGGTCGATCTGTCGTGGCGCGAGCATGGCGACCATATCCTCAATCCCGAGATCATCGCCCAGGTGGAGACCTTCAAGCTCCGGGACGCCGCTGTGCTGGTGCCTGTCATCGATGACGGCGACGAGGCGCGGGTGATCTTCACGCTGCGCACCTCGACACTGCGCAAGCATTCCGGCCAGATCGCCTTTCCCGGCGGCAAGATCGATGGCGCGGACGAGACGCCGGAGCAGGCTGCCGTGCGCGAGGCCGACGAGGAGATCGGGCTGAAGGGTTCGTTCGTCGAGACGGTGGCGCGGCTGCCGGTCTACTTGGCCTCGACGGGGTTTCGCATCACGCCCGTACTGGCGGTGGTGCAGCCCGGCTTTGCTCTCAAGCTCAATCCCGACGAGGTCGACGACGTCTTCGAAGTGCCGCTCTCCTTCCTGATGGCGCCCGGCAATCACATTCGCGACAAGCGAATGATCGACGGGCTCGACCGACATTTCTATCGCATGCCCTATGAAACCAGAATGATCTGGGGCATCACCGCGGGCATCGTCCGCACGCTTTACGAAAGGCTCTATGCATGACCAACCTTGCTCACGAAGCATGGTTCAACGACCCGGCGCTGAAGCGCGTTTTCTCGCTGCTGAATGCCGATGGCGGCGAGGGGCGCGTGGTGGGTGGCGCCGTGCGCAACAGCCTGATGGGGCTTGATGTCAGCGATATCGACGTGGCGACGACGCTGACGCCCGACGTGGTGATCGAGCGCGCCAAGCAGGCCGGGATCAAGGCGGTGCCGACGGGCGTCGAGCATGGCACGGTGACGCTCGTCATCGACCGCAAGCCGTTCGAGGTGACGACGCTGCGCGCCGATGTCGAGACCGATGGGCGGCGGGCGACGGTGGCGTTCAGCACGGACTGGCAGACGGATGCCGAGCGACGCGACCTCACGATCAACGCGCTTTACGTGGGCGAAAGCGGCGAGGTGGTCGATCTCGTCGGCGGGCTTGTCGATATCGAGAAGCGCAACATCCGCTTCATCGGCGATGCCGCGACCAGGATCAAGGAAGACTACCTGCGCATCCTGCGCTTCTTCCGCTTCTTCGCCTACTACGGGTCCGGACGGCCTGATGCGGATGGGTTGCGGGCCGCCGCCGCTGCCCGCTCCAAGCTTTCGACGCTGTCGGCCGAGCGGGTGTGGTCGGAGATGCGCAAGCTGTTGTTGGCGGAAGATCCGGGGCGCGCGCTGTTGTGGATGCGCACCGTGGGCGCGCTGACGGAAATCCTGCCTGAAACCGAAAAGTGGGGTATCGATGCAATCCCGGCGCTGATCGCGACCGAAAAGGCGCTCGGCTGGGCACCGGATCCGCTGCTGAGGCTGGCCGCGATCGTGCCGCCCGACGCCAAGCGGCTGGAGGCGATGGCGGCGCGGCTGAAGTTTGCCAATGCGGAAGCGGCCGTCTTCAAGGCCTGGGCGAATGCAGCACCCATCAACGACGAGATGTCGATGGCGGCCTTCGACCGTCTGCTTTATCGCAACGGCGCCGAGGGCATCATCACACGGCTGAAGCTGGCGCTTGCGGTGGCGCGCGGGAAGGCTGAGGGTGATATGGCCGAGATGGCCCGATCGGCGCGGCTGAACAAGCTACTTGATCACGCCGGGGCTTGGGTGAAGCCGAGCTTTCCTGTGAATGGCGGGGATGTGATGGCGGCAGGTGTTCCGTCGGGCCGGCAGGTCGGGGAGACGCTGGCCGCGTTGGAACATCAGTGGGTGGAGGAAAACTTCGCCTCCGACCGGGCGACGTTGCTCGCCCGGCTTTCAGATCGCGTGAAATAAGGCGATCGCGTCAGATGATCAGGCCGCGTTCGCTTCGTTGCGGATGCGGGCCTTGATGTTGTCGACCATATTTTCGCGGATGATGGTTTCGCCATGCGCGGATTTCATATGGTCGACGGCGCGGCGCACGACTTCGGCGTCGTCGGCTGCGCGTGTATGCCAGCTGCATCCGGGGACCAGCGTTCCACATTCGAAAAGTCTCATCGTCTCCTCCTGACTTGAGTTCTCAATGACGCTTATGCGTTTAATGGGAATGCTCCAGGGACGGGAAGGTTCCGGCCGGTTGTCGCACCGGCCGTAGGGATCGCATGTTTCAAGCGATCATCGATGTGTCCGTTCCCCGGGCTGTGAGCCCGATTACTCGGGCATCGCCCAAGCGCGGTAGCAATCCGTGTGGGCGCTGTTGTTCTGGCCCTTGGTACGGCGCGACAGCTCGTCTGCGGACAGGCCGCCGGCGAGTTGAAGCTTCACCTGTTCCACAAAGCAGGAAAGGGGCAGATCGGAACCGCTCTTGGCTTTCAGCGCTTCGGCCAGCCGGTTGAGCAGCTCAGGTGTGTCGATTGGGCGGGGTGGCTGTTGGACACCTGCCGCCGCCGGTGTTCCACTCTGTATCGTCATGACAATCCTCCTCCGATTGTTGAACGCGTACATTTATGAAATGGGTATCCGGTCCGCTTATTAAAAGCCTCTCACGATCAACTTTACCGATCTTTCCTCCCAGTTACGGCCAGCGAACGGCGGGGGGTAGCGATGAGAGAATGGACTCGACATTCCCACCCGTTTTCAAGCCGAAGATCGTTCCTCTGTCATATAGCAGGTTGAACTCGACATATCGCCCACGGCGAATCAATTGTTCTTCACGATCTTGTTCTGTCCACTGTTTATTGAAGTTGGAGCGAACAATCCGTGGATAAACCATGGCGAAGGCGCGGCCGACATCGCGGGTGAAGGCGAAATCGGCGCTCCAGCCGCCCGCTTCCTCGCTCGAATGCAGCCAGTCGTAGAAGATGCCGCCGACACCGCGCGACTCGTTGCGGTGCTTGAGGAAGAAGTATTCGTCGCACCACTTCTTGTAGGCGTCGTAATCGGCGACGCCGGCGTGGCTGCGGCAGGCGATCTCCATCGCCTTGTGGAACAGACGCGTGTCGTCGTCTTCCTGGGTGCGGCGGCGGTCGAGCACCGGCGTCAGGTCGGCGCCGCCGCCGAACCAGCGGCTCGATGTGACCACCATGCGGGTGTTCATGTGCACGGCGGGGACGTTGGGGTTCACCGGGTGGGCGATCAGCGAGATGCCGGAGGCCCAGAAGCGCGGATCGTCCTTGGCGCCGGGCATCTGGGCACGCAGGTCGGCGCTGAATTCGCCGTAGACCGTGGAGGTGTGGACGCCGACCTTTTCGAAGACGCGGCCTTCCATCATCGACATGCGGCCGCCGCCACCGGCGCCGTTCTCGCGCTTCCAGTCCTTGGCGACGAAGCGGCCGGGCTGACGATCGGAAAGCGGTCCTGCGAGCTCATCCTCGATCGCTTCGAAAGAGGCGCAGATCTGGTCGCGCAGGCCCTCGAACCAGGTGCGGGCCATCTCCTTCTTGTCCTCGATATCCGCGGGCAGGCCGATCGGAAGTTCGGGTCGTTCCATAGTCGTCGTCTCCGGTACGCGCGCGGGCAAAATTCGAGTCATGCCCGCTTCAATCGCCCCTGATAGCAGGTCGTTTGGCATAGCGCCAACAGCCCAACCGCGTTGGTGAGCAGGCTTCAGATTCGACTCGCAATATTCAGGCGTCGATACTACCTTTCCATTAGAGGTAGGTTGTATGACGAAGATCCCAGGACCGCCGTCATTTGACGGCTTGAAACGAAGGATTGCCAAGCACCGGGCCGAGGGTACGCCGCGCAAGAACGACCGGTTCGTGCGGCAGACCTATTGCCTGGCGCTGCTCGATGCGCGCGCCAAGGCTCGCGAGTGGTTCGACGAATATCCCAAGGCCGCCTACTGGACCGAAGTCGAGAGCTGGCGGCAGCTCGATGGCGACCAGATCGAGTTCACCATGCGGCGTTTGCCATCGGCCGATTGAGGCTTATTCGGCGGCGTCGCGCAGGCGGCTTTCGATCAGCAGGCCGCTTTCATCCAGGATCGGATGCGCGACCGAGACGATGTGGGCGTTGATGCGCTTCAGGTCGCGCAGCATGTCGAGATGCAGCGAGCTCGTCTGCAGGCTGTCGGCGCGGCCGTCGCGCAGGCGTTCCAGATGGCGCTCGGAGGATTGCTTCTCCATGCGGCGCACTTCCACCTTCACTTCCATCAGCTGACGAGCGAGATTGAAATCGCGGGTGACGAAGATCGTCTGGGCGATGCGGAGATTCTCCAGCGTCAGGTGGAAGAGCTTGCTCAGCTCCTCGTAGCCGTCCTCGGAGAATTTCAGGCCGAGCGAGACCTTCTTGGCGACCTGCGGCAGCAGGCCCTTTTCGATGATGTCGCCGATATGCTCGAGATTGATGGCGTAGTCGATGATGACGATGGAGCGGCGTCCGTCCTCTTCGCTGAGGTTGCCACGGCCGAGCTTGGAGAGGTAGATCTTCACTTCCTGCTGCAGGCTGTCGACGCGCTTTTCGAGGCTCGCGATTTCGGTCAGTTTCGACATGTTGTTGCGCTCGAAGGCGTCGGCTGCGCGCTGCAGCATGCGCTCGATCAGGTCGCCGACGCCAAGCACTTCACGGGTGGCGCTGGCGAGCGCCACGACCGGCGTCGAGAGTTCCTGCGGATCGAGATAGCGCGGGGCGTTGTCGGCCTGCTCGTCCTCGGGGACGAGCTTCAGCATCAGGCGCGACAGCAGGCGCGAGAAGGGCCAGGCGAGAGCCGCGAGCAGGAGATTGAAGCCGAGATGGGCGTCGACCGGCAGCTTGGCTGGCGACAGCGGCAGGGTCTCCAGGAGATCGGCACCGAAGCCGGCGAGCGGCAGCGCGATCAGGCAGCCGATGGCGCGCACGATGAGATTGCCGAGCGTGACGCGCTTGACTGAGGCCGGGCCTGAAAGCGAGGCGATGACGGGCGGGATGGCGCCGCCGAGATTGGCGCCCAGCACGAGCACGATCACAAGGCCGGCCGACAGGATGCCTGTCGAGGCCAGCGACAGGATGAGGACGACGGCGGCGAGGCTGGAAGAGGAGATGAAGGCGATGCAGGCCGAAAAGGCGAGCGCCACCGGCCAGGCATTGTCGAGCAGCCCGATGAAGGCCGAGAGCGCCGGCGACTGGCGCATCGGTTCGGTGGCGCTGCTCAAGAGGTGAAGCGACAGCAGCATGAGGCCGATGCCGATCAGCGCCTGACCGCCGCCCTGGCGTGACGTCGAGCCGCCGCGATAGAGCACGATGCCCGCGAGGATGACGAGCGGCGACAGCCATTCGATGCCCGTCGCGACGATCCAGGCGGTGACGGCGGTGCCGACATTGGCACCCAGAAGCACGATCTGCGCCATGCGCGGCTTGACCAGCTCGCGCTCGACGAAGGAGGCGACCATCAGGGCGGTCGCGGTGGAGCTCTGCAGCGCAATGGTCGCAACGAAACCGGAGACGAACGAGCGCAGACCGCTCTTGGTGCCGGAGGCAAGCCCGGTCCGCAGCCGCGCGCCGAAAGCGCGCGATACGCCATCCTTCACCTGCGACAGGCCGAACAGCAGCAGGGCTACGGCGCCGAACAGGTTGATCATGACGATTGTGGATTCCATGCGGGCTTGTCTTTTTCTATCTCTTGGCGCCTTCATTGGCGCGTTTTGCGACTCTCTGGTTGCGGCAAATCATTGAAATATCGGCATATCGTCCGATCTTTTGTTTGCCCGGCTAAAAATTATACGCCTGATCGGCGATTTCACAACGCCGTTCGCGACATTATGCGCCGCTGAACCGGCATTTCCGTGGCAGGGTCAGGACCAGACGGTCTGGCGCATGGCTTCGCCCGTGATCATCGCCGCCGATACCGCGACATTGATGGAGCGCTGGCCCTCGACCATGGGCACGAGGATGCGGGCATCGGCCGTGTCGTGCACATGATCGGGCACGCCGGCGCTTTCGCGGCCGAAGAGCAGGATGTCGTCGGCGTGGAAGCGGAAATCGGTGTAGCGGCCGGATGCCTTGGTGGAGGCGAGCACGAGGCGGCGGCCCGTCGTTCTGCGCCAGTCCTCGAACTGTTCGAAATTGACATGGCGGGTGAGGGCGGCGGCGGCGATGTAATCCATGCCGGCGCGCTTGAGATTGCGGTCAGAGATGTCGAAACCGGCGGGCTCGATGATATCGACGGCAAAGCCGAGGCAGGCGGCGAGCCGCAGGATGGTGCCGGTGTTGCCAGGAATATCGGGCTGATAGAGTGCTATTCTGAGGTCCGCCATGATCGCCCCGTTTGATCGCTTCTGTCCGGCCTGACCTATTGCAAGTGCGGTTTTGGTGCAACAGCCTGCTTTTTGGGCGCGAATCTTTGGCTTTCGGCAAGTTTGGGCTGGAAAACCCGTCAATTTCGCGTTATCGGTGCATATCTTCAATCGCCAACAAGGGAGCGCCAAGATGAATACATTGCCGTATGTCAGCCTCCCGTCCGCCAACTTGCGGATCATGGCGACCCGACGCTCCTAAAGCGTCCTTTTCTTTCTGATTTCCCTTTCGTAATCCATTGCGCGGCCATGTTGGCCTCGTCCCTTGAACGTCCACTGCCCATATAAGCCGTTGCGCGTCTGTGCCGGCGAGGGCAGGAACGCTGAAGTTCGGAGCATTTTCATGTTTGGCTGGTTTGAACAGCGTCTCAATCCTTTCCCCTCCGAGGAGCCCGGCGTTCCTCCCAAGGGGCTGTTTGCCTTCTGCTGGCACTACACGAAGCCCGCGGCCCCCTGGCTTGCGGCCATGGCCGTGCTGACGATGCTGATCGCGGTCGGCGAAGTCGCGCTGTTCCAGTTCCTCGGCAATATCGTCGACTGGCTGACGCATGCCGATCCGAAGACCTTCCTCGAGACCGAAGGCTACAAGCTCTACTGGATGGGCGCGCTGATCCTGATCGGCCTGCCTCTGGCGGCGGTGGCGGATTCCGTCATCATGCACCAGGTGCTGATCGGCAACTATCCTATGATCGCCCGCTGGCAGATGCACCGTTTCCTGATGCGTCACAGCATGACCTTTTTCGCCAATGAGTTCGCCGGACGCGTGGCCACCAAGGTGATGCAGACATCGCTTGCCGTGCGCGAGACGGTGATGAAGATCCTCGACGTCTTCGTCTATGTCGTGAGCTACTTCATCTCGATGATCGTGGTCATCGCGGCGGCCGATTGGCGGCTGATGATCCCGATCCTCGCATGGCTCGGCGTCTATATCGCCATCGTCGCCTACTTCGTACCGCGGCTTCGCAAGATCGCGGCGATGCAGGCCGATGCGCGTTCGCTGATGACCGGCCGCGTCGTCGACAGCTACACCAACATCGCAACGGTGAAGCTGTTTTCGCATGCGGGCCGGGAGGAGACCTATGCCAAGGAGGGCATGGACGGCTTCCTGCAGACCGTGCACCAGCAGATGCGCAAGGTCACGATGTTCCACGCATCCGTCTATATCAACAACTGCGTGGCGCTGTTCGTGATCTCGGGCCTGTCGATCTGGTTCTGGCTGAACGGCGGCATCTCGGTCGGTGCGATCGCGATCGCCATCGGTCTTGCCATGCGTGTCAACGGCATGTCGCAGTGGATCATGTGGGAAGTCTCGGCGCTGTTCGAGAATATCGGCACGGTCTATGACGGCATGGAGATGATGACGAAGGAGCACGACATCACCGACAAGCCTGGCGCTTCGTCTCTGACGGCGAAGAAGGGCGCGATCCATTACGACCGGATCGGCTTCCACTACGGGAAGGGCAAGGGCATCATCGAAAACCTGTCGCTCGACATCAAGGCGGGCGAGAAGGTGGGTCTGGTCGGCCGCTCCGGCGCCGGCAAGACGACGCTGATGAACCTGCTGCTGCGCTTCTACGATCTCGAAGGCGGTCGCATCACGATCGACGGTCAGGACATCTCGCATGTCTCGCAGGAGAGCCTGCGCGAACTGATCGGCGTCGTCACGCAGGACACGTCGCTGCTGCATCGCTCGATCCGCGACAACATCGCCTATGGCCGTCCGGATGCGACCGACGCGGAGATTATCGAGGCCGCCAAGCGGGCCAATGCCTGGGACTTCGTCGAAGGCCTTGTCGACATGCAGGGGCGCAAGGCGCTTGATGCGCAGGTCGGCGAGCGCGGCGTGAAGCTGTCTGGCGGCCAGCGCCAGCGTATCGCGATTGCCCGCGTCTTCCTCAAGGACGCGCCGATCCTGGTGCTCGACGAGGCGACCTCGGCGCTCGATTCCGAGGTCGAGGCCGCGATCCAGGAGAACCTGTTCGCGCTGATGGAGGGCAAGACGGTCATCGCGATTGCCCACCGTCTGTCGACGCTGACGGAGATGGACCGGCTGGTTGTGCTCGACAAGGGCAAGATCATCGAGGCCGGTTCGCATGTCGAACTGGTGGGTGAGGGTGGCGTCTATGCCGATCTCTGGAACCGCCAGTCGGGCGGCTTCCTCGCCGATCACTCGGATGAGGATGGCGTTCAGAAAGAGGCTGCGGCAGAATAACGCATGCCCCCGCTCCGCCATGCGCGTGGAGCGGGGGAACTTGGCATATATCAATAATAGCGCGGCTTTTCCGCAAGGTCTCGTTGCGGCGATTATAAAAGCGCGCGTTGGTGGTAAGTTTTTGTTTAGCGGAGACTGGCACAAGGGTTTCATCAACTTAAGCGTTCTTTGAAACTTTTCAGGTGCCCGTGATGAGCTCTCTCAAGATCAAGATTCTTCTGCCCGCTCTCTTTGCCTTCATCGTCATCATCCTCGTCGTCCAGGGTGCCGCCGGCATGCGGTCGGTGTGGCAGCTCAACAGCCAGGCGGAAAGCATCAGCCTGCGGATGGACAAGTCGCTGATGATCGCGGAGATGGAGCGGCGCATGTCCGACGTCCGTCGCCTGTATCTTGCGCTGTCCGCCGCCCTCAGCGTCGAAGAGCAGACGGCACTGCTTTCGCAGATCAAGACGGCCACCGCGGCCCGCGAAAACGCGGTTGCCACATTCGAAGCCGCGCAATCGGCCGGCCCGCGGCCGCGGTTCGAGCAGCTCAAGGGCATCATGGCGGATTACGACAAGCTCGGCGAGCAGTTCGCCAGCCTGCTCATCAGCGCACGAAACAGCGACGCCAAAGCCGTTATCGAAAAGATGACGCCGATGGGCAACAACGCCGGTGATATCCTGCAGGGGATGATTTCAGACAACCGCGCCGCCGCCGGCACCGACAAGAAAGCCGCTGCCGACACCACGCAGGTCGTGACGATCGCAACGATCGCTGGCGTGGCGATTGCTGTTCTGCTCGCGATCGGTGCTGCTGTACTCAGCCTCGTTCGCGTCACGCGGCCGATCGGGGCGATCACGCAGTCGATGAACGCGCTGGCCGCCGGCGACAACCAGGCCGTCATTCCCTATGCCGGTCGTCGTGATGAGATCGGCGAAATGGCGGCCGCGGTTGCCGTCTTCCGCGAGAACGCGCTGGAGCGCGAACGTCTCGAGCATGAAACGGAAGCCAACCGCTCGATGAGCGAAAGCGAGCGGATCGCGCGCGAGGAGCAGAAGGCGCGCGAGGCGGCCGAAGTGTCGTTCGCGGTCGACAATCTGGCGCGTGGGCTGAAGAGCCTTTCCGACGGCGATCTGACCTTCCGCATCGAGCAGAGCTTCGCCGGCCAGCTGGACCAGTTGCGCAGCAACTTCAACGAATCCGTCCATGGCCTGGAGCGTGTGCTGCGTGTGGTCGGCGAAAACGCCCGCAAGATCGATGCCGGCGCCAACGAGATCCGTGCCGCGGCTGACGATCTCTCGAAGCGCACCGAGCAGCAGGCTGCCTCGGTCGAGGAGACGGCGTCGTCGCTCGAACAGGTGACGACCGCTGTCCGCGATGCGGCCGCCCGAGCCGGACAGGCAGGGGAACTGGTCGAGACGACCCGCAGCGGTGCTGAGCGCTCAGGCGCAATCGTTCAGCAGGCGGTGGCGGCCATGGAAGCCATCGAAACCTCCTCGAACGGGATCTCCAACATCATCGGTGTTATCGACGACATCGCGTTCCAGACCAACCTCTTGGCGCTGAATGCCGGTGTCGAGGCCGCACGTGCCGGTGACGCAGGCAAGGGTTTTGCAGTCGTGGCACAGGAAGTGCGCGAACTCGCCCAGCGTTCGGCCAATGCCGCGAAGGAAATCAAGACGCTCATCACCAAATCGGGCGATCAGGTGCGCCAGGGCGTGGAGCTTGTCGGCGAGACCGGCCGGCAGCTTGCCGTGATCGTCTCTGAGGTCCAGGCGATCAATGGCAATGTGTCGGCGATTGTCAGCACCTCGCGTGAACAGTCGACCGGTCTCAGCGAGATCAATGTCGCCGTCAACCATATGGATCAGGGCATCCAGAAGAATGCGGCGATGGTCGAGCAGACGACCGCCGCTACCCACAGCCTGGCACGGGAAGCCGCGGCGTTGATCGAGCTTCTCTCGCAGTTCAGGCTGAGCGAAAGCCAGGCTGCCGCGATGCGCGTCGCTTCGGAGGCGAGCCACCAGCCGGTTCATTCGCCGGCACGTGCGCTGGGTGCCCGTGTTGCCCGCGCCTATGGCTGAGAACAGGACATAATGCACAATTGAAAACGCCCTCCCTGGGATATCGGGAGGGCGTTTTTTTATTTTCTATCAGTCGCTTGGATGTATCTGCTCAGTGCCTGTCGGCGCTCAGGCTGTCCGCCCAATCCATGACGCGGTGGCCCTCGACCGCCATGCTGCTGGCAAAGGCGAGGGTACGCAACGCCATGAGCCGACGCTGCTCTTCATTGTCGATCCAAGCGGCAACGGCTTCCGCCACGACCTGGTCGTGCGCTAAGCCGAGCTGCTCTATGACCGCATCGAGTCTTTCCGCCAAAGGCAACGGTATGCTCGACACGAGTGTCCTTTTTTGCATTGTGGCCGTCTCCCGTGAAATCCCATGCTATTCCCACATTGTGGCGGGACATGTCTCATTCAACGACGATGCCGTCGATGTTACCAATCATTACCAAAATATAAGGTTGGTCCGGCGAACGGATTGCTTTCCCCATCCGGCGGATAAGCCTATATCGCAAATATGCTGCTAAATCGACTCTTTCGTGCCTTTGAAACCTGGATTGATCCCTTCCAACCGCGCGACAACATTCAGCCGCCGCGATCGACGACGGGCTTTATCTGGTTCTATATCGGCCAGGCGAAACTCCCCTTCATCGCCATGCTGGTTCTCGGCGGCATGTCGGCCGCCATCGAGGCGGCGTTGTTCTGGTTCGTCGGGCGCGTCGTCGATATTCTCGCCAGCATCAAGCCTGACGTCGGCTGGCACGGCTTGCTTGCCGCACATGGCTTCGAACTGTTCGGCATGCTCTTCCTCATCGGCCTTGTGCGCTTCATCGTACAGCTGGTGATCGCGCTGGTCGATCAGCAGGTGATCACACCGGGATTCTACAATCTCGCCCGCTGGCAATCCTACCTCCACGTCTCGCGGCAATCGCTGTCATTCTTCCAGAGCGATTTCTCCGGGCGGATCGTCACCAAGGTATGGTCGGCGGGGCAGGCGACGGGCGATCTGGTGACATCGCTGATGGAGAGCGTCTGGTTCGTCGGCATCTATGCGGCGACGACGCTGGTGCTCGTCGCGCGTCTCGACCTGTCGCTGGCTGTTGTGGTGCTCTGCTGGCTGGTGGCCTTCGGGGTTCTGGCGCGCTACTTCGTGCCGCGCATCCGCCGTCACTCGCGCGATACGGCCGAATCCGCCTCGATGCTCAACGGGCGCATGGTGGATGCCTACAGCAATATCCAGACGCTGAAGCTTTTTGCCCGCGACGAAGAGACCGATCGCTACATGCGGCAGGGCTTCGATACGTTCCAGGCCACCGTGCTGCTCTTCACCCGCTTCATCACCGGCGTGCGCGCCTCCATGGCGCTGCTTTCGGGCATCATGATCGTCACCATGGCGGGGCTCAGCGTGCATCTGTGGCTGCAGGGGCTGATCAGCTCGGGCGCGGTTGCGTTTTCGCTGGCGCTGGTGCTCAGGCTGAACTTCCTGCTTGGTCGCCTGATGACGCAGTTCAACGGAATCATGCGCAATCTCGGCACGATCCAGAACTCGGCGGAGCTGATCTCCAAGCCGCTCGGCCTCGTTGACAAGCCCGATGCGCCGGATCTCGTCATCGCCGAGCCCGGCATCCGTTTCGACGACGTGTCCTTCCACTATGGCAAGGGCAGCGGCGTGATCGACCATTTCTCGCTGACGATCGCGCCCGGTGAGAAGGTCGGCATTGTGGGGCGCTCTGGTGCCGGCAAGTCGACGCTCGTGAACCTTCTGCTTCGGCTCTACGATCTTGAAGGTGGGCGTATCCTGATCGACGGGCAGGATATCGCCGGCGTCAGGCAGGAATCGCTGAGGATGCAGATCGGCGTCGTCAGCCAGGATACGTCGCTGCTGCACCGCTCGGTGCGCGACAACATCCTCTTCGGCCGCCCGGATGCCGGTGAGGCCGGATTGATCGAGGCGGCGCGGCGGGCCGAGGCGATGGGCTTCATCCAGCGGCTGGAGGACCAGCAGGGGCGCAAGGGGTTCGACGCGCATGTCGGCGAACGCGGCGTCAAGCTTTCGGGCGGGCAGCGGCAGCGGATCGCGATCGCTCGGGTCATGCTCAAGGACGCGCCGATCCTGGTTCTCGACGAGGCGACCTCGGCACTCGATTCGGAGGTGGAAGAGGCGATCCAGACGAACCTCAACCGCATCATGGACGGCAAGACGGTTCTGGCAATCGCCCACCGGCTGTCGACGATCGCAGCCCTCGACAGGCTGATCGTCGTCGACAAGGGGCGGATTATCCAGGAGGGCACGCACGAGGCGCTGCTGCGCGATGGCGGGCTCTATGCGGAACTCTGGGCGCGGCAATCAGGCGGCTTTCTGGCGGCCGACCTGGAAGAGGTCTAGGCGCTCAGGCGGCCGCTATCAGCGATCGATAGCGATCTCGGCCATCAGCCCGTAGTGGTTGGAGCCGGCGTTATCCGTAATTTGCTTTACCGAGACCAGCCGCAATGGCGGGCGGGTGAGTACGTGGTCGATGGCGATCCCGAACTTGCCGGCTCGGGTCGGCCATGTGGCGGGCTCCGGAAAGACCGTGTTCAGGCCGGCGGTGCGGACGAAATGCTGGATATGCGGATCGATGATGGCCGAGTTGAAATCGCCGGCCACGATAAGTGGACCATCGACTTCCTTGATGATCCCACGGAGATCCCAGAGTTCGTCGATCTGGAAGCCGTCGAAATAGGGCTTCGCAAGGTGGACGGAGGCGAGGTGGACGGATGTGCCGTCGACATCGATCGTTACCTGCACGAGGCGGTTGGGCCATAGATCGCCGAGGGTTCTGACGGACTGCTCCATGAAAGGCCGCTTGGAGAGGACCAGCGTATCGCATCCCGGCGTGCCGACGCCGCAGCCGATGCGATAGGGGTAGGTCGCCGAGAGCCGGGGAAGTTCCTGAAGCAACGGCACGGCCTCAAGGATGTTGACGACATCGGCGCCGGAGCCGATCACGGCTTCAGCGATACGGCGGCTGTTTGCGAAATTGTCGTTCTCGATGTTGAAAGACATCAGGCGAAGGAGCGGGCGCGACGCGGTTGCCGGCGGGGCTGCCTCGAATTCCTTCAGCATCAGCACGCCGTGGGCGGCAAGCAGCACCGACACGGTGACCAGCAGATAGGCGTACCAGTGGCGCCTGATGAGGATCAGGACGAGGCTTGCGGCGAGGCCTGCCAGCGCGAAATGGACCTGAAAGCTGTACACGAAGGCAAGCAGCCAAGTGTGCGTCAGATAACGCAAGGAAATGGCGGCAAGCAGCAGCGAGACGAGAACACTGCCCACGCAGAATAAAGTGTGTCTCATAGGATGGCACCGGGCGTGAGCGAGTAATATTTGGGCGACGTAACACGCAGCTGGATATGTTGCAACGCAACACTGTTGCAGCCGCGCGATTGTCCTAAAGAATCAACTCTCAAGGGGCGCGACATTGTGCCCACTTGCCCTGCCGAGGCTGGACATAATTGATGATCGATAATAGAACGCGCCTTAGTGGGTGGGGAATCTAAGTTCGAATATCTGTATGACAGATTCGTCGCCTTGGAGGGATGGCACGGAAAATTCCGTGAAATTTGGGCAGAGGATGTTAAGCCGTGAGCGAACACGAAACGACAGGCGGGGTCTCTAGCGAGCCCACACGCCGTGATTTCCTTTATTTAACCACGGGTATGGCAGGCGCCGTCGGCGCCGTCTCTGTCGCATGGCCGTTTATCGACCAGATGCGTCCCGACGCATCGACGCTGGCCCTCGCTTCCATCGAAGTCGACGTGTCGAGCCTCGAGCCGGGCATGTCGCTGACCGCCAAGTGGCGCGGCAAGCCGATCTTCATCCGCAACCGTACACCTGAGGAAGTGAAGGCTGCAGATGACGTTCCGATGGCGGAGCTCAAGGATCCGATCGCGCGCAACGCCAACCTCGCCGCCGATGCGCAGGCGACGGGTGTCGACCGTTCTGCCGGCAAGGACAAGGAAAACTGGATCGTCATGATCGGGTCCTGCACCCATCTTGGCTGCGTTCCGCTCGGCCAGGCCGGCGAATACAACGGGTGGTTCTGTCCCTGTCATGGCTCGGTCTACGATACGGCCGGCCGCATACGGAAAGGCCCGGCACCGCAGAATCTCGCGATTCCGACCTATTCGTTCGTTTCCGACAAAGTTATCAAAATCGGTTGAGGGGGACTGATTTATGAGTGGCCATTCCAGCTACGAGCCATCAACCGGCCTTGAGAAGTGGATCGATGCACGCCTGCCGCTGCCTCGTCTCGTCTATGACAGCTTCGTCGCCTATCCGGTTCCGCGCAACCTGAACTACGCCTACACCTTCGGCGCCATGCTGTCGGTGATGCTGATCGTGCAGATGCTGACCGGTATCGTGCTCGCCATGCATTATGCGGCGGAAACATCCGTTGCCTTCAATTCCGTCGAAAAGATCATGCGCGACGTCAACCACGGTTGGCTGCTGCGCTACATGCACGCCAACGGCGCGTCATTCTTCTTCGTCGCGGTCTATCTGCATATCGCCCGCGGCCTCTATTACGGCTCCTACAAGGCGCCGCGCGAAATCCTCTGGATCCTCGGCGTTCTCATCTATCTCCTGATGATGGCGACCGGCTTCATGGGCTACGTTCTGCCCTGGGGTCAGATGTCCTTCTGGGGTGCGACCGTTATCACCGGCTTCTTCTCGGCATTCCCGCTGGTCGGCGAATGGGTGCAGCAGTTCCTGCTCGGCGGCTTCGCGGTCGACAATCCGACGCTGAACCGCTTCTTCTCGCTGCACTACCTGCTGCCCTTCGTCATTGCCGGCGTCGTCATCCTGCACATCTGGGCGCTGCACGTCACGGGCCAGACCAACCCGACCGGCGTCGAGGTCAAGACCAAGACGGACACGGTGCGGTTCACGCCTTACGCGACGCTCAAGGATGCGCTCGGCGTTTCGGTGTTCCTGCTGGTTTACGCCTACTTCGTCTTCTACCTGCCGAACTTCCTCGGCCATGCCGACAACTACATCCCGGCCGACCCGTTGAAGACGCCGGCGCATATCGTTCCGGAATGGTACTTCCTGCCGTTCTACGCGATGCTGCGCTCGATCACCTTCAACATCGGACCGATCGATTCCAAGCTGGCTGGCGTTCTCGTCATGTTCGGCGCCATCATCGTGCTGTTCTTCCTGCCATGGCTCGATACTTCGAAGGTTCGCTCCGCGGTCTATCGCCCGTGGTACAAGATGGCTTACTGGCTGTTCGTGATCAACGCGATCATCCTCGGCTGGCTCGGTTCGCAGCCAGCGGAAGGCCTCTACACCACGATCTCGCAGATTTGCACGCTGCTCTACTTCGCCTTCTTCCTGATCGTCATGCCGGTCCTGGGTCTTGTCGAGACGCCACGCCGGGTGCCGAACTCGATCACCGAGGCGGTGCTGGAGAAGCGCAACAAGTCGGTCGCTGCCGAAGCGGCCAAGGCATGAGCGGGCGGCGAGAGGGAACACACACCATGAAAAAGCTTGTTGCAAGCATCCTGTCACTCGCAGTCGTCGGCTGTCTCGGGAGCGCGGCTGTCGCGCAGGAGGCAAAGCCCGCCGAACATCACGAGGCGGCGACCCCGCACTACCCGCTGAAGGAGCCAAGGGAGGTCGACTGGACCTTCGCCGGTCCCTTCGGCCACTACGACAAGGGCCAGCTGCAGCGCGGCCTGAAGGTCTACACCGAAGTCTGCGCCGCCTGCCACTCGATGAAGCTGGTGCCGTTCCGCATGCTGGGCGATCTCGGCTACTCGGAAGCGCAGGTCAAGGCGTTCGCCGCCAACTACGAAGTGCAGGACGGCCCGAACGCCGCCGGCGACATGTACAGCCGCAAGGCCGTGCCGTCGGACTACTTCCCGTCGCCATTTGCCAACGCCGAAGCGGCCGCGGCCTCCAACAACGGTGCGGCGCCGCCGGACTTCTCGCTGATCGCGAAAGCCCGCGAAGTCGAGCGCGGCTTCCCGCGCTTCATCTTCGATATCTTCACGCAGTACCAGGAAGGCGGGCCGGATTACATCTACTCGCTGCTGACCGGCTACGAGAACCCACCGGCAGGCACGACCGTGTCGCAGGGCCAGCACTACAACCCGTACTTCCACGCCGCCTCCGTGCTCGCCATGCCGCCGCCGCTGTCGGATGGCCAGGTGACCTATGACGACGGCACATCAGGTACGGTCGACCAGTACGCCAAGGACGTTGCCTCGTTCCTGATGTGGGCCGCCGAGCCGCATCTGGTCGAGCGCAAGCACACCGGCTTCATGGTGATGATCTTCCTGTTGATCTTCACCGTGCTCATCTACCTCACCAAGCGGTCGGTCTACGCCCGCAAGGACCACTAAGCCCCAGGGCTTTCGCAGGCAGGGAAACGTTTTCCTGCCTGCTCTTCTTCTTTCCTTCCCCTTTCATTTCAGTTCCTCTCCGCTGGGTCCGTTTTTTATGACGCGGCTTGCATGCGCGCTTTTTCAGGCCTATCGATGTATTCGTTGAGATATATCGATAGGTTCAGCAATGACGTTATTGTCGGGACTTCACGCCACCCATGCTCCGCTCGCCAAGCTGTCGGCGACCTTGCAACGGCCTGCGTCATCGGTGGGTGCGACTGCGAAACGCACCGGGCGGGCGAAGACCTGGGAGATCAGTCCGCATTTTCATTGCTCGATCATCGGAACCTGCCTGACGGCCGGCGAGCTTCGCCAGGTGCTGATCAAGGTGGGGGAGAGTGATGCGCGCAGCGCAGGCGATCATGCGCTGCATTCGCGCGGTGTCTGGTTGGCCGGGCAGAAAGGCCTACCGGGCAAGCTTCTCAACAAGGCGCTCGATCGTCGCCACGAGAGCATGATCCGGCGGGCGGCGTCGATCGACAGTCCCGAGGAACTCCAGCGATTCTGGCGGGAGGCGTTTGACTGCGGCGATATCTCGGGAGCCTACTGGACTGTGATGACCCACCCGGCGGCGAACGAAAAGCTGGTGCGGGACGTTTTCGGCGAGGTGCACATGCTGTCGCATCTGGTCGGCAGCGCCAGCCGGCTGGATATCGCCCGGCTGACGGAGCTGCAGCGCCAGGCCGAGGAAAAGGACGACAAGATCGCCAAGCAGGAGCGCCGCCTTGCGGAGGCTGCGGCCGAACGCGTCGAGATGTTGCGCGAGATCGAGCAATTGCGGGAGGCACTTCGGCGGGCGCAGGCGGCCAGTGACACGGTCGGGTCTGCTGGCGAGGCACGAGCGGAAGAAGCGCGGGGCGGGGTCTCTTCGGCCAATGCCGCTCACGCGGACCTGTTGGCCGAACGGCTGGCCACGGCTCGACAGGAAACACAGCGAGAGCAGCAACGCGCGGAGCGGGCGGAGGCCGAACTGTCGCGGCTGCGGTTGGAGAACGACCAGATCGAGGCGCTGCTTCTTGGCAACGGGCCGAGCGCTGGCGATGATGCCACGACGCTTGCGTCCGGTACGACGCCATCCGGGGCGCCGGCCGGCGAGGGGCCGTGCTCTATGTTGGCGGTCGCCGAAGCCTCTATGACAGACTGCGGTCGCTTGCGTCCGATCACGGCGTGACACTGCTGCTGCACGATGGCGGCCTTGAGGACAGCACGACGCTTCTGCCGGCAGCACTTGCGCAGGCAACGACCGTCGTCTTCCCGGTCGATCACATTAGCCATACGGCGGCTGGCATCATCAAGCGGTTCTGCCGGGAGAGCGGCAAGGCTTACATGCCCTTGCGCTCGGCGGGGCTGACGAGCTTCCTGGCGGCGATCCGCGATGCCGCGAATGCTGGCCAGGGGCGAACGCTGCGCGCTGGCGAATAGGCGACGCCGATTATCGAACTTGAGTGCTCGTGCCGCATGCCGGCGCGGCTAGAGGAGGCTGTTTTTTGTTGGAAGCGCGGCGGGCAATTGATAGTGTGCGCCGGGCTTCCAACATGCCTCTCGATAATACGGAATTTTCAATGGACACTATCGCTTCCGAGCTTGCCGCCAGCATTCGCTCGATCCGGGACTATCCCAAGCCTGGCATCATCTTTCGTGACATCACCACGCTGCTTGGCGATCCCCGGGCCTTCCGCCGCGCCGTCGATGCGTTGGTGCAGCCCTATGCGGGCACGAAGATCGACAAGATCGCTGGTATGGAAGCAAGAGGGTTCATTCTCGGCGGCGCCGTGGCGCACCAGCTTTCGGCTGGCTTCGTGCCGATCCGCAAGAAAGGCAAGCTGCCGCATGAGACCGTGCGCATCGCCTACAGTCTGGAATATGGTATCGACGAGATGGAAATGCACATCGACGCGGTGAAGCCGGGCGAGAAGGTGATCCTCGTGGACGACCTGATCGCGACGGGCGGCACGGCTGTCGGCGCGACCCAGTTGCTGCGCCAGATGGGCGCCGAGGTGGTTTCGGCCTGCTTCGTCATCGACCTGCCGGATCTCGGTGGGCGCGCGAAGCTGGAAGCGCTCGGCGTCGACGTCCGCACGCTGGTCGAATTTTCGGGCCACTGAGGCCGGCTGTTACTCGAATTCGAGCACGCTGCTTTCGAACCTGACGACCGGGTCGCCCGCGACATAGCCTTCGCAGAGGATGGTGTTGAGGATGCGGCCCGGGCGTGAGGCCATCGGGCGGCTCGACAGCAGGGTGACGGCGTAATCGACGGTTTCGTCGGCGAACACCGGGCGGATCCACTGCAGGTTCTTGAAGCCTGCGGCCGGCCCGAGCTTGGGCGGCGTGTGGCCCTCACGGGCGATTTTCTTGCTCTCGGCGATCCAGTAGGCGACGAATGTCGTCATCCAGCCCGCGCATGTGTGCCAGCCGGAGGCGCAGAGGTCGCCGAACAGGCTTTCGCGCGCGGCTTGCCTGTCCACATGGAAGCGCTGCGGATCGTAGCGCGTGGCGAAGCGGATGATGTTTTCCTCGGTGAAGGCGTAGCTTCCCGTCTCGGTCTTTTCGCCGAGCGTGTAGCGATCGAGCATCCTCATGCGCTTGCTCCCGTTTGCGCTTCGGTCGCGGTGGCCATGCGGAACATGATCGGGTTCTCCGACACGCAGACCGTTTCGCCATGCTGGTTTTCGAGCTCGTGGCGGAACTTGACGATGCCGATGCCCGGGCGGGACCGCAAGGCGCGCGCCTCAAGCACGGTCGAGTGGCCGGAGAGCGTGTCGCCAGCGATGACGGGCCGGCGCCATTCCATGATGTCGATGCCGGGGGCGCCCTCGGAGAGCGAATTCAATAGATAGCTGTCGATCATCATCCGCATCAGCATTGCCGACGTGTGCCAGCCCGAGGCGGCGAGCCCGCCGAGAATGCTGGCTCGTCCGGCTGCTTCGTCTGTGTGCATCGGCTGGGGGTCGAACTCACTGGCGAATTCGATGATTTCCTCTGCCGAGACCGTAACAGGTCCGAGCGCGAAGCGGCGGCCGGGATGAAAGTCCTCGTAGGCGAGTGTCTGATCGGACAAATTCGTCTCCACGTCATAGGCGTTTCAACACGATTACAATAGCATGCGGCGTCACTCAACGATTCCAGCGAGAATTCCGCATGTCCGAACTGAAGTCGATCCTTGACGAGGCTGAACGAGAAGGGATCATTCCATCGCAGGCTTCCGAGCGGCTGTTGTCGTTTCTCGTGGCGCGAGGTGTCAGGGCGGATGCCGCCGTATCGGCTGTGCGGGACGAAGCAGCGGGTGGTGCCGCGTTTTCCGACACGGAGACGCCGAGCTTCGTACGCGGGTTCCATGACGTGCTGATCACCATCGGTATCGTCGTGGCGCTTTCCGGGCTCTGGGGCATCGGTTCCATCTACGCGGTGTTTCCCGCCATCATCGTACTTGCCGAAATCCTGGTGCGTCGCCAGCGGCTGGCGCTGCCTGCCGTGGCGCTGACGATTGCGCTGGCGCTCTGGACAGGCGCCGTGTCGGCGATGCTGCTGCAGGGTTCGCCGCAGATCATCGGGATCGGCGACAATAATGAGGGGCTGCAATACACGCTGGCCTTTCCCGTCGTCCTCGGCCTCTTTTATCTGCTTTATCGGATACCGCTCGCCTTCGCGCTGGCGATCATGGGGGCGGTCGTTGTCGCGCTGCAGCTCGTGCTGCGCCTGCTCGGCTGGCTGAGTGGCGATCCGCTCTATGCGGTCACGCATGGCGGCGTGCTGTCGATGCTGGCGGTGGCCTGCGCAGTTGGACTGTTTGCGCTCGCCATGCGCTTCGATCTCAAGGATCCGCTGCGCCGGACCGTCAATTCCGACATTGCCTTCTGGCTGCATCTCGGCGCAGCACCCGCGCTGCTTTACAGCATCCTATGGCTCTCCGGCGGCGGGCCGGGGGCGCTCAGCGGGCTCGACACGGTGTCGATGCGCACACCTGTCGTGGTGATCACAGTCATGGCGCTGATGCTGGTGGGGCTGATCATCGACCGACGCGCCTTCGTGACGTCGGGACTGGTATCGCTGGGGGCCGCGCTCTACGGGATCTTCCGCCAGGGCAATGCGCAGGTGGATACCTACATCTTCGTCACGCTGCTGGCGGTGGGCGTGATCGTTCTTGTCATCGGCACCGGCTGGATGCCGCTTCGGCGCGCCGTCGTGCGCCGTCTGCCTGATGGCATGCAGAAGAGACTGCCGCCCGCTTAGGCGGCAGTCCTAATGTTCGAAATCAGGTGTTGAAGCGGAAGTGGATGACGTCGCCGTCCTGGACGACGTATTCCTTGCCTTCGTCGCGGCCCTTGCCGGCTTCCTTGGCGCCGACTTCACCCTTGAAGTTGATGTAGTCGTCGTAGCCGATGGTGAAGGCGCGGATGAAGCCGCGTTCGAAATCGGTGTGGATGACGCCGGCCGCCTGCGGGGCCTTGGTGCCGCGGCGGATGGTCCAGGCGCGGGTTTCCTTGGGGCCGACGGTGAAATAGGTGATCAGGTCGAGCAGGTGGTAGCCGGCGCGGATCAGACGGTCGAGACCGGCTTCCGTGAGGCCGAGTGCCGAGAGGAACTCGGTGGCTTCTTCTTCCGGCAGCTGCGCCACTTCGGCTTCGATCGCAGCCGAGATGATGACGCATTCCGCGCCCTGCTTCTCGGCCATTTCCGCCACGGCCTTGGTGTGCTCGTTGCCGTCGACGGCATCGCCTTCGGCGACGTTGCAGACGTAGAGAACCGGGTGCGAGGTGAGGAGGTTGAGGCCCTTCAGGATCTCGATTTCCTCAGGCGCCAGCGTCTTCAGGAGAAGACGGGCGGGCTTGCCTTCGTTGAGGAGCTTGATGACAGCTTCCATGACCGGAAGCTGGGCCAGCGATTCCTTGTCCTTCGATGCGGCGCGCTTGCGGGTCTGCTCGACGCGGCGCTCCAGGCTTTCGAGGTCGGCGAGCATCAGCTCGGTCTCGATCGTGTCGGCGTCGCCAACAGGATTGATGCGACCCTCGACGTGGGTGATGTCGTCATCCTCGAAGCAGCGCAGCACGTGGACCACGGCGTCGACTTCGCGGATGTTGGCGAGGAACTTGTTGCCGAGGCCTTCACCCTTGGACGCGCCGCGCACGAGGCCGGCGATGTCGACGAAGGAGATGCGCGTCGGGATGATTTCCTTGGAGCCGGCAATACCCGCCAGCTTCTGCATGCGCGGATCGGGAACGGCGACTTCGCCGGTGTTCGGCTCGATCGTGCAGAAGGGATAGTTCGCCGCCTGCGCTGCCGCCGTCTTGGTGAGCGCGTTGAAGAGGGTCGACTTGCCGACATTCGGCAGACCGACGATACCGCATTTGAAGCCCATGGCTGAAACCTGCTGTTCTTGAATTCCTTGGCCGTGCGTATGGGGTAAAAGCCGCCTCCGGGTCAAGCTTTTCGAGCACATCTTGCGTGATCAAAGCGGCTTTGGCTTGAAAGCGGTGCTTGCAGTGCAATATATTGTGTGGGCCGAGCATAGCCTCGCCCTCTTTCCTGTCATCAACGGATGGACTGCCCGATGAGTGACAACGATGTCGCCCTGAAACCGAAAGTGAAGTCCAAGCCGAAGCTCGATCGGCCGAAGCTCTACAAGGTCATTCTCGTCAACGACGATTTCACGCCGCGCGAATTCGTGACGGCGGTGTTGAAGATCGTCTTTCGGATGAGCGAAGAAGCCGGATACCGGGTGATGATGACCGCGCACAAGCTCGGCACCGCTGTGGTGGTCGTCTGCGCCAAGGATATCGCCGAGACAAAGGCCAAGGAGGCCATGGATTTCGGCAAGGAGGCGGGGTTCCCGCTGATGTTTACGACAGAGCCCGAGGAATAGGTTCAGACGCTTCTTCTGATCTGGAAGCCTGTCTTGTTCTGCACGAAGCCGCAGCTTTCGTAGAAGCGATGGATGCCGGGATCGGTGCGTCCGGTGAGCAGCATCACCTTGTAGCAGCCCTCCTGCCAGGCGAGCTTGATCGCATGCGCGATCAGGGCGCTTGCGTAGCCGCGCCGGCGATGCGGCGTTGAGGTGGCGACGTTTTCGATCAGCGCGTATGGCGCGCCGCCGCGGGTGAGGTTGGGCATGATGATCAGCGTCACGGAAGCCGCCAGCGCATCGTCGGCCACGCCCACCATGACGCGCATGCCGGGATAGGCCAGCATGGACGTAAAGCGCTCTTGCGCGAGCGCCGGGTCGATGGCGCGGTCGCCGGGGTTCATGTCCTTGTAGAGCGCGAGAAGCGCTGTCAGGTCTCCCGCTTCGGCCGTGCGGATGGCAAGAGGCGAGGGGGACATGGTCAGTCTTCCTTGTTGCCGAACATCTTCTTCAGCATCTCGGCCATCGGTCCCGTCGTCGGAAGCTTTTTCGGCTGGGCGCTGTTGCGGGCCTGATGGATGTGCGATTTGCCGGCGGGCTTCTGAGCCGCTGTGTTGGCATTGGCAGGCTTAGCGGGCTTCGGCTTGTCCTCGTCTTCCTTGCCGCCGACGGCGAGCGCCAGCTTGTTCATCAGCTGCGAATCCTCGCGCTTGACCAGCATCTCGAGATTGTCGGCGAGCGCGTCGAGCATGGGTTCCAGCCACTGCTGGTCAACCTTGGCGAAATCGCCGAGCACGTAGTTGTGCACCAGGTCCTTGTTGCCGGGATGGCCGATGCCGAGGCGCAGGCGCCGGTAATCCCTGCCGCAATGCGCATCGAGCGATTTCACGCCGTTATGGCCGCCATGGCCGCCGCCGACCTTGATGCGGGCCTTGGCGGGCGCGAGGTCGAGCTCGTCGTAGATGGCGACGATGTCGGATGGCTGCAGCTTGTAGAAGCGCATGGCCTCGCCGACGGATTCGCCGGACAGGTTCATGTAGGTCTGCGGCTTGATCAGCAGGACCTTCTCGCCCGCGCTCTCGCCTTCGGAGATCTCGGCCTTGAACTTCTTCGACCAGGGCGAAAACGAGTGGCGGCGGTGGATGGCGTCCACGGCCATGAAGCCGATGTTGTGGCGGTTGCCGGCATATTGTCTGCCGGGATTGCCGAGGCCGGCGATAACAAGCATGGCGCTTTCATTCCTGGGCGTTTCAAATTCCAAGCACGTTCACCACCGCGAAACGGCGCCGAAGTCAAGCGCAAGCGTGTTTGTGGTGGCCAGAATCGATGAGGCGAGACCGGGGAAGCTTAGTTACTGACGCGGGTGCAGGCCGTATTTGTTGAAGATCGTGCGCTGTGTGCCATCGGCGATCAATGCGTCGAGCGCCAGCTGCATCTTGGCCCTGAGATCCTCGGGGAAGCTCTTTTCGCAGGCGATGCCCAGCGATTGGGAGGAGAGCGTGGCGACACGCACGAGGGGTTGGTCGACCTTGAGCTTTTCGAAGTAGATCTCCGAGATGGGCATGAGGTCGATGCGGCCATTGAGGAGTTTGCGCAGCGTCGAGGGGAAGTCGCTGGCGATATCGACCTTGGGATAGCCCTTTTCCTTCAACAGTTGCTCGGTGTAGTCGCCGCGATGTGTGCCGATGACATAACGGCGGGTGTCGTCCAGATCGGTTTCGCGAATGCCTGAGGAGGCGGTGGCCACGAGAATGTTGGCGTCCACCAGCAGCGGCTCGACCCATTTGAACAGCTTGTCACGCTCGGGGCTATGGGCCGTGGTGAAGAGGCAGGTCATTGGTGTCGCCTGCGTCGCCGCATAGGCGCGGGTCCAGGGCATGAGCTCGATATGCATATCGATGCCCGCCTTCTGCATCAGGATCTGCACCTGCTCGACCGACGCGCCTTTGAGCGTCTCGCTTTCGTGATAGCTGAAGGGCGGATATTCCTCGGTCAGGAAATTGACGGTGGCGGCGCGTGCCGGGCCGGTGAGGGGCAGGCTCAGGAGAGCGAGAAGCAGCAGTGGTTTGATCATCTCGGCTTCTCTTTTTGCGATTATGAGGCGCGGGCGAGCGTGTGGGCATCCGCCAGTCGGACCATCAGCTGGTCGACGGTCTGCGGACGGTGGAAGAGGTAGCCCTGGCCGTAGTCGAGCCCCATCTCGCACAGCGTATGGCACTCCTGCTCGGTCTCGATGCCTTCGGCGATCACGGTGCAACCCATCTTGTGCGAGAGTGTGGTGATGCTTTCGACCAGCGTGCGGCTCTTCTGGCGGATATCCTCGTTGGCATCGTTGATCGAGCGGGTAAACGACTGGTCGATCTTGATGATGTCGACGGGGAAGCGGTTGAGGTAGCTGAGCGAGGAGTAGCCGGTGCCGAAGTCATCGAGCGCGATGCGGCAGCCGAACTGGCGGATGTCGCTGACGATCTTGCGGATCTCGGGATTGTTGTGCATCAGCACCGCCTCGGTGATCTCGACGACGATCCGCTCGGGGCGAATGTTGTGGCGCATGAGCAGCGAGGCCAGTCTCGCGGGCAAGGACGGCTCGAACTGCAGCGGCGAGAAGTTGATGGCGAGGTAGCTGTTCTCAAGGCCCGGGAGCGCCGAGAGCACAGCCAGATGCTCGATCGCCTTCTCCATGATGACATTGCCGACGCGGATGATCTTTCCGGTCTCCTCGGCGACGTTGATCACCTCGGCAGGCGCCATGAGACCCTTCACAGGATGATTGAGGCGCATCAGGGCTTCGAAGCCGGCGACGCCGCGGCCGTTGAGGTTGACGATCGGCTGGAGATAGGCCGCGAACCAGTCCTCGATCAGGCCGATTTCGATGCAGCTTTCGATCTCGGCGCGGGCGCGGGCGTGATCGACCATGCCGTTGTCGAAGTGCTGGGCGCCGTTCTTGCCGTCGCGCTTCTTGGCATACATCGCCATGTCGGATTTCTGCAGCAGCTCGGCGGCATTGTCTGCGTGGCGCGGATAGATGGCGATGCCGACGCTGGCGCTCAGATGCATGTCGGTGCCGAAGGGCTCGTTGAAGATGGAGGCGAGCATCTCGGCCATCAGGTCGGCGCGCTCGGCGGCGTTACCCGCCGGCAGCAGGATCGCGAACTCGTCACCGCCGAGGCGGGCGGCGACATCCGTCGGCGCAAGCTTGCTCTTCAGGCGGCCGACGAACTCGCGCAGCGCCTTGTCGCCCTCGGCATGGCCGAGGTTGTCGTTGATCCACTTGAAGCGGTCGAGATCGACGAAGAGGCAGGCGAGCTCCTGGTTGGCGGCGTCCGCCTCGCGGATCTTGCCGTCGAGCACGGTCTCGAAGCCCTGGCGATTGAGAAGGCCGGTCAGATGGTCGGTGATCGCCTGCTTGTGGTTGCGGGCTTCCGAGGCCTTCAGCGCCGTGACGTCGGTCATGACGGACAGCGACAGGCCGCCCTGGCCGCCGGTGGCAGTCTTCGATTCCAGGATCAGCACGTCCATGACGCGGCCGTCGGCGCAGAGGAACTTGACGGTGACATCGACAGTGGCGCCGCCATTCAGCTCACCCTTGCGGCCGAGGAAGGCGCTGCGGGCGTCCGGGGTGACGAGATCGGTGAAGCGGTTGCCGATGATTTCATCGCGCTCGTAGCCGGTGGCGGCGAGCCAGTAGTCGCTGACGGCGGTGATATGGTCGTTCTCGTCGAGCGAGAACAGCATGGCGGGCGTCAGGTTGTAGATGTCGATGGCGCGGCGATGCGCGAGTTTCAGCTCCTGTTCCTCGCTCTCGAGCTTGGACTGCATGGTGTTGAAGCTCTTGGCAAGGCGGCCCATCTCGTCGTTGGAGCGCCAGTCGACATGGTGGCGCGAGCCGAGCTGGCCGGTGGCCTCGATGGCCGCGATCAGTCGCATCAGCGGGCGAACGAGGACGATGCGGTTGCCGATCAGGGCGGCGCAGAAGACGATCAATACGGCGAAGACGAAGATCGACAGGAAGATGATCTCTTCATTCTTCAGGCCCGAGAACAGGTCCGGCGCGGGATAGAAGACCGAGATCGTGCCCAGCTTCTTTGGGCCATCGAGCGTGGTGTAGGTGATGGCGTGCGAGACTTCGATCAGCTGGCCGTCATAGGAGGCGGGGATCGTCGACTGGGTGACGTCAAGCTGGCCGGATTCGTCCCGGACCTGAACCTTGACGATGTTGCCCTGCGAGACGACGGCCGCGCTGATCTGCGCGACGCTGTCCTCATCAAGGTCCCAGAGCGGCTTTGCCAGCGCCTGCGAGTTGGCGACGAGAAGAACGGAGATATGGTCGCGGATTTCCTTTTCGGCGCGTCCGGAGGACAGGAAAAGGAACAGAACAAAAAGTGGGGCTACGAGCAGAACCAATGCGGCGAACACAATTCCTAGAAATCTGTTCTGAACGGAATTATGCATTTTCCTGCGTCTGCCCCTTGCCGCAAAATTTCGTCGTTCAGAATAAAACTTGCTCTGAAACGATGGGGCATGCTTCCACTAAATGTCTTAATCGAAGTTGAAGTGCTGATCTTCGCGGAAATGAAAAGACCCGCTTTCCGGAGAAAGCGGGTCTTATACTTTACAAAGCGTTCAAGCGATCAAAGGATCAAGCTTCAGCTTCGCCAGCTTCTTCTTCTTCCGATACGCCAGCTGCCGGAGCAACGATCGTAGCGATGGTGAAGTCGCGGTCGATAACCGTGGTCACGCCCTTCGGCAGGGTGACTTCGGAGATGTGGATGCTGTCGCCGATCTTCTTGCCGCTGAGGTCAACGTTGAAGAATTCCGGGATGGCATCAGCCGGGCAATGAACTTCGACGTCGTGACGAACGATGTTCAGAACGCCGCCGACCTTGAGGCCCTGGGACTTTTCTTCGTTGACGAAGTGAACCGGGATCGCAACGGTAACGGCGGTGTTGCCGGATACGCGCAGGAAGTCCACGTGCATGGTGAAGTCGCGGACCGGATCGAGCTGGTAGTCCTTCGGCAGAACCTTGTACTTCTTGCCGTCGACGTCGATCGTAGCGATGGTGGTCATGAAACCGCCAGCGTGGATGCGCTTCGTTACCTCATTGGTGCTGAGGGAGATCGAAATTGGGGCCTGCTTGTCACCATAGATGACAGCCGGGATGAGACCATTGCGGCGAAGTTCACGGGCGGACCCCTTACCAACCCGTTCGCGCGCCTCGGCCTTGAGCTCGTAGCTTTCGTGGCTCATGACTTTTCCTTCCGAGGTTATTTGGAGAGCTCGGCGCAGGCATCGCCTGTCGCTGAACTGGAGGCGGGTTTCCCCATCCTCATCCGCATTGCCTCCAAGGGTGTCTGTGCGGACGCGTGCGCTATAGTCTAGTTGTGGCGGAATGGCAAGAGTTGCGGCGTGATACAGGACGCTCATCCCGATGAGGCCGCGCATCGGTCCTTTAGTAGGCGCTGATGCAACTTAGGCATCCGCCTTAAACGCCAATCAAAACCCAAGATCAGCCGCCGTTGACGGAGCATTAATGACAGTTGCGATTAGCAATTGTCAAGAATCCGTGGGCCGCCGGAAATTACAGCTTTCTTAAGTTGCCGCATATGAAAGCGAAAGTGCAAATTGGTCCGGATATCTCATGTTTACCGTTTTAAACTGCATTGCCTACATGCACGATCTCAGGCTGGTCGTTTTGGCCGGATGCCTGTGCTTCCTGTCGAGCCTTGCCGCGCTGACGCTGTTGCAGCGGGCGCGCAGCACCGTCAAGGTCGCGCGCCTGATCTGGCTTCTGATGGGCGGTGCGGCCGGTGGCTTCGGCATTTGGGCCACGCATTTCGTGGCGATGCTCGCCTATGACGGCGGCGTGGTCGTCGGCTATGACACGTCGGAGACATTGACGTCGCTGGCGCTTGTCGTCGTCGCGACGCTTGCCGCCGTTGCGTTCGCGGCAGGTGCCGAGAGCAGGGTGCGGCGGGCGTTCGCGGGCATGCTGTTCGGCGTCGGCGTCACGTCGATGCATTTCCTCGGCATGATGGCTGTACAGTTTCCCGGCAGCATGAATTGGGATCAGTCGCTTGTGGTTGCCTCGATGGCTTGCGCGGTGGTCATCTCGGCCATCGGCTTTGCTCTGCTTCCCGATATCAAGGCGGATGCGCGCAAGTTACTCATGCCGGCCGCGACCGTCTGCGTCGCTATCGTCGCCATGCACTTCACCGCCATGGGCGCACTGACGATCGTGCCGGGTCCCGGTCCGGCGATCGATCCGAGCGAGATGATGTCCACCGGTTTCATGGTCGTCACGCTTCTCTCGGTCTCGCTGTCGATGATCACTTCCGGCTTCGCCGCCGCTCTGTTCGCGATGCGGGCTGAGAACTCGACCAAGGAGAGCGAAGCGCGTTTCGAGATGCTCGTGCAGGGCGTCACCGACTACGCGATCTACATGCTCGACAAGGATGGCCGGGTCGCCAACTGGAATGCGGGCGCAGAGCGCGCAAAGGGATATACCGCCAGCGAAATCATCGGCGAGGATTTCGGCCGCTTTTACTCCGAGGAAGACCGCGCGGCCGGCCTGCCGCAGCGTGCGCTGCTCAAGGCACGCACTGAGGGGAAATTCGAGGCGGAGGGCAAGCGGTTCCGCAAGGATGGGACCTCCTTCTGGGCGCACGTCGTGATCGATCCCATCTGGAACGCCGATGGCGAGATCGCCGGCTATGCGAAGATCACCAAGGATGTGACCGAACAGAAGGCCGATCGCGACCGCATCAAGGAAGTCTCGCGCAACCTCGACCTCGCGCTTGAGAACGTGTCGCAGGGCATTTGCCTGTTTGATGCCGAGGAGCGCCTTGTGCTGGCGAATTGCCGCTACAGTGAGATCTTCGAATTCGAGCAGGGAACGGTTCGTCCCGGCATGAGCTACAAGGAGATCATTGCGATCGGGTACGAGATCCACTTCTCCGATCCAGAAACCGTGGCCAAGCGCGCATCCGAGCACTACGACAAGCTGATGCGCGCGCTCAGATCCGGCGAACGGTCGATTGTCCACAAGGGCGCGCATGGCCGATCGATCCAGTTGAACCTCAATATGCTTCCCGATGGTGGCTGGGTTGCGACCTACGAAGACATCACGGAACGGCTGATCTCGGAAGAGAAGATCGCCTTCATGGCGCGTCACGACGTGCTGACGGGCTTGCCCAACCGCTCCGAGTTCTCCGAGCGATTGTCGCAGGATCTCGCTTTCGCCAAGCGTGCCGGCACCAAGGTTGCCGTCATCGGCATCGATCTCGACAAGTTCAAGGAGATCAACGACCAGCGTGGCCACAGCGCGGGCGACCAGGTGCTCATCACGCTTTCGGACCGTATGAGCCAACTGCTCGGTGGAGACGAATTTGTAGCGCGGTTCGGTGGCGACGAATTCGCGGCGATCAAGCAGTTTTCCGATGTCGCCGACCTACATGACTTCGTGGCGCGGCTGCAGGCGAGCCTGACGGATGACTTCCAGATCGACGGCTTCGACATCAACCCCGATGCCAGCATTGGCGTTGCCATCTATCCGCAGGATGGCTCGACGGGCGAGATACTGCTCGCCAATGCCGATCTCGCCATGTACCGCGCCAAGGCGACGCTTTCCGAGCGCATCTGCTTCTATGAAGTGGCGATGGACGAGGCGGCCCGTGACCGTCGCAAGATGGCAAGCGATCTCTGGTTGGCGATCGAAAAGAACGAGCTGCATCTGCACTTCCAGGTGCAGAAGTCGGTCTCAACAGGCGACATCACCGGTTACGAGGTTCTGTTGCGCTGGCAGCATCCGACGCGCGGGAACGTGCCGCCCGGCGAATTCATTTCCGTTGCCGAGGAATGCGGCGCGATCGTACCGATCGGGGAGTGGGTGCTGCGCGAGGCCTGCAAGGAGGCCGCCGGCTGGGCCGAGAAGCACAAGATCGCCGTCAACCTGTCGCCCATCCAGATCGGCCACCAGGATATCGCCCATCTCGTGCATTCGGTCCTGTACGAGACCGGGCTGGAGCCGTGGCGCCTCGAACTTGAGATCACCGAGTCGTCGATCATCGTCGACAAGGACCGGGCTCTCCTGACGCTCCGCCAGGTCAAGAACCTCGGCGTCTCGATCGCCATCGACGATTTCGGCACCGGCTATTCGTCGCTGGAAACGTTGCGCGCCTTCCCGTTCGACAAGATCAAGCTCGACCGCAGCTTCATGAACGAGGTGGAGACCAGCGAGCAGGCCAAGGCGATCATCCGCGCCATCCTGGCGCTCGGGCAAAGCCTGAGTATTCCGGTGCTTGCGGAAGGCGTCGAGACGGATGTGCAGCTTGGGATATTGCTCGACGAAGGCTGCGACGAGGCGCAGGGCTATCTTCTCGGCCGGCCGATGCCGATGCGTTCACGCAAGATCGCTGCCTGAGACCGCGCATGCAACTGCTGGGTTGACAGGGCGGGGGCCTAGCCTTCACATGCGACCTCAAATGGTACGGGAGAAATTCAGCATGCAACTCAAGACCCTAACGGCGACCGCTGTCGTTCTTCTCGGTCTGGTTTCGACGTCTTACGCGGTCGAAATCAACCAGAAGGGTGCCAAGGAAATCGAGGCCAACCTGTCGAAGCTCCTGCCGAAGGATGCAGCCAAGGGCTTCGTGACCGTCAACCCGGCCGGCACGCGCTACGAGATCGTCTATGACTTCGCGGCGCTGTTGAAGAAGGCCGACCCGAAGAACTTTTCCATCAAGGGCCTCAACCCCTGGTCGATCTTCGCAACGCCTGAAGAGAGCGGCCTGTGGACGATCGAGGGCAACAACTCGCTCGACGTCACCGGCTCGTTCAAGGCGCCCGGCCAGCCGAATACCGAATTCACCTATGTCATCGATTCCCTGATTTCGAACGGCGTCTTCGACCCGGCGATCAGCTATCTGAAGTCCGGCGACTTCTCCAGCAAGGCGCTTCGCTTCTCGTCGAAGACCGAGCAAGAAGAGGTGAGCGTCGAGACCGGCTCGTCGACTTACAAGATGACCTCGTCGGACGGCGAGCTGAAGGGTCGCACCAATTTCGCCGGCAGCGGCACGATGAACGGCTTTGTCGAGAAGATCAGCGGCAAGGAAGTGCCGCCGGTTGAAATCCGCGCCGACTCGGTGGATTTCGCCGCCGCCGTGAACGGCGTTTCCATCAACGATTTCCGCGCGATCCTCGCCTTCATCATCGAACACGCCGATGAGAAGAAGCTCAAGCGCGCCGAGAGCGAAGAGATCAAGGAACTGGTGCGCAAGTCGTTCCCGCTGATGTCGAGCCTCAACGAGACCGTGACCATGAACAAGGTCAGCGTGTCGAGCGTTGCCGGCAGCGGTGGCGCCGACAGCGTCGACTACACGATCGGCATGAGCGGTCCGAGCGATGCGATGCGTTTCGATGTTGGCATGGCTGCCAAGCAGATCAGCTTCAACAGCGCATTGCTGCCCGAGATGTACGCGCCCTTCGTTCCCGAAGAGGTCGACATGCAGTTCGCCTTTCCGGAACTCAACATCGCGGCTGTCGGCGACGAGCTGATGAAGGTCGATTTCACAGACGACAAGAAGAGCAAGGCGGAAAGCGACAAGGCTTTCGAAAAGCTCCTGACCAATGGCGAGTTCGTCGTTGCCTTCCCGAAGATTTCGGCGCGCTCCAGCGTCTACGATGCCGAGATCTCGGGTGAAGTCCGCGGCATTCCGGAGTCCACCACGGCCTATTCAATGAACGCATCGATCGTCGCGCGCGACTTCGACAAGACGATCACCGCCATCCAGGAACTGGCCAAGAGCAATCCCGACCTCAATCAGGTTTCCTTCGGCCTGATGATGGTCAAGGGCTTCGGCAAGACCGATCCGGATGGTCGTCAGCGCTGGGACGTCAACGTCGCACGCGATGGTTCGATCACGGTCAATGGTCAGGTCATCAAGGGCGCGAACTGAGCCCCAATTCGTTTCCGGCCCCGTTCGTGGGCCGGAAACCTGCTGCTCACTGGAGTAGCGCAATCAGCGGCGGCATTCGCCCTGACCGACGATGCGGAAGCCCGCATTGTCTGCCTCGCATGAATTCGAAAATGTCCTGATCTGTCTGCCGCGCTCGCCGCAAACGGGGCGGTATTCGCGCGTGCAGATGCCACCTGGCCGCTGCGGCGGCATCGGCTCTTCATGGGGAGGGCGCGGACG